>CAKSFP010000017.1 GCA_934454585.1 uncultured Clostridia bacterium
GTATAGACAGCGGCATAGAGAAAATGCGTGAGAATCTCGATGATACCTCGGCGAAAAACGGCAGATACGAAATGCTGAGCGAAAAACTGCACTCGGCAAAGCTGACTCAGAAGCTGCGACTTTTGCTCTTTGCGGTGATAGTGGTGTGCTCCACGGTATTGCTTGTGACAGATTCACTTCCGCTTCCGGCAATTATCGGCGGATATGCCGTGGCGGTGTTTGATTTATTGCTTATCGCATTCGGTGCGCTGCGGCTTAGTGCAATACGCAAGGCGATAAAAAAGACGAAAATCGACGCGCCCATATATGACGGCGATGTGAGGAATGATATAAAACGCAACGAAACTCAAAAGAGCGATTTGTTAAAAGAACTCGGAGCAATAGAATCAAAACTCGGCGGCGAGTATTCGTATGACGACATATGCTCTCAGATTGGACTGTTCAAAAGCGAGAAAGCTGCGCTTGAGACAAAGCTTGAAACAGCGGTTCGTGCGCAAAATATTCTTGAAAAATCCTATGAGGAGATGAAAAACATCTTCGCCCCGGCGCTCAATGAGCGTGCGTCCGAAATATTTTCGTCACTTACGGGATATAAATATAATGATATGTTTGTGACGGACAGTTTCGGCATAAAGGTGAAACAGGAGTGCGATTACAGAAACTCGATGTTTTTCAGCGGCGGCACGGTGGAACTTATGTATGTATCGGTTCGTCTGGCGCTGTGCGACATACTCGACGATGACAGCAAAAACCCCGTCATACTCGACGATTGCTTCTCGGCGCTTGATGATGCCAGAGCACGCACAGCACTTGAATTTCTTGCGGATTACGCCAAGGACAGACAGATAATATTCTGCACCTGCCACGGCAGAGAACTCTCCGTCCTCTCGTCGCTCGACAAGGTGAATATAATCAACATATAAAATGTATGAAATCAAAATTCGTTTTGAGAAAGGATGATAATTATGGCAAATGCTTGTTTTGAAATGGCAAAAGGGTCTATAACCATCGATACTGAGGTTATATCCAAGATTGCCGGAATAATAGCAACCGGCTGTTACGGAGTTGTTGGCATGGCTTTCCGTTCAAAATCGGATGAGTTCGCATCTCTGCTCAAAAAGGACAGCCTCACAAAGGGCATAAAAGTCACTGTAAATGAAAAATCGGTCAGCATAGACATTCACATTATAATCCAGTATGGAGTGAATATCAATGCGATATGCTCAAGCATAATCAAAAGTGTGAAATATCAGGTCAACCATATGACAGGTCTTGATGTGGCAAATGTCAATGTATGTGTTGAGGGTTTCAGAGTTCAGGAGTGAGGTGTCATCAATGGCTAATATAAATAACGAGATCTTTCTTGATATGCTCGCCTCGGCAGCGAACAATCTGTGCAACCACAGACAGGAAGTAGACAATATGAATGTGTTCCCCGTACCGGACGGTGACACGGGTTCAAATATGTCCATGACGATATCGTCGTGTGTAAAAAATATTGACGATTTGCGCGGCAGAACGCTTGAAGATATATCAAAATCCATTGCGACGGCGGCATTGCGCGGCGCGAGGGGAAATTCGGGCGTAATACTTTCTCAGCTGATAAGAGGACTGCAAAAGAGCCTTGTCGGTTTGGACGAGGCGGACTGCACCGTGGTTGCGACTGTTTTTGAAAATGCTGCAGAGAGTGCTTACCGCGCGGTTATGAAGCCGACCGAGGGCACAATTCTCACCGTGGCGCGACTTATGGGTGAGTACGCCGCTTCACACAGAGATAAGTTTGACGATGTGACTGATTTTTTGCGTGCAATTGTCAAGAAGGGTAACGATGCACTTGCCATTACTCCCCGTTTGCTGCCGCGGCTAAAACAGGCAGGCGTTGTGGATTCGGGCGGTCAGGGACTCATGTATTTGCTCGAGGGCGCGCTTTACTGCCTGGAGAGCGGCAAGATTATTGAACCGAGCGAGGACAGCGCAATGCAGAGCGTGTCCGAGGGGGCACAGAGCGAAGATGTTGACATCAAATTCTGCTACTGCACAGAGTGCATAATAGATAAAAAATCATCCGATGTGGGCACGGTTGCCTTCAAGGCTGCTGTCGAGGTTATGGGTGACAGCATGGTTTTAGTGGATGACGACGAGGTTGTGAAGCTCCACATTCACACCAACACCCCGGATGCAGTACTGCATGAGGCACTCAAGATAGGTTCGCTTGCGACGGTCAAAATTGAGAATATGAGGAACCAGCACAGCAATCTGTTAAAAGAAAAAGAGAACGATGTGTCTGCCCGGTCTGCCGCAGAGGCGGAGAAAATCCCCGAGCCGACAAAGAAATTTGCCTTTGCTGCGGTTGCGGCGGGTCAGGGAATTGCGGACACTCTGCGCCAGCTCGGCGTTGACAGGATAATCGAGGGCGGACAGACCATGAATCCGAGCACGGATGACATTCTCGATGCAATAAATGCGATGAATGCCGATAATATATTTGTGTTCCCGAACAACAAAAACATTATCATGGCGGCTCAGCAGGCAAGGGATATCTGCAGCAAAAATGTGATTGTCATTCCGACAACGAGCGTCACACAGGCGATATCGTGTATGCTTGTGTTTGACGAATCACAGAGTGCGGACGACATAGAAAGCTCCATGAACGATGTAATGAAAAGCGTTGTAAGTGCTCAGATAACCCACGCAGTGAGAGACACTGTGGTGGACAGCATGGAGATAAAAGACGGCGACATTCTCGGAATGGTGGACGGCAAGATTAAATTCGACGACAAATCGGTGCATGATTCCGTGCTGAATATTGTCAAATCGGCAATTACTGACGACACATCACTCGTAACTCTCTTTTACGGTGCGGACACTCCCGAGGATGAGGCGGATGCGCTGTGCGATGAGCTTGAGGAAATGTATCCCGAGGTGGATTTCAGCATGAATTTCGGCGGACAGCCGGTGTATAACTACTATATATCGTTGGAATAAAGAAACATGGAATTTGACAAGTATGTAAAACTTCTTAATTCTGAATTAACTGTGCTCAAAGGAGTTGGCGAGAAAAAGTCAGCTCTTTTTGCTAAACTCGGAGTTCACTCTGTGTGGGATCTGCTGTATTTCTTTCCGTACGAATACGAGGACAGGCGCAGATTTTTTAAGATAGCCGCTCTGCCTGAGGGCGAGTTTGGCTGCATAAAGGCGTATCCAAAGGGAAAAGTACGCAAGAAGAATATTCGGCGCAACATAGCCATTTTTGCGCTTAATGCGGCGGATAACTCCGGTATGATGAACATCAAGTGGTTTTCGTCGCCGTATTTTAAGATGGATTTTGACGAAACGAGCGAATATGTGTTTTACGGCAAATGCGTAAACGCATACGGCAGACGCGAATTTGAACTCAAATCTTGGGAAAAAGCGACATCGGCAAACACCACGGGGATAATACTCCCGGTGTATCATGCGGTCGCGGGTCTCGGTCAGAGTGCTATACGCAGTGCGCTCTTAGGTGCAGCGGAGGCTGTGCCGGCACTTATTGATGCCCTGCCTAAGAGTATATTGGATAAATACAGTCTCATGGGTATAGACGAGGCGGTGCGGCAGATGCACCGTCCACAGAGTGACGAAAAGCTTGCCGCCGCAAGGCACAGGCTTGCCTTTGAGGAACTTTTTGTTCTGCGTCTGGCGCTTATGTTTCTTAAGAGCCGACGCACCGTCGGAGAAGGAATAGTGTTCAAAAATGTGTCGTGCGTTGCAAGCTTTGCCGCCACATTGCCTTTTGAACTGACTGCGCCGCAGAAGAAGGTCGTGAACGAAATCTGCGCAGATTTTCTGTCGGGCAAGCCGATGAACCGTCTGTTGCAGGGGGATGTCGGCAGCGGAAAGACCGTCGTGGCGGCGTGTGCGATTTATGCTGCGTGTACTAACGGGTATCAGTCGGCTCTCATGGCACCGACGGAGATTCTTGCTGTGCAGCATTACGGCACGCTCAAAAAATTCTTTGGCGACAAACTGCGCGTAGCATTGCTCACAAGCTCTGTCAAGAATAAAAAACAACTCCTCTCGGATATAGCCGATGGCAAATATGATGCGGTTGTCGGCACTCATGCGCTGATAGAGGGCAATGTCGCTTTTGACAAACTGGGACTTTGCATCACAGATGAACAGCACCGCTTCGGCGTGAACCAAAGGGCAAAATTGTTTGAAAAGGGCATTACGCCTCATGTGCTCGTCATGAGTGCAACGCCGATACCGCGTACTTTGTCGCTTATACTCTATGGTGATCTCGATGTGTCTGTGATTGACTCTCTGCCGAGCGGCAGAAAGCCTATTGAGACATTTCGCGTGAATACATCAATGCATGATCGGGTGTATAACTTTGTGCGCAAGCAGCTCAATGAGGGCAGACAGTGCTATGTTGTGTGCCCGCTGGTGGAAAAATCCGACGCCATAGACGCGCTTTCGGGGGTGGATTTTGAGGAAAAACTCAGGTGTGATGTGTTGCCCGAGTTTCGCATCGGGCTGCTGCACGGCAAGATGAAAGCCAACGAAAAAGACGAGATTATGACAAAATTTAAGAATCACGAACTTGATTTGATTGTCTCCACCACCGTTATCGAGGTTGGCGTTGATGTACCCAATGCCAACATAATGGTGATTGAGAATGCGGAGCGGTTCGGTCTGTCGCAGTTGCATCAATTGCGCGGCAGAGTCGGCAGGGGAGAGCATCGTTCCTATTGCGTGCTTGTGACTGACGCCGACGGCAAGGAGATCGACGAGAGAATGAACATAATGTGTGCCACGAACGACGGTTTCAAAATATCTCAAAAAGACCTGGAACTGCGCGGATGCGGCGAGTTCTTCGGCACGCGTCAGCACGGATTGCCCGAGCTTAAAGTGGCGAATCTTTTTACCGATGCCGATACTTTGCTTGAGGCACAGAAGGCATGCAGCGAGGTCCTGGCAAGTGATCCTCTGCTCGAGAGCGATGATATGGAGCTTGTCAGAGCGCGTATAACCAAGCTTTTTGCGGATTATGATGACTTCAATATTTTTAATTAATGTTACATTAGTGTAAAAAATATAAAAACAGTCTTTTATTATTGAAAAAACTGTGGTAGAATAATAACATAAGTATAATTTGAGGTGGATTAATGTTTGATAAACTATCCGGAATTGAAGAAAGATTCAACGAGCTTGAATCAAAGATTGCCGATCCGGCGGTCATTGCAGATATAGAACTGTGGAAAAACCTTTGCAAGGAGCACTCCGACATTGCTCCGATTGTAGCGAAATACAGAGAGTATAAGGCGCTTGCCGAGAACATAGATGAGGCAAATGAGATGATTGCCGCAGGACTTGACAAAGATGAAAGAGATATGATTGAAGAGGAAATAGAACTCAGTAAAAAACGCATTGAGGAAGTCAATGACGAGTTGAAAATTCTGCTTTTGCCCAAAGATCCGAATGATGACAAAAATGTCATTGTCGAGATAAGGGGCGGAGCCGGAGGTGACGAGGCGGCACTTTTTGCGGCGGATCTGATGAGAATGTACACTATGTATGCCGAGACAAAACGCTGGAAGTGCGAAATACTCAGTGCAAGCGCGACTGATATCGGCGGCTACAAGGAAGTGTCGTTTGCCATAAACGGCGACGGTGCATACAGCCGGCTTAAGTTCGAATCAGGTGTTCACAGGGTGCAGCGAATTCCGTCTACAGAGTCCGGCGGCAGAATACATACCTCAACCGTCACGGTTGCGGTGCTGCCCGAAGTGGAGGAAGTGGAAGTGGAGATAAATCCGAATGATTTAAGAATAGATGTTTTCCGTGCCGGAGGTCCGGGCGGTCAGTGCGTAAATACCACCGATTCCGCAGTGCGCATAACCCACATACCTACGGGTGTCGTGGTGTCGTGTCAGGACGAAAAGAGCCAGCACAAAAACAAGGATAAGGCTATGAAAATTCTGCGTTCCAGGGTGTATGACATTTTTTTGCAGCAGCAAAACGACGCCATATCTGCCGAGCGCAAAAGCCAGGTCGGCACGGGTGACCGCAGCGAAAGAATAAGGACATACAACTATCCTCAGGGCAGAGTGACGGATCACAGAATAGGTCTTACTCTGCACAAGCTTGAGGCGGTGCTCAACGGCGACCTGGATGAGATTATAGATGCACTTATAACCACGGATCAGAGCGAGAAACTCAAACTCAGCGCGAGTGCAAACTAAAAAAGGAAGTAAACAGATGAAAACTATAACCGTAGGCAAAGACAACCTGGATGATGCGGCAAAATGTCTGCATGATGGCGGTCTTGTCGTGTTCCCGACAGAGACTGTTTACGGACTCGGTGCGGATGCGTTCAATCCGCAGTCGGTAAAAAACATATACAAAGCAAAGGGAAGACCGGGCGACAATCCGCTCATTGTGCACATTGCAAAGATAGATGATGTGAACCGACTGGCAAGGGAGATTCCTGCATTCGCCCGTCCGCTTATGGATAAATTCTGGCCCGGCCCCATGACGCTCATCTTCAAAAAGCGTCCGGAGGTCATAGATGAAGTGACAGCAGGTCTTGACACAGTTGCCGTGCGCTATCCGTCAAACGAGATTGCAAATGCTCTCATAGCAAAGAGCGGAGTCCTCGTGGCGGCGCCATCGGCAAATCTTTCGGGCAGTCCAAGTCCAACAGTTTATCGCCATGTTGCGGCAGACCTTGACGGCAGAGTGGACTTCATAATAAACGGTGATAACTGCGAAGTGGGTCTTGAATCCACAGTGATAGATGTAAGCGGAAATTGTCCGGTGATACTGCGCCCCGGTGCGGTCACGATAGAGATGCTGCAATCCGTCGTGCCGCAGTCTCAGACTGATAAAAACATATTCGGCACTGTGGACAAGCCAAAGTGTCCGGGCATGAAGTATACTCATTATTCACCCAAGGCGGATGTTATAGTCGTCTGCGGCGACGAGTTCGCGCGGCGTGAATATATAGAACGCACTGCGAAAAGGGACGAATCCGGCGTATTGGTATACGGCGGCAACAGTTATGATGGGATGAAATTTGTCGTGAGCGCCGGTAATAACATGAAAGAATATGCAAAAAACTTGTTTTACGATTTGCGGCTGTTTGATGAGCATGGTGTAAAGACTGTATATGCTGAATTTGCCGAAGAACCCGGCATAGGCGTTGCCGTCAAAAACAGGCTGTATAAATCAGCGGGATATAATATAGTAAATGTGTGAGGGCAAATATTATGAAGATAACATTTGTTTGCACCGGCAATACTTGCCGCAGCCCCATGGCGGAGGCTCTGCTTGCGGACAGACTTAAAAACAGTGATTTGGATGTGACAGTGCAGTCGCGCGGGCTAAGCGTCCACTCCAACGAAACCATGAGCCCAAAGGCAAATGAGGCTCTGCTTAGTTTCGGAATAAGCGGTTTTGGTCACGATGCGCTGCAAATTCACCGAAGTGACATAGATTCGTCCGACATGGTGCTCACAATGACGCAGCAACAGAAAAGACAGTTGACAAAACTGTACCCGGACGACAAATACAAGATATTTACACTCGGTGAATACGCCTCGGATTCGCTGGATGACATAACGGATCCGTTCGGCAAAAGCCAAGTTTTCTATAACTTTTGCTGCAACGAGATTGCCGCGCTTGTAGACTTGCTCTTTGATGAGATAAAGGAGCAGTTGTCATGAAGTTTAGATTGTGCCGTTTGAGTGAAGAACACATTGATGCCGTGTGTGCCCTGGAAACTGAGATTTTCTCCACACCGTATAGCAAAAGTACAGTGACCGCGGACATGGAAAATCCGATGCATTACACATGGATTTTGATTGATGATTGCGGCGGTGTGGCGGCGTACTGTATGTTTTCGACAGTGCTCGACGAAGCAAGCCTTGACCGCATTGCAGTGAGGGAAGATGTGCGTCGGTGCGGTGCGGCGCAAATGTTGTTGGACAACATGGTGAGCGTTTGCAGGGGCAAAGGAGTTGTTATGATTAATCTTGAAGTGCGGCGGAGCAATGCCGTGGCAAGAGAGTTATATGAGAAAAACGGGTTTAACCGGGTTGGAGTTCGCAAAAAATATTATGCTGACAACGGCGAGGACGCCGTGCTTTATACTTTGATTTTGAAAGATTGACGGGCGGTGATATTTTGGCACTGATATTGGGAATAGAGACATCCTGTGATGAGACATCGGCGGCGGTTGTCCGCAATGGCAGAACTGTTTTGTCCGATGTAATCTCCACACAGATACCTATACATACAAAATTTGGCGGAGTTGTGCCGGAGATAGCCTCGCGCAAGCATCTTGAGGCTATCAATCCGGTTATAGATAAGGCACTTGGTGAAGCGGGGGTTTCGCTCTGCGATATAGATTATATTGCCGTTACTTATGCGCCGGGTCTTGTGGGGGCGCTTCTTGTGGGGGTATCTGCCGCAAAGGCACTCAGTTATGCGGCACACAAGCCGCTTGTACCGGTGCACCACATAAGGGGGCACATCTGCGCAAACTACATTGAACACAAGGAACTTGAGCCGCCGTTTGTTTGCCTGGTATGCTCGGGCGGACACAGCCACATAGTCTATGTAAAGGGTTACACTGAATATGAGATTCTCGGTCAGACGCGCGATGATGCCGCCGGTGAGGCTTTTGACAAGGTGGCGAGGGTGCTCGGCCTGGGCTACCCCGGCGGGCCGAAAGTTGACAAGCTTGCGCGCGAGGGAGACGAAAACGCTGTGTATTTCAAGCGTGTCACATTCGGTGACGGTTGCTTTGATTTCAGCTTCAGCGGCACAAAGACGGGTGTGATAAATTATTTGCACAACCTGGAACAGAAGAACGAAGCGGTGAACAAGGCGGACATTGCCGCATCTTTTCAAAAATGCGTGGTTGAGGTGCTCATCGGCAACCTAATAGCAGCAGCACATAAAGTGGGCGTGTCAACCGTGGCACTTGCCGGTGGAGTAGCGTCAAACAGCGCTTTGCGTCGTGAACTTGACATGAAGAAAGGCGATCTTAGCGCATACTATCCGTCACCGATTTTGTGCACGGACAATGCGGCAATGATAGCTTGCAGCGGGTATTACGAGGCACTCTCGGGTTCTTTTGCCGATCTATCGTTAAATGCCATACCGTACCTCGGTGTGGATATGAAATAAAAAATAACTTAGTTTCAAAGGAGGCAGTAAGCAATGAATAATTTCAGATTCAAAAAATCGGTTTTGTCACTCATAACCGCCGGATGCCTGGTATCCACAACGGTTTTCGCGGCATTCCCCGATGTGACATCACAGTACGGCTGGGCGTCGGATGCCATCAATTCCATGGCGGATTCGGGCATAATCAAAGGATATGAGGACGGCACTTTCCAACCGTCAAAGTCTATATCCAAGCTTGAAGGTCTCGTACTTATATCAAGGATTCTCGGATTCAACGATTCCGAAAATGCATCCTTCGCAGATGAGGCAGCAGAACTTTATGCGGACACTCTCGGCAAATATAAAATAAACTTCGGTCAGAGGGAAGTGTCGTATCTGCTCTTAAAAGGGGTCCTGAAGGCAGACGAACTTGATGACTATATCGGCGATGACAACTATTCAGTTGGTCTTAAGAGATATGAGGTGGCAACTCTGCTCACAAAGGCACTCGATGCCGGTGACAGCCTCACATCAGCGGCAAGTCTGGAGTACAAGGATGCTGATTCCATACCTGCGTCGGCAAAGAAATATGTTAAGTATGTGACAGATCAGGGACTTATGAACGGTATGGAAGACAACACTTTTTCGCCCAATACCGATGTCACCAGGGCACAGGCAGCAGTAGTTCTCAAAAAATTACAAAATAAAACCGGCTACACATTCAAATCAGGTACGGTTGCCGAGATGGACACCGTGACCGGCATCATTAAACTCAAAGATGCCGACGGTGCGACATTTTCGCACAGTTTGCTCCCGACGGTTATTCTGAGATATGACGGTGAGAGAATAGCGGCAGGTCAGATAGAATCGGGATATTATGCGTCTGTGACATACAAGAACAATGAGGTATACGCGATTGATTTTGCACCGTCAAATGCTGATGAACTCGTCTGCGGTGCACTCACTTCCGTGAACAAATCGAGCACCAACCCGACAATAGGCGTAGCTCTGCTTGCTGACGATGCCGTAGAGCCGTCGAGCGAAAAGACCACATATAAGCTTGCAAGCGATGTTGTCATCACATACAAAGGTGAATCCACGGGCATAGGCTCGCTTAAGACAAACAGCTTTGTTAAGCTCTACATCAAGTCCGGCAAGGTTAAATCCATAGAGGCGGAGGACAGAGTTACAAATGCATCCGGCACCATTGAGTCTGTGTCGTTCTCCCCGAAATTCAGCATAACCGTGACGGATAAGAGCGGCGACAGCGCGGACTATTTGTTCAAGAATGATGCGGCAATTACGCGAAACGGCAAGTCGTCAGATGCATCTCAGCTTGCGGAGGGTGATGTGGTGTCGCTTACCCTTGACTATGGCAGAATCTCCAAGATGAGCGCCACAAGCAAGAATACTTCAAAATCCGGCGTGATAACCGGCATACTCATATCGTCCAACCCCAAGCTTACACTTACCGTAGACGGCGAGGATGTGACATATCCGATATCTACATCGGCAGTGTATTCCATCACCGGTTCGGCGACAAACTCGATATACGACCTGCGCACAAACACCGTTGCGACGGTAGACATCGAGAGCAACACCATAACCAAGATAACTACAACCGCAGCGACAGAGACTCTCACTGTGACAGGCTCCGTCGTAAGCGTGACGCCGGCGGCCAATGTGTTCCAGGTGTCGCATACCGATGTTTCAACAGGTGTGGTTCAGACAGACACGGTTATCGTCAACAGCAAGACGACAATCATGGATACAAACGGCAAGAGCAGAAGAATATCCGAGCTTAAAAACGGCAACAATGTAACCGTTTACGGAACTATAGGTTCGGGCGTGCTGGCTGCCGCAACAGTTATGATAATCAACTGACATAAATAAACGGAGGGCGCGTGTGCGCTCTCCGTTTTTGTGTCAGTTATCTGCGCGGAATTGCCTCGGCGTCATGCCGTACTTGTCTCTGAACAGCTCATAGAACCATGACATATTGCCGAATCCGCATTCATAACAGATGTCGGTCACGCTGAGGTTGCTGTTACTGAGCAGATTTGCGGCATAATTTATTCGCAGTTTGTTTACATATTCTGAGGGGGACATACCGTAGTATTTTTGCAGAGAGCGCGTTGTGTGCTCTCTGCTTTTTTGCGACAGGTCAAACATTCTCTCTGTGCCGCAGATGAAGTTTTGCGGTTGTTTCATTTTTTCGCAGCATCGCTCCAGCCAGTAGGGGATGTTGTTCATCTCGCTTGTGTTAATGTTCATGAAGTATCTTGCAAAAATGTCCGTCAGCAGTATACGAAAACGGGTCTTAAGCATTTGTTTGTCGTTGAAATTCACGGTGTTTAATTCCGAAAATTCATCGAGCAGGCGCTTTTTGTCATTGGATTCCAGCATAACGGTCGGCGGCATTTTTGCGGCAAGAAGTTTTTCGCACGGAAATCCCTCTCCGAGGTAATCTGTCAAGGAATCAAAGGTGGCTGCCGAAAATGCGATATTGACAAAGCTTGAAGGCTTTTTGCAGGCATACAAATGATAGTCAAAATCGCGCACAAACACAAGCTCACCGTCGGCAAGCTTGGTTTTGACTCCGTTTACCGTGTGGGTGAGTCCGTCGCTCAGAGTAAGGAATATTTCGTAATAGTCATGGTAGTGTGCGCCGAAGCCCTCTGTCTCGCTCCTTACATACCTGTACAGATATTCCGTTTCCGGGTCAACATTGTTGGCGGCAAGATTTTTAACTCGTGTTTCCATAATCATATCTCCGTAAAATCTTTTATATTATCACAATACCATAAAAAATAAGTCATGTCAACAGTAGATTTTCATTTGTTTCGGTTGTATGATTAATTATATGATACTGCTTGTTGCTGAGTATATGTTGTGTATCTGCTCGACACGCTGTCTGACAGCGTTGCAGTCCTTACAGATACACGGCATATTGAGTAAGTTTTTTGTGAAAATGCTTGTATATTAAAGTATGGAGGATGATACTGATGAATGTTACCATGGAAAAAATCAGAACGATGGTTGAGAAACTCGACACTTTGCGCTATGCAGACTGTTCCGGTGTTGAAAATCTGCAATATGCCCCGACTGCGTACAAGAGCGGAAATAGCGTGCCGACCGACATTGAATTTGTGCCGTATGACACCGAAACTCATTTGCGTGGCAAAGATGCACATTTTTGGTTCACAGGCAAGATAAAAACTCCGCCGAAAAATGACAGATTAACTCCGGTTTTCAGCGTCATAACCGGAGCAGAGGGGTTGTGGGATCCCACAAATCCGCAGTGCACGGTATTTCTTGACGGGAAAACATATTGCACAATGGACACAAACCACACCGTGATGTATCTTGAGCCGGACAAAGAATACGACTTGGCGGTGTATTTTTACATGGGTATGCTCGATGAGACCTGTGTTCAGTTCAAACCAAGTGTAAAAACGCTGGATGTACCTACGAATAAGCTGTACTACGACATTAAAGTGCCGTACGAGGCTCTGCTTTGCCTGGACGAAAATTCCGGCGATTATGTTAAGATGCTTAATTGTCTTGATGAGGCGCTTATTAATCTTGACCTGAGATATCCGCTGAGTGAAGAATACTATGCGAGCATAGACAAGACTTGCGCAGCACTTGATGAAAGTCTTGGCAAGCTTTGCGGCAAGAGCGATGTCACTGTCAGTTGCATAGGTCACACACACATTGATGTGGCATGGCTGTGGACTCTGGCCCAGACCCGTGAAAAAGCACAGCGCAGCTTTTCTACGGTACTCAGATACATGGAGAAATATCCTGATTACATATTTATGTCCAGTCAGCCTCAGCTCTATGAATATGTCAAGGAGGATGACCCGGAGCTTTATGAACGCATAAAGGAACGCATAGCTGAGGGCAGATGGGAGGCAGACGGCGCAATGTGGCTGGAGGCCGACACAAATCTTGCCTCGGGCGAGAGCCTGATAAGGCAGATTATGTTCGGCAAAAAGTTTTTCATGGATGAATTCGGAATAGACAGCCGCACACTTTGGCTGCCCGATGTTTTCGGTTACAGTGCCGCCCTGCCGCAGATATTGAAAAAAACAGGCGTTGACAGGTTCTTCACCTCCAAGCTTGAGTGGAATGATACAAACAGGATTCCGCATGACATCTTCATGTGGGAGGGTATAGACGGCACGGAAATTTTTGCCTGCAAGATAAAAGATTATGTGAGAAAACTTGACGCACGCATGATGTATGATTCATGGCAGCTGTTCTCCGACAAGCGTTACAGCGACACCGTGCTGTCCACATTCGGATTTGGTGACGGCGGCGGCGGCCCAACAGAGCAGATGCTTGAGGAGTACGAACGGCTTAAAAAGGGTCTGCCCGGCATGCCGAATATCAAGATAGAGAAAACAAGCGAGTATTTCAAAAAAGTTGAGGCAGATTTTGAGGAAAATTGCAAAAAGCTTAAAAAAACGCCGAAATGGGTTGGTGAGCTTTATCTGGAGATGCACAGGGGTACATACACATCTATCGGAAAGAACAAGCGCAACAACAGGAAAAGCGAATTGCTGTTTCAATCGGCAGAGGCTGCATCTGCAATGTGTGCGGCGCTGCTCGGTGCGGAATATCCGCAGCGAGAGATTAACGGTAGTTGGAAAACCATACTTCTGAATCAGTTCCACGACATAATTCCGGGTTCGTCAATTTTTGAGGTGTACGAGGAGAGCGACAGACAGTATGCCGAGATTGCCGAGGTCGGCAACAGAATTTACGGCGGTATGACAAAACTCATTGCCGAAAATATATCTACTGACGGCGGAGTGCTCGTATATAACCCAAATCCGTTTGAAAGTGACGGGTGCGTGAACATCGATGGCAAGTATATTTATGCCGGAAAAGTGCCTTCACTCGGTTGGACGGTAATAAACCCCGATGAGACCGTGAACGATGTACCCCGGGTAAGCGGAAACATCGCCGAAAACAACCTTGTCAGAATAGAGATTGACTCCGGGGGCGAGCTTGTGTCGGTATATGACAAAGAGGCTGACCGCGAGGCGATTGCCGACGGTATGAGCGCAAACCGCCTTGAGGTTTATGAGGACTACCCGAATGTATATGATGCGTGGGAACTCTGTTCATATTACAAACAGAAGATGTGGACGGTGGATGATGTTCTGAGCATAGAGGCGTACAACGACGGAGTGAGGGCTGGATTTATCGTTAAGAAAAAATACTGCACATCGACAATCGAACAGAAAATTTTGCTCTCGCCGAATTCCAAACGCATAGACTTCGAGACGGAGATAGACTGGAGTGAGGATCATGTTCTGCTCAAAGCAGCGTTTCCGTGCAATGTCCACTCAGATAAGGTGACATATGAGATTCAGTTTGGAGCCATCGAGCGCCCCAACCATACCAATACATCATGGGATGAGGCTAAATTTGAGGTGTGCGCGCACAAATGGGCGGATGTGTCCGAATACGGCTACGGTGTAAGCATACTCAACGACTGCAAGTACGGCTACAGCGCCGAAGGCAGTTCGCTTAAGCTCTCGCTGCTCAAGTGCGCCACTTACCCAAATCCCAGGGCGGACAGAGGTCATCACAGCTTTGTATACTCTATGTATCCGCATATCGGTGGCTGGAGAGAGGGAGGCACGGTGCGTGAGGCGTACAGGCTGAACAAACCGCTATGCGCTGTGGAGACGGAAAGCCACGGTGGTGTTCTGCCGCAAAGTTACTCGTTCATGAGTTGTGACAGCGAGAATATCGTCATAGACACTGTGAAAAAGGCGGAGGATGACGGCAGCATCATAGTGCGCCTGTATGACGCTTTCGATGCACATACGAGCGCAAGGATAAAAGTAGGTGTACCGATAGAAGAGGCATATATCTGTGATAATCTTGAGAATGAAATCGAAAAAGCAAGGGTAGAAAACGACGAAGTGTATATAGATGTATCGAACTATGAGATAATGACGCTCAAATTGAAAATCGCTGAATAAATTGAAAAAAGAAAAAAAGTGAAAAATTCCTCTTTTTGAAATATTTTTATTGAAAATATCAAAAATATATGATATAATCGATTCGATATGTGTCAATTTTACAAGGGTATGTTGACAAAAAATATTTCATTAAGGGGAATTTTAATTATGGAAAGAGAAAGACTTGGCTCAAGACTGGGCTTTATTCTGCTGTCTGCGGGATGTGCCATCGGATGCGGAAATGTGTGGAAGTTTCCTTGGATGTGCGGACAGTATGGCGGAGGAGTGTTTGTGCTCCTATATCTTATTTGCCTCATTGTTCTGGGCATACCGGTAATGGTTATGGAGTTTTCCATGGGGCGTGCCTCGCAGGCAAGTCCGGTAATGATGTACAGAAAGCTTGAAAAAGCGGGCACCAAATGGCATATTCACGGTTATGTGGCGATGTTCGGAAACATATGTCTTATGGCGTTTTATACCGTTGTTTGTGGTTGGATGTTCTATTATTTCATAAAGTTCTTAACCGGTACAAACGCAGATATCGGTTTTGTGAACATGATAACCAACCCCGGACTCAATGTGAAGTACCTTGCACTCGTGGTTGTTGTCGCATACGGAATACTCTGCTTCAATTTGCAGGGCGGACTTGAGAGAGTGACAAAATATATGATGATCATCCTCTTTGTGCTCATGGTTGTGCTTGCTGTTCACAGCGGACTTCTCTCAGGGGCAAAAGAGGGACTTAGCTTCTACTTGGTGCCTGATCTTTCTGCGATAAACGGTGAAGTCATTGTCGGCGCAATGAACCAGGCATTCTTTACGCTCAGTCTTGGCATGGGCTCTATGGCTATCTTCGGCAGTTACATAGGCAAGGATCATTCGCTCCTGGGCGAATCGTTGAATATAATCTTTCTCGACACATTCGTTGCTGTTGTGTCCGGACTTATCATCTTTCCTGCGTGCTTTACATTCGGCGTGGAGGTAAATGCCGGTCCGAGTTTGCTGTTTGACACCATGGCGTCGGTATTTAATCATATGTCCGGCGGCAGATGGTGGGGTGCGCTTTTCTTTTTGTTCATGGTGTTTGCGGCTCTCTCTACCGTGCTTGCGGTATGTGAGAACATTCTTGCGTGCGTGCGTGAGCTCACCGGCTGGAGCAGACCCAAGGGCTGCGTCATATGCGGCATAGGAATATTTGTCCTTGCGATTACAACAGCACTTGGCTACAGCACCTTCTCGGGATTTGTTCCATTTGCCGATGGTAGTGCATGGCTCGATTTGTGGGATTTTCTCGTCAGCACAAACATACTTCCGCTCGGTTCGCTCGTTATAGCGCTTTTCTGCTGCAGTAAGCGCTACGGATGGGGTTGGGATGCTCTCAAAGCAGAGGCTAACGAGGGCGAGGGTCTCAAGGTTAAAGACTGGATGAGACCTGTATTTACATTTGTTGTGCCGGTGGCTATCATAGTGATTTACATATATGGTTTGGCTACATTTAAGTGGCGCTGAGTTTATTAAGAGCCTATCAGTATGCGGCAACACGATTGGATTTTGCCGCATACTGATATTACTATGTATCAATTTGTCTATATGGGAGTGAATTATATATGTTTGATAATCTTGATAACAAGGAATTTGAAGTACTGGGTATCGGAGAGGTTATGCTTCGCTTGTCTCCCGGCGGCAAAGAAAGGATATCTCAAAGCGAGACATTTGACAAAATGGCGGGAGGTTCGGAGCTTAATGTTGTGTCGGGAATTGCACAGCTTGGGCTGCGCACGGGAATAATCACAAAACTGCCTGACAACGAGATAGGCAGATTTATAGAGAACAAAATACGCTACAGCGGCACGAGCAACGACTATATTGCATTTGATGACAGTCCTGACAAGCGACTGGGGATATATTTTTATGAAAGCGGCGCATATCCGCGTGTGTCCGTGGTTGAGTACGACAGAAAAAACTCATCATTTGTCGGTTTCCGCAAGAGTGACATCGACAAAAGCGTATATTCGAGTACAAAGGTCTTCCACTTGAGCGGAATCACCCTTGCTCTGGGTGAGGAACTGCGCCGGGAGGTCATAGAGATGGTAAAGGAATTCAAGAAAAACGGCGCTTGCGTCTCGTTTGATGTAAATTATCGAGCCGGACTATGGGATGAAGAAACTGCAAGAAATGTAATTACATCTATAATGAATTATATAGATATTCTGTTCGTTTCGGAGGAGACATCGCGCAGAATGTTTGCAAAGAGCGGCACCATAGAGGAAATACAGGCACAGTTTGCCAATGAATTTCCTAATCTGAAGATGATTTCCAGCACCAGGCGCACGGTGACTTCTCCGACCAGACACACCTTTACATCAACCGTGTATGATTGCGCCGCAGGTGTAAGTTTTTGCGAAGAACCGTACAGGGACATAGAGGTTGTGGACCGCATAGGCAGCGGCGATGCTTATGTTGCAGGGGCACTGTTTGGAATCCTTAAGTATCACGACATAGAGAGTGCGGCAAAATTCGGCAATGCCATGTCGGCTGTCAAGAACACTATTCCCGGTGACATGACCGTGTGTGATTTCGGTGATGTTTGCCGCGTTATAGATGCGCACAGCAACGGCGCAAAGAGCGAAATGGTAAGATAACGGCGTGACAAAAGCCGCGATGAACCGTTGAAAACAGAAAAATAATATAAATACGAAAAAAGTACTTGACAAAACTGCCTTTATGATGTAGACTTATATCCAGAACAGATTAGATTAGGTTAGCATGAATAAGATGAGAGCAGATGTACAGGCGCGGTTGGCGTGTGTGTTTTTGTATAGAATTTTTCATTCTTCCGAATTTAATCGTTCGGAAGAATTTTTTGTTATAAAGGAGATCAGACGAGATGAGAACAGAAAAGAGAGAGGTTAGAAAGATGAAAGAGATTAAGAAGATGTTAAAAAAGGCGGCGGCGCTTACTGCGGCGGTATCGGTTGCGATGTTTGCATTCAGCGGTTGTTCGTCAAAACAGGATGTATACAAGGTAGGCGTGACTCAAATTGCGGATCACCCGTCACTCGATAACTGCCGCGAGGGATTCATAGAGGGGCTCAAAGAGGATGGTATAGTTGAGGGAGAGAACCTCGAACTGGATTTCCAGTCTGCACAGAATGATATAAAAATGGCGTCACAGATAGCTCAGAACTTTGCGTCAACGGGCAAAAACCTTGTTTGCGGCATATCCACGCCGTCAGCACAGGCACTCTACACAGCATGCTACGAAAAGGGCATACCGGTTGTGTTTAACGCCATATCCGATCCGATAGAGGCAAAACTTGTTAAAGAGGACGGCTCGGCAATGGACGGTGTGACAGGTGTCAGCGATGCACTCCCGGTTGAGGATCAGCTCAAACTCATAAGAGAGATACTTCCCGATGCAAAGAAAATCGGCATACTCTACACCACAAGCGAGCCAAACTCCGTAAGCACACTCAGAATTTACAAAGACCTTGCACCGCAGTATGGATTTGAAATTGTGGAAAAAGGTATCGGTACAGCTGCTGAAGTCGCTCAGGGCGCAGAGATACTTGCATCAAGTGTCGACTGCATATCCAATATGACAGATAACAATGTGGTTGCGGCGCTCTCGGTAGTCCTTGAGAAAGCCAATGCAAATAAGATACCGGTGTTCGGATCTGAGGAAGAACAGGTCGGTAACGGCTGCCTTGCATCAGCAGGACTCGATTATTATCAGCTCGGCATACAGGCAGGAAAGATGGCGGCGCGCATACTTAAAGGCGAAAAGCCGTCCGGCATTCCTTATGAGACACTAAAAGAAAGCAAGATTACATTTAACATAGCAACGGCGCAGGGCCTGGGGATAGAACTTCCGCAGAGTGTGCTCGATGCCGGTCAGGACAAACAAAATTAGTCTTTTTGCCAAGGGGCGAGATTCATCACCGCCCCTTGGTTGATTTATATTAACGGAGGAATTTTTTATGGGAATAGCGGTCGGAATATTGCAGGAGGGTCTTATATTCAGTATAATGGCTCTCGGTGTGTACATAAGTCTGAAAATACTCGATTTTCCCGATTTGTCGGTGGACGGAACATTTCCGCTCGGCATGGCGGTGACAACATTTTTGATATTAAGAGGGGTGAACCCCTTTTTGTGTCTGCTCCTGTCGTTTGCGGCAGGGTGCGCCGCCGGGTGCGTGACAGGTCTGCTCAATGTCAAACTCAAGATTAAAGATCTGCTCTCCGGCATAATCACCATGACTGCGCTCTATTCCATAAACTACACCATAGTCGGCAAGCCGAACGAATTTCTTGCGGTGGATCAGAGCACCGTATTTTCAATTATACCGGCAAAGAGCGGCGATTTGCTCTTTCAGTATAAATATCTTATAGTGGCGTTTGCGGCAATGCTCATTGCAAAAAAACTCCTCGATGCCTATTTATGCACGAAGTCCGGTTTTTTGCTCCGCAGTGTGGGCGATAACGAAAACCTCGTTGTTACCCTTGCCGAGAATCCCGGCACGGTTAAGATTATCGGGCTGGCGCTCGGCAACGGTCTTGTGGCGCTTGCAGGTTCGCTCAATTTGCAGTATATGAAGTCGTTCAATGTATCCGCCGGCACGGGCACCCTCGTTATGGGGCTTGCCGCGGTCATCATTGGCACGACGCTTTTCTCCAAGGCAAAGCATTTTAAGATTACCACGGGAGTTGTGGTCGGCATGATAATCTACAAGGCGTGTATCTCGCTTGCGATGCTGTGCGGATTGCAGGCGAAGGACACCAATCTTGTCATTTCCGTCCTGTTTGTAATCACTTTGGTGCTTAATTCCGACAGGGTCAAGGGCAGAAAAGGAGGCAGTGCAGATGTTAGAGCTTAAATCAATCTCAAAGGTTTTTAATGCCGGAACTATTGACGAGAAGATGCTTTTTGATGATTTTGACCTAAAGATAAACGACGGAGAGTTTGTCTCTGTGGTCGGTTCCAACGGCTCGGGCAAAACCACCGTGCTTAACATAATATCGGGCGATGTGTTACCCGACAGCGGCAGTGTCATTCTGGACGGCAGCGACATAACCGCTGTGAAGAACTATAATCGTGCAAAGAAGATTGCAAGGGTGTTTCAGAACCCGGCAACAGGCACTTGCCCCACGATGACGATTTTTGAGAATATGTCTGTTGCGGACAACAAAGGCAAGGCATATAATCTCACACCCGGTCTCAACCACAAGCGCAAGGAGTTTTATTGCGAACAACTCTCAATGCTTCATATGGGCCTTGAGGACAGGCTTGAAACTAAGGCAGGCACGCTGTCCGGCGGTCAGCGACAGGCACTTGCACTCATTATGGCGACTATATCCGATCCAAAGCTGCTCCTGCTTGACGAGCACACGGCTGCGCTCGACCCTAAATCTGCGGACACGGTGATGATGCTTACCGACAGGGTGGTTAAAGAGAAGAACCTGACTGCGATAATGGTTACTCACAATCTGCGCTACGCCGTGGAATACGGCACGCGAACGGTAATGTTCCATGAGGGCAAAATCGTGCTTGATGCAGACGGCGAACAGAGAGCGAAGACGACAATAGACGACTATCTAAAGATGTTTAATGAAATCAGCATAGAATGTGGAAATTAGTAAAATCGGGGCGCAATGCCCCGATTTTTTATGAATTGCAATTTATAAGTTGCTTTTTGCTCAAAACTATGATATTTTAATTTATTGAAAATGAGATAAAGTAAGCGGTGAAAACGCTTGCATACATTGCACCGTTCCGGATCACAACGGCATGAGTTAGCAGTAACTAACCTACATTCAAAAAAATATACCATCTTACTCCGTCTCAAAATAATCCCTTAGAGCCTCATTAAGCGCACTGCCGCTTGACGAATGACAATGTTTTATGTATGCGCCGGTTTTCTCTGCCTGTGCAGACGCCGTTGCGACCATTTTGTGTGCAACCGTGCCGGTGAACACCACCACCATGTCGGGACTGCCTATCTGACTTTTGAAATTCGCAGGACACTGCGTGAACACTTTGCACTTACATCCGTATTTTTTGCATATCTCCTTGTACTTGCAATGCATTCTGTCGTGACCGCCGACTATTACCACACTCATCTTTATGCCTCCCTTTATGATTTTGTTATATATTCCGCAAGCTTTGTTGCGTTTTCGTCTGTCATGGAACACAGGCAACATATCGCGTCGTTGCGTGCGGCCTCATGGTTGCTGCCGAGTGTATTTCTGAAAAACTCATACATCGTTATATACTTAAAATAAAGTTCTCCGGCAAAGGTTGCACCTGCTTTAGTGAACACTATACCGCCGCTTTGAGTTCTCTCAATCAGGTTTTCCTGAACGAGGTTGGGGAGCATGAGTGATACGCTGGCTTTCTTGACGCCGAGGGCTCGGGACACATCAATGCTCCTAACGATGCCGCCTTTGTTTCCGAGTTCGTATATTATAAACATATATCTCTTTTTGGTTGACGACAGCATCGCAATCCTCCTCATTTTGATTTTCAAAGCTACTAATCTATAAATGGGCGCATACTGCGTATGCATATCCCCATGGTTGACACATTGTGCATCAGGGCGCTTGTGACAGGCGTTATAACTCCGCCGATACCGAGTAATATCAGTGCGCTGTTGAACAGACTTATAAACCTGTAATTAGAGCGAATCCTTGCAAACAGATTTTCGCTCAGGTCGCGCAGAACCACCAGTCTGTCAAGGTTTGATGTGAGCAGTGTGATATCTGCTACCTCGCGCGCTATGTCGGATGCATCCTTCATGGCAATGGACACATCTGCCGCGGCAAGGGCAGGAGAGTCGTTCACCCCGTCGCCAACCATGACCACTTTATGTCCGCGTGACTTGATGTCGTTTATTATGTCCAGCTTGTCCTCCGGCAGCACCCGCGCGCGGAATTTATCTATCTTGAGTTCGCGGCAAACTGTGGATGCTGTGCTTTCGCCGTCGCCGGTTATCATCATCACATTCGTCATGCCTTTGTCTCTCAGGGTAGCAATGACCTTTTGTGCATTGGGACGGATGGGATCCTCTATGCAGAGTATTCCGCAGAGTTTTCCGGCGATTGCAAGGTATATCATGGAGTATTTCTCTCCGTTTTTAATTATTATTTCTTTTTGCTCATCGGTTAATTCAACTTTTTCGTCATCAAATATAAAGTGCGCACTTCCGATTAACACCCTCTTGCCATTGAGATAGGACGCTATTCCGTGAGCGACGATGTATTCAACATCGGCGTGTTCTTCCCTGTGCTCCAGTCCGCGCTCTGTTGCGGCGTGGACTATTGATTTTGCCACGCTGTGGGGGAAGTGCTCTTCCAGGCAAGCCGAGGTACACAAAATCTCGTCCTCGCTATAACCGCCGAAAGGTATCACCTTTGCAAGAGTGGGGCAGGAGACTGTTAGCGTCCCTGTTTTGTCAAACACGATTGTATCGGCAAAAGCGTAGTTTTCAAGGTATCTGCCGCCTTTTATCATGATGTCGTAGTTGGTCGCCTCACGCATTGCGGATATCACGCATATCGGTGTTGACAGCTTTATGGCACATGAATAGTCCACCATTAGCACTGATAGTGCCTTTGTCACATTCCCTGTGAAGATGTAGGAGAGTGCACTTGTCAGCAAACTGAACGGCACCAGGCTGTCAGCAAATTTTTCTGCTTTAGTCTGCACGCCGGATTTGAGCTCTTCTGAATTCTCTATCAGGTCAATAATCCCGTTTATACGGCTGTTGTCCGGCAGCTTGTCCGTCAATATGTCAATGCTGCCTTCGTCCACAACAGTACCGGCGTATACGCTCATGCCTTTTTCCTTGATGACGGGCACTGCTTCACCTGTCATGGACGATTCGTTCACCCCGGCAGAGCCGGCAGTGACAAAGCCATCCACAGGTATCATGCTGCCTGTGCGTACACGCACCGTATCACCAATTTTTATGTCAGATAGGGGCACAAGTGTTTCTGTTCCGCCATCTATTCTCCACACCTTATCTATGTTCAGCGACAAACTGTCCGAGAGGGCGTTTTTCGCCTTTTTGCGAGTGTAATCCTCAAGCAGCGAAGATATGCCGAGCAGAGTCATTATGGATGACGCCGTTGAAGGTGAACCGCTGAGAATTGACGCTGAGACGGATACCGCATCAAGCAGAGCTACATTCATCTTGCCGTGTGCAAGACTCTTGAGCCCTTCTTTTACAAAGGGGAGTGCTCTTATAGCGGTAAGCGGCAGTTTGATGAACGACGGGACAAAAAACTTAATGAAAGCTTGCTTGCCGACAAGCAACGCAAAGTTTTTCTTGAATTCGGCGTCCACCTCCTGTATGGAAGTGAGCTGCATTTCGGGGATTTCTTTCGGGTTTATTGCCGACACCTTTTCAAGCAGGCGTCCTCGCAAATCTCCGTCGTAATACACAAGTATGCCGCCGTTTATGCCCGACGCCTGCACCGAACAGACTCCCTTTATGCCGGATATCTCTTGCGCCAGCGCATTTTCCTGGTATTTGTTAAATACTCCGGCGCCGCACCTCAAACGCAGTCTGCCCGGAGAATCGTAAACAACAGAATATTTCATTTCAACATTCCTTCTTTTATTCTTCCTCTGCCGCCTTCTTGGCGTCGTAGCAGATGTCCTCGGCTTCTTCTTTCATGTTCTTGAAAGTTGCCTGTGCATCGTTTTGGAGTTTAATGCACTTTGCAAGTCCGTTTACACAAGCTTTGCGTGTTTTGTCGCTCTTGAGTGCCTTTACGCCGTAAGTTGCGGCGAACACTCCGCCCAAGAAACTGAGGGTCTTTTTGTCTGTAATAAATTCTGTGAATTTCATGATTAAACATTTCCTTTCCTCTTAAGATATTTTTTACATATTTTCTTTATATACAACATTAATGTTGCTGATATAACCGTAAAAAGCAGGGGATATATCATAATGTGAAATCCCATTAATTACTTATCGCCGTGGCATTTGCCGTGCAGCGCACAGTTGGCACAGCCGCAGCCGCAGGAGGATTTTCCTGCGGCTTTGTTCTTTTTGAGATGCAGTATAATAAGGACAACTACTGCAAGGAGTATAGCGGAAACTACTATTGTGCCGATATTGTTCATTAACCAAGTCATTTTGAAAATCCTCCTTCGGACGATTGTGTTAAAACGATTTATTTAAGGGTTTCTGCCTCTTTGTAGGGCTTAAAGAGCATATATACTATTCCGGCAATAAATGCTACCGCAACTACTGTGCCGAGTATGTTTGCACTGCCGCCAAAGAGCATTCCGAGCTGATTTACGATAAGTGCGATTACATAAGCGAATACGCACTGATAACCGATTGCGAACCATGTCCATTTTGCGTTGTTCATCTCTCTCTTTATAGCGCCTATTGCCGCAAAGCAAGGTGCGCACAGCAGGTTGAACACAAGGAACGAATATCCGCTGATAGCGGTGAACGCACCGCCCAATGCCTGATATACGCTCTGGTCTCCGCCGCCGTAGAGGATACCAAGTGTGCCGACAATGTTTTCTTTTGCAACAAGGCCGGTGATAGACGCAACGGCTGCCTGCCAGTTGCCCCAGCCCAGAGGTGCAAATATCCAAGCGATGCAGTTACCGATCTTTGCAAGGATGCTCATGCTGATTTCGGATTCATCGAGCATACGGAAGCCGTCCTCTGTAAAGCCGAAGTATGTTGTGAACCAAACAAAGATTGTGGAAAGCAGGATGATTGTGCCGGCTTTCTTAATGAACGACCAGCCGCGCTCCCACATGCTGCGCAGTACATTGAGCAGGGTAGGCATATGGTATGCCGGCAGCTCCATAACGAACGGTGCCGGGTCGCCGGCGAACATCTTTGTCTTTTTGAGCATGATACCCGAGATGATGATTGCCGCCATACCGATGAAGTATGCCGAAGTTGATACCCAAGCCGAGCCGCCGAATATAGCGCCGGCGATCATTGCTATAAACGGTACCTTTGCACCGCAGGGGATGAAGGTTGTCGTCATGATTGTCATCTTTCTGTCGCGGTCGTTTTCTATTGTTCTCGATGCCATTACTCCCGGTACGCCGCAACCTGTGCCTATGAGCATGGGTATGAACGATTTACCCGAAAGACCGAATTTACGGAATACTCTGTCGAGCACGAAAGCAATACGGGCCATATATCCGCAAGCTTCGAGGAAAGCAAGGAGCAGAAACAGAACGAGCATCTGAGGTACAAATCCGAGCACCGCGCCGACACCGGCTACGATACCGTCGAGGATAAGACCGGATAGCCAGTCTGCGCAATCCGCTTTTGCAAGTGCGTTTTCAACGAGAACCGGGATACCGGGAACCCACACGCCGTAATCAGCCGGGTCGGGGTCTGCACAGTTGAAACTGTCATATGTGTCGATTGCATCGAGCAGTTCGCTGTATGTTGAGGTGACTTCTTCGTCCGCCATTGTTTCTTCGTCCACAACGGTGTAGGTAGCCTTGGGGATATCTTTTACATCCTCCGCAAATGTTGAAAGAGCCTCTTTTGCGGCGTCTGCGTCAAAGTCATCGGACTCTGTGTCGAGCGCCGCCTCAACATCTTCTGTGTCAATACCCTTGCTTGCGGCAAATTCGATGTAGCCGTTTACTATCTCGCTTGCTCCGCCGAATTCTTCGCTGACTTCGCCGTACTGTGCCGAACCTATGCCGAAAAGGTGCCAGCCATCGCCGAAAAGTCCGTCGTTCGCCCAGTCTGTAGCCATCGAGCCGACTGTTACCATGGAGATGTAGTACACAACAAACATTACCACTGCAAATATCGGCAGACCGAGCCAACGGTTGGTGACTACGCGGTCGATCTTATCCGATGTAGAGAGCTTGCCTGCGTTTTTCTTCTTGTAACAGCCTTTCATCAGCTGAGCGATATACAAATATCTCTCGTTGGTGATTATGCTCTCTGCGTCATCGTCCAGTTCGTCCTCGGCAGCTTTGATGTCTTCTTCTATATGTTTGAGAATATCTTCTTTAATACTAAGTTTTTCTATTATTTTGCTGTCACGCTCAAAGATTTTTATCGCGTACCATCTCTGCTCATCTTCGGGCATATCGTGAAGAATTGCTTCTTCTATGTGAGCAATTGCGTGCTCGACCGCACCGCTGAATGTGTGCATCGGTATCGTCTTGCCGCTGCTTGCTGCGTTGATTGCTTCCTCTGCGGCCTGCATAACTCCGTCGCCTTTGAGTGCGGATATCTCAACCACCTTGCATCCGAGTTCTCTGGATAGCTCGGCAATGTTTATCTTGTCGCCGTTCTTTCTTACAACATCCATCATGTTGATTGCGATGACAACCGGGATGCCCAGCTCTGTTAGTTGTGTGGTGAGGTAAAGGTTTCTCTCAAGATTGGTTCCGTCTATTATGTTAAGTATGGCGTCCGGTCTTTCGCCGATGAGGTAGTTTCTTGCAACTACTTCTTCAAGGGTATACGGTGAAAGGGAATAGATGCCCGGCAAGTCGGTGATGATTACACCGTCGTGCTTTTTAAGCTTTCCTTCTTTCTTTTCGACCGTAACTCCCGGCCAGTTTCCGACAAACTGATTTGAGCCTGTCAGAGCGTTAAACAATGTGGTTTTGCCGCAGTTTGGGTTTCCTGCGAGAGCAATTCTGATACTCATAACTTATCCTCTCTTTCCCGATATTATTTACTGAATTTCAATCATTTCCGCATCTGCTTTTCGCAGTGACAGTTCATATCCGCGCACGGTCACCTCTATGGGGTCTCCCAGCGGAGCAACTTTTCTGATATGTACGGCAGTGCCTCGGGTAATGCCCATATCCATAAGTCTGCGCTTTACGGCGCCCTCTCCGTGCAGTTTAACCACCGTTACGGTGTCGCCGATTTTTGCCTGTTTCAATGTGTTCATCATTTTTCCTCCCTTAAAAAACTTCAGGTTTAATCAAACCATGATTTTCCTTGCCATTTCCTCACTGATTGCAACCCGCGCTTCCTTGACATTCACGATAACATTCCCTGCGAGAGTGCTCACTATCTGAACATTACCGCCTACAACGAACCCCAGGTTCTCAAGATGTTTCTTAACTTCCGGCTTGCCGCCGATTTTTTTGATAATGTTTGTCTCTCCGACTGCTGCAAGACTTAGCGGCATCATTATGTACCTCCGTTCCGATCATGACATTTTTGGCATGAGACAGGCTCTGTCATATAATTGTGCGGTGTCTGTCTTTACCGATTTCATTGACTGACCAATATCGAAAATATTCAGTTAGCTATCACTAACCTTCGTCAGTTAGTTTAACACAACTAACTGGTTATGTCAAGATTTTTTAACAATTTTTTTATAGGGAAATTTCAATAAAAATGTTGTTAAATTAGTTTGTTTGATGGTTATTTTGTCGGTTTGAAGTTTTAAGGACGCATTTGCTCTTGATTTTTTGCTTGAAAAACCGTAAAATTAAATCCATAATACTAAGATAACTGAGGAGAGTAACATGAAATTCTTGATTGCTTCAGACATACACGGCTCGGCTTATTATTGCAGAAAGCTTGTTGAGCGTTTTGAAAAAGAGGCTGCGGACAGACTTATTTTGCTCGGTGATTTGCTCTACCACGGACCGAGGAATGACTTGCCGCGAGACTATGCCCCCAAAGAGGTCATTTCCATGTTGAATGAGCTGAGGCCGAAAATTCTCTGCGTCCGCGGAAACTGCGACACAGAAGTTGATCAGATGGTTCTTGAATTCCCGATTCTTGCTGATTATGCCGTCATAGAATGCGGCAGCCGTCTTATCTATGCCGCGCACGGTCACAAGAGGGGAGAGCTGACGGACTTTTTATCCGACGGTGATATCTTGCTCTGCGGTCATACCCATATTCCTGCTTGCGATGAGGGGAGATTTACTTATCTGAACACCGGCTCCGTATCAATTCCGAAAGGCGGCTCGAAAAATTCATATATGACGCTTGAGGATGGTGTGTTCGTCTGGAGGGATCTTGACGGAAACGAGTATATGAGGTATGAAGTATAAAAAATGCCAGCCGTAAAGCTGCCTTTTAAGCAAATATGCGCAAACATTGGCGATAAACCAATGTTTGCGCATCGTTTTGCAACAGCGGATTATACATTGAAAAACATACCTTGTGTCAGAGGCTGACTTTTATTCCAGATTTTCGATCATGCGGGTGAATACAGCCGCCGCCTGCGCTCTTGTTGTATTGGCATTCGGCAAAAAGCTGCCGTCGTCATTTCCTTTCATAAGTAAGTTTGCAGCCGCCCAACTTACAGCGTTCCTTGCATAGCCGGAAATGGAGTTGCTGTCCGAATATGCCGTATTGCCGTTTGATTCTATGTCATATCCCTTGAAATCTGCGTAGCGGTAAAGGATTGTTGCCATCTGTTCGCGGGTAATCGGATCGTCCGGTGCGAAACGGTCTTTTGAAACACCGGAGACGATGCCGTTTGCATTTGCCCAGGCAACTGCCCTGTCGTAATAACCGCCGATTTCAACATCGACAAACACGGAGCCTGAGGCCTGCGGCTCTTTTTCCATACGATAGATAATCATGACAAACATTGCTCTGGTCACAAAAGAGTCCGGTGAAAATTCCATCTCTGTTGTACCTTTCATCAAGCCAAAATCATATGCAAATTTGACCGAAAAGTAAAACCAGTCTTTTTTCTTAACATCACCGAACGGATTTTCCCACTCGATGTCGGGTTTTGACTTGATGTCCTTTTGTTTCTTTTTGAGTATGCTGCCTGTCACTGCATTGATTCGGTAAGTCCACTTCGTTTTTTTGTCCGCAAATACGAGATGATAATAAGGCGTTTTAATGCCGCCGTCTACCAATTCTTCTTCGATAAAGGTAACCCTGTCTGTGCATTCTGCGTCATCAACGGCAATCTTTTTTGCGTCGGCAAGCAGAATATATTTTCTGCCAAAAATTATCTCTCCTGTCTTTGCGTCAATTTGATAGTAATACTGATTTTTACCGGTATAAAACTCCAGCAAATAGGATTGCTTGCCCTGATAACGATTAAGCTCGGCTTTGGTGAACACAATTTTTTGTGCGTATTTGTCAAGCCCTGCGTCTTTTAGTGCAATCTTTTTTGCTTCGTCCAAAGAAATATAATCCGGTTCATCGATGTTCTTGTTTTTACTTTCCAGTATATCGCCGCTTACCGCATTGATTCGGTATGTCCACTGCGTTTTCCTGTCGGCAAATACAAGTCGGTAGTAAGGTGTTTTAATTCCCCCGTCTACCAATTCTTCTTCGATAAAGGTAACCCTGTCGGTACATTCGGCATCATCAACGGCAATCTTTTTTGCGTCGGCAAGCAGGATATATCTTCTGCCGTAGATAATCTCGCCCGTCTTTGCGTCAATCTCGTAGTGATACTGATATTTACCGGTGTAAAACTCCAAAATGTAGCAGGGCCTGCCTTGGTTGCGGTTAAGCTCGGTTTTGGTGAAAACAATTTTTTGTGCGGTGTCGTCAAGCTTAGCATCCTTGAGCGCAATTTTCTTTGCTTCCTCCAAGGAAATAAAATTCGTACCGCTGATATCATCAATATGTTTTCCCATAACAGCACCGCTTATAGCATTGATTCGATAAGTCCACTGTGTTTTTGTGTCTGCAAAAACAAGCAGATAATACGGTGTTTTAATGCCGCCGTCTACCAATTCTTCTTCGGTAAAGGTAACCTTGTCGGTGCATTCGGCGTCATCAACGGCAATCTTTTTTGCATCGGCAAGCAGAATATATCTTCTGCCGTAGATAATATCGCCCGTTGTTGCGTCAATCTCATAGTGATACTGATATTTACCGGTGTAAAACTCCAACAGGTAATAGGGCTTGCTCTGATTACGGATTAGCTCCTCCTTGGTGAACACAATCTTTTCGGCATTTTCAACGAGAGCGGCGTCTTTAAGTGCGATTGACTTTGCTTTTTCCAAAGAGATTAAATCCGCCTCGCCGATATTCTTCTCTTTCTTTTCGAGTATATCGCCGCTTACAGCATTGATTCGGTATGTCCACTGTGTTTTATTGTCTGCAAAGACAAGCAGATAATACGGTGTTTTAACACCGCCGTCTACCAATTCTTCTTCGGCAAAGGTAACCCTTTCGGTGCAGCCCGCATCATCAACGGCAATCTTTTTTGCTTCGGCAAGCAGAATATATTTTCTGCCGTAGATAACTTCTCCTGTCTTTGCGTCAATCTCATAGTGATATTGATTTTCATCTGTATAAAAATCCAACAGGTAGCAGGGTCTGCCTTTATTACGGCTCAGTTCCTCTTTGGTGAAAACGATTTTTTGCTTGTTTCTGTCAAGTTCGGCGTCCTTCAGTGCAATTTCCTTTGCTTCCTCCGGAGAGATAAACTTTGCCTCGTCCGTAATTTTTTCTGAATCCGTATCTTTTGTAATTTCTGCTGAATTTGAATCGTCTGTAACCTCTACAGCCTTTGATGCAGCCGTAATTTTTACGGCTTTTGAATCGTCAGCAAATGCATTCATCGGTATAAGCGAAATCAGCATTATAATACAAATCAAAATTGAAATCGTTTTATACATTTTGGTTTTCATGAACAGTACCTCCTTTTCGCGATTTAATGTCATTCCGCAACTTTATGTTTTTGCCGGAGTGCGAATATCCGGCGCTTTTTCTTTCATAGGCTGCACGCTCCTTTCGGGGATGTAGTCATATATTATATTTTCGGCTTAGGCAAGCGAGACTCGAACAGGCATTGCCTGACGATGAATGTTCGGGTCCCGCTTGCCTAAGAACGAAAAAAGGTGAGCCCGATTTCAAAAAATTTGAAATCGAACGCACCTCAACAAATACCCGCGTACGAATAACCGAAAAAACCAAATCGATATCTGTGCCGCGAGTAAATATACATATTGATGTTACGCCGACGCTTCATATCTGCCAAACCCTTTCTATATATATTCCTCTATGGGTATATTGTATCATGGTTTTTTAATTTCGTCAATGATTTTTATGCAATTTTGCAATCAGGATAAGATTTTTACAATTAAATACTGAAGATATATTGTATCATTAATAATTTTTAATATGAAATGCAAGCGTTCAAAGTAATACATATCTCAAGAAGTGTTTGACAAGGCACGGCAGTATGTGGTACAATCAAAAAATAAAGCGCGGGTATACATCTGCAATTCGACGGCAAAATACATGGAACGGTAAAATCTTTTGCGGCAACTGTTATAAAAACGCAAACCTGCGTGTTTGCGTACAGAAAAATATACGCTCCCGAGCATTTCAGAAACTTGTTAATCATCGGAGGATTTACTTATGATAAAGTCAAGAAAACTAAATAAACTCCAAAAATTCTTGTGTAATCTGCTTGTGGTTGTTGCTGTACTCTGCGCCTGTCTGGGCATATGCCTTATGATACATAATGAATCGGGCGCTATGCGGCTGATTCCGGCAATATTCGTGCTCGGTTCTTTTTTTATATCCATCTTTACGGAAGGCTACACTTGCGGTATAGCGTCTGTGTTCATCAGTGTTCTTGCGGTCAACTATGCATTCACATTTCCGTATTTCAGTTTTAATTTCACTATCCAGGAAAACATGGTATCCGCAGTAATAATGATCATCATATCCGTCATAACCTGTGCCATGACAACTAAACTGAAAAAACAAGAGGCACTGCGCGCCGAATCAGAAACCGAGCGCATGAGGGCAAACCTTCTCAGAGCAGTATCTCATGACTTGCGCACTCCGCTTACCACCATATACGGTGCCGGTTCTGCCTTGCTCGACGGCGGCGACGGATTCAGCGCAGAACAGAGAGAAAAAATGCTGAGCGGTATATGCAAAGAGGCACAGTGGCTTTCACGAATGGTAGAAAATCTTCTCTCAATCACTCGATTGGACAGCGGAAATGTCAACCTGATAAAAACACCTACGGTGCTTGACGAACTGATAGATTCGGTTCTTGTCAAGTTTAACAAAAGATACCCTGAAGTTGAGGTCACGACGGAACTGCCCGATGAATTTGTGGTCATCCCGATGGATGCCATACTCATAGAACAGGTCATATTTAACCTGCTCGAGAATGCTGCATTGCACGCCGATGGCATGACAAAACTTGTCCTTAATGTGCACACTGTGGGCAACAGGGCTGTATTTAGCGTAATTGACGACGGGTGCGGTATTGAACAGGAGCGGCTGAAAAACATATTTAACGGAGTGAGCGGTGAGGTGACCGCCGACTGTCATAAGCACAATGCCGGAATAGGACTGTCGCTGTGCGCAACGATTATCCGTGCTCACGGCGGTGTTATAAATGCCGAAACCGCCAAGGACGGCGGTGCGGTTTTTCGGTTTGAACTTGATAGGGAGGAAGAGGATGAACAACAAATATGAAGTTCTTGTGATTGAGGACGAGGAAAACATAAATAATCTTGTCGCAACCTTGCTTGAGGCAAACGGCTATACCGCAATCTCGGCATACAGCGGCGGCAGTGCAAAGATGCTCTGTTCGTCGCACCGTCCTGATTTGATAATTCTCGATCTCGGCCTGCCGGATATGGACGGAATAACCCTTCTGCGCGATATCCGCCGAAATTCCTTTGTGCCGATTATAGTGCTGTCGGCGCGCACTCATGAGGGCGACAAGGTTTGCGCACTCGATTTGGGCGCAAACGACTATGTTACAAAGCCATTCGGAAGTGCAGAGCTTATGGCGCGCGTTCGCTCGGTGCTGCGCACAACCAGACAGAGCGATGAAATGATTCCCGAGGGTAAGTTCGTGAATGGCGGACTGGTGATAGAATATGCGTCGCGCCGTGTGTTTCTTAATGGTGAGGAGATTAAAGTGACAAAAACGGAGTATAATATAATTACGCTTTTGTCTGAGCACGCCGGCAAGGTGCTGACATATTCTTTTATTATAAAAAACATCTGGGGATATGACGACTACGGCAGCGTAAAAAGACTTCAGGTCAACATGGCTAATATACGAAAAAAATTCGGCGCAAAACCGGGTAAGGATAACTATATTTCAAATGAATTGGGAGTCGGTTATCGTATGATTGTTGCGTCGGAATAATTACAGAATAAGGGGATTTTTGATATGCTTATAGATTTTCACACACATTGCTTTCCGGATAAGCTTGCGCCGCGGGCGATAGCAGGGCTTGCATATGCCTCCGGCGGTATGCAGCCCCACACTGATGGTACATTATCCGGATTGAAAAACTCTATGCGGGACGGTGGGGCAGACATATCCGTTGTGCTCGGTATTGCCACAAACGCACATCAGCAGCACAGTGTTAACGATTTTGCTGCGTCAATAAATAACTGTGATGATATTTTCGCATTCGGCTCGGTCTATCCCGATGCCGGGGACGCACTTGACGAGCTTGACAGAATAAAGTCTCTCGGGCTTAAAGGAGTGAAATTTCATCCGGAATATCAGGGGTTTTACGCAGACGACGAAAAGATGAAACCTATTTATAAAAAAATATCGTCTCACGGACTGATAACCGTGTTTCACGCCGGTTTTGACTACGGATATCCGGCGCCGTATCATTGCTTGCCAAAGAATATGCTTGGCGCGCTCCGCTGGTTCGATTCGCCGGTGGTTGCTGCGCACTGGGGCGGTCAGGATTGCGGCGAGGGCGTCATAGAGTACCTTTGCGGCAGAGATTTGTATTTTGACACATCTTTCGGCTGCGGAACAATGCCGCGCCCTGTGGCGCTGCGCATTGTGGAAAAACACGGTGCGGACAGACTGCTTTTCGGCACGGATTCGCCATGGCACAGCGCTGCAATGGAGAAGAACCTTATAGAGACTCTGGAACTGTCTGACGACGAGAAAAACAAAATTTACTGCGGAAATGCGAAAAAACTTCTCGGCATATCCGACGACCGTCGAAACAAAAGTTGACATATATGCAAATATGTTGTATAATAATCTAAAAATAAACGAGAATTCAAGCTTTCGGTTTGGATTCTTTTATACTATGGAGATGTTCATATGAAAAAACAATTTAAGACAGAATCAAAAAAGATGCTTGACATGATGATCAATTCGGTCTACACTCACAAAGAGATTTTTCTGCGTGAGCTGATATCAAACGCGAGCGATGCCATAGACAAGCGCTATTTCCGGGCACTTACCGATGCAAGTCTTGCGCCGCAGGACGGATATTCCATCCGCATAGACCGCGATAAAGAGGCGAGAACGCTCACAATTACAGACAACGGTTGTGGCATGACCGAGGCAGAGCTTGAGAAAAACCTCGGTACAATCGCCAAGAGCGGTTCAGGTGAGTTCAAAGCTGAGAACGATTCCGAGGCGGACAGCGGCATAGACATCATAGGCCAGTTCGGCGTCGGTTTTTACTCTGCGTTCATGGTGTGTGACAAGATAGAGGTAGTCAGCCATGCACTCGGTGAGGCTGCTGCAAACAAGTGGGAATCCGAGGGCGCCGACGGATACACTGTTACTCCGTGTGACTATGACGAAATCGGCACAAAAATCACTCTGCATATAAAAGACGATACCGAGAATGATAAGTACAGTGAGTTTTTGGAAGAATTCAAAATTAAAAATCTTGTGAAAAAATATTCAGATTACATCAGATACCCAATCAAGACGGAAGTCGAAAAGCAGCGCAAGACCGCCGATTCGGACGATAAAGACCCGAAGTACGAGACATATACCGAGATTGAGACTCTCAACAGCATGGTGCCGCTCTGGCACAGAAATCCGTCGGACATCACTGCGGATGAGTATAACGATTTTTACAAAGACAAGTTCTTTGATTACACCGAGCCGGCAAAGGTAATTCACTTCAAAGCCGAGGGTACGGTATCTTTTGAGGCACTGCTCTACATCCCGAAAAAAGCGCCGATGAACTATTACAGCAAAAACTATGAAAAAGGACTTCAGCTCTATTCAAGCGGCGTTATGATTACGGAAAAATGTGAATCGCTCCTGCCGGATTATTTCAGCTTTGTAAAAGGTCTTGTGGACAGTCCGGATCTTAAACTCAATATATCGCGTGAAACTCTGCAGCATGATCATCAGCTAAAGGTCATCGCAAAGAACATTGAAAAGAAGATTAAATCCGAGCTTGTCAAGATGATGAAGAACGACCGCGAGGCGTATGAGGAGTTTTTTGCCGAGTTTGGCTTGCAGATTAAGTACGGCATATACACATCTTACGGCATGAACAAGGATTTGCAGGATCTGCTCATGTATAAGTCGTCCGATGATAAAAAATATATATCTCTCGCCGAGTACACCGAGGCAATGCCCGAGGGTCAAAAGAGCATATACTATGCTTGCGCAGAGACGATTGATGCGGCGGATATGCTTCCCCAGACGGATGCGGTGAAGTCAAAAGGATACAGTGTGCTCTATTTCACCGAAGAGATAGATGAGTTTACCATCTCCATGCTGCACGAGTTTGACGGCAAGCAGTTTGTCAATGTCTGCGCAGAAAATGTGGATATCTCCACTGATGAGGAGAAAAACGAGATTAAGGAAATTAACGATAAATCCGAAGAAATGCTTAAGTTTATGGCGGAGAGCCTGGGTGACAGCGTGAGCGCCGTAAGGTTTACAAACACCCTAGGCGATCACCCGGTGTGCCTGTCCAGTGAAGGCGGCATATCGACAGAGATGGAAAAAGTGCTCAGCAAGATGCCCGGTGCGGAGTCTGAATTTAAGCCGAAAGCGGAGACTGTGCTTGAGATTAACTCTGCGCACCCAATTGCGCAAAAACTCAGAGATTTGTATGAGACAGACAAAGACAAGCTCTCCGACTGCGCACAAATTCTGTATGCACAGGCAAGGCTTATCAGCGGACTTACAATATCCAATCCGACAGAACTCAGCAATAAGATTTGTAATCTGATGCTGTAATACCGCATATTTTCGGGTGATAGCACAGGGGTACCCATACGGTAAGGTGCACTTGTAGGGGCGCCCCTGTGCGGTCGCCCCGGCAAATTAACACTTGACAGAAAGCCTCCCCTGTGCAAGGGGAGGTGGCAGCCGGCAAGCATTGTTTTTTTGCAAAAAAATAATGCTTGCCAAAAAGGCTGACGGAGGGGCTGTCGATTACAGCCGTTCCGCAAAAATTTTGTACCGTCTCATTTGCACGCATGAAGTTTTGTGCCGTCTGTGCATGTGTTTTTTATTCTTGTCGTCTCGGACAGCAGTGCAGTAGCGCTGAACTCGCCGCCTAAGAATAAAAAACACATACACATCCTTTGACGGAACATTTTCTGCGCAAATTTTGTACCGTCTCGGGCATAATCTCACAAAACAGGAGGAGAAACATGAAACTTTCAAAAGCACTGTTCAGCAGACTTTTTATAGTCGGTTTTGCTATTTTGGCACAGCTGATATTGTTCCTTTTGATAATTTCACAGTTGAATGATTATTTCACGCTTTTCAGCGCATTTATGAATGTGATAAGTTTTGTTGTTGTTATCGCCATAATCAATCGCGACATGATAACCGAAGCTAAGATTCCGTGGATAATCATCGCTCTCCTCATGCCGGTTTTCGGCACTGTTATATATCTGACTTTCTCGGAATATAAGCTGTCACGCAAGCAAAAACGCACTCACAAAGCGGTTGCTGTGCATATTGACGGCTACTTTGCCGATGATGACAAAAACCACTTTGCAGTACAGGCAAAGACGGGTAAATATAAAGGTCAGTTTGAATACATCCATACCGCATCGGGAAAAGATGCCTATGAAAACACCGCTACAAAGTTCTTTGCCACGGGGGAGGATTTTTGGCAGTCGCTCACAGAGGATTTGAAAAAAGCAGAGAGATACATATTCATGGAGTACTTCATTGTGGAAGACGGCGTCATGTGGCAGTCGATATTCAATATCCTGCGCGATAAGGCGGAGTCCGGCGTTGAGGTCAGGTTTATGTATGACGACCTCGGTTCGGTCAACACACTCCCGTGGGATTTTGACCGAATGATGCAGAAGTACGGTATAATCTGTGTAAAGTTCAATCCGTTTCGCCCGGTTATATCGGAGCGCCACAACAACCGTGACCATCGCAAGATAACCGTCGTGGACGGCAGAGTGGGTTATGTGGGCGGTGTGAACATAGCGGACGAATATGTCAACGCCAAGGAGCGTTTCGGCGTGTGGAAGGACACGGCGGTTCGTCTGGAAGGCACGGCGGTAGCGAGCCTTGCTGCGCTTTTTTTGCAAGGCTATGACGCTCAGACGGAGATTGTGGAGGAGTATGGAGCATACCTCGGCGAGAGATACCCGGCAAACGGCAGCGGCGTTGTCATGCCATATGGCGACGGACCGCGCCCGGCATACACGGAGTATATTGCCGAGAATATTTATCTCAACCTGATAAACACTGCGGAGCGCTACATATGGATAACAACTCCGTATCTCATCATAGATTCAAAAATCGAAAATGCTCTCAAAAACGCGGCAATGCGCGGCGTTGATGTCAGAATCGTCACGCCGCATATCCCGGACAAAAAGACTATCTTTGCCCTTACCCGTTCATACTACAAGCGCCTTACGGACAGCGGAGTCAAGATTTTTGAGTTTGAACCCGGTTTCATCCATGCCAAGCAGACTATATGCGACGGTGACATAGCCATGGTCGGCACGGTCAATCTGGATTACCGCAGCCTCATTCATCATTATGAGTGTGGTGTGCTTATGTACAAGACGGACTGCATGGCAGACATAAAGGCGGATTTTGAAAATCTGTTTTCAGTGTCAATCAATATGAAAGATTTCAGACAGCGGGATATTGTGACGCATTTTTGCAGAATTGTCACGGCATTCACCCCGCTGCTGTAAAGGAGAATTTGCAATGTATAACCAACTTACCCAAGCGGACATCAAAAAGATGGAGGAGGAGATCGAGTATCGCACAGTCACTCTCAGATACAAACTGCTTGAAGAAGTGAAGCGCACCAGAGCATTCGGCGACCTGAGCGAGAATTTTGAATATAAGATGGCGAAACAGCAGAAGAACAAGAACGAGAGCCGCATCCGATATCTGAAAAACATGATTCGCACGGCAAAGGTCATAGACGACAAATCCGCCGATGACGAGGTTGGTATATTCGACACTGTGACACTTTTCATGGAGGACGACAACGAGGAGGAGAACTACACTCTCGTCACAAACATTCGTGTTAATGTGCTTGAGGGACTCATCTCCACCGATTCGCCTGTCGGCAAGGCGATAATGGGGCGCAAGCTCGGTGACAGAGTAAAGGTGCAGGTCAACGACAATTATTCTTACAATGCGGTCATCAAAAACATCTCCAAAGGCATCGACGACGGCTCGATACCACTCAAAGCGTATTGACGGCGGGAAAGGAAGAAATAATGGAACCGATAGGATATATTCGCTCGGATTTCGGCACAAAATTCGGCGTGCCCCGTCAGTCGGGGGTTGCGCCGCAGCTTGAGTCGCGCATCATTTTTAATGAAAGGTATCGCGCTGAACAGGCTTTCAGAGGTTTGGAGCAATTCAGTCATATATGGATTCTGTGGGAGTTCTCCCTCAGTAAAGAAAGTAAGATTTCGCTGACGGTGCGTCCGCCGAGACTCGGCGGCAATGCGCGCGTCGGCGTTTTTGCGTCGCGTTCGCCTTTTCGGCCGAACCACATCGGTTTGTCGAGCGTCCGTCTCGTCGGGATAGAGCATGACGAAACATTGGGCACGGTGCTAGTGGTGTCCGGAGCGGACATGGCGGACGGCACGCCCGTAATTGACATAAAGCCGTATTTGCCATATACCGATTGTCATCCGGAGGCAAGCGGAGGCTATACCGAGACATTGAGCAATGCCGAACTTGAGGTACGCTTTGAAAATGCCGCCGAGGCGGCACTTGACGGCGAGATGAAAGAGAAGCTTATCCGCGTGCTCTCGCTTGATCCGCGCCCGTCATATCAGGATGACCCCGATAGGGTGTACGGCATGGAGTTTGGCGGATATGACATTAAGTTTATGGTGAGCGGCGGTGTCGTTACGGTTTGCGGTGTCGCGCGTGACATATGACAATTGTGTTTTGAATCGCACGGTGTGCTTTAAGTCACGGAATACTCTGCGGTGGGGCAGGGCGTTCCGTGACTTTTGTGTTACAAAATATGCATTTTAATTGACAGATATATGTTATGATTGTATAATGTTTGTACAGACAATTTTTGAGGAGCGACATATTTATGAATACTGTAAAAATTGCTTTGTGTGACGACGATTCGGAGCATATGAGCACTGTTGAAAAATATCTGGAATTGTGCGGCGAGGCACCCGTTGTATGCGATGTTTATCTGAGCGGTGAAAAACTCGTTGCCGCTTACAAAAACAATGTCGACGAACGGTATGATGTTGTTTTTCTGGACATGGAGATGGACGGCATGAACGGTATCGAAACCGCCAATGAGATACGCAGAAATGATGAGCGTGTGATAATAGTTTTTGTCACAAGCCATACGGAGTATATGAAAGAGAGTTTTCAGTGTCAGCCGTTCAGGTTTATGGAAAAGCCGATTGATTACGATGAGTTGAAAAAAGTTTTTCATGATGCTTGCAAAAGATTGCTTCAAGAACGCAGAACTTTTGCATTTACCGAAAACAAAATGTTTGTGCGTTTGTACTGTGATGATATAGTATATTTTGAAAGTCAGGATCATTGGGTGTGGGTTCATACCAAAAAAGGTGACACATATAAAATATGTGAGTCGTTGTCAAAAGTGTTTCAAAAAGTTGACAATGGTATGTTTTGCAGGGTACATAACTCGTTTGTCATCAATTTTAGGTTTATGCACAAAATCGACGGAAACAGTATTGAGTTACATGATTGTGATAAGATTATTCCGATCAGCAGAACTTATAAAAAAGATTTGATGAAATATTATACGATTTTTCTTGAAAGGGACTTTGGAGTATGAGGATTTATGATATTGCGAATGTATTTACAGGTTTTATCGAAACTGTTATACTATTCAAATTGTACAATGCGTTTTGCGGCAGAACAGAAAAATTTTCCGCGACAATATATACAGGTGGCATTATTGCGATTGCAATTATAATTAACATATGCAATGTGTATTTCAGTTATGGCATACTTAACGCTGTCGGAATGCTTGTAGCATTTCTTGTGCCATCTTTTTTGTTTAAGGGAAAGATTATCAAAAAGATGCTGATAGCTCTTTTGACAATTGCCCTGATAGGAATTATTGAGATAATGGTTATGTTTAGCATCATGCTGATTTTTAATCTGCCTGTTGAGGAGGCGATAGGCAATCCGTTGTACAGAATGTTGGGAATAATAGTTTCAAAAATGTTGACTTTATTTATAGTAAACATTACTTGCGTGAAATTCAAAAAAGAAAATTTTTATATCGGGACATCGTATTGGGCATTGTTTCTGTTGATGTTTGCTACAACCACAATTGCGGTTTTTCTGATTTTCAAATTATCATTTGATACCGATGATGTGTACATGCATAATCTGTCGGTGGTGTGTTCGTTCGGATTGCTGTTCAGCACATATTTTGCCCTTTATTTATACGAACATGTTGCCAAACAAGCTGATATAATAAAGAATCAGGAACAGCAGGAACAGCATTTGAAACAACAGATAAAGCATTTGGATGATATTTTGGTAACCCAGAAACAGATCAAAAAATTCAAGCATGATTTTAATAATTTTTTGATAGGCTTGCAATCGTATATAGATGATAGAAACCTGATTGGCGCGCAAAATTACTTAAAAAAACTGAGAGATACCGCAAGACAGGGGAGAAATATTATTGAAACAGGCAATCCTGTGCTGGATGCTATTTTAAGCACAAAAATCGCTATTGCCGAAAGCAAAGGCATAACGGTAAACACTCAAATTCAAATACCGAGTCATATATCTGTTGATTCGGTTGATATATGTTCGATTTTCGGTAATGCAATTGATAATGCCATAGAGGCATGTGAAAGATCGAATTTGCAAGATAAGAGGATAAGCATAATTATTGCATGCAAGGAGCAGTCTGTATTATGCAAGATTGTGAACACAGCTTCGGAATCCGAGAGTTCACAGTTTGCCACCTCAAAAGAAGATAAACAAAATCACGGCTTTGGCTTGGAGAATATAAAAGCGGCTTTGTCGAAATACGACGCATACCCGACTATAGAGAAAAAGAACAATGAATTTACACTAAAGTTTGTAATTTTTGCGGATTAATAAATACAAAAAAGGTCTGAATATTAAAAATTCAGGCTTTTTTTATGCCTGTAATGCAATTTTCGTTGATTAGAGTGCATTTTACGAAGAATCGAATTTTTTCGCCAAATTATATGTTATAATCTCAATAACGAAAGGGGTGACGGACATGAAAAACATATCTGACAATATTGCCGATACTTTATTGCAAAGCGGAATACTTCAAGATGATAATGTTGATGCATGCCGCTACGGATTGGACATATTTGTATCATCTGTGCTTGAAATTATAAGCATATTGGTTATATCGGTGTTTGTGGGGAATTTTGTTGAGACTCTGCTGTTCTTTTTGACATTTGTTCCGCTGAGAATATATGCCGGCGGATATCATGCCGATACAAAGCTGAAATGCTATTTCGTTTCAATCGGAGTGTATGCGGCATTCACCGCTGCAATTTATGCGTTACCTCAAAGCTTGTATACAACAGTAAATATATTGATGTCTATGTTTTCGGTTGTTATCGTTTTTGCTGCTGCGCCGGTGGTACACAGAAACAAAACGGTAAATGAGGTTGAAAGAATGTATTACAGAAAATTCAGCATTTTGATATGCATGGTTGAGACATTAATTAATTTGATATTAACAGCTGTTTTTCCTCGGAACATATATGTCGTTTCCTTGGTATTTGGACAGGTTGCCGTGACTGTTTCTATGGTTGCAGCAATTGTCCAGAGGAAAACAGTTGCTGATAAATAAGGTTTTGTTTTATGAAACTTCAGGGAGGAGGTGTGTATAATGAAAAATTTCAAAGAATCTGTGAAAAAGTTCGTAGTTAAGCATGGTGCGTTTATTGCGTCTTGTGCATTTGTATTTGTTGCAATTTCAGCAAATTCATCGTGCCTGTTTCCGTACTATGAACCGGAAGAACCCAAGGGTTTAGACAGCTTTAAGAAGTTCAACAGGTAGGGAAGTTAAGCTACATAGCTTAATGAATGATAATTACTTATCATTCATTAAAGACCGGCAGCTGATTCCCGACAAGGCGGTTCCGATATTTAATCATGTCGGAACCGGCAAAGCAAAGGCAAAAAGGGCATTAAAAAAAGAGTTCCTGCAAAAAACAATAAGCGATGGGCATCACTGAGTTTTGTGCGGAACTCCGATGCACTAATGATACACTACATAGTGTCGTTTGTCAAGATTAATGCCGGAAGAAAAACACAAAAACAATATTTTTTAATGAAGAAAGGAAGATGAATATGAAAAAGTTTAAGAAGAGAATAATATCAATGGTGTTGGCAGTTGCGACAGTTTTGTCATTTGGTTGTGTCAGCGTGTTTGCTGCCAATGATGTTCCGGCTGACTTGCCGGAGGGCACGGTTAAGGTCGCAGATGGTATTTATATGTATGAAAAACCTGAAAGTGCTATTGAAACTTGCAATCATATAGATTGGACAATTATTGACGAAGTTCCGCAATACGGCGACATTACTCAGCCGAATGTACTTAGCAATGTAATTGTAGAAAAAAATCACAAATATCTCATTGTTCGTATAAGCAGAGATATGCGTGTTAATCTGGTAAGGGGAACTCAGTCTGTATTTGGTTCAAATATGGGCAATTGGCCTACAATGGGCGGCAGCAAGAATAAGATGTACTATATTGAGGCATCATACTATGATATTGAAAAAGGTGTTCCATATCAGATGCAACTTTCTTCAAACGGACCGGCAAGGACTAATGTTGAAATAACATATACTTCAAACACAATAGTAGAGGATTATATGGATTAATGTGAAGTTAATCTGGGTTTATATCGAGTCCGGGTGATATTTTCATCCGGACTTGATGTCTAGGTGGCTGTATATCAATATCTGATTTTTGATAACAAGTTTGTAAAATACATATTTTTCATGAATTTTGTCACAAAAAGGTTGACAAATAATACATATGCTGTTACAATCAGTATATGGATAAATATCTCAAAACGAAAAGGAGCGAGGGACATGAAAATGAAAAAGTTTGTTGCAATGCTGTTGGGTGTAATGATGGTGTTTTCGGCGGTAGGCGTGTCGGCGGACGACACAACGCCAAAGAGGACTATCAACGAAGTTGCAAACGACAGCCGATATGAAAGAATTGAAATATCACCAAAGGATATTTGGGTGGATGACGAAAACGGAATTGTCAAGTTCACAAGCAAGGCACACAAAAGTGATCCGCAGGATACCAATACTTATGTAATCAACAAGGACACGGTTTTCAGCGAAAATGAATACGAAGTTGAGGCGTACAAGGAATTCAAAGCCGGTGAGATGAGATACATCGGAATAGTTATAGACAAAGATAAATACTATTTGTTCAATGATGTACAAAATCAGGAGATTATCGTTCACGGAGTATACGGAGTGTGGCAGTATTCCGTCGGAATAGGCGGCGAATCGGGAGAGAAGTTTGACGAAAGCAAAATCAAACAGGCGCCGAAAAAAGATTATCCGAGTGACTACACCTTTGAAAGACTGAAAAATTACAAAATACTAAACGGTGACGAAAACGGCGATCTGCAGCTTGACAAACTTGTGACGAGGGCAGAGATGGCGCAGTTTATCGGGAATGTGCGCATGTTGAACGAAATAAGCGCCGACAACATAACCGCAGAAATTTTTGCCGATGTGCCGAAAAGGCATTGGGCGTACAATGTGATTCATGTTATGCGCTCCATGCAGCTGATAAACGGCGTGGGCGAGAACGAATTTATGCCTGACATTCCCGTGACATATGCCGAGGCGATTAAGATGATTGTCAGCACTCTCGGATATGACCCCTATGCCGAAAAATACGGCGGATATCCCGACGGTTATATCAAAGCCGGAGAGGTCACCGGGCTTACGGGAAGCATAACATTTGTTGCGGACGATTTCGCCACAAGGCGTGACATTGCGATTATGCTTGACACCGCGCTCGATGTGCCGCTTATGAGACAGACGGTTTACGGCTCTGCACCGTATTATGAAGTGGTTGACGATATGACGCTTGCGACGGAACTTGAAGCGGAGTAATTTACCCGACATTGTTAATTTGCTCGGGCGACCACGCAGGGTCGCCCCTACCGCCTTGACGGAGGTTAATCGTGAGAGAAAATATATCAAAGGCAAGGGGTGTGCGCGGCGTAACAACGGGCAGAGCAGAGCCCTGCCCCTACGGTGGTTGGGCGGTGAAAGTGCGTGATTATTAGGTGTTTGCGCACGAAATGACAAGCAACCGGTAGGGGTCGATGACCTCATCGACCCGATAAGTTTGATGTTTTTCGCGGGGCGATGGTGTCATCGCTCCCTACCGCTCTGATGAAGGTTATGCGAGGATATCAAATGCTTGATTTTTGCGCTTATTTATGATATTATGTGCATTGAAGGGAGATGTCATCATGATATCTGATGTAGAGAAATTTGCAAAAATGATTGACGAATGCGGCAACATCGTCTTTTTCGGCGGTGCAGGGGTATCGACGGAGAGCGGCGTGAAGGACTACCGCAGCAAAGACGGACTGTACAACACCGTGAAGGACTACGGTGTGTCGCCCGAGGTGATACTCAGCCACACATTCTTTTTTGAACACACGGATGTATTCTATGATTTTTACCGAAAGTATTTCATAACCGACGCAAAGCCGAATGCCGCACACGAGGCTCTGGCAGAGCTTGAGCGGCGCGGCAAGCTGAAAGCGGTGATTACCCAAAACATAGACGGGCTGCACCAAGCGGCAGGCAGCCGCAATGTTATTGAACTGCACGGCACGGCAAATGAATTTTACTGTTCAAACTGCGGCAAACGGGGCAACTCTGTTGAGGTGTTGCGACGGATTGCCGACGGAGAAATACCCAAATGTCCGCACTGCGGCGGCATAATGAAACCCAAAGTTGTGCTCTATGAAGAACCGCTCTATGACGGAGTGGCGGAGTCTGCGGTGGGGTATATTGCGGACGCGGATATGCTCATCGTGGGCGGCACTTCGCTTGCGGTCTATCCCGCGGCGTCCTTTGTGCGCTATTTTCGCGGAAAATACATTGTTATTATCAACAAGACGGAAACCGGCTATGACGGCAACGCGAATCTTGTGATAAGAGAGAACATCGGCGAGGTATTCGGCAAAGTGATGTCAACACTGCAGTAAATAACCCACCCCAATCGGCGCTGCCGACCGGGGTGGGTATTTTTTTTCATTTTACGAATTAAAACAGACTCATCTGTTCATTCGGGTCATCATCGTCTTTGAGATAATATCCTGTTGCCGGAATATTCTTTGCACGGTAATAATCCGGGTTTGTGAAGTTGACATCTTTGAGGAACTCCACCTTTGCTATTGTGCTCTTTTTTTTCATGTTCATGACCGCGACTCCCTGGGTGTTCTTGGTCGTCTTGGTTTGCATGACGGATGTGTTGAATATCAGTATCTTGTCGAGAGAACTGTATACTACCATGTCCTCGTCCTGCGGCAGATATTTAATCTGCACAAGGTTGAGTTTATCCGTGTAAGCGTTTATCAGCTTTTTGCGGTTAGTCTTTGTCTCGTATGATTTGAGAGAAACTCTCGCCGCCTTGCCGTTGTCGAACATAAAGAACAGGTCGCCGGCGTAGTCTGCCGTCGGCAACACGAACACTATCTTTTCGCCCGGTTCCATCTCACACAGATTAGGCACATAGTGACCCCATTCGCTCGCCTTGCACAGGGCGATGTCGTATGTCTTCATCTTGTAGCAGTTGCACTTGTCGCTGAACAGCAGCAGATCCGTCTTGTTGGTGGTGTCATATTCACACAGGATTTCGTCGCCGTCCTTCAGCTTTTGCTCGCCGCTGGAACGCAGCGACACTTGAGATATCTTTTTGAGATAATTGTCTCTTGTGAACAGGATTTTGAGGTTGTAATCCTCAATGACGGTCTCCACACTCACATCCTCGCTGTCATCGTCATAGATTATCTCTGTTCTGCGGTCGGCGCCGTATTTTTTCGATATTTCTTTCAGCTCGGAGATGATGATTTTCTTTATCTCGTTGTCGTCACCAAGGATTTTTTTCATCCTGTCGAGCTCTTTTATCAGCTCGTCCACATCCTTTATCCTGTTGACGATATATTCTTTATTTAGGTTCCTCAGTTTAATCTCGGCAATGTAGTTCGCCTGCACTTCGTCGATGTCAAAGCCTTTCATAAGGTTCGGCACAACATCTTCGTCCCGCTCGGTTCCGCGGATGATGGCAATCGCCTTGTCGATGTCGAGCAGAATTTTCTTAAGACCTTCCAGGAGATGAAGTTTGTGGGTCATCTTGTCGATGTCAAACTTAATCTTGCGTTTTATGCAGTTTTGGCGGAACACAGACCAGTTTTTGAGTATCTCTTTGATTCCCATAACCTTCGGTGTTGTGCCGTCCAGTATGTTGAAATTACAGCTGAAGCTGTCCTCAAGCGGTGTCATCTTAAAAAGCTTTTTCATCAGCATATCTGCGTCACAGCTCTTTTTGACATCGAGCGTGATCTTGAGTCCGTTAAGGTCTGTTTCGTCTCGCAGGTCGTTTATCTCGCGTATTTTCCCTGATTTTATCAGCTCGATTATCTTGTCGATAATCGCCTCGGAGGTGGTGGAGTAGGGAATTTCGTAAATCTCTATATATCCGTTTTTCTTGTCGAAACGGTATTTGCTGCGAACCCTCACCGAGCCTCTGCCGGTGTCATATATTTTCCTGATTGATTCCTCGTCATATATCAGCTCGCCGCCCGTGGTGAAATCCGGTGCAATTAGGGTTTTTGTTATGTCGCAGTTCTCGGATTTGAGGAAAGCTATCGTTGTGTCACACACCTCGCGCAGATTGAACGAGCATATGTTGCTTGCCATGCCGACCGCTATGCCCTGGTTGGGGTTGACAAGAATGTTAGGAAAAGACACAGGGAGCAGGGTAGGCTCTTTTAGAGTGCCGTCGTAGTTGTCCACAAAGTCCACGGTGTTCTTGTCAATGTCACCGAAAAGCTCCTTGCAGATGGGTTCCAGTTTGACTTCGGTGTATCGCGATGCCGCAAAAGCCATATCGCGCGAATAGTGTTTGGCAAAGTTGCCCTTGGAGTCCACCAGGGGGTGCAGCAGGGAATCGTTGCCGCGCGTCAGGCGTACCATGGTTTCGTATATTGCCATGTCACCGTGGGGGTTCAGTTTCATTGTTTGACCTACCACATTGGCGGATTTTGTGCGCTGACCGTTTATCAGATTCATCTTGTACATGGTGTACAAAAGTTTTCTGTGCGATGGCTTAAAACCGTCTATCTCCGGTATCGCACGGGATATTATTACACTCATTGCGTAAGGCATATAGTTCTCACGCAGGGTGTCTGTTATTAGTTGATCTTCATGAAACATTGGTTAAATCAATCTCCTTGTCCAAAATTCAATCAGCTCAAATCGAGCATGTCGAGGTAGAGGTGACCGTTCTCGGCGATGTATTCTTTTCGCGCCGGCAACTCGTCACCGAGCAGTAAATCGAAAACCTGCGATGTCTTTGCCACATCGTCGGCGTTGATTTTTATCAGCCGTCTTGTCTCGGGGTTCATGGTGGTCTGCCACATCATCTCGGGTTCGTTCTCACCAAGTCCTTTTGAACGCTGAACGGTGTATTTCTCGTCACCGATTTTTTTGATTATGTCCGATTTCTCTTTTTCGCTGTACGCAAAGTAGGTTTTCTTCTTCGCAGTTATCTCAAACAGCGGCGACTCGGCGATGAACACCTTGCCTTCGTTTATAATCGTCGGCACCAGGCGATAGAGCATGGCGAGGATGAGGGTGCGGATCTGAAATCCGTCCACATCGGCATCGGTGCAGATAACAACCTTGTCCCAGCGCAGATTTTTCATGTCGAAAGTGGACAGATTTTTGTTGTGCTTGGAGTTTATCTCCACTCCGCAGCCGAGCACTTTGAGCAAATCCACTATTACATCGCTCTTGAAAATCTTGTCGTAGTCTGCTTTGAGGCAGTTGAGGATTTTTCCGCGCACGGGCATGATTGCCTGGAAGTCGGAGTCTCTGCCGAGTTTACACGAGCCGAGTGCGGAGTCTCCCTCCACAATATATACTTCGCGTTTGGACACATCTTTGGTTCTGCAATCCACAAATTTCTGTACGCGATTGTTGATGTCAATGCTGCCGCTGAGTTTTTTTGCTATGTTGACCCTGGCTTTCTCCGCGTGTTCGCGGCTGCGCTTGTTCACAAGCACCTGGGCGGCAATCTTCTCCGCTTCCATCTTATTCTCTATGAAATATACTTCAAGCTCGTGGCGCAAGAACTCCGTCATCGCCTCTTGAATGAACTTGTTGTTGATAGCCTTTTTGGTCTGGTTTTCGTAACTGGTTAGACCGGAAAGAGAGTTTGACACAAGTATGAGACAGTCTTTGACATCGTTGAAATTTATCTTTGATTCATTTTTGGTGTACTTATTGTTTGCCTTGAGATATTTGTCTATTGTGTATACGAAGGCATTGCTTACCGCCTTGTCGGGCGAGCCGCCGTGCTCAAGAAAACTCGAGTTGTGGTAGTATTCAAGCATATTCACTTTGTTACTGAAACAGAATGCCACAGAGAGTTTTACATTGTAATCCGGTTTATCCTCACGGTCTCTGCCGCGGCGCTCGCACTCAATGTATTTTGTTTCGGTCATTGCAGTGCCGTCGGCAATCTCGTTCACATAGTCAACAATTCCGTTTTCGTAGACAAAATCCATCTCCTCAAACTGACCTTTTGTCACTTCATTTTTGAATTTGAGCAGCAGACCTTTGTTTACAATCGCCTGTTTTTTGAGTATGTTGTGGAAATATTCCACGGGGATGTTAATGTCAGTGAACACATTTATATCAGGACGCCACTTTATCTTTGTCATGGTGTGGCGGTATCGGCACTCCGTCTTTATGAGTCCTCCGACATTGTTGCCGCTCTCAAAGTGCAGCTCATATTTATAGCCGTCGCGGCAGACAGTCACATCCATGTATTCCGATGCATACTGCGTCGCGCAGGCACCAAGGCCGTTGAGACCGAGACTGTATTCGTAGTTTTCGCCGTTGTTTGTATTGTACTTTCCGCCGGCATACATCTCGCAGAACACCAGTTCCCAGTTATATCTTTCCTCGACGGGGTTATAGTCAACGGGCACGCCCCTGCCGTAGTCGAGCACTTCTATGGAGTTGTCGAGAAATTTTGTCACTTCAATAACCGTTCCGTGACCTTCTCTCGCTTCATCTATGGAGTTTGACAGAATCTCAAACACGGCGTGTTCACAGCCCTCCAGTCCGTCCGAACCGAAGATTACTGACGGGCGCAGCCTTACTCTGTCTGCACCTTTGAGCTGGGTTATGCTCTCATTTGAGTATTCTGAATTTTTTTTTGATTTTGCCATTATATATATCATCCTTTCGGCAATAAACTAAATTCCATACGCTGAGGATATGTCCGCCACCTCAAAATCACCGCCGGAGGTGAGTCCGCCTATGTAGCCACCGTTTGCGGTGAAACGCTCAATGTCTGCCAGGTGCATCTCATTTATGCGTTCGCCGGGGATTATGAGCGGCACATACATGGGGCAGGCATATACGCATGATTTGCATATTCTGCCCGTGACGGCGTTTGGCGGCACTATGTCCGATGCCGCGCTCATCGTGCCCGACGGCGCGCATGCCAGAGTTACATCGGTATTTATGTCAGGTATAGCAGGCTCGGGTGTTAGCGGTTCAATGTGCTTTTTGAGGAACTGCTTGTAGATAGCCATTATGGTTGTCATAAGCTTGCGGATATCGTGAGATGAATTAAACAGACTTGCCACCAGCACTACATTGTATCCGATTGCCGCCTCAGGCTCGATTGATTTGCTGCGCATGAACTCTGCAGCCTCCTGCGCAGTTATGCCAATTTTAGCAAAATTGAGCACGATTCTTGTAGGGTCGACGGTGTCGTCTGCATAGTTGCCAAGGTTGTCCTCTGTGAGCCACACTATGTCTGTGCCGTCATTTATGAGGGTACTGCAACGCTCAATCTCGTGCTTTAGCTTTGTGTAGCGTTTTGATTTTGATTGTGCGTAGTATATGGAGTTCTCCAGAGCGCACAGATAGGCGTTTGATGTGTCCGGCGACTGGTAGGTATATACCGTGCTGCGCACACGGTTTAGGTCTATGGTGTCATTGTTCACATGGAGAATAACTCCGCCCGACATGGAACCGAGGGTTTCGCCGGCGTTGTGCAGCACCATGTCCGCACCGCACTTAATTGACGACGGCGGTAGGTCCTCCGCAAATGGGAGATGTGCTCCGTGTGATTCGTCTGTGAGCAGAAGCATGTTGTATTTGTATGCCAGCTCGGCAATTTCCTCTATATCGGACACCACTCCGTAGTAGGTAGGTGTGGTGATGAATATCGCCTTGGCGTCGCTGTTTGCGGCGAGGGCCGTTTCCAGGGCATAGGTGTCGATGCCGCAGAATATGCCGAGCTCCGTGTTGTAGTGTCGCTGCACAAACACGGGAATAAGGCGATTGAGCATAATTGCATCAATCACGGATTTGTGGCAGCAACGGTCGACTATTATCTTGTCACCGGGACGCAGAACCGAGCCGATCATCGCCATTATGCCGCATGATGTTCCGTTGGTGATGTAGTAGCTGTGCGATGTTTTGTACATCTTCATCAGCTGATATTCCGAATCGAGAATGTAGCCTTTGGGGGTGTCGAGCGTGTCCGTCTCAAAAGAGGACGCAGCGTCCAAGCGGCAAAAGTTTTTTGAATTAAGGATCACTTTGCCGTTGTGTCCCGGTGTGGTAAATAACACTCTCTGTTTGGAAATATATTTTTTTACTCCTGTATAAATAGGTGGTTTCATTTTTTGTCTCCCGTTGATTAATCGACATAACCGTAGAGCCCGCGTACGGACACTTCGCCGGAGCTTACCGTCACGGCAGTGTCACCGTTTGTCACGGTGAGCGCGCCGTCGGCAGTTATCTCCGTGCACTTACCGACAAAATTCTCTCTGCCGTCGGCATAGTGCACCGCCACGGTACTGCCCAGGGTTATGCAATATTTTTTGTACTCGTCAAGCACGGCTTTCCTGCCGCGCATATATTCTTTTTCGATGCACTTGAGCACATCAGCCAAGAGTTTGTTTTCGTTACAGACGCTGCCTGTTTCATTTTGGATTGATGTTGCATTTGGCAGACCGTCAAATTCTGTCTTGTTGGCGTTTATGCCTATGCCGACGCACACATACTCCGTCTCACCCTCGCATATGCTCATGGTGGTTAGTATTCCGCAGATTTTTTTGCCGTTCAGCACTATGTCGTTGGGCCATTTTATACGGCAGTCGCCGTATTGTGACATTGCTTTGAGCGCACCGAGGGCACAGATTATCGTGATGAAGGTCACCTCGTTTGGCGGTATTTTCGGCATCAGGTTGAACGAAAAATACACTCCGCCGCCGTCCGATTCCCATCTTCTGCCCAGTCTGCCTCTGCCGCTTGTCTGGGTTTTTGCCGCAACGGTGAGTCCGTGAGTGCGCGGATATTCGCTTATCTTGTCAAAAGTGGAGCTTACCGAGTCGAACAGATACAGCGGTCTGCCCATGAAGTCTGTGTCGAGCAGTGCATTTATCGAGTCTTCGTTGAGACCGACCGACTCGCCGTCGAGCCTGTAGCCTTTGTTCGTCACCGCGGATATGGCAAAGCCATCTTTTTTGAGTGCGGCAATATTTTTCCACACGGCACTGCGTGTTATTCCGAGTTCTGCGCTTATCGCTTCGCCGGACACATATCCGCCGTCCGTGCGCAGTATGTCAAGTATATTGGTTTTGTTATCGCTTTTCATAAATCACACATCTTTTATCTCGGCTTTAATTTCGCCGTTTTCGTTAATTTCTATCAGTCCGTATGAGCTGCGGCTGCCGGGATTCATTACCGTGAGTGAGCCGCTTGTCTCAAGATGTCTGCAATGAGTATGACCGAACAGCGCAATGTCGGCATCTTGCGCCCTTGCCGCCGCCTTGAGAGATTGCAGACCGTATTTTACATTATATTTGTGCCCATGGCATATGAAGAACTTTTTTCCGCCTATCTCGGTGATGATCTCGCAAGGATAGCTTTTGCAGTACCAGTCGTTGTTGCCAAGAACGCATATTATTCTGCGCATGGGATAGATGTTGCGCAGTTCGTCACAGTCCGCCGCCATATCACCCAGGTGGATGACATATTCAGGGTTCAGCTCCTCTATGAGTGACACTGCATTACCGATGTACCCATGTGTATCACTAATTACTAACAGTTTCAAATCCATAACACCTCATAATAAATTATAATACATAATCGGCTAAATTGCAACACAAAAAATTGTCTTATAAAAATTAAAATCAAAAAATGCATAAAAACCCTTGACTTATTGTCGATTTGCTGATATAATATTATAGTCGCTTGTGTGAGCGGCCGAATATTCGGAGATGTATCGAAGTGGTCATAACGAGCACGATTGGAAATCGTGTTGCCGTGATGAGCGGCACGTGGGTTCAAATCCCACCATCTCCGCCAGAAAAAAGCACACCGGCGGTGTGCTTTTTTCAATGAAATTTGCCGCTGCGCGTCAAGTGAAATGGCTGCACCGTGAAATGCACCTTCGGTGCGTGAAATATCCGCTTCGCGGATGTTAAAAGGCAAATTTCATTTCACGGAAAGCTTTAGCTTTTCATTTCACAAATTGCGTGAGCAATTTATATCACATCTTGCATCAAGATATTTCACTGTATGATTTTCAACATGTGTTATAAATAAGGACAGATGCCTGCATCCTTAAATAAATGCGAAAGCCGGACTAAGCAGGCGTGATTCGCTTGCTCCGTTTTTGTATAAGAATAAAGAAGAGGTCATGAAATATGATTATCAAAGAGTCCGCAGAAAATTATCTTGAATCAATACTGATGATTAAAAAAAAGAAGGGCTATGTCAGGAGCATTGATATTGCAAATCATCTTAAATTCACCAAGCCGAGCGTTTCTGTCGCCATGAAATCCTTCCGTGAGGAGGGATATATCACCATGGACAGCGACGGCAGCATTAATTTGACCGAAAAGGGCATGAAGATTGCCGCCGATGTGTACGAGCGGCACGAGGTCATCGCCAAGGCACTCATAGCCTTAGGTGTGGACGAGAGCATTGCCTATGAGGATAGCTGTAAAATAGAGCATGACATAAGTGACGAGACTTTTGAAAAGCTCAAAGAACACCTTTCAAAGCACTTGAAATAGATCAAACCCCTCTGCGCAGAGCAGAGGGGTTTGTTGTTGCCGCACTGTCCGAGTATGGTGCAAACTTCACCCTCGTCCACCGTCATGGATTTGCCGCCGAGTACATTCACACGCGCATTGCCCTAGCCGAAACTTTTTATTAAATTTTTTGTTTCAAGAAACGCCATCTTGCCGCCTCCGTTAGTATTATTTTTCATTGACGGTCTTGATGTATGTGTATCCGGCGCGCTCTATTGCCGTGCGGATTGCACTGTCATCTGCATTTTTCTTTGTCAGCAGAGTTGCGCATTGCTTTTTCAGGTTGACTTTGGCATAGCTGCCGTCAAGATTGTTCAGTGCGTTCTCGACGCGCATTTTGCAATGATTGCAGGTCATGCCGTCGATGTATATGACGGAACGGTGGGGGTAGTGGCTTTCGTTGGTGTCGCCGGGTTTGATTTTTACTTCGGTGTCGCCTCCGCCGCAGCATCCGCCTTTAAGTTTTTTTGCATAACTAATGACGGACAGTATGCATATGACGGCGAGTATGCCGCAGATAATGATTGTAGACAGGTTCTCCATATAAATATGCCTCCAATATTAGTTAGATTAAACTAACCATATTATATACCTACGACAATATTTTGTCAATATGTATTTTGGCGGTTTTGAAAATAAATCATAACCACCCGTCTAACGGGTGGTTATGATTTTACACCATACATATTTGATTTTTCGACGCCACTTTAAGTATGACATCAGAATTAACTTTTATGTCATTTTCCTCAAGCTTTTTCACCGCTGCGCCGTACGCTTTCTCCGGCGTATTGTTTTTGTCGCTCAGGTGACCGAGGATGATTTTTTTTGTGCCCCACAGTGCAAGCTGGGTGGCAAGCCATGCGGCATTGTCATTCGACAGGTGTCCGTCGTCGGACAGGATCCTCTTTTTCAGCATATACGGATATTTGCCATTTTTAATCATGTCCACATCGTGGTTTGCCTCTATGAGTACAGCCTCGCTTTTAGACATATTCACAAGCATAGATTTTGTTATGTGTCCAGTGTCCGTGGCGACACTAACCTTACAGTTGCCTGTATCAATTGTATACCCCATTGGACTTGTTGCATCATGGGGTATAGCAAACGGCGTTATATTCATGCTTCGTATCTCAAAGCTCTTTGAACATTCTATTATGCGTTTGTTGTGCTCGTGCAGATCACCAACGGTGTTTGCTATTATATCCATGGTTGGACCGTTAGCATATACCGGGATGTTGTTGCCGCGCGATAACACGCCTATGCTCCTTATGTGGTCAATGTGCTCATGTGTCACCACAATGCCATCCAGTTCGCAAATGTCAATGCCTATTTCGGCAAGTGCTTTGTCTATTTTGGACGCACTAACTCCGGCGTCCACAAGGATGTTCGTATCGTCATTCGAAATCAGTGTGCAGTTTCCGCTGCTGCTGCTGAAAAGTGTTGCAAATCTAATCATCTGTTCTCTCTATATCTGCACCGAGTGCTTTGAGTTTATCTACAATGTGTTCATATCCGCGGTCTATGTGGCGCAGCTCGGATATAACGGTACTGCCTTCGGCAGCGAGCGCCGCAATAATCATGCTTGCGCCGGCACGCAGGTCTGTTGCCGCAACATTTGCACCGATGAGCGGAGAACCGCCGTTTATTATGGCGCGCTTGCCCTCGACCATGATGTCCGCACCGAGTTTTTCAAGCTCGGCTACATATTGAAACCGAGAATCCCACACGCCTTCGCTGACAACGCTCTGACCGTCGACAGTTGACAGCAGCGCAACGATCTGCGGCTGCAAATCGGTCGGAAAGCCCGGGTAGGGAAGGGTCTTTACATTAATCTGACGAAGCGGAGATTCCGCCGCCACCCTTACAGAATCGTCAAATTCCTCTACCGTTGCGCCCATTTCTATAAACTTCGCCGTGATTGCGTCAAGATGTTTGGGTATAACATTTTTAACTATGGCATCGCCGCGCGTGGCTATGATTGCCGACATATATGTGCCCGCTTCTATCTGGTCGGGAATGATAGAGTATGTACCGCCGATGAGGCGCTCAACTCCCTCGATTTTTATCACATCAGTGCCGGCGCCTTTTATATTTGCACCCATAGAGTTAAGAAAGTTTGCCAAATCAACTACATGAGGTTCCTTTGCCACATTTTCCATGATTGTCTTGCCGGAAGCCAGCACCGCAGCAAGCATTACATTTATTGTGGCGCCAACGCTTACCACATCAAAGAACACATGGCCGCCGCGAAGTTTTTTGGCATCTATGCGCACTTCACCCTCTGCGCAATCTGTAGCACAACCAAGGGATTCAAATCCCTTTATGTGCTGGTCTATGGGGCGCACACCGAAGTTGCATCCGCCGGGGGGCGGCACAACAGCCTTGCGGAAACGCCCTATGAGCGCACCCATAAGGTAATACGATGCGCGCATTTTCATTGCCAGTTCCTTGTCTGCAATGTATGTTTTAAGATTTGTGCAATCTATTTCCACGGTGTTACAGTCAACCTTTTTGACATCCGCACCGAGATATTTAATCATTTTCAGAATACTGTCTACATCGCTGATGTCCGGCACATTTTCAATCAGGCATTTGCCCTGAACAAGAAGAACAGCCGGAATTATAGCGACAACGGCGTTTTTTGCGCCGCTGATGGCAACTTCGCCTTTAAGAGGTTTGCCGCCGTTAATAATCAGCTTATCCAAAGTTTATATCCCCCTTAAAGATAATTGTGTTTTAATTATGCCTCTTCCCAGTTGTGATAGATGTTCTGCACATCGTCATTATCTTCAAGGCTATCGATAAGTTTTTCCATCATAAGTATGTCGTGTTCGTCGGTTAGAGTGATGTAGTTTTGCGGAATCATCTGAATTTCGCATGTCTCAAACTTGTAACCTTTGCTCTCGAGAGCATCGCGCACTTCGGCAAATGCGTCCGGCTCTGTGGATATCTCGAAAATATCGTCTTCAGCTGAGAAATCATCCGCACCGGCATCGAGGGCGTCCATCATCACGGTGTCTTCGTCGATTTTTCCGTCGTTTTCTATCACGATTATTCCTTTTTTGTCGAACATCCAGCCGACAGAACCAGTAGTGCCGAGGTTGCCGCCAAATTTGTCGAAATAGTGGCGCACATCGCCCGCGGTGCGGTTTCTGTTGTCGGTAAGAGTCTCTACGATGACCGCAACTCCGCTCGGACCGTAGCCTTCATAAGTTATGTCCTCAAAGTTGTCCATATTCTGCTCGCCGGCTGCCTTTGCGATTACTCTCGCAATGTTGTCGTTGGGCATATTGTACGAACGCGCCTTTGCTATGGCGTCCTTAAGTCTGCTGTTGGTATCGGGGTTTGCACCGCCGCATTTTGCCGCTACTGCAAGCTCTCTGCCCATCTTGGTGAAAATCTTGGCTTTCTGTGCGTCCGATTTTTCCTTTTTGTTTTTTATATTATTCCACTTAGAATGTCCTGACATTTTAATCCTCCAAATATACACACAAAATTACTCATTATAATGTCTATTATATAATAGACGGGCTCACTTGTCAAGAATTTAGAATGGATTTGCTCATAATTGTCGTAAAATGTTTTTTGATACCCGAAAAATCTGCATATCATAACCTGATTTGAGTGTGCCGTCCGAATTGAAATACGGATTACCCATCCAATCGGGCGTTTCTCCCGTTATATTTGCGATATCTGCCTGACGGGCATATTCGTTATTCTTGCGTGTCTCGGAGTTATTAAACGAATTATTAGCCGCAGCGATGGTATTGCCGATGTTCTGATTCTCCGCGTTGCGCTCTGCCTGAATCTGAACACCGAGATTGGAGAGGATGTCATTCATGCGCGAAATGCGGTTATTATACATATCCATGACCTGACTCTGACCCATTTGAACAAGTGTCGCCTGCTGTCTCATGGCATTTGCCGCAGCGTTTGAGTCTATGTTTCCGCCGTTGGTTGACGCAGACGCAGCAAGGGCATTTCCCTTTGCGCCCTCATAATCAAGGTTGCTGAGGTTATCGGCAATGGTCTTACCCTGAGAATCCGAGTGCAGTTTTTCATAATACTGTGCGGCTTTTTGTGCGGCAGTGTTCATGCCGGTTTGGTCGTTTGCCTTTTCGGCATTGGCATATGCCTGTTTGTAGTTGAGTATATTATCCATATACTTTTTGTAATCGTTCATCGAGAAAATCCCCCTTTTGCTATTTTGTTATTCTGCGTGCACCGACATAATCACCGCGCCCCGACAGATTGCTTATCTTGACGACATCGCCCGTCTTGGGCGCCTGGATATACTGATTATTGCCGATATACATACCGACATGACCCGGTGCGGATGCAGTGCCGTCACTGCCCTTGAAGAAAACAAGGTCGCCCGGCTGAAGATTTGATTTATCAATCGCAGTGCCGTTTTTGAACTGCTCCTGTGAGGTGCGGGAAATGTTGATTCCGTTTTGCTTATACACATATTGCATAAGTCCCGAGCAATCAAAGCCTTTCGGAGTTGCGCCGCCCCACACATACGGAGTGTTGAGATATTTCTTTGCCGTGTCAACAAGGCTGTTGCCGCTTGCGGTGCCCGATGACGGCGTAGCGGCGGCAGAAGCGCTCTGTGCGGTTGGCTGAGAATGCGCCGAATATATAATCATAGTCCGTCTTCGGTGCTGCGGTGTAGGTGCTCTTTTTTGCGTTCTGCGACGGGCTGAGACCTGTTGCCTGTGTGATATAGTTCTTTGCGGCGGCGGTGGCATTCGGATTATCGAGCACTTTTTGATAATCGACATATTCATTGAATATCTTCCCGTTCCTATCCAAAAACGGATTATTGCCGTACATTTCGTTGAGCTTGGCGGAGTAGTCCTTTTGTGTGCGATTGTTCTTATAGTCCAGTATGCGGTTGACATTATTTTTGATATTTACCATGATTTCACCCCCCCCTGTTTGATGAGTTTGCATTGTTCCATAGAATAATCATATAATAAACAGGGGTCTGTTATCGCCAACATTTTTATTATTTCTCCTAAAAACACTTGCATTGCAAATGTTTTTGTGTTAAAATGAATGTACCAAATAATGATTGGAGTGACAGTAATGGCAAACAAGCAAAACATGACATTGCGCATAGAACCCGAACTGAAATCGCAAGCTGCAGAATTATTCAAAAGTCTTGGAATGGATTTGAGCACAGCAACGGGAATATTCTACAGGCAGGCTTTGCGTTACCACGGGATTCCGTTTGAAATAAGAACCGACGAACCAAATGAAACAACATATGCCGCAATTGAGGCAGCAGAAAACGGAGATGTATACGGTCCGTTTGAAAATGTTAAAGATTTAATGGAGGCACTTAATGCTTAAGCCGGAGTTTACGGGGCGGTTCAAACGAGATTATAAGCTTGCGGTAAAACGGGGCTACTGTATAGAAAAACTTGAATATGTCATCAACAAATTATGCTTGGAGCAAACACTGCCGCCGGAATACAATGACCATCCGTTACAGAATTCAAAACAATATAAAAATGTTCGGGAATGTCATATTGAACCCGACTGGCTTTTAATATATAAGATTATTAATGATACGCTGGTACTGCAATTAATGAGAACAGGAACACACTCTGACTTATTTAATTAAAATCATAATGCAAGGCGTTCCGCCGCCGTAAGCGCGGGACTATAATGCAAAGCGGCGGTTCCGACTCGTCGGTAAAATAAAAGTGAACAAAAAATCCGCAGCTATATGCGGATTTTTTTGTTGTTCGTACACCTGTTCAATACGCTCAACACCGCACCACGCCGCACTTGCAAAAGAGCGTGTACGGTTCAACCTGTACATGTACATAAAAACCGTACAACTTTTTGCCGATATGTACGATTGCCCCCGACGCAACGATGAATCTGTGGGATTTCTGTGGGATTAAAAAATGAAAGCGCCTATTTTCAGGCGCTTTCAGCGTTTTGGTGGAGATACGGGGATTCGAACCCCGGACCTGTTACATGCGAAGCAACCGCTCTCCCAACTGAGCTATATCCCCGATTATTAAAACACCGGAACACACTGTGTGTTCCGGTGTTGGTAGCGGAAAATGGACTTGAACCATCGACACTGCGGGTATGAACCGCATGCTCTAGCCAGCTGAGCTATTCCGCCGTACTTTGTGCTACAACCGCAGCAACATTGTACATTATACTTTATATTTCCTTGTTTGTCAATACTTTTTTTCAAAAAAATTAAGAAAATCGATAAAAACAGAAGAATAAATTAACGGGCGGAATGTTTTTCACATTTCATCCGCCCGTAAATCATTTGTTTTGTCAAAATCAGTTCTTTTCTACGCCGATATTGACCTTTTCACCGTTTATATTCCATTCCTTGGCATTATCGCAAATTTCGAGTTTAATGTCGGTTGCAAGGACTTCATCTTTTATAAAGTTGCTGTTTTTGCCGACGATATTCTCTATCTTTTCATTTCCGCTCACATAAAGTGTTATGTTGTCCATAACCTCAAAGCCGGAGTCTTTTCTCATGGTCTGGATTTTGCTGATAACCTCTCTCACAAATCCTTCTTCAATCAACTCGTCCGTGAGGTGCGTATCGAGCACAACCGTTATGCCGTAGTCGGATTCGCTTGTATAACCTTCGGTCTTGGCAGATTCTATAAGTAAATCTTCTCTCTCGAGTTTGATTTGCTCTCCGTCTATGTCGAGAGTAATGTAACCGACCTTTGCAAGGTCTGCGACGGTCTTGTTGCCGTTGAGCTCCGAAAGGGCAGTTTTTATCTTGCCGAGGTGTTTGCCGTACTTGGGTCCGACTGTTTTAAGCTGAGGTTTGATGTTATAGCTGATGAACTGTTCAATGTCATCGGTAAATTCAACGCTCTTTACATTAAGCTCGTCCGCAATGATGTCAACAAAGTACTTGTCGAGTTTGACATTATCTGCTTTTACATACATTTTGCCGACAGGCTGTCTGTTCTTGATGGCAGATGCATTTCTCGCCGCCCTGCCGAGCACCACAATGTCGAGCACTTCTTCCATATGCGCCTCAAGATCTTTGTCGATATATTCCTCGTTCGCAACGGGATAATCGCAAAGGTGTATGCTCTCGGGTGCGTCTTTGTCTATGGAGCGTACAAGGTTCTGATATATGTCCTCCGTCATGAACGGAATCATGGGTGCTGCCAGCTTGCACAGTGTAACGATAGCTGTGTACAGAGTCATGTATGCGTTGATCTTGTCTTGGGGCATATCTTTTACCCAGAATCTCTCTCTGCTGCGGCGAACATACCAGTTGCTCAGCTCGTCCACAAAGTCCTGCAGAACCCTTGCCGCTTCGGTTATCTTATATGTGTCAAGATAGTTGTCGGTTTCCTTAATAAGCGTGTTAAGCTTGGAGAGCAGCCATTTGTCCATTACGGAAAGCGTGCCGTAGTCGAGCGTATATTTTGTTGCGTCGAAGTTGTCTATGTTTGCATAGAGCACAAAGAACGCATATGTGTTCCAAAGTGTACCGAGGAATTTGCGCTGCCCTTCGGTTACGGCCGCCGCATGGAATCTGTTCGGCAGCCACGGAGCGGAGTTGGAGTAGAAATACCACCTGATTGCGTCAGCGCCAAATTTTGCAAGCGCATCAAACGGATCTACCGCATTCCCTTTTGATTTGGACATCTTCTGTCCGTTTTCGTCCTGAACATGACCAAGCACTATAACATTTTTGTACGGAGCTTTGTTGAAGAGGAGAGTAGACTCTGCCAGCAGTGAATAGAACCAGCCTCTTGTCTGATCGACGGCTTCGCTGATAAAGCTTGCCGGGAAGTTCTCCTCAAAGAGTTCCTTGTTTTCAAAAGGATAGTGCAGCTGTGCAAAGGGCATGGCACCGGAATCAAACCAGCAGTCGATAACCTCTTTTACTCTCGTCATTTTCTTGCCGCATTTCGGGCATTTTATCTGCACTGCGTCTATCCAAGGTCTGTGCAGTTCTATGTCATCCGGGCAGTTGTCGCTCATCTCTTTGAGCTCGGCAATGGAGCCAACCGAGTGACGGTGACCGCACTCACACTCCCAGATGTTAAGAGGAGTGCCCCAGTATCTGTTACGGCTCACGCCCCAGTCCTGAACATTCTTGAGCCAGTCGCCGAATCTGCCTTTGCCTATGCTCTCGGGAATCCAGTTTATTGTGTTGTTGTTGCGGATAAGGTCGTCCTTTACCGCGGTCATCTTTATGAACCACGAATCTCTTGCGTAGTAGATAAGCGGTGTGTCGCATCGCCAGCAGTGGGGATAGTCGTGCTCGAATTTCGGCGCGTCAAAGAGAAGTCCCTTTGCGTCCAGGTCTTTGAGCACAAGCGGATCTGCGTCTTTTACAAATTTGCCGGCATAGGGTGTCTCAGAGGTGAGGTTGCCGTTGCCGTCGACAAATTGCACAAAAGGCAGATCATATTTTCTGCCGACATTTGCGTCGTCTTCACCGAAAGCCGGAGCGATGTGTACTATTCCGGTACCGTCGGACATGGTTACATAGGTATCACAAGTGATAAAGTGTCCTTTTTTGTTTTGCTTTTCGCACACGGGTTTTACGCAGTCGAACAGCGGCTCATATTCCCTGTATTCAAGCGCGGTGCCTTTGAATGTATCCAGGATTTCATACGCCGGTTTGCCGTCCGCACCAAGCTTGCCGAGAACTTTGTCAAGCAGTGCTTTTGCCATATAGTAGGTGTAGCCGTCTGCCGCCTTTACCTTGCAATAATCGTCATCCGGATTTACGCAGAGCGCCACATTGGACGGGAGCGTCCACGGAGTGGTCGTCCATGCCAGGAAATATGCGTCTTCATCCTTTACCTTGAAGCGGACAACAGCCGAACGCTCTTTTACGAGTTTGTAGCCCTGAGCCACCTCATGTGATGAAAGCGGAGTTCCGCAGCGCGGACAATAGGGCACTATCTTGAATCCTTTGTAGAGCAGACCTTTTTCCCAAATCTGCTTGAGCGCCCACCACTCGGACTCGATAAAGTCGTTGTGATAGGTTACATAGGGGTTGTCCATGTCAGCCCAAAAGCCGACAGTTGCGGAAAAGTCTTCCCACATACTTTTGTATTTCCACACACTTTCTTTGCAGTGCTTGATGAACGGTTCCAGACCGTATTCCTCTATCTGTTCCTTTCCGTCCAGGCCAAGGAGTTTTTCCACTTCAAGCTCAACCGGAAGACCATGGGTATCCCAGCCGGCTTTACGCGGTACTTTATAACCTTTCATGGTGCGGTATCTTGGAATCATGTCCTTGATTACCCTTGTGAGCACATGACCGATATGCGGTTTGCCGTTAGCAGTCGGCGGACCGTCATAGAATGTGTAAGTTTCCCCCTTGTTCCTGGAGTCGATAGATTTGCGGAAAATGTCATTTTTCTGCCAGAACTCGCCGACTTTCTTTTCTCTTTCGACGAAGTTCAGGTTGTTGTCAACTTTGTTATACATAACAAAACCTCCGTTAATTATAATCAAAAAATCCCCGTCCCATAATAGGACGAGGATTTTCTCTTTTCTCGTTTAACCACCTATATAGGCATACTGACATATGCTACCCGTTTACGGAGGGTGTCCCGGCACGGCTTAGTCGAGCATAATGCTCTTTCTGCCTGCGACTCGGAAGTGATTTTCACAATGCCGCTACATTCGCATCGGGCTCGCACCGTCCCCGATTCGCTCAGCACACCGATTAAACGGCCGCCATGCTTTTTGCGGAAAAGCTACTGTCTTCGTCACAGTCTTTATTAAATTATCTACATTATACATTCAAAATAGCGAATTGTCAACATAAATTTTTTTGGAAAAATCAACAAAAACGGGAGACACCATTTGCGGTATTTCCCGTTCTCGGTTTTTGATTATTCGACCTCTTCCAAAGGCGCCTCGTTATAGGCGTCTATAACTTTAGACTCTATGTACTGCCTTGTCTCGAAATTAATCGGATGGGCAACATCTTTGAATGTACCGTCCTTAAGGCGTTTATTAGGCATTGCGACAAAGATTTTGTCGTTATTCTCAATGACCTTCACATCGTGGATAGCAAAGCAATCATCAAATGTGATTGAAGCGATGGCTTTCATTTTGCTGTCCGTTGCAAATTTTTTGATTTTGATATTTGTGATTTCCATATTGATTTCTCCTTTTGCCCAAGCAAGGTAATGTCTGTAAGCACATTATATTGGATTTGTGCAAATATGTCAATAGGGTAATTTGCTCTTGGGAGCAATTTCGTGTAGAATAAACAATAAAATGTACTTTTTTTTGTGGGAAATGTCGTCCGAAAAAGGTGAATAAAAACTTTATTATATATTTGAAGAAATTTTGTTGTTAAAATGTTTGAACTATCGAAAAAAATGTGATAAAATATATTTATATATGATACAATAATGTTGGCAGTGCGCCATTCCAAACGGAGGGGATTTATTTAATGCAAAGCGTGAAGAAATTTAACATTACGGAATATATCAATTTGTACTATATACACGACGAAAAATACAAAACCGTGTCCATGGCGATGTATCTTCATCGCAGGCTCAATCGCGGAGAAGTGACTAAAAACGCACTCCTGGCAAAAGTGCTTGCTCGAGGTACGGCAAAACACAACAATATAAAGGCGATAAACACTCATCTGGAGGAGCTGTACGGCACTTTGTACGGACTTGATGTAATCAAAAAAGCCAATGTACAGAGCCTTTGCTGCACTGTTAGCAATATATCCGGCAGATTCACTAAAGATGATGTCACATACAAAGCTGCAAGACTTATGACGGAATTTGTGTTTGAACCGTATGTCACTGACGGAGCTTTCTGCGAGGCATATGTGCAGACGGAAAAGCAGAATTTGCGTGACGACATATCAGCCATTGTAAACGACAAGCGCTCGTACGCAAATCTGCGTCTTATTGAGGAGATGTGCCGCGGCGAGGAGAATGCAGTGCTCGAGTGCGGATATATTGAGGACATAGACTCAATTGACAGCAAAAACCTGTATGAACACTACAGGAAGATCGTTTTCTCAAGTCCCATAGACATATTCGTTGTGGGTGATGTGGACATAAACAAGCTTGTGGCGTCGTTTGCGGAATATTTTTCAAAACACAATTTTGACATTAAGCCGTTCGAAATCCGCGGTTCGCAAAAAAATGCGTCAGAAGTGAAATATGTTGACGAAGTGATGGATATAAACCAGGGCAAACTCTCCATGGGATTGCGCACGGGAATTGCGGACGGTGACGAAGAATATTATGCGCTGCTTGTCGGCAACAGCATTTTCGGTGCCGGTGCGCACTCCAAGCTGTTTAACAATGTGCGCGAAAAGATGAGCCTTTGCTACTATGCGTCGTCGCGCCTGGATAAGTTTAACTCGCTCATGGTGGTGAGCAGCGGAATAGAGTTTGCCAATTTCGCCAAGGCGAAGGATGAAATTATGATTCAGCTCGACGCTGTGAAAAAGGGCGATTTCACGGAGGACGAACTTAAGATTGCCAAGGAATTTATCATAAACAGCTACACATCGTATCTTGACAGTCCGTATCTGATGCGCAGATTCTACCTCGCAATGAGCTTTTCCAAGAACAAAGACACCATAGACGAGGCAGTGCAGAAAGTTGCCGCCGTCACCAAAGAACAGGTAGAGTCGGCATTTGCAAATGTGTCGCTCGACACGGTATATTTCCTTAAAGGCGAGGAGGCAGACAGATGAAATACACTAAGATATATAACGAACAGATAGACGAGACGGTTTATGCCGGTCAGCACAGCACGGGACTTGGGGTGTTTGTGGTGCCGAAACCGGGTTTTTCAAAAAAATATGCCGTAATTGGCACAAAATTCGGCTCAGTGAACAATTGTTTCATTCCTCTGGGTGAGAGCGAACCTATAACCGTGCCGGACGGTGTGGCGCATTTTTTGGAGCATAAAATGTTTGAGCAGAGCGATGGCACAAATGCGTTTGACAAATTCTCGGTGTACGGTGCAAATGCCAATGCCTACACTTCGTTTACCTGCACCTGCTATCTTTTCTCATGCACAAAGAATTTTGAGGATAACTTTGTACATCTGCTCAAGTATGTTCAAGACCCGTACTACACGGACGAGAATGTTCAAAAAGAACAGGGGATAATCGGCCAGGAG
>CAKSFP010000018.1 GCA_934454585.1 uncultured Clostridia bacterium
AAATAGACAAATCAAGTATTATAAGGCGTTATCTATTTCTGCTCAACATAATATTTTAGCTTAGATAATATAAATTATGTTGAGATACACATAATCCACATAAGCTGGGCGAATAAATTACATAAATTCCGAAAACGCAACCGGTCTGTTTATCTCGTGAACCGAGGTTGGGTTCATCGTGAACCTACAAGAAGACTAAAACCTAAACAGGGATATTGCAAAAGAAATATTATATATGCAAAAGGAGGCTGAATATTATGAATAAATACGAAGAAAAAAGACAGGCAAGAATCGACAGGCTCAACGAGGCTGCTGACAGAGCCGAAAAAAGAGCGTCTGATACATACGATTCGGCAAGAAAAATGTCAGAGGCAATTCCTTTCGGGCAGCCGATAATTGTTGGGCATCATTCGGAGCAATCCGACAGAAATTATCGAAAACGCATAAGCGATAAGTTTGAATCGGCATTCCGTGAACAGGGCAAAGCTGATGAATTAAGGGCAAAGGCAGAGGCGGCAGAAAATAACACGGCAATATCGTCTGATGATCCCGAAGCAATACAAAAACTTAGAGATAAGCTCCTCGGTCTTGAAGAAAGTCAGGAAAAAATGAAGGCTGTAAATAAGTATTACAAGAAAAACGGAACTTGCATTGGTTGTGACGGTATAAGTGATGAAAGCGCCGAAAAACTTGACAATGCGGCGAGGAAAAACTACGAAGGCAGACCGTTTCCGACCTATTCACTCACAAATAACAATCAGAATATACGGAGCATAAGGCTGAGAATTGAGGAATTGGAAAAACTGCGGGAACTTGACTTTGAACCTGTTGAGTTTGAAACAGGAAAGGTAATGGTGAATAAGGAGATAAACCGCATTCAATTTTTCTTTGACGAAAAGCCGGACGAGGAAACAAGAGGTGTGTTAAAGTCGCGGGGCTTTCATTTTTCGAGGTACAATAATAACGCGTGGCAAAGGCAGCTTAATTCAAACGGCATTTATGCCGCAAAGAAAGTCCTTGAAAAGCTTGACGAAATAAATCAATCGGAAGAACAGGATATTGATGAGGGACCGACTCTTGATATGTAATAGGGTGCAGATCATTATTTTCCCAATATCCCAAATAGTATAAAACGGAGCGAAAAGGAATATGCCGGGGAGTAAAATCCCCGGTTGCTTTTTTGTGCAAAGAGGAGAAAATATATAGAAATCAAGCGAAGTCTTGATTTTTGCGTCGAAATATGTTAAAATAAACATATCAAATTTCGGAGGCTTATGCTGTGGTAACATATCAAAGACTGTGGAAAACTCTTGAACAGAAGAAAATCCGTAAGCATGATTTAATGGAGCTTGCAGGAATATCTTCAACAACACTGACGAAACTTAATAAAGATGAAATTGTAGCATTGACAGTGCTTGTGAAAATATGCAAGGCGCTTGACTGCCGCATTGAAGACATAATGGAAATTACGGAATAAATTTATTTGAAAAAAGGAGATAATGATTATGGAAAGAGTATGTAAATTTTTGAAAGATGCAAAAACTTATTATTTGGCAACGGTTGACGGCGATAAACCAAAGGTACGTCCTTTCGGAACGGCTCATATTTTTGAAGGCAAACTATATATTCAGACAGGAAAGAAAAAAGCTGTGTCGGAGCAGATAAAGAAAAATCCGAATGTAGAGATATGTGCAATGAACGGTGAAGACTGGATCAGAGTGTCGGGCGAGCTTATTGAGGACGACCGCAGAGAGGCAAGAGTTTCAATGCTTGAAGCGTATCCGGAGCTTAAAGCGCTTTATGATCCCGATGACGGAAACACACAGGTGTTCTATTTTAAGAATGCAAAAGCAGTATTTTCATCATTTACAAAGCCGGAGGAAACAGTGGAGTTTTAATCGGGTGGCATCGGCTCTGTGATTAAAATAAGCAGGAGGACATATGGAATACAGAAAATTTGACAGCACAATAATTGCAAGAATAGATAAGGGCGAGGAAATACTCGAAAAAGTCAAGGAAATTGCATTAAAGGAAAATATAAAGTTGGCAACTATCAGTGCGTTGGGCGCGGTTAATGATTTTACAGTCGGTGTGTTCAAAACAGACGAAAAGAAATATTACTCTAATTCGTTTCAAGGGTATTTTGAGATTATCTCATTGACAGGAACAATAAATACAATGAATGGCGAGTTTTACACTCACATTCATATGAGTGCCGGAAATGAAAAAGGCGAGGTGTTCGGCGGCCATTTGAACAGGGCTGTCGTAAGTGCAACTTGTGAAATGGTAATTACCATTATAGACGGATCTGTTGACAGATATTTTGATGAGAAAATAGGACTGAATTTATTTAAGTTTAATGAAAAGTAGAGAGAATATGTAAATTCAAGGCCGAGCATTAGGAAAAGGAGATGTAGAGGCGGTAGTGGATCAAACGGTAATAATAGCAATTAATTCGGGTGTTGGCTTGCGGATGATAGGAAACACAGGGCAGTATGTCAAAGAATTCACCGATGCAAAGAAGTTTGCAGATGAAATTGAGGCATACGAATACATAGAAAGACACGGACTTGAAAAACTGTCATCTGTAAGAAAATATTAAGTGTTATACTACAAAAGCGGCATAAAATTATTGCCGCTTTTTCTATTGCCTTTTTGTTGCATTTGGGTATGGATATGTACAAAGATTTATGGTATTGTTTGTTGTTGAATGCGAGGTGAAACAGGTTTATCACATTGACAACAAACGGAACAGTTATTATATTGCCGATAAGTGATATAATATAAGCAAAGGAGTTGTCAGACTATGAGAAAAATTACAGCAAACATGATTGAAAAATTCAGAAAATACCTTCTGAATGAAGAAAAAAGTGCAGTTACGGTAGAAAAGTATATCAGAGATGTCAAGTCATTCAAAAAGTGGGTAGACGGCAGAGAAATCGTAAAAGCCGAAATGCTTTTATACAAAGAATACTTGATTGAATTGTATGCCCCTGCATCGGTAAATTCGATACTGTCATCATTAAACAGCTTCTTCGGATTTAATGAATGGTACGATTTAAGAGTAAAAAATGTAAAAGTTCAGCGGCAGATGTTTGTAAGTGCGGATAAGGAATTGAATAAGTCGGAATATGAACGGTTGCTCCGCGCCGCCAAGAACAAAAAGAACGAAAAACTGTATCTGATAATGCAGACAATATGCTCGACAGGCATAAGGGTGTCCGAACTTAAGTTTATAACGGTAGAATCTGTGAAGTCGGGACAAGCACAGGTGAAATTAAAGGGTAAGGTAAGAACCGTATTCCTGCCGGACGAATTGGTAAAGCTTCTGAAACGATATGTGGGAGAGCAAGAAATCGAAAGCGGCAGCGTGTTTGTAACAAGAACAGGAAAGCCGATAGACAGGCACGGGATATGGAAAGCGATGAAAGAATTGTGTGAAAGTGCGGGAGTGAAAAAGGAAAAGGTATTTCCGCATAATCTCAGACATCTATTCGCCCGGACATATTACAGCATACAGAAAGATATGGCAAGACTGGCTGATATATTGGGACATTCAAATGTAAACACTACAAGAATATACACCATAGAAACCGGTGAAATTCATCGCCGACAAATACAAAGACTCGGACTTGTGTGTATGCTGGTATAAGAAAACCACATAATCAACATTATGTGGCGAAAATACATGGGTAAAATATTTTATATACACTTATTATACCTTAAAAATGCGAAAAAGTCAATGTGTAAACCTTCATTAAGCAAAAAACAGAACAAAAATGTGATTTTAAGGCACACCAAATTGACCAATGAAAAAAAGAGCAATCATTGGTCTGACACTCGTTTGAATATAAAGTGAGTAAACCGATAAATAAAATTTAATTTCAGATATTAGAGATACCCGTTTCCCACATAATGTTGATTATGTGGGAAACGGGTATTTTTAACGGAGAAAACGGATATGAAACAAGAAGAATTAAGAAAACACCGATGTTGTTTTACGGGGCATAGACCGTGGAAGTTACATTGTAGCGAAAACACGGTTAAAAAGAAATTAAAGTCAGCAATCAGACAAGCTATCAGGGATGGCTATGTAACATTTATAATAGGAATGTGCTATGGGATTGATTTGTGGGCAGGTGAAATTGTTATTGAGGAAAAAAAGAAAAATTCCGCTTTGCATTTGATAGCGGCAATACCGCACCCGGATTTTGAAAAGTCGTGGGAAGAAAAAGAGCAGCAACTTTATTATAAAGTCTTAAACGAGGCGGATATTGCAAAAACAACAAGCGAGCATTATTATCGCGCCTGTTATCAAAAGAGAAATACATGGATGGTAGATAGGTCGTCAAGAGTGATAGCCGCATATAACGGGGAAAGCGGCGGAACAAAGAATACAATTATCTATGCCGAAAAACATGGCGTAGATGTTATAAATATACTTGAACAATAAAACTTAATATCAATAAATATTGACAAACCTTTTGGAAAAAATATAGAAACACACAGTTTAGTGATAAAATATATAACAAAAGGAGTTGTTCGATATGAAAATAATAACAAACGAAATAATCGCAAAATTTAAAAAATATTTGGCTGAAGAAGAAAAGGCAAAAGCAACTATAGAAAAATATATTCGTGATATAATTGCTTTTATGAAGTGGACATGCGGCAGAGAAGTTGAAAAAGCAGTTGTTCTTGAATACAAACAAAAACTTATTGAAACATATGCACCGACAAGCGTTAATTCAATATTATCGTCATTAAATATCTTTTTTTCTTTTAATGAGTGGTTTTCGTGTAAGGTAAAGACTTTGAAAATCCAAAACCAAACTTTTGCAAGTCAAGATAAAGAACTTACAAAAGAGGAATACGACAGATTGCTTGTTGCGGCACAATCCGAAGAAAATTGGCGTTTATATCTTTTAATGCAGACTATTTGTTCAACAGGGATCCGGGTATCAGAGTTGCGGTTCGTCAGTGTTGAAGCAATAAGAGCAGAAAAAGCTATTATAAATTGCAAAGGGAAAATCCGTCAAATTATTTTGCCGAAACAGTTATGTAAAATGCTTTTGAGATATGTTAAGGATAACAATATAAAAAGTGGAGCTGTTTTTTGCACCAAAACAGGAAAACCGCTTGATAGATCAAACATATGGAAAATGCTAAAAAACTTGTGTGAGATCGCAAATGTTCCAAAATCGAAAGTGTTTCCACATAATTTCCGCCATTTATTTGCGCGAACATATTATTCTCTGGAAAAAGATATTTCGAGATTGGCTGACATTCTCGGACACTCAAATGTGAATACAACAAGAATATATACAATAGAAAGCGGAAGTGTTCATAGAATGCAGATTCAGAAATTAGGGCTGATTAGGTGCTTAAAATAAAAAAACAACATAATTAATAATATGTTGTTTCCCAAAAAGCTATATACATAAAAATATACTGTTATTATAGCACCAAAAGGGCGATTTGTCAATGATTTGCTTGAAATTAAGTTTTTTTTGCCGAATTTCGTCGGTTTTAATAAAAAAATAAACACGAAAACCAGACCATGAAAAAAAAGGAGATTTTCATGGTCTAAAATGCGTGTGTTTTATAGCTTTTGAGGCTTTGTGCAGAATAGATAATATATAAATTTCGGCAAAAGCCTATACGCATACACAACATATTATTAATTATGTTGTATATGCGTTTATTTTTTTTGACCAATGTGTGTAGTGAATGTTACACACATTGAATAAGTGATATAAATTAGGAGGTTAAAAAATGCGAGAACCTGCTGAAAGAGAAGAAATAAGAAAGGATGTGATTCTGCAAAAATGCTTTGATTGCATTATAGAACATGGTGTTGAAAAAGTTTCTATCAGAATATTTTCAGATGCAACAGGATTGACATCAAGTAGTTTATATTATTGGTTTAATGATAAAGACGAAATTATACTTGATGCAACAGAATATGGCGTCAAGAACATTGTTGATAAACTATTCGGATATGCAATGGAGAATGTAAAAAACGTAAAGAAGATGTGTGCTGAATTTCCTGATATGGTAAAGAAATATGAAAGTACGCTGAAAGCAATATTTCAAATTGCAACAAGTCCACAATATGGCGATAGAATTATAAAGTTAACAAATGGTTTTTCAAGTTTATATGATTTGTATGCAAAAAAGCTTTCAAAACACTTGAATATGCCATACGAGAAAATACGACAGCTTGTAAATTTGTTTATATCATCAATTGTTGACTGTGTGACATGGCGAGAATGGGATAAATTAAGTTCTGAGATAAACTTTATTTTAAGTATAATAACAAATGACGGAGAGGAAAGGTGAGATCAATGCCATACGGCAGTAGTGGTTATGGAAGCGGCGGATACGGAAGCGGCAATAAATATGGCAGCAATACTGATAATGATACTAATTATACAGATAATAACCAAACTGATGATTACTCATCGGACAATCACATCAGTACCAAAAAACACTCTTTTACACATTTGGATGGTGTTATAGCAGGTTATGAAATTGAAGATGATAATACCGGCTTTTTTATGGCATGGCTAAAAAGCTTGATATATGGGATACCGTTTGTTACAAAATCTCAAAAGCATATATTTCAACTGATGGAAGATGAGTTTGATTCATCGGGTGCTTGCAACGAAGTGCATCTGTTGGGTGAAATTAATTCTGGTAAGCTTAATAATGGAGAAAGAGTAATTGTTTTCGGAACAAAGACCGGTAACGGTGCTTACTTAGCGAAAAAAATAGTGAAAGCCAATAATGGCATGAGAGTTACACTAAAAAAAGCAATTCCGGCTATGATAATCAGAGTTGTAACTTTGTTTGTTTTGATTGCAATATTCGGATTGATATCAAGTTTTTCAAATAGCGATATAAGTGCAATGCAAGGAATTGCAGCGACAGATGTATGGAAAAAAATATTGGCGGTCGTTATTGTTGTGCTTGCCGTTGCTTTTGGTGGTAAACTTCGTGATGCAACCGGACTATCACCAAAAATTTTGTGGATCGTAGTTGCGATTGCGGTTGGATTATTGATACCCGAAGTTGGTGCAACAATACTTATTTTATGTCTGGTGTTTTGGGTATTAAAAAGATTAATATCCGGCAAATAATATATTACTGATGAAAGGATCTATTATGGATACATTTTCAACAACAATAGAAAATGCAGCACAGAAGATAGATATAATATCCCGTGGGTATTATCTGGAAACTGATGAACAGTGCGGAATAACTCTGAATACTGAAGATGTTTTGAATAGTGCAAATGATCATAGTGTATTTGAGAGCGATGTTGTATGGAATCAAATAAAAGGGGTTACGAATTTTTGGTCCAATGACGAGTTCCCGGATTTGCGTGATTGTATTATAAACATTCTTTCAAGCATGGCAAAAAAGTGGAGTATAATTTCGTATTGCATTGTTGGGGATGGAAACAGCATTCGCTTTTATGTTGGGACGACAAAACAGAACAATGCGGGCGAAAGTCCGAGTCAAGTATTGGTCAATTCACTTTTAGCGTATATGCCGGGAATAGATATTCAAGCAGTAGATAACTCTGTCTTTGAGAAATCTATCAGACCGCTTAAAGAAGGTGGGTTAATAACGGGATATCCTCGAACAAATAATGTTGCTCGTAAGGCAGGCATACGAAAACTATCAGAGATAGATAATATATGTCGAGGTATGCTTGGTAATGAATTTGCTTTGATGTTTACAGCAATAAGAGAAGACGATGCTCGTGTTCGTATCGCTCATAAATTAAACGAGAAAACTATGACGGATATAAGCAAGTATGTTGAGGAAGAAGGTATTTCTGTAGGAGCGGCTAATGTGGGGCAAAAAAGAACAAATTATTTGATGCAGCGTTATTTGAATTCTTTGTCGGAGCTTAATGCTATACTCGAACGAGGAGAGGCGGCAGGAATATGGAATCTTACATCTGTATATGCCGCATCAGACGGTATAACCGAAAATAAGCTGCACGGTTTGTTAAAGTCAGCATATCACAATGAAGATTCCGGGATTCTTGAGCCTATAAGATGCATTAAAATTAAAAACTTTGATGCACATAAAAATGCATTGTTGATGCCCGGAATTATAAATTGTTGGATGAAAGAAAATGAAAACAGGCATCATTTGAGAGAACTGATGGAACAAAAATATTCAACGGTTATGGACAGTGAGTTATTGGCTGATTTTTGTATGTTGCCAAAAACAGAGATGCCGGGATTCTACATAGACGATTTCGTTGAATTTGATATATCAATGCGCAGTAATAATATGAGTGGTGTTAAGATAGGTGCTGTATGTAATCCCGGTCGGAATGCTCAAAATGCAGTTGATAACAACTACTTTATTCCGCTTGATGACTTCACTCGACATGCATTGATAATAGGAATAACCGGCGGCGGAAAAACAAACACTTCAAAATCGTTGCTTAGCGAATTGTATCTAAGAAACAATATTCCGTTTCTTGTGATTGAATCAGCAAAAAGAGAGTATATAGAGCTGATTAATTTGAAAGGTAACGACACGAAAAATTTTGATAAGCTAATGCTGTTTACTTTGGGTGCAGAGGGCAAGAATTCTATAAAATACAGAATTAATCCTTTTGAAATAGCTTCATACAACGGAAAGCGTGTCTCTTTGCAAACACATATAGATTATCTGTTAGCAACATTCAGAGCGAGCTTTGAAATGTATCCGCCGATGCCATATGTTTTGGAAACTTCGGTATATGAGATTTATTCAGATTGTGGCTGGGATATAATTAACGATATTAACAAGTACGGAAAAAATGAGTTTCCTACTCTATCCGACTTGTATTATAAAATTGACGAGGTGGTTGAACATTTAGGATATGACAGGGAAGTTCAATCAAATGTCAAGGCAGCATTAAAAGCACGAGTTAATTCTTTAAGAATTGGCGGTAAAGGTGCTATGATGGATACTCGGAAAAGTATTCCTATTGAAAAAATACTAAATTCTCCGACAGTTATGGAGTTGGAAGATCTCGGTGATGACGACACTAAATCGTTTGTTATCGGCCTGTTGCTTGTACAATTATATGAATTTAGAAAAGCTGCAATGATGAGTGGTTCGGATATAAAAAAGAAATTAACACATATTCTTATGATCGAAGAAGCACATAGATTATTAAAAAATGTATCTTCTTCGGACGGCGGAAGGGCAAATTCGGTAGAGTTCTTCTGTAATATGCTTGCCGAAATCAGAACATTTGGTCAAGGCATAATAATTGCAGACCAAGTTCCTACGAAGCTGGCTTCTGATACTATAAAAAACACAAATTTGAAGATAGTTCATCGAACTGTTATGGAAGATGATCGTGAGGCAATGGGACACGCTATGAATATGACACCTGAGCAAGTTGGATATCTCAGTTCGCTTTCAAGAGGAGTTGCTGCGGTGTATGCTGAGGGCGACAATCGCCCCAAATTAGTTCGTATGCCGCTTATGGAGGATAGAGAAAATAATTTCACAAGAGATGAATTGATTCAAAAAATTAGGCTTAATGTATATGAAAAACTTGGCGAGTATGATGTTAAAACAAATAAATACTTTGGATGCATTTTTTGCCCGAATTATATGAATTGCAATAGTATATCGGCAAAAACAGTATCAAAGTACGATTTACTTTCTGTTAACGCAAAAAATGCCATAAATGGTCATATGCAGAAAAAGGATAATGTGTATAGCATTATTTTGGGAATTAATAAGAGCTTAACGGATAATAACAATGAAAGTCTGTCCGCTGATGAACAATATTGCATGGCTTGCAAAATTATGAATGAACATGATTTTAACGAAGATATGCATATAAGAATTGCAAGAAATATCTCAAAAAGAATTAGAGATAAGGAGGCGAGGCTTTAATGAACGGTTTAGAAACAACATCTTCGGAAGTAAATGAAACTTATGCGGAAGTTTCAGATGACACATCTTCTATAGAATGTGTGGATGATGTTGAACCGATAGAACTAAATGACAGTGATTTTTCGGATATAGAAACAGAAGAAACTATTGAAGTATTTGAACTTGATTCAACAGAACCAATTGAAAATTGTGAATCATCTTATTCAAACAATACTGAAAGTGATATAGAAGTATTTAATTTAGATGAGCCAAATAATGATACTGTTGAGGCATCAGAGGAATACACTGAAACTGAAACCGAGGAGCTAAATTTGTCAGAAGAAAATACTGAAACCGATAGTTTATCTGCAAATGAAACATTTATGCAGGAACGAGCCAATATAGACAGAGTAAGTCAGTATTATGCTGAGCACAACTATTCACAGGGAGATTTTGAAACATATTCAAAAGATCCGGAATGGCAATCATTAATAAAACAGGCATATCCAGACTATGAATTGCCGGATGAATTGGTTGACACTGCCGGGGAAAATGTCGATGCTGTGCAAGAAGAATTTTCAGAGATCAGAAATAATCTTCTCGATGACTTTGAAAATATGGGAATAGAATACAAAGGCATTGACAATATTTCTTTTGAGAAAAGTGTGGAAATAAGAGATGCTATACAGGAGATGCAAGACAAATATCCGGAAATAAAAGACCTGCTCAAGGAAGTTGAAATAACAGATGAGTTAGAAAACGGTACTTATGCAACAACAGGCCCACGAATAATCAATAATCAATTAGCTGCAAGAATTTTAATAAATCAAAGAGAATTTACTGAAAATCTCGAACAGAAATTGAACGATTATAAAGAGAAGGGATTTTTTGCCGGAGAAGGTGCAGATGCGGTAATAAAACATGAAAACGGACACATTCTGCAACTCAAACTGGATGCAATGAGTCAAGGGATAGAGTCAGATAACTACATAACCGGAGAGGTTTATCGAGAAAAGTATAATGCAATGATAGACGATTGGAAATCAAACAAACATACGGATATTATACTTGATAATGCTTTAGAAAATTTGTCATTATCACATGATGACATTCCTCGTGAACTGAGTATGTATGCAAATGTTAATTCTGCCGAGGCTTTAGCAGAAGCTGTTTCGGAGGTAAATACATCAGATAATCCACGCAGATTGGCCACCGAAATAGTAAAAGAATATGAAAAATTAAAGTCAGAAATGGAGGAAAAACAATGTTGATCTTACCCCCTATTGAACTTTGTGATTATATTGAGTTAAAGGATGAAAAAGTGATTGTAAAAAAGGAAATCCCTGAAGAATTGCAAGAAGAGTTTCAAAAATTCAAACAAACATTTGAAACTCAGTACAGTAAAAAAGACTAATGATATAAGGAGAAAGATAAAATGATAAAGGTTATTTTACTGATAGTATTTTGTATATTATCAATATTTGTACATTTCCTGTGTAAATCAATGAAAGAGAAACCCGCTATTTCAGCTATTGCAGCGATTTTCTCAGTTCTGCTTTTGGTTGCTACGATTGTTAATGTCAGAATGATCAATTCAGAAAAAGAAGCACAGCAAATGGAAACGCAGACTCAAAACCAAATTACAAACGACAACGAAAATGCAACAAATCAAAACAATAAAAATACAAATTCGGACAATCAAGTAAATGATAATAACGATAGTAAATCGGATAAGAAATCTTCATTTGATGAAAACGATAATGACACGAATAATGATGAAGTAAATTCAATTGATAATTCATCAGAAAATGGGGCGAATAATGTGCGTTCCGATGAAGATAAAACTTCGGACAAAAACGAAAAATCGAGTTATAATTCTTCAAGATCAACAAAAGGGAAGGTGAATAGTGATGACTAAAAGAATACTTGCCATAATAACTTCTGTATTTATCTTAATATCCGGTCTAATCATGTCATTGCCGGTTATGTCAGCTGAAAATGTGACAGGGGCACAAAAATTTAATGTAGTATTTGTGGTTGATGCAAGCGGATCAATGAAGGCTACGGATTCTCAGGGCTGGCGCTTTGAGGCTATTGATGAATTTTTGAGCTTGCTTAGTCTCAAGGGGAATTATGTAGGAACTGTTGTGTTTAACGGCGACATCCAGGCTGCAAACGGAGTTTCGGCGGTTGGCAGCAAAGAAGACAAGCAGGCAGCATCTAATGCTGTAAAAGGAGCAACGCCTGACGGTTACACAAATATCGGCGAAGCATTGGTGAAGGCAAATGAGTTAATAAAAAATGGAGATAAGAACCTTCCCTCAATCATATTACTTCTTTCAGACGGAAATACAGAAATGCCTTCCGGAGCAGATCTTAACCGTTCTGTAAATGCACAAAATAATGCAATTGTAGAAGCAAAGAATAACAATACAAAAATTTATTGTATCGGGTTGAATGCGAATGGAAAAATGAAACCGGATGAACTGCAAAATATATCCGGTCAAACTCACGGTGTCTTTAAAATTGTGAGTCGTGCTGAGGATTTACAAGATGTGTTCAAAGAATTTTACGCACTTATATACAACACATCAGTAGCACCGGAACAGGTTGAACTACCTGCTGTCAAAGAATTTTCAGTACCTAAAATAGGCGTTGAAGAGGTAAACATTCTTATTGAAGGCACTACCTCCTCAATCAAGCTTACACAACCATCGGGCAATCAACTTTCTGATGCGGAACTGAATGCTATGACAACAAGGGGTAATCATTTTACAAATATAAAGATTGACAAACCATTGCCGGGTAAATGGAAAATTGAATTGGGTGGAGAGCCGGGACAGCATGTAGTAATAAACTTTATTCCCAACCTTAATGTAAGTTTGATTACGGACAAGCCCGAAGCAGAGTCATATAAGCGTGGAGAAACCGTTTCAATAAAAACTAAAATTGTTTCGGACGGGAACGAGATCACAGATGCTTCGGTATATCAAGAATATCCTGCAACGCTCAAAATAACAAATGCCAATGATTCAAATGACACAAGAGATGCAGAAATGCAGGCTATTGACGGCGTATATAAGGCCGATATAACTTTTGATACAACAGGTACATATTATGTTACGGCGATGATGGATATTGGTTATGGTCAAATTGCCGGAAATTCAGTGAGCGTAAGTGTTGGAAACGCTGTCCCGAAAGCAAAAAAAGAAGTAGTAAAATACACGAATTATGGTATGAGTTTCGGGAAGAAAACATTCGAGTACAAATTAAGTGATTTAGTATCTGATGAAGATGGAGATGCTATTACATTTAGTATTGATAAATTCACATTTTCAACAGATGATTTAGTTGACGGAAATGCAAAAATTGAAAATGGCGTTTTGAAAGTAACGCCGACAAAGGAATGCAGCGGAACATTCTCGATTATTGCATCTGATGAGGCTGGGGCGTCATGTGAATTGAATGTTGAAATTACATATAAGAACTTGTTGAAGTTTATTTTGATGATAGTTCTTATCATCTTAATTGTCGGTGGAATCATTTTTGCAGTTATCCAGTATCTGCGTACTCATAAAAAATTTAACGGCTCTATAACGGTGACTGCATATGATGATGACAATGGCAGCTATAGCTCCCCGGCAACGGAATGGCCTCCCGCAAAACCGATTGATGTTCAAATGATTTGCGGAGAATCTGAAACGATTGGAGGTATAAAAGGAAAGTTCATAGGTGCAGGCAAGAATAAAAGCTTTATTACTTTTATTCCAAAGGGAAATGCATACTATAACAGCATTAAAACAAAAAAAGTTAAAATTGCTGATGGCTGCTCGGAGCGCATTTCGTCAACAGAAGATGGAATGAAGGGTATTGAAGTACAGTTTACAAGACAGGATTAATAGTATTAATTAAATTTAGGAGGACAAAAAAATGCCAGAAGAAAAAAACATGTTTGACAGTTTAAGATTGAGCGCGGGCGGTGGACTTAACAGTGCTATGGAAAAGGTTGCTCAGGCGGATAATGCGGCTACAATCGCTATAGGTATTGGTGGAACAGGGCTTAGCGCTGTAAGAATGTTTAAGAAAACTGTTTACGAAAGAGTGAAACAGGACAATTTTGATAAGCGCGATACCGAAAACCCTATTTATAAAAGAATTAGATTCTTGGAAATAGATTCTGATAAAACAGACATAGAATCAGGACTATTACAATTAGATTTTTCGGACGAATTCTTTTATATTGGTGTGAGCGATATAATCGCAGAGTTAACAGACAAAACCTCTTTAAAAAACAAAAAATATCTAAATTGGTTTAATCAAGATGTAAAAATGACCGATGCCACTGCGGGGGCCGGCGGAATAAGACAGATTGGTAAATATCTTTTGAGCAAACGAGCAAATGAATTGTATAATAAGTTCAAAGATATGATAACAACTGCAGTTACCGGGCTTAATGCCAACTTTGAATTAAATATATATATAATGGCTGGTATCGGTGGTGGTACCGGAAGTGGTTGTTTTATTGATGTTTGCTATATTATGCAACAAGCATTATCTGATTTGGGATATCAGGGTTCTGCAAACATTTTGGGCTTTTTCTTCCTGCCGGATGTTAATTTGTCAAATCCACATTTCCCCAAGGGAGGACCGAATGAAGTATTACTGAAAAAGAACGGTTATGCTGCAATTAAAGAATTAGATTATCTTATGAACATTGAATTAAATGGGGATGAATATATACAGAATTATACGGGATCATTTGAAGTGCATCAGAATACACCGCCGGTTAAAATGTGTCATTTGTTATCTACGACAGCCATCGACGGTCATATACTTAATGACGGTTATAACTATATAATGAATGTTGTTGCTGAATACGCCTTGAATTTTGTGGTTAAAGCAGAAGAGGCCGATCAACAAGGTGCTAATTCAGGTATATCGCTGAAGGGAATACAGGCAAACATCACAGCTTTATTACAGGCAACGCACAAAACACACGGCGCAGGATATATTTACAATATACTCGGTACATCTTGTGCTATAGTTCCCTATAAGAAAATTGGAACATATTTAGCAATTAGGTTCTTTGACTCTATTAAGTACATACAAAAAATACGCCCCAATAAAAGTGATGTAGAAAAATTCTGTCAAAACATTGGTTTTAATTTTAATAATTTGGATGTTAAGGTTAAAGCAAATACACGAGGATTAGTTTTAGATGCAAATAGATTTGACACAAAAGTACTTAAAGGTGCAGCAGTCGGAACAATAAGTGGACCTTTAGCCGAGTATTGTGAAAAATGGAAGGATGATTATGAAGGCAAGGTTGCGGCTAATATAGCTACATTAGGTAGGGCATTAGATGATTATGAAGTTAATAATAATCCGGAATCTATTATTGGCAAAATATTCAGAGAATTAATCTCTATAGTTAATAATTCCGATCTTGGCCCTTATTTTGCTGCATATATGATTAATGATGCGCAAAATCATACATTGTCATCTGTGATTGCAGGTATCAGAACAGAAGTTGAAAATAAGAGAAACCACGCACAGGGACAATCTGTATATAGGGACAAATGCGAGAACGATGCACAGGCGGAATTTCGTTCTGCAACATTTGATCCATTTGATAAAAAGAAAAAGAACTATGTACTTATGGTTGAACTGCGATATAAGAATACGGTGGAGATTAATACTTATAATGCTTTTTTGGATTTGATTGACAAGATTAAAAAGCATGTTGAAAAAATCGAAGTTGAATACTTCAAAAAACTAACAGGAATAATAGACAAGCTTGTTAGAACATTTGAGGACAATGAAGAATTCTTTAATACCCACGGTATGGGTAATGAAATGTACACATGGAGTATTATAGATATTAATAGCATAAAGAGTGAGCTGGATGAAGTTATTATGCGATCGCTAAAAAAGAGCGATGATGATATACTTACTGCACCGTTATTTGTTGAAAAATTCAATAATCACATGTTGGCACATAGAGATAAATGGTTCGATGAATCAGAAACTAAAATTGCTGAGCTTATAAGTGCATTTATAAGAGATGAGTTTAAAGATGAAATGTCCAAGTCGATGAAGCAATATTTACAAGAAAAATATAATAAGAGTGGTAATGATTTAATTGATTGTATAGCATCTAATGTAATCAAAGATGGGCTTGTTGCAAATGGCACACCTGTGTTTCATTGTGATTCGACTGTATTTAATCTTGCAGATAGCCATACACATGCAGAATATGTTGTTCTGTCCATACCAAATAATGAAGAGGATTTTGCTGCGGCTGCAGTAAAATATCGTGAAGATACAGGCAAGCCTATGGGAATAGCAAAAAATGTTTTGACCGATAGGATTTTCATGTTGGAATTCTTTAGTGGAATACCTATGTACGCTTATAAAGATTTACCCGATTATGAAAAAGTATATTATAATAACCCGGCTCCGGGAATGCATATGTATGAAAGCGAAGATAAAAATTGGAGAGATTTACCTTCCCCGATACCGGCAACATACGAATCATCATTTTATCGCCGCGTAGAGCAGGATAAAGTTGATAAAACACTTAATATGTTTAATGAAGCCGTAAGTAAGGGCTTTATAAAGGAAAATGCTACAGCAAAAACTGCAGAAATATATATCACGGATAATTTGAATTTGGATTCGGTTTTTGAAGAAACTCTTCCCGATGATTTAATTACTGTGCTGAATGACATATCAAATTTGAGTGATCAGAAACAACGAATTGCGAAAGTAGAAGAATGTGTTAAGCTTCATACTTGGACAGCGACTAAAGAGGTTACAAATAAAGCTAAAATCAAAATTAAAGACTACTTGAACGAATATGGTACAAATTTAACATTGCATAAAACCATATTGGCAAATCAAGATTTTGAAAATAGCGTAAGAGATGAATTTGCCCGTATGCCTATTGTTGTCAATGAAGTTGAAAATGAGTTGAATAAGTATAGCAAGCTGACAATAATTTCTGAAGTTTTAGAGTATATATTTAATGCTATAGATGAAGCGGGATCAAGACAGGCTGATTTTATAAGAGCATTAATGCACTCTGTTATTATTAAGGCAAGGAGCAACTATAAGTATGGTTTTAATAAACGGGGTGAAACAGAAGAAATTATCTTGACAGAAAACAACGAAAAATTTGAAAGTATTCCTGTTTATCGAGCATTTATAAGTTATCAAGGACTTGATGACGAAATAAAGGAGCAGATTGCAGAAAAAACCAAATCTGCCGCAAAAAATGTGACTGATGAAATGTATGATAACATTAAAGCGTATCAGGAGTTTTATAAAGAGAACTATAAGGATTACAAGAAAGACGCTGCATCAGGTGACTTTGATAATAGTGAAGAAATCATTGCATTTTTGGACGAGCTGTATGACAGCATAGAAAGATTTATTCGTGAGAATAAATAATAATCACAAATGTAAGGGGGCAGAATGTCTCTGTCCCCTTATAAATTCTTAGCAAGGAGTAAAAAGAGAGATGCCTATAAATAAAGAGCGTTTAGAAGAATTAATTGATACCTGTGCAAGTAAAATCGAACACAAAGATTTGACCGTTGCTGATATAAATAAATCCGATTCGCCGATTATTATGTTTTATATGGGGAAAGATGTTTCGGAACAAAGCCACATTATTCGTGAAATTATCGACGGAAATTGGAGGAAAAACTCTCGTTATATTTGCCATATTGGGGTAAGCCTTGCTGAAAAAAAGTTGATCTTGAATGATTTGGTTGATAACACCCTTTTGCCGGCAGACGGTCAGAGTAATGTGCTGGATCTATTGGTGCGCAAGGTTCTTGCAGCACCAATTGGGACATTTGATGACAGTAAAACCGTGAAAGTAAAGTTCATATTATTGAGTTCAGATTCAGACAATGACAGGTATATTGAGTTTGCTAAAAAAATCGAGAGTGAATTATCAAGTAACCTATTCAAAGATCTATACATACTCTTGCATGAAGGCGGAGGAGTTAATGATAGCGAAAAAACGAAAAACTTTATAAAGTTGCTTTATGGTAATGAAAGAGAGAATGCATTAAAAGAATTTAAGCAAATTTATGTAATAAGTGATCGTATGAAAAACGGTCAGTTTCTACAGAAACATGAAAAAAAGAACAGCTTTCGTTTAATTGCCGATGCTGTTCTCATTACAGACAGCAGTGAAGATGGTCATCGGAAACGAGAACTGTTTTATGGCACAGCAAATTCAAACTATCGAACATTATCTCACAGAATGGTTCAAAAGCCTGTATATGAGATAACTTGCGTTGTTTTGAAAACTATTTTGAAAATTATTTTGGAAACAAAGGCAATTAACCGAGAAAAAATTAATAGCATGTTTGAAAGTGAGCAGTTTGAAGAAAAATATTTTGAATCAAATTTTTCAAAGCTCTTCCCTAATGTGGAAGCATTCAAGTATTTACCGTATACTGAATCTGGGCGAACTAATATGCAAACTCGGTTTAAAACGGATAAAAAGAATGGGCTAATCCATATAGATACGACTTTGCTTGACGACGAAACGAACGGGTGCTTTAACGAATACTATAAGGTAAACTATATAGAGCATATACGGAGTAATTTTAACAAAGAAGATTTTCGGAATAAACTAACCGATTATTATATAAAGAAATATACATATAAAGATATTGAAGAATTTTTCAAATACGAAGAAGTTGTGGATATTGCTTGTAAGGAGCAAGAGATTCATATAGATGCTGAACGGACGAGCAATCTGTATGCGGCTCTTCAAAAGCATTGTGAACTGAGTGCCAGGAACTTTTATTTTGCTGAAATGAGAGATACTTACTTAATGGCTATGAAAAGCCTATATAGCGCATCAGTAAACTATGAAAAACTTATTTTTGATGTTTTGAATGAGATTTCTTGTATGTATTACTTACAGGATGGCGGAATAACCAAAAGTATAGAAAATTACTATTCTGAATATGTCCGAGAGTTTTTAACTAAGAATTCAGATATAGTTGATGAGATTTTTACAATAAGAATACAAGATGATATTGAGTTAACGGAGGCTCTGAAAAAAGTCTTTGGAAAAATTTTAATGAATGATTTTTCAAACAAGCTGACAGGAGGCTTTAAGGACGAATTAAACCAAAGATTGGGCAACGAGGCGACTCCGAGTGCAAGAGATGCGTTGATAAGAGATGAGTTACAACCTAACATAGATGATTATACAAGAATGCATGTTGCGATTGATAATATATCGGAAATGTATGATGCGTATATGTATAGCAAAAAATCTGATTTTATGTATAACATTGGAGATGCTGAGATATTTTGCACAAATGATGAGAATATCTTTGAACATCTTAAATTTTATAAATTTGAAAGTATAAGAGATATTTATGGTGCAAAGACGGAGGAATTATAATGCTGTTTGAATTTGCTGATGCGGATATAAATCACGAAATAACAAATGCAAAAGTCACGCTGATCAATGGTTTATATAAAATCAAGTTTTCATATAAACAGGCCGAAGGCTTTTTGATTACTGCGGCAAAATACAACTATAATGATTCGGATATATATGAACATATATCTGAGCGTTTTTCGAGTGTAGAAAACGAAAAAAAGTTTGATGAAAAAACCGAATTCGGATTTTCAAAATTGATATTGCGGGCAAATGTAGGTGGTGGCGTTGAACTTGGCAGAAAATCTGATTTTGGTTTTCCGCTGAATGTGTATGTTTTTGCTTATGAAAAGAACGGAGATAAGATCACTGTTTATAAGCAGCATAATGAAAATAATAAAGACATTCTTCCCTATACGATAAGGTACAAAAGCAATTTCAAAAGCGGATTTTTAGGTTTGAAAAAAGCAAAAGAACAATTATCAATTCCGTATTTTGAGTCTTTTGAAAATGACCTTCTTTACTATAGCATTTCGGGATGTACAGCAAAATTCCCGATATGTGAAACAATGTTAGATCATATGTTTGAGGTGGATATCGAAAAGGAAGGTTTATTGAGTTTGAAAGTGACTGAAAAATACAAAAGTATGTTCAAATGCGTAAGAGAAGGGAATGTATAAAAATGATGGAGATAAATAAAAACACAGGATTTAATTCATTTGATGAGATAGATATTCAATGTCCGTATTGCTTTAAGAAATTTAAGCATTACAATGTTGGATTCAGAGCTACACCGATTGCCGAAGAAACAAAGAGAAAATGGCAAAACTTATACAAAGAAAAAATAAGCAGTGACGATGCCGAAGGCCAAAAGTTTTATCAAAAAAAATTGGAGTTGGCAGAAAAATTCGGAGAAAGAAAAGATGAAGTATTTTTGGATTATTGGCGTAATCGTGGCTGGGAAGCTTCTCTTGACCAATTATATGAAGTTGGAGACGGTTATACGGAATTTGGCGGTTCAGACAGTGCGAGAAAGGTATCTTCTATTCAAGATCCGGTAATAGGAATTTCGGGTGATGATTTAATAGGTGATAAAATCGTTGACGAATTTGGATTTGTCACAGAAGCGATTGATATACGCGGAGAAGATGAAGGCAAAACAAGTAAAAGAGTTTGCCCGTACTGCCATAATATACTTCCCAATAATTATGGTCGCAATCCTATAAAATTTATAGCGGTTGTCGGTGTTTCCGGTGTGGGCAAAACAGTAATGCTTTCAAAGCTTTTAGAACTTTCCGAAGAGCTGCTTAGAAATGTGGAGTATTCGGTAACTTATGTAAATAACTACACGGCAGACAGTTATGTGAAGAAATACAAAATTGAACAGGATAGAGAAATGCCGATGGGAACCAATAAGACACAATTTAAGCCCCCCATTTTTCTGGATGTTGAAAAAAACAATAAGCTTACAACATTTGTATTATACGACATTGCCGGAGAAAACTGCGTAGATGCCGAAAAAATTGATATTATCGGTCCGTTTATACGAAATGCAGATGGCATAATAATGCTGTTGGATCCGGAGCAGATATCAAGCTTTGATTTATCGGAAAGGACAAATAACGGAAATATTACAGCGTTAAAACCTAATGCTGTAATCAACGCAATGAAATCCGCCTTTTTACATAATACAAATCAAAAAAGCCAAATCCCGATTGCTGTGACATTTTCAAAAAGTGATTTGTTCAGAATTGCAAAAGTTGCCGGTGAGAATGTGGTGAGAGACAACAGTAATATATTTAAAACATTGTCTTATAAGAACAATGCGTTTATGATTGATGAGTTCTGTAATGTTGATGGTGAAGTCAGACAGATCGTACATAAGTATTGCAAAGAACTAATAATTTCTTTGCAAAACACATTTGAAACTTATGGTTTCTTTGCAATTTCAACATTAGGTCACGATACTGAAAAAGAAGGCGACAATAAATACTATCTGAGAATGAATATTGAACAAATGCGTTTAGAGGAACCGTTGATGTGGTTGATGTATCGTTGGAATATGATTAACTCGTACACGGAAAGAGAAAAGAAACCCGCATTCTTTAAATTGTTTGGAGGGAGAAAATCGTGAAAATAGATCAGATTTATTACACTCGTTTGGACGAAGGCTGGGGAATTGCAAAGGCCACCGAAGGCATTACAGAAAAATTCAAAAATGCTTTTCAAAGTGTAAATGCACAAAATCCTGCGGACAAAACGATATTGAGTTTTGATACTTTCGACGGAGGATATGCATTAAGCAAATCAGTTCCTGCTGGAATGGACTCTTTTGGAAGAGCAAAATTTTTTGTGCATGGGTATTTGCTTTCGGAACTTGATAGCGACGAAATATTTAATAATTATAGCGGTCTTTTGAATATTAAAGAATTTGCCGAGAGTGCCGAACAGGAAATAATACCCTTGCATTCGTTGCCTGCAGACCATATTCAAAGTATGCAATTGGGTAGTGATAAACTGCGAAATCTCTTAAATTGTACATATGAAGGCGTTTTGCAGCGCAAAAAATTAGAAATTAAAATTTCTGAGAACAATAAAGAAGAATTTTTAAGGGCAATTATGAATGTTATATATGAATATTTGCCGCTTTATTTAAGAAAGTTTGTTAGCTATAGTAGCAGCATTGGCGGTGTAAGCAGAACAATTACATTAACCGGAGAATTTTCGGGTAATGCTGATATTATGTATGACTATGAAGCCAATATAACAACTGGGAATTTGTCGAAAGCATATGTTGACATAGTAGAAACAGTGATTGAGAACAGAGCAGAAACATTATCAAAAATTGAAAAATACATTAGCAATGCATTTTCAACAGAATTTCTTGATGAAAGCACATACAGAAAAGCATTTGATTATGTAATGTTTGGAACTAACAAAGTATCTGATGACGGAGATACTGTTTCAAAACTCATGGATATGTTGCTTGAAAAGAAATATAACGATGCTTCCTCTGCAGCCTATATGTCTGCACTTATTGATACTTGTGTAAAAAATAATGCGGATATTTCAAATTCAATGCACGGTATGATTATGGATGCATACTTCAGTACTCACCAAACTGAGTTGAAAGAAAGTATTGAAAAATATATTGTATACTCATATGAAAAGAAATGTTCTGGTGCGGATTTTGAAAAATTAAACGAGTTACAAAATGAGAATCCCGGTTTGCACAGAATGATATACAATAAAGGAATAACCGAAGGCGCAAGCGATTTAATAAAGCATATTTCTTCGGATGTTGTTAATAATTCTGCCGCAAGTGATTATATTGTTGAAAAATGTGAGTCCGTTTGTAGAGAAATCATTGCTGACAACATTGCGGATTTAATTGTGCAAAGTAAAAATAAAAATCTTGTTGATAAAATTGTTGAACGCTCAATGCACAAATATGTAATGGAAAGCGTTATTATGCGAAACCCTGATAAATCAATTGTCTGGGAGTATATACATTGCATTTTTAACAATAAGTTGTACTTTGAAACATTTAAGAGCTTAAAAGCTGATGTATCAAGAGGGGTATTGCTATTTTTAGTTAATGAAATTGATGAAAACAAAGTAGATGTTTTATATGCAGTACGCCAAACAGCAAGAGACGTGTATGAGTATATTGAACAGAAACTTGCAGAAAGATCGAAATATAAGATTATCGAGGACTTTTATACACAGTATTTGCTGAGAGAATGTATATCGACGAATGATGTTCAAATGTTATGTGAAAAAATTGCAAGACTTATTCCTTCTGCAAGCAGATTTGCAAAAATTGCGCTTGAAAAATATTTTTCACTGTCGCAAAGAAAATGCATCGACAGAAACGCAACATTAAACGAGATCAATGGACTCGATAATATTGGAAAGAAGATGGGACTGAGCGTAAATGATTATACTTCTCAATTGAAAAATGAATTTTGGAAAAACTTCAAATTCACTGAATGGGAGACTGACGAGGACTATTCAGAACTTTATGTAGGCAACAATAAAAAAAGCTCTGTAATTGAGGTTATGAGCAGATTGGCGGCAAGTCTCGACTCTTCCGCTAATAATATTGACAGAGAGATGAAAGATACGGCTGTTTTTATATTAATGGACGATGCATCTCCCCTGGATGAGACGACGCGCGATTTATATATAAATGCCTTGAAGAAAAAAATCAATCATACTGATTCGTATTCATCTTATGGCAGAAAAAAAAGAAACTCATACAGAGCAAAATCATATTATGGCAATGCCGATGAAACTGATGTGGAAGTCGTGCTTTTGCTAAATTATTCAAACAAAAAAAGGTCTTTGGATGAAAACATAAGACTTGAAAATCTATCTGCATTAAAAGACTATATTAAAAGATGTATAGGCAGCCGTGCAAAAAATGTAATAGACTACCCGGATCTTCTTCTGAGCTTGTACGAAATTGTATTCGACAGAAAATCCGAGTCTAAACAAAGACGCAGCGAATATGGAGATGTTTTGAGGGCGTTGGACACATATGTTGATCGTATGACAGGCAAAGAAAAACGCTATGTTCTTAAAGAGATAAAGAAAATAACGGAATATCCCGATTATTCGTGGATATCATTCGGTGCGGTATTGCTTGTATTTACATTTGCGTTTATATGTGTAGATGCATTTGCGCTGAATGGATTTATAAGTATGATAATAAAAATATTACTTGTAATAGCCGGAATTTTTGCGGCAATTTCAGATGCAGTATGTGATGTGAAAGATCACGGTAACGCTGTTGTGTTTGTTAGTCAAATCTTATCCGGTATAGCAATGTTCGTAACTTTCCTTTTTACAGTTACAACACTTGTTTGATATTTAAGGAGGCAAATTCGTGAATGCTGAAACCGCAGAAAAGAATATTGTGGAAAATAACAGTGGCACAGTTAATAAAGAAATATACATAAATGATATTCATAATAATATAAATGATAAAATATTAAGTAAGATTTATGTAGATGACTTATACTTGATTCGTCATAGTATTAAGTGGGTGCAGACCAATATTGCTAAATATAGATTTAATGGAAAAAAATCTATTGCTATGCGTAATAATATAATTGGATTAAATGCAGAAAACCTGTCTTTTGTTGATGCAAAAGAGTCGTTAAGCGAATTTCTTCAGTTAATGATTAACAATCCTTTTATATATGAAAATGGCTTTGTAAAGGAGTCAAAAGACTGCATTACTTCTAATGAGCTTCAATGTTATTTTACCATTATAAAAAAAGGAATTATTATGCCATTTGGATGTTTGAAGGATTTCATACATAATCAGGTGGACAAAGAACTTGAAGTGTTTCTGGACAGATGTTCTGCGGAAATGAGAGCTATACTAAAAAAGATAGAAAATAACAAGCTTTTGTTTGATAGTAGAATGTCAGAGATTGATGTAACGCAAAGTGCAAGTATGTTTAAGGCAATTGCTTCGGCAGTTACTTTTGTATTGATGGCATTGTACTCACTTGACTGCATTGAAAGAATAGACTGGAAAAACATAAGTGATCTGTATTTGGGTTCTGCGAATTTGTTTCAGTTTATAGGCTTTGCTGCTGAAAAAGGATTTGTAATCGGACATAACTGCTCTTTGCTGCATATACTACTCGCCATTGCTATAGTGTGGATAGTGTATTTAGCAACAACGAACTTTAAGTTTGTAAATGAGTATAAAAGTGCAAGGACATATAGTAAGATGAAAAATGTTTTTGCAGCATCAAAAGCATTTCCTAAACTTAATGAGGCGCTTGGAAACTTTTCAAGTTCGGAAGTGGATTTTTTTGCAGCCAATAAAGGGAGTTATATACAGACTATTGTGCGCCCTAATTACCGGTTAGGAAAAAACAGTAATACTCAGAAAAGTTTAATAGAAGATTACGGACTATATTACGAGAGAACTATGCGTACCAATTTGCCAAAACACATATGGGTAACTATTATTTTGATATTAGCGCTTGCAACATCATCATTAAATATGTTGGCAAAAAAAGATGAGTTTAAGGTGTGGTACAGAGACAGCATTGCGACTATGCAATACAATTCGCAGACATCATCATTGGAAGGGCAAAAAGAATATGTGGTAGCGGCTGAGTGTGATGTTTATACCAAAGATAGTGATAACAAATTGGTTCTGTATCACCTTCCGGCAAATAAAAATTGTACTTTGTTACATGATGTAGAGGAAGAAAGCGAATTTGCTAATATTAGATTTTTCACTGAGTATGGTTTCCTGGAGGGATGGGTGACAAAAGAGAGCTTGGCTGAATATATTCCCGTATACGATCAAAATGTTGCGAGAATTTATCCTGCCGGATGTTCTGCAAGCTCAGAACTTGTTGGCAAAAAGAGTTATAGCCCGTACAATGTTTTGGATGGTGACATTACAACTTCATGGCAAGAAGGTGCGGACGGAAGCGGATCAGGCGAATGGATAAGGCTTAATATGAATGAAGTTCATCAAATTCATTCTATAGGGATTATTAACGGCAATGCTGCAAGCAATGAATTATATTTAGCTAATGCACGCCCGATTGGTATCACACTTCAGTTTTTAGTGCAAGACAATGTTATAGATAGTTGCACTTATTCTTTAGAAGATAATCGTCCGTGGATGCAGTATATTACTTTAAATAAAGATGTTCAAGCTGACAGTATCGTAATTCGCATTGATTCTGCAAATGGCGGAAACGAGTATGACGATGCCTGCATTACAGAATTGGTGTTGTTTGGTCAATAAAAATACTTGGGGGAAAAATGAAAAGAAATATTACTTGTATACTCTTAATTTTAATATTGATTGTCAATATATGCGGATGCGGTAAAACGCAGCATTCAGAAAACTCAAAGCAGGTAACAAATATGCCATCTCAAGAATTTGCACTGACAAATGCGGATAATTCTTTGCAATTTAATTTGGCAGATAATAAGTTAACTCTTGTCGGGAATCCCGAAATTGACGAGTGCAATTATATTATGATAGTTCTGAATAACAATGAGGATTATAAGTATGTTGAACAATGCAATGACGGTAGTGTAAATATGACCATTGATCTCCCGAATGAAAGGGATATAATAGTTAATTTGTTTTATGGCAAATCTCAATACGGTCAATATGACAGTATTTTAATTGACTTTTTGGAAATAAGCAAAGAGGAAAATTGTTGGACATTTAAGCAATCGCCGGTTCTTGAAGCAAACAAAAATATGTTTCAGCAAGACAAGAGTTCTGAAAATAATTTGACCGGTACTGAAGATATACAGGTGGATTCCGCTGAAATAAAACAAATTGCAAATCAAGTAACAAGTACGGCAACAAATGATTATGAGAAAGCAAAATTGTTGCATGATTGGGTTGCTGAAAATATTTATTACGATCTGGATGCATTCTACTCCGAAAATTATGATGGGCTTGACGCAGTAAATGTTCTGCATACTAAAAAAGGTGTTTGCGAAGGATACGCTAATTTATATGCAGCTTTAGTAAGAAGTGTTGGAATACCGTGCAGGAAACAAAGTGGTTATGCCCTTGGGATAGATACAAATAAAAAGTGGGATATGCAAGCGATAAATAGGACTGAAACGAATCATGCGTGGAACGAAGTCTATGTCAACAATAAATGGATAATTGTTGATGCTACATGGGATTCTACAAATAAATATCAAAACGGGAAATATGAATCCGGTAATAGAATAACAAATCTGTATTTTGACAGCACTTTGGAATTCTTTTCGTTAAGTCATAAGTTAATCGAAGGTTAAGATACAAGGGGGGAGTTTTATGTATAACAATAATATGTTTGATAGTTTAAGATTGAGTCAAGGCGGAGGTCTGAATTTTTCGGAAAAAGTGAACTATAATGACGACTCTGTAACGCTTGTTATCGGTATCGGCGGAGCGGGTATTAATGCACTCAGAATGTTTAAGAAAAATGTATTTGAACATATCAGACCGGATAATTATGAACACATAGAAAATGCTGCACCGCGGTATGACAGAATTAAATTATTAGCTATTGACGCCGATGTGAATAATATCGGAAACCCTAATCCTGCACTCGATTTATCTGAAGAATTTTTCTCTTTGGAGAGGTGGGAGCCTATCGGAATAATACCACGTTGGTTGAATTGGTTGAATCGCGATACGTTCTTTGGATATTTCCGTAACGGCTGCGGTGCCTGCGGAATAAGACAATTGGGACGATATCTTTTGTTTGGAAAAGCAGAAAAATTATATGTTAGAATTAAGAATATGATTTCCGAATCAGCTTCAGAACTAAAACAAATGCAGAAATTTGTTTTAAATGTGTATATAATAACAAGTGTTGGCGGGGGAATCGGCAGCGGTTGTTTTATTGATGCTGCATATGTGGTAAGACAAGCTATAAGTGATTTGTCTTTGAATTGTATTGCAACAATTAACGGAATGATTGTATTACCGGATGTCACCTTGTCGCATCCTAATATGCCGAAGGGTGGTTCCGCAGAGTACACGATAAAGGCAAATGGATATGCCGCACTTAAAGAGTTAAATTATCTGATGGATATTCCGAGTAACGGTGACAAGTTTGAGGCGGAATATTCGGAGACATTCAAGGTATGTTTTAATGAAAGACCATTTGATAATTGTATGCTGTTCTCATCAAAAACCACAGATGGTGTACTTATATCGTATAATTGCGTTATTGATACTATATCCGAGTTTATGCTGAATACGGTAGTTCGCACACGCATAAATGGTATGCACTCCATTTGTTCGCTATCTGATCTGTGTGGGTGGTGCTATGCTTGCAGAGTTAATATGTGTGGGCGTATACCAAATCGTGTTACTTGCGTGAACTGGTTTAGCGTACTTGGAACTTCTTGTGCGGTTATGCCATATAAGGAAATTGGTACATGTTTGGCGGTTGGATTATTTGACTCTATTAAGTACATACAAAAAATACGCCCCAATAAAAGTGATGTAGAAAAATTCTGTCAAAACATTGGTTTTAATTTTAATAATTTGGTTGTTAAAGTTAAAGCAAATACACGAGGATTAGTTTTAGATGCAAATAGATTTGACACAAAAGTACTTAAAGGCGCAGCAGTCGGAACAATAAGTGGACCTTTAGCCGAGTATTGTGAAAAATGGAAGGATGATTATGAAGGCAAGGTTGTGGCTAATATAGCTACATTAGGTAGGGCATTAGATGATTATGAAGTTAATAATAATCCGGAATCTATTATTGACAAAATATTCAGAGAATTAATCTCTATAGTTAATAATTCCGATCTTGGCCCTTATTTTGCTGCATATATTATTAATGACGGGCAAAATGATTCGATTGTATCAGTAATTGCTGTAATAAGAAAAGAAATTGAAAACAGGAGAAATCATGCATATGAACAGATAGCATGGAGAAACGAATGTGTGGAGAAGGCTCAGAATGAATTTTGTTCAACATGGGATCCGTTCGGTAAAAAGAAAAAATATTATGTGCTTATGGTCGAACAGTTCTATAAAAACATGGCAGATGTTATTACTTATAATGCTTTGTTGGACTTGATTGATAAAATCAAAATGCAAGTTACAGCAATAGAATGCGATTACTTCAAAAAGTTAACCGGAATTACCGATAAGCTCATAAAAACATTTGAAGATAACAAAGAATATTTTAATACATTTGGTATGCGTAACAAAATGGACAATCATTGGAGTATAGTTGATATAAATGACATTAGGGAAAATCTGGATAATGCAGTTGACAAGATGCTGAAGATAGACGAGGATGGTTCGGCAACAGCTTCATATTTTGTGGAAAAATTTGCTTCATTAATGTTGAATAATAGTGATAAATGGGTTGACGGATCTGAAATTGAAATTGCCGATCTTATAAGTGCATTTATAAGAGCCGAATTCAGAGATGAAATGTCGAAATCAATGAAACAGTATTTGCAAGAAAAATACGGCACAACGGGTAATAATTTGATAAATGATATTTCGGATAAAATAATTAAAGATGGACTTGTTGCAAAAGGAAAACCGTTGTTTAATAACAATCATTTTTGGTTTAATATTAATGACATAAATACACATATAGAGCATGCATTCTTATCGGTTCCGAATAATGAGGTGGATTTCTTATCTGCCGCTGAGTTATTCCAAAAAAATACGGCACATCGTTTACTTACTGCAAACAGCGTTATGACGGACAGACTGTTTATATCCAGAGTATTTGATTGTATTCCATTATATGCGTGTGCCGACTTGAAAGATTGGGAAAATGCATATTATAAAAATGCTGCTCCCGGCAGACATCTATATGAAGGGGAAGATAAGAACTGGAGAAATCTTCCGTCGCCATTTCCGGCATCATTTGACTTGACGGTGTATCATAAGTACGATACGGAAAGGGTGAATGAAGCAAAAAAGGTATATGAAGAAGCTTTGAAATATGGTGTGATAGATGATAATTTATGCAATGCCGACAACCTTATGATTGATGAATTATATAGAAGGCCTATATGGTTTAATGAAATAAAAAGTGCGATACAAAAGAAAAAAACAGAAGGTGGATTGATATGAAGAATAGTTATGATATACAACGATTTGTTGATGCTCATAATACAGACTTTGAGAAAGCTCTGACTGAAGTAAGGAATGGCAAAAAAACAAGTCATTGGATGTGGTATATCTTTCCTCAGATAAAAGGCTTGGGGAAAAGTTCAATATCTCAATACTACGCTATTAAGGACATTAATGAAGCTAAGGAGTATATAAAAAATCAACAGCTACACGATGATATGTATTTAATTACAAATGAGTTGCTGCGGCAAGAGGAAAATAATCCAACCGTGATTTTTGGGCGACCGGATGATCGGAAATTGCAATCATCTATGACGCTTTTTTCGATAGCGGATACAGATAATCAGATTTATGAAAATGTACTCAATAAATTTTACAACGGAAAAAAGGATAATAGGACATTATATATTCTGAAAAATGAAGGTAACGATGTTATACGCAAGAATATGTCCGAATAGTGAGGTAAAAATATACGATTAGTTGTTAAACATAAATGATAATAGGCGACGCTTAGCTGAATATTCAAATGAATTATATAAATATATTAAGAAAGATGAGGGAATGTAAAATGAGTTATGTTAGAATTTGTCCGGGATGTGGAGCAAAAATTTCAAACGATCCTGAAAACAAACAGAATTTCTGCCCTGTTTGCGGCAAAAATTTATGGGATTTATCTGGCGCAACAGATAATCAAAGGATAACAATGATATCTGCGTACAAAAAAATGCTGAAGAATTATGCACAGTTCAACGGCAGAAGCCGACGCAGTGAATATTGGTATGTTGTATTGGCAAATTTTATTATAATGATGATAATGTACATATTCTTTATTCCTGCAATGGTAGGAATTACGCAGACGGGACAACCATCTACCGGCGCATCAATAATATCGTTTATAGGAATGGTGATTATGGCGATCTATTGTATAGCGATGTTTGTACCGGGCTTAGCATTGTTCGTAAGAAGATTGCATGATACAGGTAAAAGCGGCTGGTTTATACTATTGGGCTTAATTCCATACATAGGCGGAATAGTTTTGTTTGTCTTTTCTGTATTAGACAGTCAACCGGGAGAAAATCAATATGGTCCAAATCCTAAAGGAATAAATTAATGCATTGCACAGGTAAAAGGACAATTTTGACGAAAGGAATATAAGACAGTTATGAATACAAAACTGGAGTGCAAGGTAAATGCAGCCAATAATGGCAATGCAGAGGCAACTATGCATTTGGCATGTTCTTATTTGACAGGCGATGATTATGATGATGTTTCTCAGGATACTACTCAATCAAAGTATTGGATAAACAGGTTGGTTAAATTAGCAGAATCCGGGGACATAATATCGCAGTACATCGTTGCAAAATGTGGTACATTTGATACATCAGTAATAATGCAGGTCGGATCAAAGGATTATGTAATTAATATGCAAAATAGGTATAAGGATAATATTTTGCAGAAGGCAAATCAAGGCGAACCTGATGCAGTGTATGCTGCCGCTTGCCTTAATTACGGTGAACCTCAAGCAGCCATTGTTGAAGGAATAAAGGCTGAATGGAAAAAACAAGCTGATTATGCTGCCACTCATGGCAGTGCGTGGGCTTGTGAAAAGCTTCAAGCCATATATGTAAATAAGGATTACAGTACATCGCTTGAGGGACTAAAATATTTAAAAATCGGAGCGCAATATTCGGGCGTGTACGCCGGGAATTGTCAATACTTACTTGGATTTATATATCGTGACGGTCAAAACTCATTGCCACAGAATGAAGAATTGTATATACAGCTTATGGAAAAGGCAATGGAGAATGGAAACTTAGAGGCAAAATATAATTTAGACTATAGCAAGAAATTGGTTAATGATAAAACCAACGGTGAATGGTTTAGAAAAGCACATCCCATACTTTCGCAAAGGTATTTTCAGAAAAGTTCCGGATGTTACATAGCCACTGCAGTTTATGGCTCATACGACTGTCCGGAAGTCTGGACACTCAGGCGCTATCGAGATTATATTCTGTCGAAGCATTGGTACGGTAAGTCATTTATAAAAATGTATTACTTCGTCAGTCCGACTGTTGTTAAGTTATTCGGGAAAGCACAATGGTTTAATACATTTTTCAGAACAAAACTTGACAAGTTTGTTAGAAAACTAAATTCCGCCGGAATAAAAGATACACCATATTCCGAATGATAAATTTATAAAATATTAACTGTAAACGATTAGATGCCGGAGGGTAAAATGAGCGAAAAAATTTATAAAAGTATTGATTATGTTACTTACATGAAAAGGTTAAAAAAGCTTTTTGAAGATGCACAATGCTTGTTAGAAGATATATCGCCTTGCTCTGACGCTATGTATTTTATCGAAACAATTTACAGTGATAATATTTATAAATACAAAGGATATGTGTATCAGCATGTTTGTTTGAGAAACATATCAGATATTTGGGGCTGGATGAGTGAATTAAAAAATGAATTGTCGGAAGATATAAGAAATAATGCTGACGATCTTCTTTTTTGGAGAATAGTTAAGTACGATGACTATAAAAATTGTGGCTGTATAGAACATCAAGAATTTGTAGCTATACTCAATTGCGATGGAACAATAATAGATCTATACCTCAACTTTACTGATAATAATATAAATTCGGAAATAAGATCTTTGTACAACGAATGGACGTTTCTACTTGGAAGTTGTAAACGAAAGAATGATATAAATGAAACAATTCTTGTGGATAACTGTCCGTTTGAGATTGGAGATATTATTGAAATAAATAGAGTTTGCAGAACACAAAAACATTATTATGTGTATTTAGGCAGCTTGCATCATCAACAAGGAGAGTTTTTGTTGGATTGTGATTACAATTTTCAACGGCATACATATAATAATTCAAAAATAATAAGAATTTCTTTGGGAGACTTTTTTAATCCTTTTGAGATGAATAAAGTTAAACCTGATGACTGCCAAGATAAAAGAGCAAAAATTTCGAGCAAACTTGTAGAGAAACCGGAATTCATTTGTTTACTTAGTGATTATGCGGATAGTATGATCAAAACAAATTTTTCGGAAAAATATGATTTGTCAACGGAAATAGACAACTATATTGCGATGCATTCTAATATGTCAGACAGCAAAGATGTATGGGAATGGACGATAGATGAAAAACTGTCAGATAACGAAAATGAGAGTGAATTAAAAAACTATATCAAAGAAGTGCATAATATGTTGGAAAAATTACATCCCGTCTCAATAAACGAACTCAATATAAGAATGCGGGATTTTTTTGATGAGGCATATAGAGATGTATTTACTACTTGTAACAGTCGTGAGATATATCAATTGAAAAACATTTTTCGAGAAAACACATATATACCTGATGACTACGAGCAAATACAGGGATTGTATAAAGAAACACACAAGATAATAGAAACTATAAGAAATTATGTATACACTAATTATATAGAAGCTAATACAAAAGAGACTGTAAAGGAAATAATGTATTGGGAAGTAATAAAATACACTTTAGACAGTTCAAATCAGTATGTTGAAACAGTTATGTTCCGATTTAATACAGATGCTGAGTTGATTGATATTAAATTTTATGACAGTTTCAAGATGATATATGTAGATGATAGGTATATACAATTATATGACAAATGGCAGGAATTTAATAGTCCGATTGCTATGACAATAGATTCTCCAAAGTACGGAGATGTTTTGACAATTGATATTAGGCCTATATATTCTAAAATAGAATTAATTTATCTTGGTGATGGTGAGACGAATAATTCTTACTATGGACTTGTATGTGATGATACAGGCGTGTTGGTTTTTGCGAATGTTGAGTATTATTATAAATTAGGAATGGGTGTGTGTGGGATATTTTCTAAAACAAAAAGAGAAAATAGACCAAGCTTTTTGATTGAGGAGTTGTCAAAAATATTGAAAGCTAATCCTGCTTTAGAAGATGAATTGCTTGATATATACAATGATAACGGGAATGGTTTAGAGTTAAATGATTCCGTAATTGAAGAGTTTATTTCGTGGCATAAAAAAAACTGATGAACAATTTGCTTGTATATAGGTGATAAATAACATATAACTGGAGGAGCCGGAAGTGAAAAGAGTCGCTTGCTTTTTATTTATTTTGGTAGCTTTTTATACACAAAGCGTATTTGCATATAACTATCCGAATGATTTTTGGACGATTAACGCAAAGTATGAGGCGGCGCTAAACTCAAATAATTATGCGGATATTATAAAATACGGAAATCAAATCATAAATACGATGGGCAAAGCACCGGACGGAAGAGAAAAAACGGATATTTATGTTACCCGATACAAAGAAATCGCAAAAGCATATGCAGCTCTCGGCGATTACAACAACAGTGCTTATACATACAATTTGCTGTATAACTATGCCTCGCAATACAGTGAACATTGGGAGTATGCAAAAGGTGCAAAGGCTTATGCTTTGCAATATACTCCTTCTATCGCTATGTATACCGATAATGGCTCGTCGCCATACTTTGGGGCAAAAAATGAAAAGCACAACGGTGTTTTGTTCGGAATGTGTGCAAACGGCGGCACGAGAAGTAAATTAAAGGGCGAATCAATGCTGCTTACATATCAGGAGCTTGGAGATCATCTGCTTTCGTATAATGTCGGAATTATGCGTGAAGCACGCTCAAAAGGCTTGGCGGTGGAATTTGCCCTAAACTGCAAGTACGAGGGTGATGATATAAAAAACATCAGGAATCTTACATCTTACCTAAAAGAAATATCGGACATGCTTGATGACTTCGAGGAGGTTCCGGTGTATCTGCGGTTTGCCGCTGAATTTGATGTGTGGGAGAATCAAACAGACGCTGAATCCTTTAAGTCGGCATTTCGCTATGTTTCAAAATATTTTAAGGACAGAAACTCAAATGCCGCAATAGTGTGGAGTCCGGCGCAGGCATCGAATTGGTATGTGGATATTGACGACTATTATCCCGGTGACGAATATGTTGATTGGGTGGGAGTATCGCTTTATGCACAGAAATATTTCCGCGGAGATGTTCACGCAAGCGATGCAGATCAGGTGGTTTTCAAATGCGGTGCAAATTCTGATCCGGTAACGGCAATAAAAGACCTTGTTGAAACATACGGAAACAGAAAACCGATAATGCTGTCCGAATCTGGCTGCGGACATAAGCTGATAAAAACAGGGCAGGATACAAGCGCTTTCGCTCTCCAAAGGCTGAGGGAGTATTACTCCTATTTGCCTATGGTGTATCCGCAAATTAAACTTATTGCATATTTTGACTGGTATGTGGATGCGGAAGAAGAAAAAAGCGACTATCGGCTCACAACAAACTCTGCATTGCAGAACGAGTATTTAAAACTGACAAAGAGCGAGCGGTTTATTCATAACGGATATAACGGCGGTACCGGTTTTTGCTACCGCAAGGTTACGGACGGTATTTCCGTTGACAGCGTATTCCCTGTTTCTTGTTATGCGCACAAATATAATACAGAAATCAAAACCGTAACATATTTTATTGACGGCAATTATGTTGGAATGTCAAATGAAATTCCGTATACGGCTTATATAGACGCAAGCGGATATCAAGGCAGACACAGCCTTAAAGCGATAGCTGCCTTTTCTGACGGGCAGACGCTTGTTACGGAGTCGGTTATAAATATAAACGGAAACAGTGACAACATTTCTGTGAGAATTTCGGGAGAAAAGGTTGATTTTGACCGTGATCCCGTACTGTATAATGACAGAACAATGGTGCCTATGCGAAAAATTTTTGAAAATTTAGGCGCAAGGGTTGAATGGGATAATGCTTCGCAGACTGCAACAGGTACTAAAGGCGACAGAAAGGTGAAAGTAACTGTCGGCAGCAAGCTGATGTATGTAAACAGCAAGGAAATAACGCTGGACACTTCACCTATAGTGATGTCAGACAGAACACTTGTGCCGATCCGTGCGGTTGCGGAAGGACTTGGCTGCGATGTGGACTGGATAGAACGGACAAGCACTGTTGAAATAGAACCGAAGATATTCAGGTGGTCAGAATGGACAGATGAGTTACCGAGCTATGTTGATGAAGATTTGTACTATATAGAAGAATCAGAAGAGTATAGGTATAGAACTCGTGATAAAGAATACTTCACGCGTGACCGGAGAATATACAGCTTGAATTATGTAAGATGTGACACATCATACGGGAATTGGAGCGAATGGCAGAGAAATTACATATCTGAAACGGATAACAACGAAGTTGAAACACGCACTCAATCCTCCCCGAAAAGATACCATTATACACATTATTGTACCGGTAACATCGGTGATAGTAATACCAGATACCACAGTGGAAATTATAAGTTTAATGAAGCTTGCAGTTATCACGACTTGGGTTGGTTTGATAGTCCTCTTCCCTATTCTGAAGATAGCGACAATGATTATACTTATTATGAAAACGGGAATAAATACCGTTGTTCAAATTCGTGCTGGCGCTGGTATCTTGCCGAAACCTCTGGTGGAAATTATACTGAATATCGTTCAAGGTCTGTATACAGAACATATGTCTATTGGGAATGGGGCGACTGGTCAGATTGGTCAGAATGGAGTGATGATGACTACGGATATTACGATAGTAGCGTTGATGAGGAAGAAAGAACGGTTTATAGATATAAAGAAAAATAAAGTATACTGTTTTGGTGGTGGAAAGCATTTTGAAAGATGAAAATATTATAAATCGCCGCGCAATTGTTTATTGGGGATCACCCTTGAAACTTTCAGATAAAGCATTTGAAGTTAGAATAGTAAATGATGACGGAGATTTTGCTGTACTTATTGATACTGAAAAATGTCAAGCCAATGAGATATTATATTATGACAGTTACTATAATTTGTGGATTGATAACACTGATGAGACAAATAAGTACATCGTGGATTATGAAGAAATCTACTGTAATGTAAACTACAATCCAAACCGAGAAGCACTGAAGAAATTTATAAAAAATGGTCCGAAGCTTGATATAAGTATTGCTGCAAAGGTACATAACATAAAAAAAGATGAAAATGGTACAACATTTTCCCTTATTAGTGATAATGATGAGTATTCGGAGTGCATTATACCATCTGAAATTAAAATGGATCAGGAGATTATGCAGAACAAAAAATATCAGGTAAATGGATTGCTGACTGCTTCCAAATTATATGTATACAACATAGAAAGAGTTCCGTTTGATTCAGCAATAATACGGGATAACGGAGATCTTTATATCAGATATGTTGGTAAGGCTAAATTTTATAAAGCATCATCATGTGATAAAAAATTATTTAATTTCAAAATCATTGATGGTCTTAATGAAATGGATGCAGTAATAGATTCCCATAGTATCAAAAGTGATTTTGAAATACTTGACGATGGTGTTGAATATGAGTTTTTATGCAGATTGGAAAAGATGGGTGTCTGCGTAAAAAAGATTAACAAAATAAATCAAAAGTGAGTATGCCAAAAAACTGATGCAGAAAATTAATGACAGTTTTTTTGTTAAAGCTGAATGAAATTTTGTGTTATGAAATTTGCGAAATGATGAAGTTTATATTGTCGAATGAAGGCGGTGCTTTAAATGATACATAGAATGAAACTTAACAATGATCCCTACGAGCTTATAAAAAAAGGCACAAAAAAGATTGAATTAAGACTTAATGATAATAAGAGAAGGAAAATTAAAGCAGGCGACACATTGCTTTTTATTAACACAAAAACGCAAAAATGGATTGCGACAACTGTTGCAAAAAAATATGTTGCACCATCATTTGAAGAATTATTTTCGCATATTAACAACAAAGAAATATTGGGATTTAGCGGTGATGTAAGCAAATCTGATATGGTTAATGGTATGCGCCGTTACTACAGTGAAGAGAGAGAAAAAGCGATCGGCGTTGTGGGAATTGAAATAAATTCACCGACAACGGAAATGGATTTTCCCGTAAAATGCGAAGCTGGGCAATTAAAGTATGTTGTTGTTGCGGCGGTTTATGAGAATAAGCTTGTATTTTGTAAACATAAGTTCAGAAATACAGTCGAATTGCCGGGAGGACATATAGAGGAAGGAGAAACGCCTGAAGAGGCAGCGATAAGAGAATTATACGAAGAAACCAGCATAGAAAGTATTGGGAGAATGCAGCCGATAGCACCGTATCGTGCTTGTGACGCGAAAAATCCCTTAAAGGGTGCATGCGGAATGTTGTTTGTAACGCAGGTAAAAGAACTGCCAAAGGCAATGCCTGATTTTGAAATGGAAAAAATTGAATTGGTGGATATATTACCTTATAAGGAGAATTGGCGGTGGATTTATCCTGACTTGCCTCGAAATTTAACTTATTTTGAGATATATAATGTAATTTTATATTATATTCAACGAATGACAGTCAACGGAGACTTGCTATGTGAGGTTCCGGCTCCTATAGACTATTACAGCAGACTAAAAGCTTATGAGGAGGATGTTTGCATTGACTACGAGCATTTTGATGCAGAAGATTTTTTCTTCAATGTAATAATGAGAGTAGACTGTGTTGACTATGCAGCGGTGTTAGATAATGTTGCAGCGACAGAAGAAAACTATCTTTCGGTGAAAAATGCTTTAATGTATACTGGTGATATAATTGAGTATTTACAGCTATTGGTTGATAAATACGGTGCGGATAAAGTGCGTTCAGATTATGAATTGATGCGAAAGATTAACGAAACATTTGAAAAAGAATGTATTGAACAGATATTGGGGAGATAAAAGATGACGCAGGCGGAAAAGTTTATGAACGCCATTTACAAGGCGGAGAACGGCGATGTTCGGGAACTGATGAGTCTACGGGATAATACAGTGTATATTGATGACGGTGACGATGATGACTATTATGTGACAATACAATTCATGAAAAAGTGTTACCGGGACAACAAACTCGGACTCTTAAAGAAAATAATAAAAATAGATCCGTTTCTTATGACGAGTGATATGGTGGATACTTCTGTTTTAACTTATGTTTTCGAAAATGCCGCAAAAGATATGGAAAAAGCAATTAGCGTATTAGATTGCGTGCCTTTAAAATATATGAAAGATAAGTTCTTCTATAATGAATCGCCATATGAGTTGATGCGAAGAATACCGAACACAGAATTAATGAAATACCTTGAGAGCCGAGAGGCGTAATAAATATAGGAAGGCTAAAGGTGTGAATATATATGCGAGAGGCAATTACAAAGGAAAAAATAGAAAAACTAAAAGAAAAAGTTGAGTTGCAAAGGAAAAGATTTAATGGCAAAGAGTATATAGCTGTTGTCGGAAAAGTTGAACTTCCAAGCTTATTCATGCCGAATGATGATGCTATAAATATGTATATTGATTTCGGAGGTAAAAAACATATTGCATTATTAAATCCGAATAACATAAAATTCTGTGACACATTACTTGCCGATGAAAGAAAGTACGAATTTATATGCGAGGAAACTCCGGAAATGCTTGTGGTGAAATGGTATTCCTCTGAAACAAGAGCAAATAAGGATGATGCTGACTATGATGAGGAAGTGGATAATATTTTGCGCGAGGTTGACGAGGAACTTTTTAATTTGGTTTGTATGCTTTATGAGGGCGAAAACTTTGCCTTTATAAATTTTGAGGAATATGCGGAAGTGATGGATTATGAACAATGCGGTGAAGAAACGAAAATCCGGATAAAAAAACACGGAATTGAGTATGAATGTATATATGACAATGATATGCCGCATAAGTCCGAACCTGAAAAATTAGAGGTGGGTAAAGTATTGTTTTTTGAAGGTGTATTTGTTTACGATAAAATATACCTAAAGAATATATACGATAAAAAAACTGCACATTTCTTGAAAAATTTTAACAGATTGTCTGACAAGCAGAAAAAAGAAATAAATCATATCATGCAGACCGGTTCAAAATTTGAACTGGTGAATTATGAAGAAATTTCGGCATTTGTCAGCACGCCTGCAATGTATGAAAAATATGAGTTAATCAAGGAATATTACCCTACTGATGTTCAGAAAGCTGTAGAGATAACAAAAGCGGATACAACAATTCGCAGGACACACGAAAGAGATGTACTGAACATATTGGTTAATACAACTTGGAATAATGGCATAAGTGTAAATACGGATTATGAGTATCTTATGAACAGATTGAACGAGCAATTTTATGGTCAGCACAGCTTAAAGGATGAAGCAATAAAAATTATTCTCAGTTATGCGAATAAGAAGAAAAATAAAGGAATGTCTATATTATTGCACGGTCCATCCGGAGTGGGAAAAACATCGCTCTTTCGTGCAGCCTTTGAAGCTGCAGGTATTCCTGTAAAGAAAATTCCGTTGAATGGTGCAGAGGCAATGTCAATAACAGGATCTCCGAGAATCTATGAAAATGCAACAGCAGGGTTGATAGCAAAGGCTATACATAAAATCGGTAATATGGGAGCTATTATTCTGGACGAAGTTGATAAAATGATTGAAGCACGGGACAGTTCCATAACTGCATTGTGCGAATTGCTTGATCCAAATGAAGGCTTTACGGATAACCTCATTGAAAGTGAGCTGGATATTTCAAATATTATATTTGTCTTGACGGCAAACAATATTTCTGCTATTCCGAATTCGATAATAGACAGGGTACACAAAATATATGTCAGCGGATACACCACAGACGAAAAAACAGAGATAGTGAGATATGTTATTGCGAAAAAAATTCAAAACTACGAACTGAAGAGAGAATTAATATGGACTGATGATGCAATTTCTTTGATAGCAAAATATACAGTGGATAATGGTGCTCGTGGTATTGAGAAGAATATCGATTCAATACTCAGAAATGTCTTGAAAGTCTTGTCTGTGGATATTGAAACAGTTGAAGATTGTAACAATAACAGTGGGATTGTGATTGATGAACCATTTGTCAAAAAAAGTTTAGGCTCGGAGCATACAAATAGCGCAAATGCTGTGAAAAGCTTTCAACCGGGCATGACAAAGGCACTTGGTATAATAGGAAACACGGGAATGACTTTCCTGGTTCAAATTACGGACAACCCTTACGGCATATCTGATGAGATAACAGGATTACCAAAACAATCGACTATAGATAGTATAAAGATTGCTAAGTTGTTAGTGAGCAAAAAGCTGAAAAAAGAGCTGCCGCGATTGCATATTTCCTTTTCTTGCGGAGGTATAGATAAGGAAGGGCCATCAGCCGGTGCGGCAATTTTTGGTGCATTGTATTCATGCTTGATTGGAAAAACAATAGATCCCAAAATCGCATTAACGGGCGAGATTGATATATTTTCAAATGTCCTTCCCGTTGGTGCAATAGAAACAAAAATCGCCGCAGCTCAGGACGATGGATGCACAACAGTTATTATACCTGAAGCGAATTACAGGTGGCTTGTTGATGGAAATAAACTTGAAAGATATAAGTGTAAAATCGTTTCGGTATCAACATGCGATGAAATCTGCAAAATATTGTTTTGTAATTAAGCAGTGATTTGTTGAAATTGATTTGGAGGGAAAGTACTAATGAATAAATGCTGTGTTTGCGGAAAAATGACAGAAGATCTCTTCATTGCACAGGGCGGTTATGGTTCGTACTCATTTTCGTGTTGCTTAGATTGTCTTTCAAAGCATTTAGAACCATACGAAATGCTTACTTATCACGGTGGATTTGCAAAAGTTGCGTTGAAACGATATCCGCATAATATGCAGGAAAAATATATTAAAAACATAAGAGCAAATCTGGAATTTTATAATAAAACAGATGAAGAGTTTTTGGAAGATTGCAGACGAAATATAGAAATGTTCAAAGAATGAAATGAGGTTAATGATGTTTTGTGGAAACAAAAATGAAGAAATTTGCAATGAAAATGTTTGTATTCCGTATGAACTGACAAATAAATGTCAAATGCTTGTGGTAAATGAAGATGGTATAGTGCTTATCAAATTATGGCCTAACAATGCCACGATCAATGACTATTATTTAGATACAGCAACAGTTCTTCAAAAAGAAGAAATACAACTTAATAAAAATATATTTCATGTTCCCGAAATATTTTTAAGGTATATAAAAATGGATATGGAAGTTGTGATATGCGGAGTCGGAGATCATATAGAAATTATAAACGCAAGTGACTTTGAAAAAATGTTTAACGGCAAAGAAAGTATTCTGGAGAAAATCTTAAGCGAATTTTATTATGAAGGGGTGCAGGATTATGAATGATATGTGTACATACCGTAAAAGAGTTTTTTTGGTATCAGGAATTATTTTTTTGATTATATTGATATCGAAATTATTTGTGTATTCAAGTAAGTCTTGGATGTTTTCGGAGTGGTATACAAATATATTGTTTTTTGCAAGTATGGGTGCGGTAATTTCCGGCATGGTATATATGTTGCTTGCAAAATTGGGGAAGCTTTTTTACAGACGCGAGATAATTTGTTTTGTGGCATTCTTGATTTGTGAGGCAGTAAGCCGGGGGTTTAAGTGGTTTTGTATTGTGCATATGGGAAACAGATACTATGATCCGGCATATGGACTGTTATATGGGTTAATTGCGGCATTGACTTGTGTTGTAACCTTGTTGCTTGCTGAACGGAATGGATATTATCCGGAATCGGAAGAGAAAAGCCATACGAAAAAATGTGAAATTGATGAATCAAGGATATCATACTCTTTGCTCAATGGTAAATTGGATAACAGAGCAATAAATTTTCGCTTTGAAAGAGAGTTTTATGCTAATAGGAATGTGGCATCTTTAAGTAATAAAGCAATAGCAGGAAAGTGTGGTTTTAATGCAATTGAAAAATACGGTATCATAAGTCCGGATGAAAAGTTCTATTATATTTCATATGATAATATATTGTTTGGATATTTTTTGACTGAAGAAAATGAAAACAGCTCTATTGTAAACATAAAGGAAATCAGTTTCCCGATGGAAGTGTTCGGAAGAGTGGTTTTGCAGCATTTTTTTGAGGATAAGAAAGGTGCAAAATTTAGAATTGTAGTTGAAAACATATATAAAGATGTTATTTTTTCTGTTATAGAAAATGTAGCTTCCAAATATCTTGTTTTAACCGAAAATGATAAGCCTGAAGTTGAGTTTACTGCTGATTTATTAAGAGTGTGACGAGTCGAAACGGAGGACAAAAATGACAGATAAGACGCTGAAAAGAATTAATAAAATCATATTGACTATTGCTTTTATTTTTACGATTTCTATTGGATGTTTCATGATTGCCTATGGCTATGACAGTATAATATGGCTTGTAATGATGTTGGGTTTATCTGCGTTTATCGGATCTGCAATTAATGTATTTTTTAATTGCACACATAAAGTTGATCAATGTAGAAGGATTGCATGGATTTCCTCTTGCATAATGGCATTAGTGAGTTTTGTAATAGAATTCACACTTATATGGCATATTAGCTCAGAAATGTTTACCAAGCACTATGATTTCGCCTATCCAACTTTGACCGGAATAACCTGCGGACTGATAACATTAACAATACAGTTATGGACAATAAAACACCCTCGTTATAACAAAGAACTTGGTTTTTGTGAAATAATTCATGATAACATTTCGCTCAATAAGCTTTCTATAAAAAAAGTCGAAAAAATTTCTGACGAATTCATGAATATGCGGCACGAGCAACATATATTGTTCAAAAATGCAGAGTATCTTGATTATGACAAAGATCCTGCCAATAGCTACAAAGAGGATATATGCAATCATAATGTAGATAAGTATATTATTTACTACGATGATGTTGTAGTGGGCTATATTTTAGCATATGTAACGAATGATGAGTTATATGTTAAGGAGTGCTATATTTCCGAGTCAGTAACACCTTATTATGCAGAAATGTATCTTGCGATAACACAACTCTTTGATCTGTATCCTAAGAAAAAAATAAATGTAACACTGCCGCAAAATTATGACTATATAAGAAAGGTTATTGAAATAATTATTTTGGGATATAGAGATGAGTGTTATTATGATGTTCAGGAAGATGGTATGCATATTATTGCAGAAGCTTTTTAAAATCAAATACAGTGTTTGATAATGGCGATGAAAATATATGGAGAACGCTTGAGAAAGTGAAAGCAATTAAATCCAATGTAACAGAAATAAGGAAAGCATATGAATTATCCGGGCGACTGGAATTATATGAATAGTTGCTTGATAATGAATGCGATGAGCATATGAAGTCCGGGCGTGAAGTTGAAAAAGAAATTCTTATTTCTATTCGTAAAAATTATACAGCTTGACACAAATAGGATTTTTAACGGCGGAGGATAGAGAAGTTATGGAATACAAATCTATGATTACAGAGTTTAAGAAAATGATTAATGCGTCAAAAAACATTGTGTTCTTCGGTGGTGCAGGTGTTTCAACAGAAAGCGGAATAAGAGATTACAGGAGCAAGGATGGCATTTACTCAACGGTGAAAGAGTATGGTATATCCCCTGAAACAATTCTTAGTCATGATTTTTTCTTAGACAAGCCGGAAATATTCTATGACTTTTACAGAAAATATTTTTTGAATTGTGATGCCGTTCCGAACACCGCCCATACAGCAATAGCTAAACTTGAGAGTGCTGGTAAGATAAAAGCAGTTATAACTCAAAATGTCGATGGGCTTCATCAAAAAGCGGGAAGTAAAAATGTTTTGGAGATACACGGAATTACAGACGAGTATTATTGCGTAAAATGCAAAAAGAGGTTTTCGACAGATTATGTGCAACTATGCGATGGCGTTGTTCCATATTGCGATGAGTGCGGTGAACTTGTCAGACCGGATGTTACACTGTACGGTGAAAGGTTAAATGCAGATGTTGAGGCAAAAGCTCTGGGTGCATTATCAGAGGCAGATATGCTGATTATTGGCGGAACTTCCCTTGTTGTTTATCCGGCCGCCTTATATCTGAAATATTTTACGGGCAAGTACATTGTGATAATCAATCATCAGGATACAAATATGGATAGCAAAGCGGATTTAGTATTTCAAAACAACATAGGGAAAGTGTTTACCGATGTGTTGCATAAAGTGCAAGAAGGGATGTGATTCCTATGGTTAATTTGAATTTTTATAATGAAAGCAATTTTAATAACTATCTTTCGGAACTTGCAAATTGGCACACATGTGAAAATTCCACATTATATTTGGACAAGGTGCAGCTGATAGACTCTGTAAAGGGCTGTAATGAAATTGTAGTCTGTCGATTTTGCGGAAAAGTGTGCGAGTTGAAAGATCAGTTGAGCTATGTAAGACTGTATAATCTCTTCCCGAAGGCTAATGGGATGATAAGTATAATAATTCAATATAGTTCAAAAATGATTTTATCAGATATGATAGATGTGATTTCCATAATATCTGATATGGCTGCGTGTAAAGAAAATTATGAATTGGGATTTTCTGCTATGCACGATGAGCGTGATGAGTTAAGTGTAGAAATTGTAATCCCAATAAGAATTTATGTTAATCGTTTCAAGTATCTTATGATTTGATTAAAAGATTGAAGGTGATACAAATGCCGTTTAATATTGTGCGAAACGACATAACGAAAATGGAAACGGACGTAATCGTAAACGCCGCAAATTCAAGGCTGTTGATGGGCGGCGGTGTTTGCGGTACGATATTTAATGTTGCCGGTGCGGAAAAAATGCAGGCGGCGTGTGATAAAATCGGATTTTGCGGTCTTGGTGAGGCAGTCATAACAAAAGGTTTTAACTTGAAAGCAAAGTATGTCATACATACAGTCGGTCCGATTTACAAAGCCGGAAATACTGTTCAGGAACAGCAGCTTTACAGCGCATATGCAAGCTCGCTCAAGCTTGCAAAATCAAAAAGAGTAAAGTCAATTGCATTTCCGCTTATATCGTCAGGAATATTCGGATATCCGAAGTCCGAGGCAATCACAATTGCAAGACAGGCGATAAAGGATTTTCTTAAAGATAACGATATGGACATATATCTCGTGGTGTATGACAGAGATGCATTTGAAATCAGCAAAGGCTTGTTTGACAGAATAAAAAGCTATATTGCTGAAACGCTGGTTTTGCCGCAAAGCTATGACAGACGGATAGATTCACGCTCAATTCCGATAGAACGGTCGGTTTACGAGTCTGAAATGATGCTTCCGCAAATGGCGAAAAACAGTGCATCACGAAGCCTTGATGATTTGCTGAAAAATTTGGACGAAACCTTTTCGCAAATGCTCTTGCGTTTGATAGATGAGCGTAATTTAAAGGATTCCGAAGTATATAAAAAGGCAAACATTGACCGAAAGCTGTTCTCAAAAATACGAAATGACAAAAACTATCGACCGAAAAAATCAACGGTGCTGTCCTTTGCAATAGCCCTCGGACTTTCGCTTGATGAAACTAAAGATATTTTGGGAAAAGCAGGCTTTGCATTCTCTCCGAGCAGCAGAGCGGATGTTATTGTAGAATATTTTATCGAAAACGAAAACTACGATATATTTGAGATTAACGAGGCACTTTTTGCCTTCGATGAACCGTTGCTGGGAGGGAAATATGACTGATTATACTGTAAATGATAAAACTATTCATATAGGGATGATAAAAGAGTTTTATATGATTGACAATGCGAATATCTTAAATTCGTTTGCTATATTATGTTCATCGTATGAAGTGAGACAGTTGCGGTGTCCATCAATTACATTGTTATTTGATGACACAACAAATAAACATCATTCCGGACGGTTTACCAAAAACATGGCATATATTATTTCGGAAAAAATAAGAGAAAATACGGACAAGAAAGAACTTTACATATGCTGCGACAGTGGCGAATCAAGAAGTACAGCTATTGCGGCGGCAGTAATGCGTTTTTATAATCAATCGGATAAAATAATATGGAAGAATCCGCATTTCCACCCAAATCTGTTGGTGTACGAATTAATGTGCTGGAGTATGCAACTTAGTTGTTCAAAATTAAGGTTATGGTACAATAAAAAAGTAAGCGATTTTGCTTTTAGAAAGGTTTTAGGAAGATAAACTATTAATTTATATGTTAGGTATAATCATAGTTAATGCAGCATTTTGAAAATCTATTAATTTTTATTTGGAGGTAACATTATGAATAATCAGAAAAAAGAAAAAATCATAATTCCTTGTGGTAATTTTAGCACGATGTATTATTGCAGAGAATGTCGTCATCTTGATCACAGTGATGTTTCAAAAGACGGAGAAGCTGCATATTGCACATTAAAGAGAACATATCGTTGTTTTGACAAAGATTATGGATGTTCTGACTGGAGCAGATAAGCCAATATCCATAAAAAAAGATGTTTATTATGAGATATGTTGTCTGTTGAAAGAGCATCATTATGAATCAGGCGGCATAATAGGAATGAAAAATGATGAAGTGGCAAAGTTTCAATTTGATTCCTTTGCCTCAAAAGAACTTTTTGAATACTATCCCAATACTGATTTTTTGGAGAAGATAATTAACGAAAGCTGGAGTCAAAATGGAATTTTGTTTGCCGGAATAGTTCATTCTCATTTACATAATGACAATATTTCGCAACAGGATATATTGTATAGCAGAAGGATTATTGAGGCAAATATGTCTGTTACAGAACTGTTAATTGGCATAGTTGATTTATCTAAACAAAATGATTCAATAAGATGGTATTTGGTAACACAGCATTCGGTGTCAGAATGCAAGACAGTATTATTATAAACTTATAGGATGATTTTCAAATGCTTTGCATTGGGCGTATCATATAGGGTATGGTACGCCCGCTTATAAAAATGTCGCTTCTTATGCGACCAAACCTCACTTTTGGGATGATATAATTAAGCCATCAAATGAAAGTGAGGTTTTTATTATGAACAAAAATTTAACGGAAATGGTATTCATTCTGGACAGGAGCGGATCTATGTCAGGTCTTGAAACGGACACGATTGGCGGCTATAATTCTCTTTTGGAAAAGCAGAAAAAAGAGGAGGGCGAAGCAGTTGTAACGACAGTGCTTTTTGACGACAAATACGATATGATTTGTGATCACGCTGATATTAATAAAATTCCGCCAATGACCGAAAAAGAATATTATGCACGAGGCTGCACGGCACTTCTTGACGCTATTGGAAAGACAATCAATCATGTGGGGAACAGACACAAATATGCACCGGACAGCGAAGTACCGTCAAAGACTATGGTCGTTATCATAACAGACGGCTACGAAAATGCGAGCCGTGAGTTTGACTTAAACAAAGTAAAGCATATGATAGAACACCAAAAAGAAAAATATAATTGGGAGTTCTTATTCCTTGGAGCAAATATAGACGCGGTGCAAACGGCAGAAACATTCGGTATAAATGCGGACAGAGCGGTAACATATCATGCTGATTCTGTCGGAACAAGAACGAATTTTGAGGCAGTGAGCGAAACCGTAGCTTGTATGAGAGCTGAGCACCCGATTGATAAATCGTGGAAAGATAAAATCGAAAATTATATGAAAAAGAAAGAAAAATAATTATTAAAAACAGGGGTATGTCGGATTGTTAAAAATGTTTCCTGAAATATTGTGCATATCAACGAAATGAGGCCGCTTGTATTGAAAAAACACCAAAAATGTGGTATAATACAAATAATATAAAAATGTTGGGGAGCAATGCGTATAGGTTGGTAGGCAGTTGAATATGGAGGGCGCAAGTATGATAGAACCTGTTTATTTGTGGCAAAAGGGTAGTTGATGTAACAGAAGTTGCATAATATCCTTTTGCCTTTTTTCATTACACTTTAAAATTTTACATAAGCGAACAAAGAAGGAAGGGATAACTATGCAAAAAATAAATAAGCTTGTTTCAATATTTATTGTGGTTTGCTTGATGGCGGCAATTAGTATAAATGATGACATGACTTCGGTTGCATTTGCAGATGTACCGGAGCAAAGTGAAGTTGTGGAAATAAACGATAATGAAATTGATAATTCTGAACTCAATGTTCGGGTTGTTAAGGGAATTGATGGCGAACAGACAACGATTTTTACAGGAAAGCTTAAGGACTATGACAACGGCGCATGGATACATATGGATTTTTCCGATATACAGTTTGCAGCTATTTTTACCTGGGACGATATAAATGATGAAATGGTATATATAATTCCTGCTACGGCAGAGGCTCTAAATGACGGCGAAGACATAAGTGCTGATACAGCCCAAATAATGTCTGTCGAAGCAAGTGATGAAAGTAAAGATTATAGGATAAAACAAGCTATTATAAAAAACAGCAACGATGTCATTATTCATGACTGCACGACAAACGGAAAGTTAGATAGTGTTACACTTGTAAAAAACACAAGTGTAAGTAAGCCTGCAAAATTGTATGCAGCTTTATATAACGGCAGCGTACTTGAAAATTTGAAAATGGTTGATGTGCCGGGAAACGGAACTGCAGGCAGTGAAATTGTTTGTAATGTTAATCTTCCGTTTGAAACAATTACCGAAAATCATCATGTCAGGATTATGCTGTGGGATGGCGATAACAGTATGCGTCCTTTGGTTGATCCGTATGATACAAATATAATTACAACAGATTATGTGTACAGTAACACAATTCAGACGGTGAATCAGACTGACGAATATTCCTTCTCTGTTCCTGCAGATGGCTATTACAGAATCAGTTTTGACGGAAACAGCGGAATAACCGCATCACTTTTTCATAGCAGCAGTTCGGAAAGCAGTATAGCATCTTTGACATCGTCTTATATGGAGTGTTCACTTGCGGCTGACGAGATGTATAAGCTTAAAGTAGTTGGAACACGTGTGGGTGTATATAATTTTAAAATAGAAAGAATAGCTGTTCCGTCAGGGAACGTATTACAAGTGGGAGTTGGCAAAGATAAGAATATATCTCATGAGTATGGAATTGAAACATTTACTTTTACACCAACGCAGACGGCAACATATAATTTGTATATCAGCAGTGATGAGATATATCCAACCATAAAGATTATAGACAGTTCAGATAATGAAATTGTATATGAAGATAATCTGACATACAAAAGCAATGTGTCTACAGAGGCTGAATTGACGGCAAATGAGACATATACCATAAAAATAAAATCGAGAAAAGACTATACCGGTGATTTTAGTATAAAAGCAAGAATGGGTAAAGCTGTTTTGGCATCGGACGGAACTGTGAATATTACGGGGAAATTTAATACTGCATCAAATGAGAGATTAGGAATAATTGCTCTTAATCCGAACGGTTCTGTAGAATATATAGCACAAGCTAAGAGCGGTGCAAACGGTAATGTATCAACAGAAGTGAAAATAGACCAAACAAAATCCGGAACACATTCAATAATCGTTAACTCTGCAAATTCGGATTTGGGAATGGTATTAGATGTAAATGTCGGAAATAATATAAGCGAAAGGGATTACGATTTTTGGACGGAAACGGATATATCGGGGCTTAGTGCATCAATCTCATACAGTGCATCTAAGCTGACGGCCTCCTCGGAGATAACATCAACTGCAGAGATAAGTAACACAAGCAGTACAGAAAAAGTTATAACGGTGTTTAATGTTATATATGACTCAACAGGAAATATTGTTGAAACAACATCTATTTCGGATTCTGTCAATGCTAATTCGACACGAAAAATTGAAAAACAAAAGAAAATGCCGGATACGGTTACGGGATATAAATGGAAAATATTTGTGTGGCTCGGAAATGGAAGCTATCGAAATTCAATGCGGCCGATATGCGCATCAAAAGAAATTAACACATCGGGTACAACAACAAATGCCGTAGAATCAGAAAGTGCATCTATGACCGATGAGATTTCTGAAGAATATGTTGAACGAGAGTTCAAATTGAATGGACAGACGAAAAAATTAGATACAAGTGAAATTGTCGGCAAGCTTGATTTGAGCAGGAGTGCGACTGCTTCAAATGAAGATGTTGAATATAACGGAGCAGGTGTAGAATACAGTTACAAGATAAAACACAACGGTGTGTATAACAGCACAATTTTACCCGGAACGAATGAGATAGAGTTTTATTTTAAAAATACTAATTCAAAAGAGGTAAGCTTTGTTCCGTATGTGTGGCTGGTATCAATCAATAACGATACATTAGATGAAAAATACATACAGTTAGGCGATTACATTACTTTGGCACCGGGCGAGGGAACAACAACACCGTGGGTTCACAGCATGGTGCTTGAAGATGACTATAATCTGCAGCTGCTGTATGGAGATATGCTTGATTTACTGTTTCACATGGACTTTAAGGGGGTTATCCGATTTATACCTTATGTTGATACAATAGCACCGCTGGTATTTAACAAAGAAGGAAACGGAAAGTTTATATATTGTAATAATCCGGAGGCAATCGATGAAGAAAAATTGTCAGATAATCCGTCAACACCGCAGTTATTGCTAAGTGAAAAAGCGGCGGGAGAGGGCAGTTATTCGCTTATGGCTGAACATAATAATCAGGTTCCGCAAGAAGTGTATTTAGATGTGCAGTTTTTCAGCGGAAATTATGCGAAGATAAAAATAAATGCGTTGGGAGTTCAAAGACCGGACGGAGTGAGCTGGGCTTGCGCCGAAGCATACTCTGATTATATGCAATTGAATTTTGCTGCATCAGCAGGCTATGATGTTGCGTACTTTAATGAATATAATTCTGAATTTGAATTGGACGCAGCACATCCTACAGTCTGGCTCAGTGATGTATATGAAGCGATTTATAATAAAGCGTATCCCACTCTTCCGGCAAAGAACGGAGGGTATTACAGGTGTGTTTATATAATAATGGACTTTGAAATAGTATCAGGAGCGGCAGACATTAACATAGCCGCTTACAGAAACCGATCAAGACATAGTGATTATTGTGATGAGGGTACTTATTATTGGGATCGTATGCATAAGGGAATATCGGATAGTCTGCCGAGTGTTACAAGTAATCTGGTGCTGACATTTAATGATGACATTGCCGATGGCACGGCAGTTCCGTTTAAAGTATTCAACTCATATAATCCGTATGGGCATCAAACTGATTTTTGGGTTACAAATCTGAATCCGCAATCAGATGCGTGGGTGAATGATGAGTGTGCAGAGAGTGATATGCTTGGATTTGTATATAACGATGGTAAAAAGTCGTGGTATTTCGGAGATGCTGTTCCGGAAAGCAAGAAAGACTATAACTGGCATTTTGATACGATTCACGGCGATTACAAATATCCAGTTGTAGGAAAGACGTGGATTGGCGACAGCAGTAATGGATATTGGGGATATAATGCCTCAACTGAAATTCCGAGCAATCATATTCCAAATGATGTTCTCACATTATCGTCTGCACAAAGCAATACTGAAATTACAAGCTTTGATTTGGCGTGTAGCTTGGGAAATTACAGCGTGCAAACGATTTATAATATGGTTCTCATAAATCTTGGCACAAGAACAAGAAGATTTGAATACTGGCTGAATACAAATTCAAATAATATGATTTATGTGTATAAGAACAGCAGTAATACAACAGAGTATTTTGCAAAGGGGGAGAATAACGGAGATCAGAGAATGACATATATAGATATTGCACCGACATCCATAGAGTATATAACAATTATGGAAGTTTTACCGACAGGTAATGCGGGCGGAATGAATAACAGATTTATAATAACATCAGCAAATTAAGGAGGGGTACTATGAATAATTTGATAAAAAAGCTGTTTTCGATATTGTTATGTATAGGAATATTGGGCGCCAATAATGTCTTTGCGGAAAACATATATCCGTCTTATACATACACAAGAACAGATTCGGGAAATCTGTTTTATGATGTTGCAGTAGGGACTGAAACAAGTGTGGCTGTCGGAAAAAACGGAAGAATATACTATGACGATGCGGGTATTTGGAAAGTGGCAGAGAGCGGCTCATTTGATGATTACTTTAGCGTGAGCTTTACCGGAGATAAGTTTGTAGCTGTGGGGGAGAAAACTGTAATTTCATCATCAGATGGACGGGTGTGGCAGAATTTTTCGGAAAATAACGATGTGTTGTCTGATGGAGTTATAATTTACTCGAATGGCACATTTATAGTCGAGAGAACTGACGGAATATACACGACCAGTGATTTTTTGGAGTATAACAAAATAAGTTCCGCAGGCTCAAAATTAAATAGATATCAACAGACATCGCAGAACATAAAACTGTCAATCGGCACATCAAGTACAGAACGCACCGAGGACAATATTAAATATTACTATGATATAATTTTCGGAAATAATGTAATGGATACAAGAACATTTGACAAGAAACTTGCATTGTTTATAAATTTATGCGGAGTAAATACAAATCTGTTTCCGACAAAGCCGGAAAGTATTGAATATATAGAAGCGTCAGACGAGGCGATAACTATATACTATATCAAGAACTTCACTTTAATTAAAGCTGCAACAAGTGATTTTGAAAATTGGAGTGAAACAGTAATTGCATTGCCTGGGCAAAATGAACATTTGAGTAGCGTTACAATGGGAAGAACGAATAGTGGTTATGTTTTGGCATACGATACCAACGAAACAGCAGGTTTGTTTAAAATCAAAAAGTATGTTACATCAGCGGACTTGACGGCATTCGATGAGCTGGCAAGCTCGGATATTCGTGGAGATGTCTATGCGGAAAACGGAAAAGTATTCATATTGACGACTACCGGAATTTACAGTGTGGACAATGGGAATGTCATAGCTGCTGTTTCGGAGGAGAATACCCTGACAGAAAAAGCGGCGGTTATAGATACGGGCAGATATAGTTTTATGTGGAAACGGGATAACGGTATAAAACTATATTGGAACAAAACCGGCGAATGGACAGAAATAACCGATGCAGACGGCTTTATAACGAGCCATTATATCGACGGCAATGCAAATTATCAGATTCTGTGGATAGGCGACCGATATATAATCAGACCTACAGATTATGATAACGGATATAATCCAACCGGAGCAAAGGGCGAAATTCATATTTATGATGAGAACTTTAATTATGTGAACACTGTAAATTTGGATAACTACATCTTGCAGATGTCTTTTGTGGATGGAAAGTGCTATGTGTTATTGGATAATAATACGGTTATGTATTCGGCGGATTTTGAGAGTTGGACGGCATTGGAAGACAGTGAGTTGCCTATGACAAATGGTAGTACACAGATATATAAAACACTAACAAAATCAAGTCAAGGATACGACTATATTCACGAAATCAAGTCGATAGTCAATCAAAATGTAAAGAAAGAGCTTTTGTATGAAAATTGGAAAGGAAACAAGGTGGCTCTTGAATCCGGTGAATATTTAAGGTATGACGATACCACAGTTTCCTTATCTGATGACGGTATATACTGGAAAGATATATCATTGCCAATCGGTATTGATAAGATTCGGCAGGTGCGTGTTGAGGATTCAGGTATAACTGTTGTTACTCCTAAAATTGAGTTGAAATATTCATTGGATAGTGTGGCAGAAGACAATGTAAAAACATATGTAGAGGTAGACGGAAAAATACTTGGTTTTGATACACCTCCCGTTACCGAATCTGACAGAACTCTCGTTCCGCTGAGATTTATTTTTGAAACTATGGGAGCAGATGTCGATTGGGACGGCGGCACGCAAACGGCAATTGTCACCGAGAATAACACTTCCATAAAGTTTTCAATCGATAATGTTACAGCGACAATTGACGGCGCAGCAAAAACAATGGATGTTCCGGCTCGCCTCATAAACGATAAAACTCTTGTTCCGCTGCGATTTTTAAGCGAAGAACTTGGCTTTGATGTTCAGTGGGACGAAAATACGCGGACGGTAACAATTAAACAATAAGGAATTGTTGTGTTTGCCGACAAGATGTGGTATAATAATATTTAATTTGCAGGAAAGGCAGGTGTTTTGAAAATGAACAGAACAGAATTAGTAGCTGCAATGGCAGAGAAAGCAGGCGTATCAAAGAAGGACGCAGACAACATATTGAAAGCGTTTATTGATACTGTTGAAGGTGCTGTTAAAGCAGATGACAAGGTTCAGCTTGTGGGATTCGGCACATTTGAGTCTCGTGAAAGAGCAGCTCGTGAAGGCAAAAATCCGAGAACGGGCGAGAAAATCACGATAGCAGCTTCAAAAGTCCCGGCATTTAAAGCCGGTAAAGCATTTAAGGATTTACTTAAATAAAACCGGTTAGAGGCGGTTAATGCAGATTGATCGCCTCTCTTTCTTTGTGGACAAAAGACAAAGTTTTGGCAGAAGCAAAGTGCAGTGATTTGCCGAAAGAGGCAGTCAGCAAAGCAAATACTTATTGCACAGACAGTGAATATTTTTTCGGAAACGAAAAGAAATGGCTGGCATATAGCGAAAATATATAGTGCGTAAATGATGAGAAGGTGGTTGGAACTAATCGATCAGCTTCTCATTTTGCTTTGTGGGACAAAATACATAAAAGTATATGTAAATAAATTTCAATATACGCATACTGTGTTGTAAGTTTTTATAATGAAAAGTGATAAAATTTATATGGGAGCGTAACACAGTATGAAAGATGAATCGTTAGGTCATAAAATAAAGAAATTACGAAAGAAAAAATCACTGTCGCAGGAAAGGCTTGCCGACAAAGCAGATCTATCACAACAGCACATATCAAGAATTGAAAGAAATTTAACTTATCCGAGCGTTGCAACATTATCTAAAATTGCAAAGGTGTTGGGTGTTCCGCTTGATGATTTAGTAGATGCAAAGATATCAAATGCTGATGATAAGTATGTGTATGAAATATTAAGAAAGCTTGATTTTTTGGACATTGCGGAAAAATCAAAAGTGTCGGGATACATAGATAGAATACTGGAAGATAGCAGGTTAATATAAATAGATAGGCAAAGCAGACAGAAATGTCTGTTTTTTGTCCCCTGTGAATTTATTGCGAGAAGGATGTATAAATATGAAAATCTTAAAAATGCGTTATTGCACAAAAAAATATCCGAATTTGCCGTGATGCTTGCCTTTTCAGATGGTAGACACCATAGGAACATACAATGCTGAAAAATTGATAAATTAGGTTGGCATCACTGATTAAGGTGATGTCTTTTTTGTTTTGAGAAAACAGATGATACGTGATGGAATATCAGACGGAGGTTTATAAAAATGAAATTACTCTTAGTATACGTAATCAGAGAAAACAAAGTAAATATATGTGAAGTTTATTCGAAATTCGCTGCGATAAGTGTCGTGTACGGACAAACAGCCGGTAGCTCATAATTTCGTACATAAAAAGCATATCGCATAACTGCATTTAAGGCGTCGCAGCAATTTTGCTGCGGCGCCTTTTTCTGTTCTTATGAGGTTGCCTATGATAAGTTCTACGAGTCATTCCGAAAATAACAGGATAATTAACAGCAGAACTTCAACTCGTTTTCAAGACTGCACGAAAGCCGAGTGCCGGCTTTTTGCGGTCTTTTTGTTTATAGGCAATAACATTTGCAGAGCCAAGCAATGGTTCTGGTACTATATCAGGTATCCGTAGCGTCTCCATTCGATTTGTTTAAAAAAATTCGAATGGAGGATATCTGAATGAATAAGAAATATTATTGGATTATAGACGGGAAATATTATGAGGTATCAAAGGAAACTTATCAAAAATTCAAACGTGAATATGATCACGAAAAAATGTTGGAGGAGTACGAAAAGGAAGTTGTTGTTTTGTCGTTGGATGCGGTAACGTCAGGAGAACACAGCTTATCAGAAGTAATTCCGGATACAAAAACCAATGTTGAGGACGATGTAATACATAAAATACTAATCGAAAAAATGCTCTCGGCACGGGAAGAGTTGCCTTCCGGTGATAAACTTTTGCTGGAATTGCTGTTTGATAAAAATATGAGTCAGGATGAAGCCGCAAAAATAATCGGAATGTCGCAAAGCACGATCAGTTATAGGCTTGAGAAAGTATTGGATAAGATACGGAGGAAAATGGGGGTAAAAAAGTAATTTGAAAATATTTAAAAAATTTTTTGGTGAAAATCCAAAAAACCTCCCTATAAAGAATAGTGAGGGGATAAATAATTTCCTCTCACCGATCTTTGACAATCGAATACCCAACAGCGAACACATTAGCAATTGCCGGAGCTTTCTGCGAATGCGCCAAGACTGCCTGTGAAGGACAAGCCTTCATAAATAGATCGCCAAAATAAGGTACGAGCGTGTTTCCTTTCAGCAGAAGCATAGTATAGCAGCTATGCAGCCATGATAGCAGTTGCCTATAATGATACTCCCGTGCAGTCGAGGTTAAGTCCCAGAGTGCGGCCCGGACGGATGTCGGGGAGGTGGAATTCCTGTGATGTTTTAAGCTAAAACAGTTCGTGCGTTGCCCTAAGTCGGGGGATGGGTGAATAATACCGATTAAGTGAAATTTGAAAGAACCTGAAAAGGTTGACTATGCCATACAAAGGAGCAGAGGAATATCCAATGCTCCTTTGTTCGTGGTATTTGGGAGGAACAGATATGAAAAGCGAAAAAGCTAAAGATATGTCGATATATATTTATCTGACATACATAATGGAAAATTGCAAGGAAATAAATGAAGCCGTAAAAGATGACTTGAATACTGCAAAAAAATATATATGCAATAATCTTGACCTTGATATAACCAATGTTGCTTATGATGCAAAATAACAATGTTTTTTGTTGCTGTTGATGAATAGACTTTTGAAAAGAGTTGTGGTATTGTGTTGTTGACAATCAGGAAAGGAGATGAGCGAAATGGCAGAAGTGATAGTTATAAATCCAACCCAAAGCATTATAAAACAAAGTGCATTAAAAAGAGTCGGAGCGTACATAAGAGTGAGCAGTGATTCAGAGGATCAGGAAAACTCATTTATTACACAGTACGATCATTATATAAACCTGATATCCGAAAACCCGGATTGGAGCTTGACGGATATATACAAGGACAACGGAATAACCGGCACTGAAATGGAATGCAGAGACGACTTTAACAGAATGTATCAGGACTGTGTGGACGGGAAAATCGATTTAATACTCACAAAATCAATATCGAGATTCGCTCGTAATACTTATGATTGCATAGATATGACACGAAAACTGAAAGTGCTTGGAGTAGATGTAATATTTGAAAAAGAGAATATCAACACCGGCAGAATGACAAGCGAAACAGAATTGGCAGCGTTAAGCTCGGTGGCACAGGAGGAATCAATATCATTATCGCAGAATGTGCGGCTCGGCATTCGGCACAGAATGAAAAACGGCACATTCAAGCAAGGGTGTCTCCCATACGGTTATTACCTTGGGGCAGGCGGAGAATGGAAAATAAATGAGGAACAGGCGAGAATAGTCCGCCTGATATTTAATGCCTACATAGGCGGAATGAGTCTTCGCAAAATAGCGGACGAACTCAAGAAAGCCGGAGTGATAAAAAATGACGGAACGGCGAATTGGGTAGAAAACAGAATAAAATACATAATAACAAACGAAAGATACAAAGGCGACGCACTGCTTCAAAAATCATATACGGAAGAATTCCCGTTTAAATCACGGCGAAACTGCGGAGAAAGGGATATGTACTATGTGAAAAACAATAATGTGCCGATAGTGTCAGCTGAAATATTTGATAAAGCAAACGAACTGTTAAAGGCACAGAGTAAGCGGTACAGACCGAGCACAGCTCCGAAAGAGTATACATTTGCAAAAACGATATACTGCGGAGAGTGCGGAACGATGTTCAGAAAAAAGTCGGGTGAAAACAATATCTTCTGGGTGTGCAGAACAAGAGATCACGACAGTGCTGAATGTCCGACACCGCAGGTGGCTGAAAAGGTTCTGATGAACGCCTTCGTAAACCTGTATAACAGGCTTGTATATAACGCGGATATAATTCTCGCGCCTATGCTGAATCAGCTGACGGAGTATAAATCCAAAAGAATGGCAGACGGCGGCGAGATTGAAAATATAAATAAAGAGATAGCGGAATTGACAGAGCAGGTTCATGTTCTCCGAAATGCGAAAGCAAACGGATACATTGAGCCTGCTTCCTTTATGGAAAGAATGAATGAAATCGCGTCAAAAACCGCAAAGCTGAAAAAAGATAAAAAATATTTACTCGGAAACGATGAGTGTGAGCAAATAAGAAAGCAGACCGAAATTCTTTCAAACTATATAACGGCAACCGGACCGATAGGGGAGTTCGACAAAAAAGCTTTCAAAAAAACAGTCAAAAGAATTACAGTCAGCAGGAATAAGGAAATAACCTTTGAACTCATAAACAGTCTGAAATTAAAATTTGAATATAGCGAGGTGGAATGAAAATGGCTAACAGATATATCCCATTCGGATATGAAATCGTGGACGCACAGGTAGTTATTATCGAAAGAGAAGCCGAAGTAGTCAGAAATGTGTTCAGTCTGTATGTGCAGGGGAATTCATTAAAGACAATTTCGGAAAGGCTTAATATGATGCCGATAAGCTATGCCGGTGATGATCGCAAATGGGATAAGAATATGGTCAAGAGAATGCTTGAAAATAAAAAGTATATCGGCGATAAAGACTATCCGGTAATCATACCGCCCGAAACTGCCGAGCTTGCATTGAAATGTAAAGATAATAAATGCGCAGAGATAAGTGAAAATGATAAAATAAAACTTGATATGTACCGTGCGAAAGCGTGCTGTGCAATCTGCGGTGCGAAAATGAAACGGAGTCATGCAGGTTCCGGGGAAAGGCGAAGAATATACTGGCAGTGTACGAATGCGGAATGTGACGGAAACCGACACCTGTTCAGAGAAAAAATACTGGACAATATGCTGCTGGAGCTGTTAAACGAACTTACGGATAACCTTGCAAATATAGATTATGCCGAGGACAGAGATTATGAAAAAAATATCGAAGTCATAAGGCTGACAAATGAAATGAATGAACTAATACAAAAGCCGGATACAGATTCGGGTGAGGTAATAGATAAGATTATGGAGCTTGCGTCAGCGAAATTTAATATATGCGAGGCAGGAGATAATTCTGCAATAACGGAAAAAATCAAGTCGGAGCTTGCCCTGCTTCCAAAACAGGCGACTGTTGACGGGCGTGTAGCCGATAAGGTGATAAAGTCAATAAAAATGCACCCGGACAAGCATATATGGGTGCAGCTTATAAACGGAAAAGTGTTTGAGAAAAAAGAAAGCATATTGTAGAGAGGAGAATTGATATGGATGTGAGATATGTTCAGGAACAAACAATACCGGAAACCGAGGTAATAATAATACCTGCGACCAAAAGCCCGAAGGAAAAGAAAAAGCAGGGCAAGAGGCGAGTTGCGGCATATTGCCGTGTCAGCACGGACGATGAAGAACAGCTGACAAGCTATAATGTTCAGATAGAGCATTACACAGAGGTTATTGAAAGCAATCCAAATTGGAAATTCGCAGGGATATTTGCCGATGCAGGTATAACCGGCATTATGGCAAAAAAACGAGATGAATTTAACAGAATGATAGAACTTTGCAGGGAAAAGAAAATCGATCACATACTTACGAAATCCATATCGAGATTTGCAAGAAACATTGTAGACAGCATAAAATACATAAGGGAACTGAAAGCTCTCGGAATATCAATATACTTTGAAAAAGAAAACATAGATACAGGCGAAATGACCAGTGAAATGATGGTCGCACTCTACAGTGTATTCGCACAGGCGGAAAGCGAATCAACAAGCAATAATGTGAAACTCGGCAAACGGTTTAATTATAAAGCCGGAAAGGTTCCTATGATGTATGGAAATATCCTCGGATATAGAAAAGGAAAAGACGGAAATCCAGAAATTATACCGGAGGAAGCCAAGATAATAGAAATCGTATATACGAAATTCCTTGAGGGGTACAGTTATCAGGGCATATCCGAATACCTTACCAAAAACGGTTATAAGACCAAAAAGGGCAGTTCGGAGTGGAAAAGATCGGCGATACAGGGGATTCTGCGTAACGAAAAATATCGAGGCGATGTGCTGGTGCAAAAAACTTATGTGGCGGATCTGTTCACTAAAAAAACCGTGAAAAACACAGGCGAGCTGCCTATGTATCTGATACGAAACCACCACACACCGATAATAACACCGGAGGTGTTCGACAGAGTTCAGGTTGAGCTTGCAAGGCGAAACAGTCTAAAACCCGTATCGGATAAGAATGTATCAAAAAAATCAAGATATAACAGTAAATATGCACTCACCGGCTTGGTGGTATGCGGAAACTGCGGAAGCAAATACCGCAGGACAACTTGGGCGAGAAACGGCAAAACAAAGGTTGTATGGAGATGTATAAACAGGCTTGACCACGGAACTAAATACTGCAAGGACTCATTCAGCATAGAGGAAGAAAGACTGCACACCGGTGTGCTTAAAGCAATGAACTCAATGCTTGACAATACTGAAAAAATCAAAGCCTTAATGAAAGGCAGTATAGCGGAATTGCTGTCGGCACCAAACACGGTAATGCAGATACACGGACTTGAAAGCAGCATTAAAGCAAAGAATAACGAAATCGTTGAAATAATACGGCTCGGAGTCGAGAATAGGGAAACACGGGAAAGCATCGATGAAAAATGCCGTCAGAAACATGATGAAGTAAGCAAGCTTCAAGCAAAACTGAATGCTGTAACGGCAAAAAGTCAGATAGAAAACACTCAGACAAGCCAACTGAGGGCTATATATGATACAATAGATAAACTCCCCGGCAAATTCGTAACCTTCGATGACAGCGTGGTCAAATCAATGGTAACACGAGTGAAGATTATATCCAAAGAAAAAATAGAGGTTACACTGTTCGACGCAGTTACGCTCACAGTGAATATATAAGGGTGGCAGAAATGTATTACAAATTCAGTGATAGCAAAGGGAATGTATATTGGTATAAACTCAAAAACAGAAATGAAGCATATCGTTTCGCTTATGTACACGGATTATGCTTCTTAGGCAGATAATCGATATGTCTTGCTACGAGTTAGTTGTTATTTATGATAAAGAATACGGTGAGGTTATAGCCTTTGAAAGCGACAGATTTATGAATGATTCAAACGACATTGTAAATGAGGCAATAAATCTTAAACTGTTCGATGAAAAATACCGTGATAAGGTACGGTGGGCGCAGTGTGTGTCCGAGTACGAATTTGAATATATAAAAAAGGGGAGGTAAGCCAAAAATGAAAGCGGCTGTATACATAAGAGTCGGTAAAAAAGAGCAGTTAAACTATGCCCCGACAAATAATGAACCGACACTCAAACATAAAAACAAAAAGAGAAAATAAAGATCAAAAGCAGTTTCCCGCACGGAGCTGTTTTTTGTTTGCGGAAAGGAGAGAAAAGTATGACTACCCGTGATATATTGAAAGCAGAGTCTTTGGCTGAATTACTGTTCGCAATAGACGACTTCTGCAAAGAAGCAATTGTAAGGGATAACGATGATGTATGTATGGAACTGAAAGAAAGGCTTGATTGTGCAGACGGAAATGATTATTTTATAATTCTTTCGTCATATATGGCTGCGGCAGATAACGGCGATGAGATCGTAGATGCCTTGTGCGAGTTTGCGGCGAATTGCAGGACTTTTGAGGAGCCGGAGGACAGTACAGCCGAACAAATGACAAAAGAGGAATTTGAGGCGGTTTTGGACGAATGTGAGACAAAATGTGCGGCGGTAAGCTGCATAGAAACGGAGTACAGCATAAATATCGCTGAAATCCCGATGCAGCAGAAAAAGATAGAGAACACGCTTGTTAAAAAGAATAATGCTTTTAATATTCTATTACCTAAACTGTGTATTCACGAGGACAGGGAAACATATATCTCAAATCTGATAGGCGCTATGCTTTATGAGGTTATAAGTGCAAGGCTTTCGCCTCAATATATTTTGCAGGAGATACATAGATATATTCCGGAAAGCAGAAAATATAACAAAAACGTCAAAGTACTATTCTGTATGTATTTCAGACGAGTGCTGAGATACAAAAGCCGAAAACCGGGTATTTATACGCATTTTGATGAGCATATGCAGAATGTTATTGTGATGGAATTCTATAAGCGAGTTATACAGGCATATATTAACTATGAAAATTGTGGTGATATGCCAGCAACGCATTAGACAATGTCATT
>CAKSFP010000019.1 GCA_934454585.1 uncultured Clostridia bacterium
TAGGGCGTGTTTTGCAAATATATAATATATGCTCCAAGCCGACTGCAAAAAAGTTCGGATTCGTCACCTGCGCCTAACCGCCGAGAATCTATTCTTCGGCGGTTCCAATGTTTCTTTTTATATCATGCCTTAGCATGCCTATCAATATGGATGTCATAGCTATCACCTCGTTAATTGCGGCGGAATACGCCCCATTCACCATGTTGTACACAAGCCAGCACGGGCCGGAGAAAAACGAAATAAGACGAATTTTCTTGCTTGTTTTCATCCACAGAGCCACCGTTGACAGGAGTGAACCGATTATTGGCAGTATGCTGTACGCATCCTTCCATGTTGCAATTCCCGAGCCGACAAGAATCACCATAAAAAGCACAAGCCACCATTTGGATCTTGCCCACTTTTTGTCGATCGAGAAAATAAGGCTCCTGACAAAGTTTATTAAGTCGAGGCACGCGCCCGTCATTGCTCCAACAAGAAACAGCTGCGTCGTAAACATAAAACTCGCCGTCACTTGAAAGAGCATGACTTTTTTTCTTTGCTCGCACTGAAAAGACAGCAGCGAGCAGACAATACCGATTACACCGATAATCTCAGCAATTATTTTTACCATATTTTTGTTTCCTTTTCTCTTTATTCCTTAACCGCGCCAAGCATAGTGCCCTTCACAAAATATTTCTGCAGGAAGGGATATATCGCAAGTATAGGAACCGTTGCCACAATAATTGTTGCGTATTTTATCGTTTCGCTGATGTTTGCGCGGCTTGTGTCTCCGACAGCCTGGGTCATTTTAGATGTATCATTCTGTATCAGTATGCCGCGGAGTACCAGTTGCAACGGAAATTTATTTGCATCCTGAATGTAGATCATTGCATTGAACCATGCGTTCCAGTGACCGACGGCACTGTAGAGAATTATTACCGCGATAGTCGCCTTTGTAAGCGGCACAAGCACCTTGAAAAGCACCGTCAGGTGATTTGCGCCGTCCATGAACGCCGCCTCCTCAAGACTCTTGGGTACAGAGAGGAATGCCGCACGCATTATGATAAGGTTGTATGTGCTCAGCGCCGACGGTATGATGAGCACCCATCTGTTATTGAGCAGTCCCAGTGCCTTAATGGTAAGAAATGTCGGTATAAGTCCGCCGCTGAAATACATGGTGACTATGACAAAAATATTCATGTATTTTGCCGCGGTGAAGTCCTTTCTCGAAAGCACATAGCCGGTGACGACCGTAAGGACGGTGTTCGTGAGCGTACCGAAGAAAAGAACATAGAATGTGTTCATGAAACCTTTGAAAATCATAGGATTTTCAAACACCTTGGTGTATGCCTGCGTGTTAAAGCCGAGCGGATGCAGCAGCAAACCGTCATATATTCTCAAGGCATTGGAATCACTTAAAGAGGCAAACAACACATACAAGAGCGGATAGAGCATCATTAAGGAGAGCAAAATCATTAAAATTGCGTTGAATACCTTAAAGCACTTTTCGCCGAAACTCAATTTTACCATTTTAATCACCCCTTACCATAAGCTCGATTCGCTGTATTTACGCGAAAGATAGTTGCTGCCCATAACCAAGATGAAGTTTACCACAGAGCTGAAAAGTCCGACCGCCGTGGAATAACTCCAGTTCATGTCCACAAGACCTTTTCGGTAGACAAACGACGAAATAACATCGGCTTTGTCCAGAACCAGGTCATTGTAGAGCAGGATTATTTTCTCATATCCGACAGAGAGCATTGTACCTATGTTCATGATGAGCATGATCATTATCGTCGGCAAAATGCCCGGAAGCGTCACATGGATAACCTGTTTGAATTTGCCCGCACCGTCTATCCTTGCCGCCTCATAGAGAGACTCATCGACCGCCGAGAGCGCGGCTATGTAGATGATAGAGTTCCAGCCGAGCTCCTGCCATATGCCACTCGCTGTAAATATGGTGACAAAGTATTCGGGGTGTCCCAAAAGATTGTCTCTCTGTCCTGTAAAAAGCGAAACAAAATAGCTGATGAATCCCGTGTCAGACACAAATGCCTTAACCATGCCGCACATTACCACAAGCGAAATGAAGTGCGGCATATAGGAGATGGTCTGAACGGTGGATTTGAATTTCTTCTTTTGTATCTCATTGAGCAGAAGTGCAAATATAATAGGCGCAGGAAATACAAACGCAAGACCTACAATGTTTATCCATATCGTGTTTCTTATGAGGGTCCAGAAATAATAGTTAGTGAAAAAATCCGTGAAATGCTTAAATCCGACCCACTGACTGCCGAAGATCCCGTCGGCGGGATGATAATTCTCGAAAGCCATTATCGAGCCCGCCATGGGAACATAGCAAAAGATAACATAGTACAGAAATGCAGGCAGGAACATGAGATATAAAAGCCAGTTTTTCGATATTTCCTTCTTTAATCTGTTCACTGTTAATTGCCCCTTTACTATCTGTTGTTGTATCTGTCAATAGCTGCCTGATAAGCCTCCAGCACCTTGTCAATGTTGAAAGTCTTAATCTGAGCGACAAATTCATCGTATTTATCTATGCTTTCGACACCTGTAATAAACTTCATAACCATGGACGAAACATAAGTGTCGATCTCGGACATGCTGTTGCCCATGCTGCTGCTCTCGTCCTGGGTGAATATGATGTTGGGAATGGAGTGTTTGTCCGCATCGGTATTCGACCACACCTCAACGGCTTTTTGCTGCTGCTCAAACGGTCTTGTGAGGTTGACCGCATCCAGGCGCTGCGAGAAGATGCCGCTCGAGCCGACAAGTGAATACTGAGCTATCATAGCGTCTATGGTTCTGCCTTCGGGATCTTTGGTGATCTTGTCGGTAAACTGCGGCTTGCCGTCCTTCATCTCATAGCTTTCGCCCTCTATGCCGAAGTTGAAAAGCATGTCGCCCTTTTCGGTGAATCCGTAGTCGAGAAATCTCGCCGCAAGTTCAACATTCTTGCAGCTTGTTGTGATAGCCGACGACGGCGCGCTGCCATATCTGTTTTCTTTCTGACCTATCATGGGTCTGTCACCCTTGTTAAGCACGGGATAAGGTGCACCCACGACATCGAATTTCGAGTTGGTTTTCTGCATATTCTCAAGGAATGTTCCTATGCCTCCGCCGACAAATCCGAATGTTGCGCCCGCGCTCTCGTTGAGGATGAGTGCGCCGGTATCCGTAACCGTAGCAACATTTTTGTCAAGCAGACCTTCGTTGTACCACTTGTTCATGGTAACGAGGAAATCTTTGAATCCCGGCTCTATGGGGCCGTACTTCGCCTTGCCGTTATCATCTATATAGAATGAGTACGGAGCATCGAACGCACCGCTGAAGAATCCGTTCTTGAAATCTGCCGGTGTGCATGTGAGCGGAGTTGCAACATTAAGCTCGTTCTTGAATCTTTTGAGCATTGTCTCCCATTCGTCAACCGTCTCGGGCACATCCATTCCGAGTTTGTCGAGCCAGTCCTTGCGGATTATGGGGCCTGAATATGTGCACAGTTCCTCATCGCCGCGCAGGAACGGGAACGCATAGTAGCTGCCGTTATCGGTCTTGAGCATTTTCTCCAGATCGGGATCGGAGTCTATCAGTTTTTTAAGATTGGGAGCATATTTGTCGATAACATCATTCAGTTTGATGATGAAATCGTTGTCCATGGCTTTGTCTGCGCCGTAAGCACGCCAATCCCAGTTGATGATGTCCGGCAGATCGCCCGACGCAAGCAAAACGCTGAACTGATCAGCCTCGCCGCCGGCAGTCGGATGAATGTACTTGACATTTATTCCTGTATCCGCCGTGAGCTGCTTGCCGATTTCGCTCTCGCCGAAGTTTGAAACGGTGGTGGACAAAACCGCATTGAGCGGAACCCAGTAGGTAAGCGTGTCTTCACAGCTCACCGGGTAGATGTCGTCGCCGTTGTAGCTGACTTCGGCAGCATTTTTGCCGCCTTTTTTGTTGCCGCAGCCGCTGATTGCCGTTGCCGCTACGAGTCCTGCAAGTACGAGTGCAATTTTTCTTTTCATTTTAATCCCTCTCATTCTATATTTTTTTCAAAAACACCATGCCGCCGGCAGGTATTTCCGTTTCCGTAACAGTCTCACCGGTCACCCGGTTGAGCCAGCTTTCCTTAAACGCAATTTTGCTGTCTGCGCCGCCGAGATTTGATATGCACAGATAACATTCGTCATTTACGAACACACTCATGTGAACATCAGATATAAACGGCGTCGCCGTGATGTCATTGTCCGGCGCAATGTCTATGAAGCACTGCGAATCCTCGCTGACCATGGGCTTGTAAAGTTTGAGATATTCAAACCATTTCTCGCGCAACCGCTCGTCGTCGGGGATATCCGACCACTCGCTGTATACATAAGGCCCGTTGGGGTGCGCCAGGTAATACTCCCTTATCTTTTCAAAATGTCTGCTCTCCGCGTCCTCGTGATACTCCACTCCGGGCGCACAGCTGCGCTCGCCGTTAATCGGTCTGCCGTCCAGTCTCAGCAGGAACTGTAGGAAAGGCAGAGCACGCGAAAAATATATGTCACCGTTTGTCTCGTTTGTGAACTTGTAGTCCGGGCACGGTATCACATACGGCTTGTAGTTAATCGTTTTCAGCAATTCGTCCGATGTCTTGCAACTCTCCCCGACCCAGAGGTAATCATAAATCCTCTCATCAGTCACGGGTACCTGGAGTTCGCCTATGTGCAGCTTGACTATGCCGCCATATTCTCCGCTGACCACGGAATACATCCGCACGAGCAGATCCTCTATATACGGGTCGTAGTCCTCCATGCCGTAGAGTTTTCCGTCGCGGTCGCGGCGGTCATAACCCATGTCGTTGAATATGCCGTCAAACTCATACTCCTCCATGACGCGGCGCAGATTGTCAAAAAGATATTTGTTCCACTCCGGCGAAGTTGCACTGCAACACCTGTAGCGATAGTAATTCTGCACCAATATCGAATCCCGGCTTGTGACAAACTTCTCACTGTAATCCGGGTCGCTCTCATCAAAAAATCCGCTCGACAGATAGGGAATCACCTTGATGCTGAAGGAATGGCACAGGCTGATAAATTCCTTTAACCCCTCTTTATCGTGACAGGAATATTTGTCCGCACCCATTATCCGCAGTGCGTCGTTCCATTCCTCGTGAATCTGAATGAGTCCGACTCCGTTTTCCGCCAGGTTTTTAATAAGATTGTAGTCATATTCCATCGGTTTTATCGTCATCTTGTTCGGGTACTCACCCAGGTTGTATATCACCTGACCGGGGATGTAATTACGGATATGCATCTTCCTTAGACAGCCTTTTACCGCCTTGTTTGCATACTCCACATTGTCTATTCTTTTTCTGTAGTATTCATTGGTATGCTCCACAGCTTATCCCCCCTATCTACCAGTAGCATCTCCACTCGGGATTGAGCAGACGATACAATGTCTCCATGTAATAATAATCACCGTAGGGCAGACAGGTGTTCACGCCTATGTTGTGCCTTACCGAGCCCGTGCAGTGCATGAGTATGCCCGTGCCGTCGATGCCCTTGTCCTTGGTGGTGTGCCCGTCGCCGAGCGCTTTCACGATGTCAAGCACCTTGGCATCCCAAGCAACGCAATCCGCGTGGCTCGGGTTCAGCCTGTTCATCTCGAGCATTCCGCAGGCGGATATGACCGCCGCGGAAGTGTCTTTGAGAGTGCGGCAGTCGGTAAAGACCATATCCCAAGCCGGAACATTGTCGCTCGGCAGACGCTCAATAAAAACATCCGTCGCCTTTTTCTGCACGGCGGCAAGGTGTTCATCGTGAGTATAGCCGTATGCCAGCGCCATGCCGTACACTACCCATGCCTGACCACGCGACCACACAGAATCGTCCGCATAACCCTGGTCAACTTTCGGCATAATTGGGTTGCCGCATTGCAGATCCATCATGTAAGTGTGGTATGCCCTGCCGTCGCGGCGCACCAGCACATCAACTGTGGTGTTCAGGTGAGCAAGTGCAATTTTTTTGTATTTGTCATCGCCGCTGACCTCACTCGCCCAAAACAGGAGCGGAAGATTGAGATATGTGTCCACTATTATTCTGTTTTCAACCGCATCGTCCATGGCGCCCCATGGTTTGATGAATTTTCCCGTGGGTTCAAATCTGCGCACCAGAGCGTCTGCCGCCATGAGCGCAGCTTTCTTTGCAATGGGCGAGCCGGTGATCTTGTATGCTGCCACACATGAGGGCGAATATTCAAACCCCATGTCGTGGTGATTGGTGTCAAAATCATTGAGTATTCTGCCGTAAAAGCTCTCTATGTTGTCGTTTGCCGCCTCAAGATACTTATTGTCACCCGTCATCTCATATGCCAGCCAGACCATACCGGTCCAAAAGCCGTTTGTCCAGCCACCGTTGGAACAAACATTGTACAGGTGTCTTTCGCCCTCGACGGGGAAAAATCCACGGCGGTATCTGTCTATTCCGTTGTCCACCCTCTCCAGGCAATACTCAAAAAGACCCTCAATATATTTTTTCTGTTCTGCATTCACTTGTGCATTCTCCTTTATTGTCAGTCATAGATAACCAATGTCTTTGCCTCGCCGTAGCGGTCGAATATAAACATCTTCGAACAGTCGCGGCCATTCCTCGTGTAGCACTTGAGTAGGTCGCCGTTGCCCGGCAGTACCTTCTTGCGCTCGGAATTGTAATAAACTATTCCGTAGCTTGAAAGGTTGCGCAGCTGTTTGTTTTCAAGAGCATCCTCATCAACGGACACCGCATTTTTCAAATCGGTTATAGTGGTGATAAGGAACGATTCGCTTATCTTGTATGCGTAGCAAAGTTCAATTCTGAAACTTGCCGCAAAGCTGTCTGTACTCGGATTCGATGTACTGAGAGAATCATTCTGCACAGAATACAACACCTCGCAGGCAACAATATTGTTCTCCTCGTCGGTGTCACAGCGTATTATGTCACCGTTCCTCAGCGTGTACGCCCTGCCGCCGAATGTGATCTGAGACATCGCCGACGGTTCGGCAAAGAGAGTTGTGCGCATCTTACCGTCGGTGAGTATCAGCTGCTTGCGCGTGTCGCCGTCGGGGGCGAGTGCACTGTGTATATCCTCAACGACCCAGGTATGAGTATCGTCGTACACTGCGGTGGCGCTATAGTCGCCCCTCTTTACATAAACCACAACTGCGTCCGCCGCTATGGCATCGGGATCAGAATTATACGCCTGAACGCACATTTCCTTGTCGTTCTCCACATAATTGTCTCTCTTAAATACCTTGTAGTATTTTTCGTCAGGTTCTGCACCCGCCGTCGACGGAATGGGTATCTCAAATATCACCGCGCTTGACGAAAGGCAGGTCTTTCCGCCGAGGATCGCCGTGGCGCTCTTGTATGTGAGAGTCTCCGCCTGAGACGGCAGTCCGCCGCTCTCCGTGTAGCCGTCATATATCTTTCTGATAGATGTGCCGGAATCAAAATCACCGAATCCGTAACCGACTCCGGCAGTTTCGATACTCTTTATCTCTCCGTCGTCGTTCAGTTCATAGATACACAGTGTGTTGCCCGTTATCGAACCAAGATCCGCCTTGGGTACGCTCACGCCGTTGTACATCACCTTTTTGGCATAATTGAATATCTGCATTTTTCCGCCGGATGTGAATATCTTTGCGGCTGTGTCCTCGTTAAAATTGCCCGGCAGCGGTGCACTTTTTATCATATATCCGTAGTTTTTGCCGCCGTTTGCCGTGTATGCGGAGATTTTGCCCGACGCGTTGAGATAGAATGTTCCCTCATCGCCGACGGATATATCCGACAGCTCATATTTTACAAAGTCATTCGTAACCTTGTACTCTTTGCCGCCGATCACAAGAAGTCTGTCGTCGGAATCGTAGACGATTTCGTCAACGGTGCCCTCCGCCATGCCCGTGGCATACACCAGACTGATGGTTGAGTAATCTTCACTTCTCGTCACCGAGAGCACATCCCATTTTGACAGTTCGAATATCTCGAATTTCTCATTTGCCTCGGAGACAAATCTCACACTGTCGTATTTCTCCAGGTCAATCTGCACTCCGCCGTAGAGTCCGTAGATAATGCCGTCGTTTTTTGACACGGCATCGACAACGACCGTTTCATAGCTGTCCACAACCACAACATCGGTCCTGCCGTCTCTGTTATTATCGATGATTTTTACGGAACCCTCCTCGGGTTTCAGGTGCTTTGCGGTCGGATTGGTGCAGATGCTGTTGTTGTATACAAAATCCACAGAGCCTATTTTTATGTTCTCGCTCCGCCTTTTGCCACCGTCATAGTAATAGAGACTGCCGCCGGAGTAATCCGATATGTCCTCGGCGTCGATTTTAAGTATGTCGTTGTTCTCGGGATACATATACAGTATATCGTCCGCCGCCGGGGTGTTGCTCTTTTTGTAATAAGCCTTCACATTGCAGCCGATGTAGTTCTCCGCCGTCACGGAATCGTTGTATGCCGTGCCGCCTATGACAACCTTTCCCTCGTCGGAATAGCCTTCCATGGTCAGGTCGGCTCCGCCCGTGTATGTCACAATGCCCGTCGTGATGCCTATATCCAGCTTATCTTCAAGCAGAGGATTGTCGGAAAGTTTGTAGTTGTAACTCATGCCGCCCTCGTTGTTGCTCAGGTTGTTAACTACAAGCGGGTAGGCCTCTCCGGCCTCGACAAGAAGCTGCGCAAGCTTTGCAGCCGTGAGATTATCCTCGCTGAAAGCATCGGACACACTGCAGAAATCCGCACGCGACACGGCGTCTCTCACGGACATACCGTCGTTTATTATCTGCTTGTAGCCGAGCGCATACAAAATCATTTTCACCGCATGGCTCACGGCTGTTTTCTCGTCGATACGCACGGTGTTGTCCGGGAATCCCGACACGATGCCGAGATTCTTTGCGCGGCACACAGCCTCATAATACTCGCTCTTTTCGTCAATGTCGCTGAAATCCACTCCGTCGGCGGACGCTGCGTCGTCGCCGAACAGATTGATAACGGCATTTATTGCGTCGCCCCTGGACACCTCGGCATCCGGGGTCTGCGCAAGTTTCCTCGGCATAAGACCCAGGCTTGCCGCAGCCGTCACATAATCGATATCGTCAACTTTCGCGGACGCACAATCGGCAAATAACACCGTGCCGGGATTTATGAGCAGAGTGACTGCCAGTATAAAACTGATAATTATTCTGTTATATTTCATCTTGATGCCTCCGTTCTTGTCAGCAGCTCATATATAACCTTTGCCGCCTCGGCGCGGGTCGCTGTGGAGGATGGATCGAACATTCCGCCCGATTTTCCGTTCATTATGCCCGTCTCCGACATAAATGCCGCTGCCTCTTTTGCATAGTCGCTTATGCTGTCACTGTCCGCAAATGCCGTGCCCGAAGTGCGCACAATGTATACTCCGCCCGCGGTTACGGCTCTGTACACCATAGCCGCCATCTGCTCACGGGTTATCTCTGCGCCTATTCCGAACTCGGTGTCGTTTACGCCGAGCACAATGCCGCTCGCCGCCGCTTTGCTGACATACTGCCAGTACCACGCGTTCTTGTCGGCATCGGCAAATTCTACGCCTGTGCCTGTTGCCGCGATATTGACAACGCCCATAAGCATCTTGACAAATTCTTCTCTCTTGACCGTATCGGACGGAGCAAACCTGCCGTCACCGATGCCAGATACAATGTTTCTCGCGGTCAGTGCATCTATCGCCGTCTTCGCCCACGGCACGGAATCAAGGTCGGCGTACTTAGGTGAGCCGCCGTTGTTTCCGTTGCCGATTGTTCCTGTCGATGATGACAGATTGCCGCCTCTGCCGCCGCCCGAACCGCCGCCGCTGTTTCCCGAATTTCCGGAATTGCCGCCGTTTTCGCCTGCGGCGCAGCTGCATATTGCGCTCTCGAGAGCTGCCACACTGTCATATGGTGCAGACGCTGTGTTAATCTTGTCACACACCTCTATCTGAGCGAGCTTTTTCAGCGCTGTGAAAGACGCTATGTTATCCTTGTTTATCAAATCTGACTTCATTATTATGTCGTACACATTGTATTTGCTGTCGTTGCCGCAAACCGAATGTAAGAGCGTCCTCACCGTGATGTCCCCGGCAAATTCCGCCGTGGTTTCATATGAATTGCGGTCGGATATCATTCTTTCGATAAACGCCTTTTTGCTGTCGGCGCTCATGTAACTCTTGTCGGCATAAACTCCCTCACCGAAGTACAGATCGGCAGAGTTTCCGCTGAAAATCTTGTCCTGTTTCAGTGTCGATATAACCGCGCTCATCTTGTCCGCCGTATCTGCAAGTTTGATGAGCGTCAGATTGATGTTGTCTTTGAGTGCGTTCACTATTCTGTACATGGATGTGAACTGAGCGTCGGTGCCGTAAGCTTTGTTTTTCCTCTCCAGGAAGTAGTTCCAAAACGCATTTACGGTCCCCTCATCACTGATGCGCTCGTTGTACAAATCACCGATTGCTTTTTTAACATAGTCGTCTCCGAGCAGAATATTTTTGAGTTCCTCCCCCGTAGCCGCATTGTTCACACGCTCGATGATGTCGCTGTCGTAGTACACAGCGTCGTCTCTGCCGAAACGAACCATAATTTTCGGCAGCTTGTCGCCCGTGTAATTCAACGCAACCGTGTAAGGCTTGTTTTTGCCGAGATTATCTATCTGAGTGAGATAGCACAGATAATCGAGGATACTGTCATTTGACGGGTCATAACCATCCAGTGACTTTGCGCCGCTTCCGTCCGCACTCCAGAGCACTCCGTCACGAAGTACCTCCACAACTGCGGTGTTGTATTTATCAGAATTGTTATATCCCGATATATACAGCTTGCCGGCGCTCTTGTCCAGGCGGACATCGCTTATCGGCTCGCTGCCGTCTGCGCCCGAAGGCTGAGCGTCTACTCCGCCGTACAGTGCCGACGGCGCATATGCCGTTGCCTCGGCAATGCCGTCCCACACAAGGAGTCTGACAGAACTGTACGGTTCGCTAAACTTCGGTGAAACTTTGTACTGCGCACCTTCGCGCGAATCTGCGGTCACTGTGCTGTCAATTGCCTCGGTGGGATTGCCGTCCGCATCCTGGGCGAGGGCAATCACAGATACCGGCGCACCCTTTGAATATGCCGATTTCACAAACACCGTCACATCTGAACCGTTCATCACCGGCGCATTAGCCTCTATGTCGAAGTCAACAGTCCTGAAATTGTGAGTTGCCTCAGCCGCCGGAGTGCCGAAGATGCTCTGCGCTCCGCTTAACCTCACCTCATACTCGGTGTCGGGTTTCATTATTCCCGGTTCAACCTCCACCATGTCAAGCTTGACTGCGGCGGTGCATGGTTTGTATGTCGTCTCGCCCGACTCGCGCACTTCGCACACGAGGTTCGATTTGTCTGATATAGTCTGGTCAAACGCAAACACTATCGCATCGTCCAGGTTCGCCGTGTCATGGCCGCTCTTTATATAGCTGTCCGTCACCGAGCAGCCGTCACCGGCTATGTCGTATCTGAAATCGGAGAGATAAACCTCTGCGCCCGACGGAATGTTAAACTGAAAATCTATGCTCTGACTGAGCTGTGAAGCGGCGTCCGTCTCATACATACCGCCGTCAGCCGCCAACAGTATGCGTGACACGCCGAGACTCTTGTTGTATACATACTGAAAATCATATATTCTGTTCGGCTCAAATCCGCCCCAGTCGCCGCCGCTGCCGCTGATTGCGGATGCAAAGTTAAAGAGAACATTGTTGGCGTCGTTGGTGATGAGCATTCCCGTTGTCGAAGTGTCGCTGAAACCGAGTCCGAACTTGATGACGCTTGTGGTGTCATCGGGCAAACCTCTCACGATTTTTCCCAATGTCACATACATTGCGGCGCCGGTGCGTCCGCTGAGCGCCATCACCTGTCTGCCGTCAACCGTCTTTAGAGACGCGTCGCACCTGTCGGAAAAATTATATGTGCGCCACTGTCTTGCATAGTCGGTCAGATTGTTGTCGTTGTGGCTGAACGACGGTAATTCGGAAAAATCGTCGTTCATGGAGTTCATCGTCTGGGTGATGTTCTCCGCGCCCTTGGTGTAACATCTGATGTTGTCTATGTAAGTCACTTCCTCGATGCTGCCGAGGCAAACAAAATCTATGTTGTTTACTCCTGCCGTCATATTGCTCGGTACGGCGTCCCAAAAACCTTTCATAAAATATGTGTCATATGTGTTCCATCTGTCATCACCGTGCTTTTTCATGGAAAGTCTCATATAAGCTTTCTTAGCACTTATGGGGTTGAACGCAAGCTCGACATCATACCAGGTGTCCGCCTCATACTTAACCATGGGGTTGCCGCACAGTTCCACATATCCGTTTGTATTGAAGATAAGCGGATAGCTGTCGCTGCCGATTTTCATGGCACAACTGAACGCATTGTCAAGCGAAGTTCTGCGAATCGAAAATCCGACCGAAACATTGCCTTTGATAATCGGCGCCGCCATGACACGCAGTGTGGCATAGCCGTCACCGCCGTTTTTTATTTCGATGCTCTTGCCGAATTCTACGCCGAGGTCCGCCACAGACACCGTGCCTCTGGCTGCCATGTTGGCGTTCTGCACCTCGGCGCCGCTCATATAGCCGGTGCCGTTGAGTTGAGAGAGAGCCGCGTTTATGTCGCCGGCGTCGTTGAAATCAATCACGCCGGTGTCGAATCCCTCGTCTGCATCGTCCGCATACACGGTGAATATAAGTGAGCTGCAAAGCAGTGCAATCGCAGTCAATAAAGAAATGATTCTTTTCATGCCATATCCTCCGAAATCTATTAATTACCACTGTTCAAGTGGTTTGAAACCGTTGCTGTCCGCACTGTTTGCAGCCGGCACAAATGTCACGCATATTTCATTGCTGCCACAGTTTTCAATGTGTATAGTAAGTTTTCTTATGCCGTCATTCGGGTTCTGCCCCTCTATCACGGGCGATGTGGGCAGCGGCTTTGCATCCATAACCGAGAATGTTGCGCCGTCGCCGCAAACGATTGTCGCGAGCAGCTTCTTGCCGTTCTTGGTTAGCACGGCACTCTTGCCGTCGTCCGACACCTCTATTGCCGCGTCGGTGTGGGCGAACCAATACATCTCGGCAGGCTTTGTCAGTTCAAATTTATCCTGAACCGTCACGCGCGATCTGTCGTTATCGAGCTTGACTCCGCGCAAAAAGCTCTTTACGCCCTTATCATAGGTGTAGACATTTGTCATATCACCGATTGCGTATGACTCGTCATCTCCGAATGAGTGCCGCACAATGCTTGCACTTCCGCCGTACTTGAAGGCGTAATTGCTGTCGGGGTTGAAAATCACCGTATTGTGACCCTCTGCCCTCACTCGGTAGCATTGCAGATAATTAGGTATGTTGTAGTCGTCCGACCCGAGATCGAAGAAGAACTGCTGACCCAGTGCATCCAGCACGAATGTGCCGGCGTCCATCTGATCGTGGCTGTCTCCCGAGAGCGGATCGTCGCAGTGAAAGCCCACATAAGTGTCACTGCTGCTCCAGCCGCTCCGCATGGAGGCTATCTCGGAAATCGGCAGATATGCGTCAAGACCGGCAGGAGACGATGTCACCCCGTTGAACGCCGTATCGTAGTACATAAAGTCTGTCGGAGCGAAGTCCGATGAAGCCGCGGAGAGCAGATATGTCACCTTGAGCCGCGCATTGCGCATCGCCGCATCGTCGGGATTATCAAACCTGTCCGCCAGCCAGTAGAGCTCAGGCGAATAGAGCGGCAAGCCGTTGTTGCCGTCATGGAAATTAAATATTCCCCTTGAGCCGTTTATAGCGCGTATATACTCTCCCGTCATCTTGAGTCCCGGCACATCGTCATAACCGAGGCAAGTGCCGAGGGAGTTCTCCAGTGCACGCATACTGAACACATAGAAACGCATTGCGAGTCTCCAGTAGTTCGGACCCTCCTCATAAGCACCGACGGGGGCAAAGAGACTGAGCGCACGCCTTATGTCCACCAGGCACTGCGACACCACTCTTTTTGCCTTGGCAAGATCCTCTCCCTCGAGTTCATCGAGTATCGGCAGTGCTCCGCAGGTGCCGACCGTGGCTATTACCAGACACCAGTTGTCAGCAGTCTCGCCGCGCCAGTTCCACGAGCGGTTCAGCGGATTTGTCGTGTCATATATCTCCGCCGTCTTGTGGTCGAAATCGTCTGTTATCGGGTTGACCGCCTTTTCGATAATTGCCTTGCGCACCTTGGCGCGCTGCGCATCGGTCATCTTGTCATATAGCAAGTCATATGATATGCCCATGCCCGACGCAAGTATCGCCACATCGAGGAAGTGGAAAGGATTCCAGTCTTTGAAATCGGCAACGGCGTCCATTATCTCCCACGCCTTGTCGAAGTATTTTTCCTCCCCCGAGAGATTGTACATGAGCGCAAGAGTAATCATTCTGGACGCATTCTCGCTCTTTGCATTCTCGGTAAGCCTTATGCCCTCGCTGTCCTTTTCGTAGGGGCAGGGGTCTTTTGTAAGATAATCGTCCGCAAAGCCTTTGAGGAAATCGCAGATTTTGCAGAGCACATCGTCGCAATTGCCTTTGCCCTTGTCATACTCCGCTTTCATGGTGTCGAATTTATCCTTGGTCACAAGCAGTCTCGGGTGACTGCCCGCAACGCTCGGGTACTTTTGTTTGAGCAGATTGTATATATCATCGCCCGATGCGTCATCAAACTGATAGCTCTCCGATATGGTGCGCATGAGTTTGAGATTCTCGCTCCAGTCGAGGATATCTTCCATGTTTTCGTCACTGTATATGATGATGCCGTTCGGCTCAACATGGAGTGTCTTGCCGAAAGCAGAGCAGATTTGTGCGGCGTCCGCATAGCCATTTTCAGTGTTGCCAAAGGAAACACCGCCCTTTGAGACCGTGCCGCTGCTATACGACGCACCTATGCTCTCGGCAAAAAATTCCGCCGGAATCATGGTTTTGCCGTCCGCAGTTTCATACGGCACAATGCTCCTGTCATCGGAGATGTAAGATTTAGTGCCGTGCAGGAGTACATTGCTCTTTCCGATGTACATCGCAACGGCGTCTTTCATGATTTTTTTGTAGTCCATATGTATTCCTCTTTCAATCTGTTCGTCAGCAACAACATCATCCCACTCGTATATGGCGATGTTGTCTATGAGCACCTCGCCTTTTTTGCCGTTCGGGTACCACTGATGAATCCTGAACGCACTCAGCGAACCGTAGTCAAAGATATAATCATTTGTCTTTTTCTCACCGTTGATATACACATTCATTATCTTGCGGCTCGAGTCCACGCAGATGTCTATCCGATTGAAAACATTCTTTTCAAACACCGCAAGCTGAGGTCCGAGTGAAAAATCCTTGTTGAGTATATACACCCTGCCGTCCGGGTATATCATCAGCACAAAAGCGTCCGCACCGCGGCTGCCTATAAACTGTACCAGTTTTGTCACCTGATCGTCATCCGTCAGCCTCATGTCAAAGCCGCAAACCATGTATCCGTTCTTGGCGCTGTTGAAATTGTACTGGAAGTACACATCATCCGACGATGTGACATTCAGCCCGAGGCAGCGCTCGCCGTCAACGGTTTTCACGGAAAAATCGCTGTTTTTGTTTATCACATATTTCTTCATGGCACCGTCATTGGTATAGGTGCTGTCAAAATTCTCATAGTACAGCGGTTTTATTTTTTCGCTCTCCTCGGTCATGCTCACGGGGCGCAGACTTAGCATATCCTCAAGCACAAAGAGTCTCGCACTGTCATAACTCCCGTCAAAGCCGGTGTCGAGCCCTACCGTCCGACCCGACCTCGAATCAACTTCCGTTTCATTTATATAACACTTTTTCAGTATTTCTCCGTTATTGTTGTTTTCATAAAACGCCGTCACCATGCTGACCGTGCGCGGCTTGGAGTAGCCGCACTTTACAACCGCCGTCGTTCTGCCGCCGGACACACTGCCGTTTTGGGCAAGAATACCGAATCCGACTGTTCTGAAATCAAAATCGACCGTGTTGCCGCATATTCCGGTTATGCGGCAGGCATAGTAACTACCTTTGTCAAGATTATCGAATTTGACATATACATTTTTGCCCTCGGCGCTTATCTCATAATCGCAATCATCCGTGCGCACCCCGTTTTTCGTAACGGTGAGTGCAGCGGACGATATATCCGACGCAGACGGCTCGGAATCAAGCGCAATTACGATCGTGTCGTCAAGATAAGCCTCGTCCGCACTGCCGCCGAGCAGATACACACTTGCGACACCGGCAGAGCCGGCGGCGAAAACGCCGCCCGGCACAGCCGTGAAAAGCATCGCTATGCAAACCGTGACAGCTATTGCTCTGATGCTAATTTTCATAGAACTCCACCTCAGTAATGCTTGTGTATTCATCGGGATTACCGTTGTAACCTCTGCCCTCCACTCTGACATAGCGCACCTCGCGTCCGAACATCTTGTAGTTGACAAGCTGCAAAGTCGAGGTTGCGTCGCCCGAATAGAAGGTGTCATAATTCACTCCGTCCTTGGATGTCTTTATGGTGAACTGCGCCGTTCTCTGGTCGCCCTCCATAAAGGCTATACCCATGCTGTCAAGTTTCTTGAGCGAACCCAGGTCATACTCTATCCAGCAAGCACCGGGGCACGACCAGCGTGTACCAAGACTTCCGTCAACAGTGTTGTCGGGGCCGTTTGCCGATTCGGGGATGTCGCTCGCCGTAATCTTGACGGGTTTTACCTTGTTCAGGTTAGGCACGCTTATCTCGGGCTGAGAGTTGAAGTGAACCACATATTCCGAGGGATACATACTTGCGTCCGACGGAGTTACCAGTATGGTGGTGTCTCCCGTCACATTCTCGCTTTCGGTAATCTCAAATTTATGCTCCGACTCTGCGGTAACAGTAAGTTTGCCCGCATTTTCGTCGGTCACATTGTAGTTGTATTCATACTTATCGGGGCGGAAACCGTCTATCAACTGCCCGTTGACTTTAAGTGCGGTCAGTTTTGCCGATTCCGGCTCGACGATCTCTCCGTCCTCTATGCTCCAGTCGTCCAGAGCGACAAATGTGTTGTCAAACCTTGCCGCATTGTACTTCATGTCGTAGTTGACAAACGACACCGCAAGATTGATGCTGTCCGTCTGCGGAATGTGGATAGTGAGTTTTCTCACTCCCTCATTGGGGTTCTGCTCCGCTATCACGGGCGATGTCGGCAGCGGCTTGGCGTCCATAACGCTGAATTCCGCGCCGTCTCCCGTCATAATCTGTGCAAGCAGTTTTTTGCCGTTCACGGTGAGTATGGCGCTCTTTTTGTCTTCGCTTATCTCTATGTCCGCCTTGGTGTGAGCGAACCAATACATCTCGGCGCTTTTTTCAAGCTTGATTTCGTCCTGAACGACAGTTCTGTTTCTGTCGCTGTCAAGCTTTATTCCGCGCTTAAATTCCGTCACGCCGGTTTTCTCTCTGTCATATGCATTTGTCATGTCGGCTATGGCAAAACCGCCTCTCGGCTTAAACTCAGTCTCTGTTATCTTCGCCGTGCCGCCGTATTTCTGAGCATATCCCTCGTCGGGATTGAAGATAACCGTGTTGTGACCCTCTGCCCTCACGCGGTAGCAGTTCAGGTAGTTGGGGATATTGTAGTCATCCTTGCCCAGGTCAAAGAAGAATTCCTCACCCATTGCCTGCAAAACAAATTCACCGGCATCCATGTGGTCGTGGCTTTCGCCGGAGAGCGGATCGTCACAGTGGAAACCTACATAAGTATCGTTCTTGCCCCAGCCGCTGCGCATCACCGCAACTTCGCTTATCGGCATGTATATGTCCAGATCGCCCGTATTGTCTGACGCACTGCCGAGCTTGGGATCATACCACAGCATATCGGCATACGCACTGCCGGCAGATACCGCCTCATTATTCATGATGAACGATATTCTGCTCTTTGCTTCAGAATATCTGCCGAAGTGATTTGCAATATACATCATCGCCGGCGGCACTATGGAATCGCTTGTATAAGCGTCATGATAGCTGAACATCTTCACCGGGCCGTTCACCGCAAGCAAATATTTGTCCGTAAGCTTAAGCCCGGGAATGTCATCATAACCAAGCGCGGTTCCGATGCCCGTCTCAAGCGCGGTTACCGTCAGCGGATAGTACCTCATGGAGTACTCCCAGTATGACGGGCCTTCCTCATATGCTCCAAGCGGTGAGAAAAGGCTGAGTGCGCGCCTTATATCCAGCAAGCACTGCTCCATGGCTCTCTGAGCCTTTTCAAGATTTTGTCCGTCAAGTTCATCCACAATTGCCATTGCACCGCATGAACCAACGCCCGAGATTACCAGACACCAGTTGTCCGCCAAATCTCCGCGCCAGTTCCACGAGCGGCTCCTCGGCGCATCGTCAAAATCTTCGTTGATCGGCACTATCGCCTTGTTTACTATAGAGTCGCGCACAATTTTGCGCTGACTCTCGTCCATCCAGTTGTAGAGCCAGTCGTAGCCGAGACCCATGCCCGTAGCCATGGCGCCCACATCCAGGAAGTGATACGGATTCCAGTCTCTGAAGCAAGCCGAAGTATACATCTCCAGCCATGCCCTCTCGGCATACTTCTCGTCTTTGCTTATGTTGTACATCAGCGCAAGGGTAATTATCCTCTGCGCGTTCTCTCTTGTTGCCTCGAGCCTTATGCCGTCCGGCAGATAATATCCCGATGTCGGCTGTGCCACAAATGTGTCTGCGGCTATCTTCAGGTGGTCATATGCTTTCTTGTACACCTCGTCTCCGTCGGGCGAGAAAACTTCGTTTCTTATCGCCTCAAATTTATCTTCCGTCATAACAAGACGCGGATGCTGTTTGTTGGGATATCTCTCCGTGAGCAGCTTTGTCATCTCCTCACCGGACATATCGTCAAACATATAGCTCTCGCATATTCTCCTCATGACATTGGTGTTCTTCTGCCAGTCGAGGATATTGCTCATGTCGTCCTCGCTGTAAATGATAACTCCGTTTTCCTCCGTGTGCAGAAAAAGATTCGTCATGCCGCACAGGTCATCTATCGGCGCATAGAGTGACGAGCCGCCGCCGATTTCGCACGGAACGGAAAGCTTTGTCGTCTCGCCGTTCACCTTGCAGTCGGACGCACCTATGCCGAGTACTATCTCCTTGCCATTGTATGAGATATGCGTCGTATCGTCAGATTCGTCATAGCTGATGTCCGCACCTATGCTCTGCGCAAAGAATCTCACGGGCACCATGTATTCCCCACCCTTTTCATAAGGAATAATGTCTCTGCCTGCCGATGTATAGGTCTTTTTGCCATTCAAGAGCGCGTTGCTCTTGCCGATATACATTGCGGAAGCGTTTTTCATGATGGATGCGGTGTCAATGTTCACCGAACTGCCCGATCCGCTGCCGTCTCCGGGTTCGCCGCTGTATACACTGAGGTTATCTATACACGCCGTGCTCTCGCCGGCAGGCTGTCTCATGTGTATACGCAGTATCGCGGCGTTCCTCATCGTGATGGTGTAGCCGCTCGCGCGCTTTTTGCCGTTAAAGAACAGATCCATCGTTCCCTGCTCCGTGTCAAACGCCATCTTCACGCGGTAAAATTTATTGAGCGCATATGATGCCGCATTTGTGCCGTCCGGCAGTTTCAGATATCCGTCCGGCTCAAAGGTGCACAGGAATGTGTCGTTACGCGCATCATCCATAAACTCAACCAGCTTTTGCACGCTGCCGTAGTCTTTGAACATGATGTCAAATTCCAGCGTAAATTTGCCGCTGAGAGCGGACGAGAAGTACACATCGTAGTGCATATCTTTGTCCGTGGTAATACTCATGCGCAGATATTTGTTCCCGTTCGATTCTTCAATCGCATAGTCATTACCTTTGTCCGTCACATAGTTGACCAGCTCCGCTGCTTTACCGACTTGGAATTTTTCAAAATCCTCGGACAGAGTACATGACACATCCGCGCTCGCAACCAATCCGCCGAGCGGCAGCATCATAAGGGTCAGCAACAAACAAATGATTTTTTTACCTGCTGAGTTTGCAAAACTCATAAAATCCATCCCTTCTTAATCTGTGAAAATATTTTCAAGTGTTATATAAACCGAATTTAACCGCAACAGGAGTTTAATTTGCCTCGCTGTGCTCACTGTATGGTGTCATCGCCGAAAAATCGCTCCACACAAAGGCGGACACGCTTTTATGAGCGGCGCTGAAGTTCGGCTTGAATGAAATAATGCTATTGGTTTTTTTTGCCACAACATCAGTATACTGCACTTCGACGCAGTTTCCGTCCGCATCATATGCTGCGGCAATAAGCACTGCCGGTTTTTCCTGATTTACATATGCCTTTGCGTCAAGAGTTATTGTGCCGTCGTCTGCTATGACCGGCTTTGCAAATGAAAATTCATCGGCTGCGGTGGTGAATGTGTAGCTTGCACTTGTGGTGCTCTCGTCGTAACCGCCTTGCAGAGTCGGCATTACTATCTTATATTCGGTACCCGGCTCAAGAGCCACCTGAGGCACAACCGTTACCTTATTCGGTTCGGTTTGGTTAAACACAACCGTTGCGCCGGGTATGCTGTTGCCATCGCTGTTTGTGGCTGTCACCTCGGTGTCGCCCTTGTAAAGATGACACTCTCTGCAAGCCGCTGACTGCGTGTCGATAATCGGCTGGTTAAACTCGAATATCACCTTGTCGTCAAATGCCGCGGCATTTTTGTCATATCCGCTTTCAAGTTTTATGTCTTTAACTTCACATTTGTTGCTGTCAATCACTTCATATCTGAAATCCGAGAGGTATATTGCAGTTTTACCGGGCACCTGAAAATCAAAACTTCCGTTAGGATTTGCACCGTCTATGTCATTTCCGTAATACCAACCGTTTGCCGGAGTGAGCAATCTTGCAATTCCCTTTTGATTATTATACACAAATTCAAAATTATGAATTTTTCCGTCTGCAAGATTATAACTGTCCGGGAAAGTCAATTTTTCTTCTGTGCCAAATCCCAGCAATTGTTTATAACCTGACTTATTACTATCATTGAGGGCATTGACATAACAACTCAATGTAGTATTGTGATCCTCTCTGCCGAGGCCGAATTTTATAACACTTGTAGCACCCTCGGGTAATTGCAACTGATCCAAAAATTTTCCTATAGTCGTATAACCAGCGGCAGTTTCAAGCACCAGCGCCTGTTTGCCGTCAATCTGTCTGACTTTTATGCTGTCAGGCGTTCCGGATATCGCCCACTGATTTGAGGGATCGGTAACCTGCCCGCCGCTATTAAGATCCACTATATCCGGCACCTGTGAAAAATCATCGCTCAGCGCCAGTGTGATGTTCTCCGCGTCTTTTGTGTAATATCTTATGTTGTCTATGTATGCCGTTTCAACGCCAGTACCGAGATAACCCAGTTCTATGAAGGTGAATGCCGACAAGTCGGCGGCACTGCTATTCCAATAGTTCGCAAATCCGAACTTGTCATAAGTTTTCCACACACCGCCGTTGTGCTCTCGCAATGTGAGCTTGGTGTATGCTTTTTCTATGTTGAAATCAAGCTTAATATCGTACCATGTATTTGTTTTGTATTTGATTATGTTGTTTCCGCAAAGATTGATGTATCCGTCGTTTTTGAATGTCAGCGGATATATGCTGTCTGCGAGTCCGCAGCCAAGTGTCGTGCCCGTGTCACTCTTTTTCACGGAGAATTCGACGGCCAGGTTTTCTCTGCCTGTTCCCGCACCACCGCGCTGTGCGACCGAAAGTCCGGCATATCCGGCATTCTTTATTTCAATGCTTTTGCCGAATTCCGCATCGGTATCGACCACGCTTATCTTGCTGTCCTTGCCCTCTGCATTGGCGTTGTTAAACCAGCCTCCGTTCTTATAACCGATGCTGTTGAGCAGATCCAAAATTCCGTTTGCATCTGCCACATCGTCAAAACTCAATACGCCGGAATCGATTTTGCCGTCATTCGCAAACACCCCTATCGGCAGTGAACTGCAAACAATTGCAACGGCAAGTATTATCTGCAATAATTTTTTCATATATCTTTCCCCTCACATTATAGATTTTATCGTCCGCATAAAAAACAAATTATCCACAAAAACCAAACCGAGCATACGGAGCATATCGCGTATGCGGCAAACACAGATATGCCCGTTCATTGCCCTTGTGTTATGTTAATCGTTTTACAATGAGCCTGCAATTATTTTGCGCTGCTCTTGCTGTAAGGCATAACGCCCTGCAAACTGCTCCACACGAAAGCTTTCACACTTGAATGTTCCGCCGTGAACTCCGGCTTAAATTCAAATATCTCCTCCTTGGTCGCCTTTATTTCCTTGTATTTAAGCTCAACCATGCGACCGGCGTTGTCATACGCCGCAGCTATGATCACCGCGCCCTTGCCGTTCGCTTCATTTATATATGCGCTCTTGCCGCTCACCTTCACCGTGCCGTCCGCATCTATTATCGGCTGACCGAACTCAAAGGATGAATCGGTCGTGGTGAAACTGTAGCTTACGCTTGTTGTGCCTTCGTCATAACCACCTTGCAGAGTCGGCATTTCAATACTGTACTCTGTGTTGGGTTTGAGGATCACCTGCGGAGCCACCGTAATCTTGTTCGGCTCTGTTTGATTGAGCATAATCCTTGCACCGGATACAGTCTCGCCTTTGTCGTTTGTCGCTGTCACCTCGGCGCCGTTTTCATAAAGCCGGCACTCTCTGCAAGCTGCTTTCTGCGTGTCGATAATCGGCTGATTAAACTCGAATATCACCTTGTCGTCAAGCGCCGCGGCATTCTTGTCATATCCACTCTCAAGTTTTATGTCCTTTACCTCGCATTTGTTGGTGTCAATCAGTTCGAATCTGAAATCCGAGAGATACACCGTAGTCGGCGAGTTTGCAACTATCTGGAAGTCAAAAGACTGATCGAGCATCGCGCCCGATATGTTGTCGCCGTAATACCAGCCGTTTGCCGGAGTGAGTAATCTTGCAATTCCCTTTTGCTTGTTATACACAAATTCAAAATTATGAATATCTCCGAGCGTGAGGTTGTAATAATCGGGTTTTTCCAGTCCCGGAGCGTCATTTCTGAATGTCAGCAAAGCTGTGGTGGCACTGCCCTTGAGTGCATCTGTGTAACATCTGAGTTTTGCATTTTGGTCGGCTCTGCCGAGTCCGAATTTGACAATGCTCGTGGTGTCGTCCGGCAGGTTCAACTGACCGATCATCTTGCCGATTGTGGTGTAGCCCGCCGGTGCGTCTATTATAAGCGCCTGTTTGCCGTTGATCTGTCCGACTTTCACGCTGTTTGTCCTGCCCGATATTGCCCACTGATGCGCCGGGTCTGTCACTGCGCTGTCCGGCACTATTTCCGGTACCCGTGAAAAATCGTCGCTCAGTGCCAGAGTAATGTTCTCAGCATCTTTTGTGAAATATCTTATGTTGTCTATGTATGCTGACTCCTCACCGCCGCCGAGATAGCCCAGCTCTATGCAGGTGAATGCCGCCATGTCGTCGGCATTGCCCGACCAGTAGTTCACAAATCCGAACTTGTCATAAGTTTTCCACACACCGCCGTTGTGCTCTCGCAATGTGAGCTTGGTGTATGCTTTTTCTATGTTGAAATCAAGCTTAATATCGTACCATGTATTTGTTTTGTATTTGATTATGTTGTTTCCGCAAAGATTGATGTATCCGTCGTTTTTGAATGTCAGCGGATATATGCTGTCTGCGAGTCCGCAGCCAAGTGTCGTGCCCGTGTCACTCTTTTTCACGGAGAATTCGACGGCCAGGTTTTCTCTGCCTGTTCCCGCACCACCGCGCTGTGCGACCGAAAGTCCGGCATATCCGGCATTCTTTATTTCAATGCTTTTGCCGAATTCCGCATCGGTATCGACCACGCTTATCTTGCTGTCCTTGCCCTCTGCATTGGCGTTGTTAAACCAGCCTCCGTTCTTATAGCCGATGCTGTTGAGCAGATCCAAAATTCCGTTTGCATCTGTCACATCGTTAAAATCAAGCACGCCGGAATCGATTTTGCCGACCGCGTCATCGGCGTACACTCCGAGCGTCACCGAACTGCAAACAATTGCAATTGCGAGTAATACCTGCATAAATTTTTTCATGTTATACAACCTCCATGCTAAAAAGATATTAGCCACACATATATACAAAAATGTGATACAGAGCTGCCGGAGAATATCCGCGCACGGTGGCAAAAGCGCAAATTTCTCTTTTTTTCATCATTTAATCCTTGTTATGTTAAACGATTTACAAGCTTATTGTACAACTATCACTATGGTTTGTCAAGTGTTTTTTCGTAAATATGGCTAAAAATTTCGATAAATTCGGCGTCGATACATTTTTTTGCAATTCAAAGATATTTTTATTTCATAAAATATATTTTGTGAGATAGCGGTATAAAGTATGTTTTTGCCGTTGTATCGGCGTTTGCTCGGGAATAACAGGATAAAATGTTTTTGAGTTTAGCGTTTTAGTCGTTTAAGGCGTTAATTGCATGTTGCCTGCACATAAAAAGTATCTCGGCGTTGCTCAATCCCTTACATTCCGAGACACAAAAATCCCCGCCGTCCGCGATTAAAATTCCGCAAACGACGGGGCGTTTTTTTATTGTGGTTCTCATCAATGCAGTTGCTCGGTCAGAAATTCCAAGCTTTATCACCTCATAATCCGTGATATAGGTCTTATCCGTTATTCAATAGGTTTCATCCATTTTGTCATAACAGCCGGCAATAAAAACACAACACCCATTTCAAACATGGTAAGTATCTTACTCTTCTCTGTTGATTTTATAAATTTTTTAATCTTTATCATATGTCAGCTATGTCTCTTACATATCCAAACTATTTTCATTAAGCAAAAAGTCAAATATGCCCATAGTTGTAATGCCGCTATCATCACGCTTAAGTTTAATATCATCTTTTACGACAATAATTTTTTTGAAGGAATCTTTTGTTTTTAACAAGGATTTCTTTTCTTGCTTTTCTTTTGCTTCATTAGGTATATCAAAAGCTGACTGGATGTAATACTTGTTGTTGCCTTTTGTTGCAATAAAATCTATTTCCAGTCCTTTTTGTACCTTTTTGCCTTTATCATTAGTTTCAACTATCTCTACAACTCCGACATCCACACGATAGCCTCGTATTTTAAGCTCATTAAATATTATGTTTTCCATGATATGATTTTCTTCTTGCTGTCTGAAATTAAGCTGTGCGTTTCTTATGCCGATGTCAGTAAAATAATATTTTGAAGGCGTTTCAATATACTTTTTACCCTTTACATCGTATCTGACTGCCTTATCCATCAAAAATGCATCTGTAAGATAACCCAAATATTTTTTTATGGTTTTTTCGGTGATTTTGCTGTTTTTAACACTTCTGAAAGTTCTGCTGAGCTTGGCAGGATTGGTAAGTGAGCCAACAGATGATGCAAGAATATTAACCAATTCTTCAAGCTCGCTTTCATTACGGATTTTGTTTCTGTCGACAATATCGCTGATATAAACCTTTTTTAATAAAGACGAAAGATATTCCGCTTTCATTTCATCATCTTCACGGGTCAGAATGAGGGGAAGTCCGCCATAGGTATAATAGTCTTTCCACGCTTGAGACACACTGCCGTCATATACTGAATTGTACTCAGCAAAAGAGAGAGGATTAATGTGTATTTCATCCCCTCTGCCTCTGAATTCCGTAAGAATATCACTCGACAAAAATTTAGAGTTGCTTCCTGTTATATATACATCCAAATTTCTAATATGAGACAGCCCGTTTACCAAATCCGAAAAATCCCCGACATATTGTATTTCATCAAGAAAAAGGTAGTATTGTTCTTTGTCTTTAATCTGCCCCTTTATATAATTATACAATACTTTCGGCTCTCTGAGTTCCTCGTTCATTATATCATCAAGAGCAATTTCTATAAGATGGTCTTCGCTAATTCCTTTATTAAGCAAATAATCGTGATATAAACGAAAAAGCAAATACGATTTACCGCATCTTCTTATGCCGGTTACCACCTTAACCAAACCATTACACTCTCGTTTTATCAGTTTGTCTAAATACAAATCTCGTTTGATTTCCATATCATCCACTCCATTTTTAGTCGATATTTCAGATTTCTATGGTCTGATTTTAACATATTATTACCTGATAGTCAATAATTTAGGACAGATTTAGTCTAACTGTTGCAAAAAAATGCAGAACAATCATCATTCCGCATTTATAAAAAACACTATTAAATCATGTATACGGGCATAAATATCCCGTTAATACTAACTAAAGTTCAATCACGACATCTCGTATGCTAAGGATTATCCCATCATCGCATAAGTTTTTATACAGGTATTGTGCCACAATATATTGTGGTTGTTAATAACTTTTTTTGGAATATATTGATTTTTATTTAGAATTCCGACAATGTTTTCGGATATGTTTTTGCCTTATATTTTTGTGTATAATATATACACTTTTCAATAACATTATAGCACTGAAAATTACACTTTTCAATAAAATGTCTCCGAATTCAAAAAGTCACCTAAAACTTGGGTCATATATGTCGTAAGTTTTCGGTCAAACAAAAAAAACGACAGCCAATGCCGGAATCAATTTGTCGCCAACCGTCGTAAAAACACTCCGCCGCCTGCGAAATTTTAATCGCAGGCGGCGTTTCAAAAAACATTAATATCCGACTTTCTCCCAGCACTCAAATGGTGCGGCAATCTCCTCGCTTACATAAACCTGAGTTTTCATAAGCTGCAGCATAGAGCTCGGAACCAGAGGCGTCACGGGACCGTGAAGAACCAGTCTTGAGGTCATTCGCTGCCACGACGAGAAAGTATTGTTTGTGAGCAGTGCGTGCACCTCCGTTTTTATTGCAAATTACCAATACATCTTCCAGTCGCGCAGTGCGCGGACAAGACTTTCCATGTAGAAATAGTCTCCGTATGTGGAACACAGGTCATACTCGTCCCTCGGTTTATCGGGCGTGGTGTGCGCAAGCAGACCCTCCTCGCCCGAATCAAACGAAATTGCATAGTCACTGCTTGTGAGAATACGCAAGGTATCCTTGGCAACGGCAATATATTTTTGTATTTTTTCATCGTGAGGCAAATGCCGCGCCATCTCCATAAACCCGCAGATAGCTATTGCCGCGGCGGAACTGTCGCGCGGTTCGTCGCCCTCGGTAAAGATGAAATCCCAATAAGGGATGAAATCACCCGGAAGATGACTCACATAAAAATCCGCCGCACGGCAAAACGGCTCGATTATGCTCTCGTCGTGCGTATAGCTGTATGCAATGGCAAATCCGTAGATAACCCACGCCTGTGCACGGCTCCAGTACGATTCATCCCCGGCACCCTGAAGTGTGAGTCCGTGCAGCGGTGCGCCGGTTTGATTGTCCATGAGGAAATGGTGATACACACCGCCGTTCTCACGCAAGATGTATTTTATGGTAGTTTTCATATGCATAACTGCATAATCACGGTATTTTGGCTCCCCCGACGCCTCGGTCGCCCAGAACAAAAGCGGAATGTTCATCATTGTGTCGGCAATGAGCTTATAGTATTCGGGAAATATGGCATCAGCCATGGACTGAATGAATTCTCCTCTGAATCTGAAACGCCGAGTAAGCAGAAAAGCCGCCGTGAGCGCAGTCTTTTTTGCAAATTCGTTACCTGTGAGCCTGTACGGTGCAACCGCAGACAGGGTGTACAGAAAACCGATGTCATGGTGCCAGTCAAGATTAATGTTTTTGTCCATACGGACAAAGAAATCATCAAGATTTTTTTCGGCAAGTTTTCTGAAAGCTTCGTCACCCGTTTCCTCATAGCAAAGCCAGAGTCTGCCGGGCCAAAAACTCTCCGTCCACATATCGCTGCCCTCGCCGCCGTTTTTTATCGGCGCGTAGCAATCCCCGAAATAGTTTGTGGACGGATACACATCTCCGCTCGCAAATTTCGCCATGTTTCGTTTGGTTATGCGCACTGCGTCATTCAGTGCATCCTTAAGCCGAGCGGCAAATTCTCCGTCGTCTGCCGACAGGACAAAGTGTTCGTTTATCTCACTCATAAACTGCTCTCCTTATCCTTCAATTGCATCGTAGTCCACCGCTACCGCCTGACCGGTTTTTGCCGATTTAACCACTGCGCAGCAAACCGCTACTGTCTTTGCACCCTCACGGCCTGTCATAAGCACCGGAGCGCCGTCAAGAATTGCCGCACGGAAGCTCTCATGCTCACCCTTAACATTGTGATTGTTGACATCCACACCGATTGTATGACCTATACAATGATTATACAAATCTATATCGTTCTTCGCCGGTTCGATTATGTTGTTTTCATCCCTATGCTCCATAAACAAAGTCAAATGCGAGTCGGTATTGTTTACTATTATGGTACCCTTGTCGCCATAAAGCACCGTGCGCATGGTATAGTCGCGCTTGCAGCCGATTGATGTGAACACTCTGCCTATTACATCATTGGGGAATTTGAACAGCGATACTGTGCAATCGTTGACCGGCCAATCGCGCAAAACTTTGTGATTGCTGTATGCCGATACCTCATAGGGATCTCCGGCAATCCATCTGAGCAGATCTATCGCATGGCAAGCACCGCCGATAATGGGATCTCTGTCCGGATCGGTTCTCCAACCGTCAACACCGGGAATTTTGGCATAATCGTGTGCATATTCCGATTCAACATAAAACAGCTCACCGATTACACCGCTTTCGACAAGTTCTTTAGCCTTGATAAAAGCCGGCGCAAAGCGGCAAACCTGACCTACCATAAGAATTTTGCCCGTCTCGTCGGCAGTCTTTATCATATCACGGCAATCCTCAACAAAGAGTGACATCGGTTTTTCACACAAAACATGTTTTCCTGCCTTAAGTGCCGCAATTGTCGCGTCCTTGTGTGCCTTGTCGCTAATTACAACAGCAACTGCGTCTATATCATCTCTTTTCAGCATTTCGTTATAATCACTGTACACATCTGCAACATCATACTTTTCAGCAAGTTCCTTTGCACTTTCAATATGTTTATCGCAAATCGCCTTAACCTCGCAGTGATCCATAAGTGCCAATGTGCTCATATGGATGCCCCCGAAAACTCCTGCACCTATTAATCCGTACCTTAATACCTTACTCATTGAAAAATCATCCTTTCCTTATGTTGTTTTAATTTATGTGACCGCACCGTCAGTCAAATTACCGCGGGCGGTCACACAAAATTCATATTTATTTTATTATTTTATGACAATCAATGCCTTGACGGCTCCGTTACCCATATACATCGCTACCTGCGATGCATTGTCACCGAATGATTTATAATCATACACATCATCCGCACCGCCGAGACGCAGGCGATTTTTATCTCTCGATTCATTCCTGTCGTAAATATAAATCGCACAACCGCCGCTTGCGCGGACACATTCCATTACATTTTCATTTCCGGTTGTCATGTCATCCTTGCTCTGAGCAATCATAAGCACGGCACCGTCTTTGTGATACACATATCCGGACGAAGTCCTCGTCTCGGCAAAATAGTTAGCATCAGACGGATTGGTCTCCGCAAACGCTCCGCTTGCTCCGTTTTCACAGCGATAAATCAGCTCGACAATTTTAAGTTCGCCTTTTGTGTTTAATTCATAACGAACCAGATCACCGCGCTGTATCGCATATGTGGCATCCACATTTATGTCATTCATTGCTTTTGCTTTCTTGACAACGCTGTCGTCAGATACAACAAATTTTCTGTATGTGCCGCCGACATAGCCGCATACCATTGATACCGCAATCTCGTCCGCATTGAGTCCTTTTGTGACGGAATCAACCATCATTACCGGCGACTGTTTTGTCAATGCACCACCGGAAAGCGGTTCGGACATAAGCAGAGCGTCTATTGTTAGACCGCCGCCGGACTTGCGATATCCATATTTAATATTGCAATACTGGTCGCGAATAAAGCTGTTTGTCACATATCCGGCAGTATAGTCATCCTCATTGCCGTCCGGTGGAGCATAAAATACATTTGTGCTCGGACTTACGGGGATCTTACCGCCTAGAATTTTTGTATCCTCATCATAGACCAACTGAGACAGATTTGAAACAGCTTTCTCAATCACATCTCCGTTTTCCGTTTCCACCTTTGCCAACTTACCGTCAACATTGAGGTAATAATATATTACTGAATCGGTATGAGATTTTAACAAATCTTTCAGCCTGTCGCCTTTTTCTACAGAAGTTCCGTCAACCTTAACCCTATCGGCACATTCGATTACTTTCAGTTCATTGTCCTCGCAATTTACATCCAAGAGCTGCACGGAAACATCGTTCGAGAAAGAACTGCCGATTTTGTCCGCCTCTCTGAGATACGCCCAAGTTCCGCTTGTGAATTTTTTGCTGCTGAGTGCTGCAATTTTTCCGAAATTGTCGAGATAACAAATAACCTTGTCACCTATCTTCCATGTCAAGCCCCGGTCATTGAGATGATTTGCAACGCGATACTCAACACCGCCTATGGTTACATACACCTTATCTCCGTCCGTCATGACACTCTCGATTTCACCGACAATTTCATCCACAACCTGACGAATTTCGAGATTAGACTTATCCGTACTTTGCAGACACATCAAAAGATCATCTACACTCTCCAAAGCATCGAGTGTGGTAAGATCACCGTTACGGTCATAGATCACCACATTTTTGTAGTCGTCCGTATATATGGGGTTTTCTGAATCATATTTATCGTAAATAATGCTCTTTGCACGATCAATTCCCGTGGTGTAAACAGGACGATAGTCTCTGGCTATTATCACCTCGTAACGCCCGTTTCCGTCATTATCAATCAATGTGAGCGAGCCGTTGGAAATATTGAGTGTTGCCGTTCCGCCGGGAACATAAAGACCGCCATTGTATACAATATCAGTCTGCGCATTGAATGAGATGCTTCTTTCCCTGTCGTTATCATCCACATAGCGAATTGCGCCTCCGCTCACATTTACTATATCATCAGTCTCCAGAACAAACACCTTGTTTTTGTCACTCTTGATTGCAAACACTAAAGTGCCATCCTTTTTACCGTCATTCTGTCTGTACCAAAAGTCAACATGGTATCCCAAAAGTTCACTCATTTCGCAATCGCCGCTGTAATATGCCACACCGCCGATTTTTGCCTTTCCCTCACCGGCACCTTCGCTGCTGTTTATCGAGGAGTATTCCGTTGATGTCACAACGCCGTCATCTTTATAAATATGATGAATTTCCGTCAAAAGGGTCTTGTCTTTCTGCACCTTGACGGACTCCTTGCCGGGGACGAACTCGTCCTCGCTCATGATGTCAACATCGATGGCGTTGTAGAGCAGTCTGTACAGCACATCGGAATTAAATTCCGCATTGAGGTTGCACTCACCCATATCTTTGAGCAATCCGGCGCGCTGAGCATATGTCAGGTAGCCGACGGTGTAGCCGCCGGCACTCTCTGCCGGCAGTGAGTAACCGCATGCCGCAAGGATAACCTTGACCGCATCGCAAAGTAAAATCGGATCGTTCGGATGAAATGTTCCGTCGCCGAAACCGTGCAATATGCCAATCTCGGTGAGTGCATATATGTCTCCGCTGTATGTCGTTGCCGAGCTGACATCCGAGAAACCGCCGTCATAATCGGTCTTGCCGGACAGATCCATAAGCTCCGCAACCGCGTGTGCAAATTCGCCTCTCTTTACGGATGCGCCGTCGGGCAATTCAAAGTCGGTCAGCAAACCTATGCCGTTTATAACCTGTCTTGCCGTCGGATCAACCTCAACCGTCTGCGCTGCTTCCGCATCTGTTGCATCAGCGGCAAACACTTGCGTCGAAAACACCATACAGGAGGCGAGAACAAGCACGAGCATTTTTTTGATTATCATCTGTTTCCCCTCCTTATTCAACAAGACTGCTGCAGATAACCGCAGCCTGCGCCCTCGTGGTTCCGTCAAGCGGCGCGAAACAATTGTTATCGGTTCCGTGGATTATCTCGGCACCGTAAAGCGCCGCAACGGCATCCCGTGCGTAATCCGCTATGGAATCGCTGTCGGCAAACGAGAGTTTTCCGTTTTCGTCAAACCCACGCATGAGCATCAGTGCACGGTAAACTATAACGCAAACATCTTGTCTGCTTATGGCCTCACCCACGCCGAAACTGCCGTCGCCTTTTCCGGTTATCAGCCCTTTTTCATATGCAGCCGATACATAGGGCGCATACCATTCGTCGGCAGAAACATCGTTAAATCCACCATTACCGTTGATTTTTTCAATGCCGAACACTGTCACGATGAGTTTTGCAAATTCCTCACGGGTCACAAAGTCATTCGGAGCAAAGCAATCTGCGCTTTTGCCGTTGACTATACCCCTTTTATAAAGTTTTTCTACTGCATCCTTTGCCCATGCGGTCTGTACCATATCACGGAACGGAAAGTCGGTCACGGTGTCATTTGGCTTAGTTGAAGTTCCCGGGAAACTCGGCACACGAGAACTGCCGCCCGAGCTGCCGCCCGAACCGCCGCTTGTACCACCGCCTGAACCGCCGGAGGCTGCCATGGCGCTGTTTATTGCCCGTGCCAGATCCGCCGGAGTGGCGTATGATTTACCCGCAATTGCTTTGTCTGCATCTGCCGTTGAGGAAAGCGCCTTGTATTTGCTAATGTCCAGTCCGGGCAATCTGTCAGCATTTGCAAGAATGAGCGGATTGATTACAGTCCAGACCTGTGCATCGCTTACGGCACTGCACAGTATCCCGTCCAGGAGAATGTTTCTCACATCGCTGAGCGACTTCGCTGCGGCAAAACCCAGCAAAGAATTATACATTCCGTTTTTGCCGTCATTGCTGAGATTTTTGTATGAATCCTTCCAGAGAGATTCATCGTTGATTTTCAGCACGGTCGCATTGCTCTCAACAGCTTCTGCGGCTTCTTCGGTTGTTTTTGCGGTTTTGATCTGCGCAAATGCGAGCGCTGCGGCAAACTGCTCTCTTGCCGATGTAATATCCTTAAGCGGCCTTGCCGCCATGAGGTGCTCATTCAGCAATACCTTGCCGCCGTCGGTAAGCGCATCGTATGCTTCGGAGGAGAAGCCGAACACTTCCAGCTTGTCCTCAAGCGTCTGTCTGAACTCATCCGATGTTTTGCAGGCATTGATAAGCGCAAGTGCCTCATCCACATCTGCCGGAAGCACAAATGAAATATACTTTTCCGGGACAAGATATCCGTCATGTTTTTCATAGTTCAGCAGGAGATGATATCTGCCTGCCTCACCATCAAGTGCAAAATCATAGTTCCAGCTGCCGTCAGCCTGTGATGTAATCTGAGCAAAACAGTTGATAACAGGTGTCTTGCCGTCCGCACCGACATTGAGTGTAGCGTCCGTTACGGACGCTGCATCAGCCGCACTGTAACCGGGATTCAGCACAACGAGCGAAATTTCTGTTTCTTTGTTAATCTCGGGGATCTTTCCCGAAAGCGACACCATACCGGTGTCCGGATTCACCACCGCAGACAAGAGGTACTGCGATGAAGCGTCTCCGCCGGCGGCAGCCGCCGAGAGTAGCTGTACCGTGCACAAAAACACTGCCAAAAAGATGCTAAATCTCCTCAATTAATTCACCCCAATACTCAAAGTTTTGGCATACGGTTCCAGAGTGTTGAAACCTCTCCAATAATAGACAACGATCTTGTAATCCTGCGGATTTTCTGTCGGAACATCAAACTCAAACGAACCATCACCCGAGCTTACGGTATCGAACGATTTTGACACCGCTTTAACGCATTTATTGTTTGCCTTGTTGTACAAACCTGCCAGCACAAGCATATCATGCGGGTCACCATCGGTAAATGCAAATGAATACTCCGCTTTCATATTCCCTGCTGTCATAACAGTCGTCGCACTTCCCGCAGCATCAAGGAATTTCGCCGTCGCATCCACAAATCTGTCCAAAGTCTTGAAGTTAATCGTGACATCATCGATACTGTTTCCAAACGGATCTGTGATACCGGCGAGGGTGAGTTTGTAGTCTGTATCAAGTTTCAGTTTGCCGGATGCCGGTGCAACACTGATCTCATTTTCATAAATATTTTTGACGATAACAGCCGGTTCGTCATTCAATGTCGCTTCAGCCTGAGCTATGGGCATATTAAACCTAAATGTGATGGGTTTTGTTATCTTAACACCTGCAGCACCGTTTGCTACGCCGGACGAAATGAGTTTCAATCCCGCCGGTTCATAAATGCGCAAATCGTCTATATAGAGCGGTGCAGAGCCCTCAGATGCGTTAGGCTGTGATTCGCAGGCAAAAACAATTTCACTCAGCGCAGTAAACACAAGTGCCTTTGTGCTGATTATCTCGTTTGTCGGATCGGTCTCACTCGCAACTCTCATGGTCATTTCCTTTTTGTCAAAATCGAAAATGACACGAACGCGATACCACTCCTCATATTTCCAATCATAAGCCAGTTTGTATTTGTCCACATCTTCCGCAGCACAATCGTAAGGCTTGCAGCCTATCCACATCTCACCGGGAGTCGAACCGAAAGACATCGGGAAGAAGTATCCGGGGTATTTGTTCGGCGAAACATCATCCGTTCCGGAGCCCTCGGCAAACATCTCAAAGCGCATATTTGTACCAGTCTTAACACTGCACTCGGCAGTGACGATGCTGCTTGAGAAAGCAACGCTCTTAATAAACTGTGTCATTGTTCCCGTAGGCATTCCGGCGCAGGCAAGCACCTTACCGTGCGGCTCTCCGCTGTCCGCTATGGACATATAACTCGCCTGAGATGTGGTGAATCCTGCCACACCCGCGGGTGATGATGCATCTGAGAAGTCGCACTGAACATCCATTCCGGGTGCTTTTATATCATCCGTCTGTGAAAGCTTGATGTATCCGAGTGAAATCTTCAGATTCGGATCAGATCCGCTCTCCATCATACCAAAGCTAAGTTCACCCGAAAAGCTCGTTATACCTGTTGTTGCCGAGAAGTTTTTAGTAACGCCGTTTTCATCCGTCAATGTGCCGAAAACCAATCCGCCGGCAGACGGAACAAAGGTCATGCTTAATTCATACCAGATGTCATCGGCATATTTGAAATCATACAATCCTTCGGAAGTTCCTCTGTAGCCGCCGAAACCGCCGCTGTAAAATGCAAAGATGTAGTTCGGGTAGTCAAAAAACTGAAATGCATCTCTGCCGTTAGCATGAACCTTAACTGCCATGTCAATCTTCAAACCTTTTGAGGTTTTGTCATAACCGCTCGGTTTATATGAAATATTGCCGTATTGCTTGATTGATGACATCTCAAGCGTATTCCCGTATTTTTCATCGGTGACCATTTTGTATGTGATTGCACCGGGGTTATCGCTCCAGCCTGCCAACAAACCGCCGGTATAATCGGAAAAATCGGTCTGATAAAGCACGGTGTCCGCCGCAAGTGCCGGAACAGATACCGTCATAATTCCTACAATCATGACGATTGCAAGGAAAACGGAAATAATCTTACTGCCTTTAATCTTTCTTAGCATAATATTCGCCCCTTTTTATTTTTTGATTTTTTCAGACGGTGCGGAATGCACCGCCCGAAAATAAATTACTGATCATAGAGTCGTACTTCGGATACATTGAACCACGCAGAGCCCTCTGTATTGCCGAACCCTGCAAGCTTCAGATACCTTACTTTCTGTCTCGGGAATTTATAAACCTCGAGATCGAGCGTATCTCCGCCGGATTTTATATTGCCGACGAGAGTCCAAGTTTTGCCGTCCTCGGACACTGCGGCACGATAGAATGTGCTGCGCTCGTTGCCGAAATAGAATGCCACGCCCATAGCAGATGCATCTTTTACCTCACCGAGGTCAAACTGTATGGTACCGCCGATAACATCCGATGTCCAACGGGTGTTGAAATCACCGTCTATTGTGTTTGCCGGTATGTGCTCTGCCTGCGCAACAGCTGCCTGAGCATCCTTAAATTTAAGTTGTGTCATTCCCGACGGCGATTTGCCCACATAATCCGGCTTAATCTGCTCAAATTCAACATCATCGCTCGACATAGTATTGATTGACACAATATATGTCTTGCTCATGCCGTCTTTTTGTATGCAAACCTTTGCCACACGGTTATCCGCAGTCATGGGTATAACCGTTATGTCACCATTGCCGTCAGCCTTGATATCCATGCCGTCAAACGACGCGCCGAGGAATTCATCAAGTCTTGCCTGAGGTGAATAGAATGTGTCATATCCGTTTACGGGAATCTCCTCGCCCGAGACATTGAGTGAAGTCAATCTCGGCAGACCGTCAGCATTAATCAAACTCCAGTTTTCTATCGGTGTGCAATCGCCTGTATCCGTTTCGGGCACTTCAGCGCCCGAAAGCGGATACAGCTTAACCGCAAATTTTTCATCAGTCATATCGGTTGCATGGATCACCAATTTGGTTATTCCGGTTTCATCGCTCTCACTGTCGCTCGGGTGAGGTGAATCCTCCATAGCCTCTGCTGCCATCTGTGTAAATTTGAGATTTTTGCTGCCCGTGAGGGTTGCACCCATTTTGTAAACACCCTGGGTCAAAACGGCTGTTCTGCCGTCAGCGGATATTTCTATCTGAGCCGGGGTGTGCATAAACCAATACATCTCGGACGGTTCTTTCATCTTCACTTCGTCCTGAATGGTCACGCTCTTGTTTGCCTTGTCCACATACATGCCGCGTACCACACTTTCCGCACCGCGATAAGCGTGCGCTGCGGTCAGATCTGTGACAGCAAACATAGACACATCGTTGTGTTCAAATTTATTAATCGGGCAGATGGCACTCTTATCCTGATCCTCGGTGCCGTCCGGATTAAATATGATTACATTGTGTCCCTCGCCGCGACAGCGATAGTACGACCATCTGGTTCCCTCGTGCCCCACAACATAGTTGGCGTGCTCCGAGCCAAGATCCTTTGCCCAGCGTTTGCCAAACATATCTATGATAAATTCGCCGTAGTCCAGGTCACCGATGTCGCGTCCGTCCTCACCACCGTGAATTGCGGCATACAAATCCGCCTCGCCGTAACCGGTTCTTGATGACGCAACATTAAATTCGCGCCACATACCGTCCTCGGCAATGAGTGTTTCGTCATTAGCATAATCGGGATTGTACCAAATGATGTTCTTGTAATCACTCGGGGTCTTGCCGCTGAGATAGTTCAGTCTGTATTTTGTCAATGCCGGATCACCAAAGATGTCGGACAGCCAGAAGAATTCCGGCGAATCCACAAGTGCCTCCGCGCAGTCGTTCATATTAAACGAACCCGCTGTGCCGGCATTACCGATTACATAATACGGACCTTCCTTAAATCCCGGACTGTTTGTCAAGCCGAAATCGGTACCCAAAGCGCTCTGCATAGAAGCAAACGCATATGCAAAAAATTCGTATGAGTATTCCCAGTATCCAGGACCTTCGAACCACGCTCCGTCGGGAGCAAACTCCGCAAGCAAATCTTTCATCGGTTCAAGACCCATTGCGATAATTTGACCGGCAAGGTCTGCTGCGTCGGATTCGTCGCCTATCGCAAGCGCCGCCATGTCTAGTCCGCCGCAGCAAACTGCAATCCAGTTCTGCGGATATGCTGTCGAATTGGGATCATTCCATGCCCAGGTACGCTTTCTTGTAGAATCAAAGGTGAAATCGCGCATTCCTTCATTGAAAGCATAATTAATCAAAGCGGTCTTAATCTGCGTTCTCTGCGAAGGAGTCATAGCGTCATAGCACCAGTCATAACCTATCGCGACGCCGGTTGCCATGTCTCCGACATCAAGAAAATGGTACGGATTCCAATCGGGAAATACATTCGGATCGGTCACCCTCATCAGATTGGATATAGCCTCGTCGGCATATTTTTTGTCGCCGGTGATAAGATATGCAAAAGCAAGCGGTTCCACACGCATCGTGAGCGTTCGCGACACCTCCATGCGCACATTAATCAATTCGTAATTAATCGGTTCAAGACCGATCATCGAATCTGCTTTTTTTATAAGCTCGTTCGCCCAGCTTGCCACAAGTTCGTCGGAAGCAATCTTTTCTTTAATCTTTGCAACATCATCTGCACGAACCATAAGGCGCGGATGAGCGTTATTCGGATTGTTTGCCTTGATAGCAGCCGTAATATCAGACGCCGTGGGTGATTCAAAAATTAAATTCCGTACGGCTTTGTCGAGAATTCTTTTATCTTTCTCGTTGTCCAGCGAAAAGCTCTCGGCATTGTCGCCGACAATGATATAACCGCATTTATCCCAGAAAACCTGCTTGCCGAGTGCCTCGCAAATGGCACGCAGTGGCACAAGCATTCTGTCGCCCTCGACATACGGAGCAACATCGAACCTCTTTTGTTCTCCGTTTACCGTGTAGCCCGGATCAGACTCATTGACCAAGATATTCTTACCGTTGAGACTGATAGAAGCTGTATGTGCCGCCTCGTCATATCCGACAACCGCACCTACGGATTCCGAAACAAAGCGTAGCGGTACAAGCGTCCTGCCGTTGATTATCCTCGGGGCGAGGCTCTTGTTCTCCTCGTCCACATACTTAATCTCATTGTTAACAAGCGCTTTCCCTGTTTTATCAGTCATCAGCACATTGCCTTTCATCCTTTCGGCAACCATGTCGTCGGTTATCTTTATTTTCGTGGCACCTCCGTTGTTGCCGGATGAATTTGTCTCATCACTCTGCTCGATGTTGACCGTTTTGCCGCCCTCATATCCTCTGAAATATTTAATATAGAAGTTCTCTCCGTCACCGTCAATTTCGGACATCTGTATTCGCGTATTATACATATCCGTAAATTTGTCATTGCCGAGCGGAACATCCATCATCTTGGTGCGTCCGTTTATCTTAACGCTGCAACACCTTTTTTCAAAATCTATCAATAGTGATATGTCGGTGAAAACACCTTCGCGCATTTTTGCCAGCACCGTGCCGTCATATGCCGTGAGCTGACCCGACTTGTCTATTGTGAAGAACACAATGTACACTCCGTTGGACGCATCGCAAGTGAAAATACGCTTAAACGAGCCAATTGAGCCGGTATATGCGACAGAGGTCTCAAGTACAAATTGAGTTTTGGACTTTGCCGCAACATCCACATACCAGTTGGTGCCCATTGTCTCGGTACTCGCCATGAGGCTCTTTTGTTTTTTGGACGGATAATCGGCTATTTCCCATTTAACTCCGCCTTCCTCATAGTACTTAATCGACGGTTTGGTGCCGGTAGCTTCGCTACGGAAATCATAACCGACATAACCTTTTGGTTTATCCGCCGCAAAAGCATTCATGCCGATTTGCGGAATCAGCATAATTGCCGCCAATGCAACGGAGAGAATTTTGCTTTTTATATTCAATTCAACATCTCCTCTCAACCTTTGACCGCACCGATCATTACACCCTCGGTAAAAAACCTTTGAATAAAGGGATATATGACCAGTATAGGAACTGTTGCCACAACAATAACCGCATACTGTATTGTTTCGCCGACAGATGCGGCATCCTGCATACCTACCCCCTGCATCATCGTAGCGGTATCATTTTGAATCAATATCTCACGCAAAATCAGCTGCAAAGGAAATTTTGCACGGTCGTGCAGAAAAATCATTGCCGGAAACCACGAGTTCCATTGTGCGACCGTATAATAGAGCATTATAACCATCATAACCGGCACAGAGAGCGGCATGACGATTTTTACAAGTATCTGCATGGGATTTGCTCCGTCAAGCTTTGACGATTCTATCAACGCTTCGGGCAGTTGCACAAATGTGGTGCGCATAATAACCATGTTATACACATTCACCGAATACGGAATTATCAATGCCCACAGTGTATTGTCCAAGCCGACATTCTTTACCGTCAGATAAAACGGTATAAGTCCACCGCCAAAAAACATCGTGAACATTACAAAGCCCATCATCACATTTCTCAGCGCAACCTCCTTGCGTGAAAGCACAAACGCACACAGAATCGTGAGAATCATGCTTATGCCAACACCTGCTACCACAACGATTATGGTGTTCAAGTATCCTTTGACTATCATGGGATTTTTGAATACCGCTTTATATGCGTCCAAATTGGCGTGCAGCGGTTTTAGCAAAAGTCCCATGTGCCCCATCAGTTCATTCGAATCCGAAAGCGAGGCAAATATAACATACAATATCGGGTAAAGCATAGTCAGGTTCAACGCAATTAAAAATATTACATTAAAAACTCTGAACGCCTTATATGCAGTTCCTTCATTTTTCATTTGCCGTCACCTCCTACCACAAAGCCGTATCACTGAATTTTTTTGAAAGTGAGTTTGTCACAAGCAAAAACACCAGATTTATGGCTGAATTAAACAAACCTACAGCAGCTGAAAAACTCCAGCTCTTATCTTCCAAACCAACTCGATAAACATAAGTTGAAATAACATCCGCCGTTTTCCTTGTGACGGGATTGTAGAGCAGAATGATCTTTTCGTAACCCACGCTGAGCAACATACCCATGCGCAGAATCAGCAAGATTATGATTGTAGGCATTATGCACGGCAGAGTGACATGAACAGTCTGCTTCCACCGTCCGGCGCCGTCAATCATTGCCGCTTCATATAATTCTTGATCTATGCCGGCAAGAGCAGCCATGTATATGATAGAATTCCAACCGACCTCCTGCCATATGTCAGAAATGACATAGACCGGAACAAAGCAGTTTGGGTCATTCAAAAAGCTCTTTCTGGTGCCGCCGAGAAACGCTACAATGTCGTTTATAACACCGGTATCCAAAGTGAATTTCTTTATCATTCCGCACACAACCACGAGGGAGATAAAATGCGGCAAATATGACGCAGTCTGCATAACACTCTTAAATCTCTTGTTGCGCAGCTCGTTAAGCAGCAGTGCAAGCACAATGGGCGCGGGAAATGTAAATATCAGCGATGTTATGCTGATGTAGAATGTGTTCCACAAAATCCTTTTGAAGTAATAGTCCTGAAAGAATCTTTGGAAGTGTTTCAGCCCCACCCACGGACTGCCCAAAAAGCCCAGCGAAGGAGTATAATCCTGAAATGCCATAAGTGCGCCGTACATCGGTCCGTATGCAAAAATCACAAAGTACACCAGAACAGGCAGGAACATCAGGTAATACATGTGGTTCTTTTTCCACTCGTTTTTCACACTGCCCCAAAAACTTCTTCCGGTTACAACCGTTCGCGAGTTTGTCGAATTTTTATTTGTCATTTAATCATCTCCAAGCGGTTTTATCGTTTATCGTATCTGTCAACTGCCTTATTATATATATCCAAAACCTCATCAAGTCCCATTGAATGAAGCTGAGCTATGTACTCATCAAAATCGTCAATAGGCTTGGTTCCCATAATGAAAGAATATGCCATTTCCTCCTTGTAAGTTTTGATCGATGTCAGCACAGAAGATATCTTTGACGATTCTTCGTCCGTCAGTGCAATAAGCGGCAAAAGATGTTTCTCTGCATCGTTGTCTGCCCAGATTGCAACAGCTTCGTTCTGCTGAGCATAGGTTCTCTCCGCCTCCTGTACATATTTCTCCTGTACCGTCGGAGCGCTGTATGATGCTGCGGAGTACTCGGTGTATATTGTCGAAACGGGAACACCGTCGGGGTTGTTAAAGATGAAGTCGGTAAACTTTGGCTTACCGTTGCTGTCAAACTCGTAGCTCTTGCCCTCTATACCGTAGTTATAGAGCATTTTTCCTTTTTCGCTGTAACCGAAATCAAGAAAACGCACTGCCAGTTCCGGGTTCTTGCATTTCTCACTAATGCTGTATCCGGCAACGGAAACATACTCCCATTCTCTCTGTCCGAACTGGGGACGATCACCGCGGTTAAGTACCGGGTAAGGGGCTCCTGTCAGGTCATATCCCTTTTGTGCTTTTGCCGCATCGAGCCATGCGCCGACTCCGCCGCCTGCCAAGCCAAATGTTGCACCTGTGTTACCGTTGAGCATATATCCGTTAAGAATTTTCAACTCAATGCTCGAAAAATTGTTATCAAGAAGCCCTTTTTGGTACCAGCTGTTCATTTTGGTAAGGAAATCTTTGTATCTCGACTCCGCCGGACCGTATTTAACCTTGCCGCTGTCATCGAGATAATAATCATCCGTAATGCCGTAAGCACCGATGAGGAATCCGTCCTTCAAATTCGGAAACAGAAATGCAAGCGGTGCTGACGCACCTTTTTTATCCTTAAACTCCTGCAACATGTGCTCCCAATCATCAATGGTTTCCGGTACACTTAATCCAAGGTCGTTTAACCAGTCTTTGCGGATGACGGGGCCGCTGTACACGCACTGACTTGATTCATTACGAATGAACGGCATGGTGTAATAATTGCCTTCGTCCGTCTTAACCATCTTGTCAAGTTCCTTGTTGCCCTCAAGGAGCTTTTTGAAATTCGGCGCCCATTTGTCAATGGCATCGTTGAGTTTCATGATGTATTTTTCGTTTATTGCCTTTTGACCGCCGTATGTATACCAATCACCCTTCACTATGTCGGGCAGCTCATTAGAGGCAAGCATCAGGTTAAACTGTTCCGTTTCCATTCCGGATGCCGGATGGATATATTCAACCTTTATTCCGCTCTGCTTTTGGATTTCTTTTGCAACCTCGGTCTCGCCGAAATTGGAAACCCGTGTTGTCAGGAGCGTATTCATCGGCTCCCAAACGGTAAGGGTGTCATCACACTGCACGGGATAGATATCATCACCCGAATATGTGATTGTAGAGCCTTTTGAGACGGTTTCACTCTGATTGCCGCATCCTGCAAGCGCAGAGATTCCCAACATTGCCGATAACCCAAGGCACGCTGCTTTTTTTACTGAGTTTTTCATACTACCATTCCTTTCTTTTAGGCACGGTGCATCCGAGTCCGTTTGCCTAAGTCTTTGTTTGATGGTTTCATTGTACTATGCCACACCTTGACAAAGCAACCGCCAATATTGCAAAATTGAACTCCATTTTTGCAAAATAAGCAAAAAAAGCCCGCAGAACCGGCATTTTGCGTATCTGCCGTGTTCTACGGGGTATGATTTAATCCTTGTGAAGTGATTTGTATTTTCCGGGTGTTGTTCCATATATCTGTTTGAAAGCTCGTGTCAGCGGCCGTGCATCAACATAGCCGACAGCTTCGGCAATATCATTGAGCCTCATATCGGTATTCAGCAAAAGCTCACGCGCTTTTTCAACACGATAATCTCGCAGATAATCTGTAATGCTTTTACCGGTTTCATTTTTGAACAGATTTGAAAGATAGTACGGTGAGATGTTGAAAGCCTCTCCCACAGCCTGCATACTCATATCGGGATTTTTGTAGTTGTTTTCGATATAGCGTACTATATCCTCCTTGGTATTCTCGTCTATTCCCGCCTTTTGTTTCTCCCGCTCGTTTATGCGCCTAACCTCGGCACAAAGTGATTGTGCTGCCTCGATCATGCAGTCGCGCGCCGATTTTGTATCTCCGCTTAATATAATGCGGCTCATTTTTTCAGCATCAATAACATTTTCCGTAAGTGAATCAATATCACCGCTCACCTTCAGTATAGTACTCATCATGTCAAACATAAGACAGCGAATAAGCCCGGAATTGATTACATTGGTCTCAAAATTCATTGTGAATATTTTGCCCAATGTTTTATTTGCAGCATCGGAATCACCAAGTTTGATTGCATTTACCAATTGTATCTCAAGCTCCACGGGATAGTAATATGTCATGCCGATTTCTCCGCGGACATTGCTGTAAAGGCTGACGCCGCTCATACCGGTAAGTTTCATATACTCCACGGTTTCGTATGCCTCGCGGTAACACGCACCAATGCTTATTATGTCACAGTGCACATCACTTATTGCCGCAGCAAAATCAAGTTCAAAATTTTCCCTAATAACAGTCATACCATCCACAAGCACATCCGCCAGTTCGTATTCGACATCGGGTAAAGAATCTGCCGCAAGATTCACAAGCGCAAATTCCGCATCGGCTATGCGAAAGAAATACACTTTGTGTTTCTCACCGATAAGCTCACCCATGATATTGCGTATAATCAGCTGAACAAGTTCACTGCGGTTGTCATCGGTAAGGCTTTTGTCATCCGCAAACAGTTTTTGCGTTCCGTCCGCCACAAATGCCGCAAGCAGAAATCTGTCGGATATAAACGACATATCCAATTGTTTTGCAAAATCCTCAGGAAGATTTTTGATTTCGCCTTGAGCCATGCGCACAAGAAAATGTTCACGAAGTTGGGCGGCTTGTTTCTCCGCCCTGCTCTCGATGCTCACTTTTTCACGCAGCATATCATTAAGCGTCCCCATGAGGTATGCGTATTCATTTTCATCATCACTGAAATGCTTGTCACTCCGTTCTCCTATTTGTTTAATCAGTTTATCAAGCGGTGAATAATTTCTTCGTGACATATATATACTTATCGCTATGCCGCCGAGCAGTATGATAAAAACAGTGATTCCGCATACCGTCCTGACACGGTTCACCCTGTTCCAATATGTGCTTTTCGGTGTTTCTATCACACATTGCCACGGTGCCATCACAGACGAAACTCTTGTGACAACCGTTTTGGATTTTCGCGTTTCTTCGTCGGAACCGACCGAAAAAATGACATTATCGCCGCCATCTCTGAGCGAAATTCGACTGCCATCAGAGCATAACTCGCTTGCCTTTTCTGAAAAATATGATTCATTCGTCATCACAATAACAGTTGCCTTCGGCGGCGCCGAAACCGCCATGGGATAAGAGTGCACATATGCTATGTTAAGCTGGCTCTTTCCGTTGTTTTCATAATCGGTATACACACAATTAAATTCACCGGTGAATTTGCGCCTTACATCATCTTTTACCTTTTCATAATCATCCGAAAAAACGGCGTTATGTAAAATATCTGTATTTGATACTCCGAAACTCGATACGGCTATATCGATATCATTAAAATATATAAATATCTCGCTTATTGATTTGTTCGAGACCAATATCGAATGACATTGACGATAGATTTTATTTGCCACGGATGCCTGTTTTTCTTTTGAAAGCTTGCGCGCACCCGTCAATTCTTCCATTTCGGGAAAATTTGCTATTTGAATATAAATCTTCTTTTGGAGTTCAAGATTGCCGTCGAGTTCTTTCTCAACCAGCCTGAGACGCATCTGGTTAGTCGCGCTTATTTCCGCTCCCAAGTCTTGCTCAAGCGCCATAAAAACTATACTGCCCAACAATACTGTCAGCGCCAGAATAGCTATATATGAAATCAGCCACCGAAAGGTTACGCTGTTTTTGTTAAACACTGCCTCCACCTACCCATCGATTGTAATACCATGCTATTGTACTACATTTTCTCACAAAATTCAAGCGCAATTTATTCCATGGCTTTATTTTGAAGAGCTTTGTCTTTCGCCATATCCAAGAGTTTTTCCGTCATCATGTAACCGGATTCGGGTGCAAGACAAGCTCCGACGCACAGGTCTTTCTCATACAGTCTGCTCTGCGGTGCAAACGCCTCGCGCGTCGGCACATAACCGCAGCCGTGGTTTGTAAACGACACCACCATATTGTTTCCCGTCTCGGCGTGTTCCTTGATATACTTGCCGAAGTACACGAATATCTCCCCCGGGAACGCATAGACCGACACATTGCCGATGCGCACATATTGCAGATATACATCCATCGTGTCCTCGTGCACGCACGCAAGATAATAGCACAGGTTGCGCACCGCAGTGAGATTTTTGTCGTTCGCCATTCGCTTGATTTCGTCAAAAATCTCGTCATCCGTCAGCACACGGCGCGGCACTGTGAAAAGCTCTTTTCTGCACAAGATGCCCTCGCCCGTGGGGACGGCGGACTCAACGGCGCTCTCGCAAGCCGCAGCAAGCACCTTGCCCATTTTCACATAGAAATCATCGGGCATATTGCCGCGCAATTTCGGGTCAAAGTGATTGATGTCCGCGCTTGTGCCTGCCATGAAGACAGTCACAAAATCACTGCCGTATTTTTTCTTCATCTCGTCTGCGAGCACATGAGCAAAGGCGCCGGAATACCTTGATCCCGGTGTGCAGTCCTGGTGACACGCAAAGCTAACCACGGCGCCATGCGGTTTGCCGTCCTCACATGTGAAAAATATAACCGGAACCTCATCGTCAGTTTCACCCAACGGGCGTTCGGCATCATCCCACGCATTTGTGCGATAGGTGCCGTCCTTCATGACATATGTGCGGTTAAACGATATCCCATCGGCGTGACCTATGCCGAAAACACTCACCGACGGTTTCAACCGCTTGTATGCAAGGATTATGCTGTCCGCAATCAGTCGGTAGACAACATCTTTGAACGCCGCGTCGGCATATGCGCCTATCTCGGGGTTATCGGTAATCGGTATGCCCTTGTGGGTATGATTCACCGCAAGCATCACATTGTTAGGCGAGATTCCCGTGTATTCAAAAACTCTTTTTGTCACCGCATCGTGCATATCATCGGGAAATTCGCACGAATCTATATCCGCAAACGCAATTACCGTGCCGCCGCTTTCGACAACGGCACTGCGCACATAGAGCGAATCAAGTACTTCCTCAGCCACATGATTTATAAAATACCCTGCAAGATAGCACCCGAGCGGTGGTGTAATGTCTTTTTCGTAAAATGCTGCTTTCATTTTTTATCCTTTCTGTTCTATGTTGCCGACAAGCTTGTCAACACATTTGGTATATGGTTTCAAACTGTACTTATCCCATGCAAACAATCGCACTCTGCCATCAGCAGTTGCAGAAACACTCGCGCTCAATTCGGCTGAACTGATACCGCTCACATCTTTATCGACCACGGCGCAATCCTTCAAACCGCCCTTCGCATCATATGCGGCTGCAACAAACATTATCTTTTGCGGTGTTCTGCCGACATTCTCAGCAACTGCATATGCGGTGATTTTTATTTTTCCGTCTGTCACTGTCTTTTTCAAACTCATGTTGCTTATCATCGCATCAGATTCCACAGACCATGCTGAAATCGGCGTACAATCGTCTGTAATTACACTCGCATCCTCACCGGATGTCAGAGGATAAATCCTGACTGCAAATTTCTCACTGACAATACCTGTCGCATGAATCACGAGTTTGTTGACCGCAGAGTCGTCTTCCATGTCACTTGGTTTCGGCGAAGTCCCCAAAGGCACAGCCTGCATCTGCGTGAATTTCAAATTTTCGTCGCCCGCAAGGCTCACTCCCATTCTGTAACCACCCTGGCTCAAAACAGCGGTTCGCCCGTCATTTCCAATAGATATATCTGCCTTTGTGTGCATAAACCAATACATTTCTGACGGTTTATTCATTTCTATTTCGTCTTGGATTGTCACGGTTTCTGTTACTTTATCGACATACATACCGCGAACCACACTTTTTGCTCCGCGATATGCATGCGCCGCCGTCAGATCCGTGACGGCATACATTGCATCATCGTTATGATCAAATCTCGTTATCGGACATATTGCATCTTTATCTTGGTCGTTTCCGCCGTCGGGATTAAGTATAACCGTATTGTGACCTTCTCCGCGACAACGGTAATAATCCCATCGTGTTTTACCGTCTTTATCCGATTTATAATTTGCGTTGTCTTTTCCAAGATCAAGAGCCCAACGCTTGTTAAAATTGTCAATCACAAAGGTGCCATAGTCCAAATCACCAATATCACGACCTTCCTCTCCGCCGTGTATTGCCGCATACAAATCGGTCTTTTCGTAACCGGTGCGGGATGACGCTACATTCAATTCACGCCACACACCATCCTCAGGAATTTTCATATCATCCTTTGCATATTCGGGATTGTACCATAAAATATCCTTATAGCTGTAAGACGAATAACCGTTTTCTATGAATTTCATTCTGTACTTAGCGAGTGCGGCATCGCCCGAAATATTTGCAAGCCACATGAATTCAGGCGAATTTGCGGAATTATACAACGATTCAAGACAATCATTAAGATTGAATGTTGCTGTAGGACCGGCATTGCCGATTATATAGTATGCCGCTTTCTTGAATCCGGGACCTTCCGTCAAACGAAAATCTGTTCCCAGTGCAGTCTCCATACTGTTCATGGCAAGGGCAAAATACTCATAGGCATACTCCCAATATCCCGGGCCTTCAAACCATGCACCGTCAGGTCCGAATGCCAACAGCAAATCTTTCATGTGGTCGTTTCCGAGGGCAATTACATTTCCGGCAAGAGCGGAAACATCGTCCTCCGCACCGATTGCCAAAGCCGCCAAATCCACTCCGCCTCCGCATACGGCTACCCAGTTTTGCGGATATGCCGATGATTTCGGATCGCTCCATGACCATGTTCTTCTTCTGGTAGAGTCATATGTGTAATCGCGCATTATCTCCTTGAGCGCATATTCGGTAAGAGTGCTCTTTACCTGCTCTCTTTGTTCGGCGGTCATTCGGTCATAGCACCAATCATAGGCAATCGCTACGCCGCCTGCCATATCGCCGACATCCAAAAAATGATACGGATTCCAATCCGGGAAATAGTCCGAATCGCACACCCTCATCATCACCTTAATTGCCTCATCGGCATATTGATTTTCGCCCGTGATTATATAGGCAAAAGCAAGCTCTCCGAGAGTAAGCTTAACCTCACGCGAAACATTCAATCTGACATCTGTCAGTTTGTATGTCGGTAATTCGCGCTTCATTGATGAACGGTTCACATAATTCAAAAAACCATTTGTCCATGAGCTGACGGTTGCATCAGCATAGACTTTTTGCCGCAAAGCGGGAATGTCCTCACTGCGAACCATCAACCTCGGGTGCTCGTTATTCGGATTTTTTGCTTTCAGTAATGCCGCGACTTCTTCGCCTGTCGTTGAATCAAAAATGACACTCTTAGCCACCCTGTCCAACAACTGTTTATCGGTTTTGTTGTTGAGATCATACGATCCGACGCCGTTTCCGAGCAAAATATATCCGCACGAATCCGTGAAAAATTCCGTATTCAAAATTGCGGATAAATCCGATGCCGTCACATACATAATTCCGCCTTTTAATTCCGCAGCCCTCGAAAGCGACAGTTCGCTTGTGTCTTTTCGAAAACAGCCGTTGTCGGCTGTGAGCGAATAATCGCTGTCACCAAATCGGAATGACAGATTATCACTGCCGTCCGAAGTGATTTCCGCGCCCAAAAGTGCGACCGTCATTGCGACGGGCACAAACACCTCATCTTGCGAAATATACGGTTTCGGAACGGTGCAGCGCCTGTTGTCTGCCCATGCACCGGACGCATTATTATACAAAAAGACCTTATCCGGCAAAACTTCCGCTGCAGTGTCAGTTTTATATATTTTCAAATTGTCGAGATATGTAGCTGCCCCTCTGCTCTCCACGCCGAAACCAAGCTGCGTCAAGGACGAAAATCCGTTTATTGACCGTTCGCTCCGCACCACATCGTCGCTTTCTTCGGCACCTATTTGCATAATCATTTTTTTTGCAGCCATATCAAACAATATCTTTATTCGATACCATTTTCCATATTGCCATGAAAAATTAACCGCATCGGCAGGCACATTGCCAAATCTGCTGCCGAGCCATACCGTACCTTCGGCGGTTCCCATCGACATGGCGTAAAAATAACCCGATGTTCCGCTGACCGAATCCGAACCCGAGCCGTCAACAATCAATTCAAATCCCGTTCCCGAGCCGACGAGGACAGAATACTCCACAGCCAGCTTTTCATCTGAAATCGCCTGTGAAAATCTGTATTGCAGCTGATCAACATAAGCGCCCTCGTGAGTAAAAAGAACACTGTTGCCGTGCTCTGCATCGCTTTGCGCGATTTTTACATACGGCTTGTCCGCCGGAGGTATGTCAAATTTTCCGAGCGAACCGCCGCTACCGTAAAATTCACCAACATTAAAATCATTGAAATCACATTCAAATGTCTCTCCCTCGGCAACAGTCGTGTCGCTGACCTCAAAATTGACATATCCGAAATGAGCGTCCGCCCCTTTGCCATTTGTACTTCTGAAACCGACATCAAGCTCTGTGAATTTTTCCTTTACAAATCCGCTTGTCGCAAACGCCCTGTCATTATATGCACCGCCATTTATAACCCCTATGATGCGCCCCTTACCCGGCAAATACGAAACAGACACCTCATACCACACTGCGGTTTCATACGGACCTATTAAAACCTTTCTGTCCCCATTTTGATTCTTCCCATAATAATAAATATTGCCGTCGCTTGCAAAATTAACAAACTGAGTACCGTTCGGCTCGGCAAGTTTACCCTTCGCCTCAACACCCCAACCTTCCACGGCAACATCGGCTCCGCCAATATTATTTCTTTTTACCGCAAATTCCATTTGGAGCAAATTGTCCGTTTCGCCCCAATTCACGGTTTTGCCAAAGGCGGTATTTTTCTTTGCCTCCGCTGCCGACAACACAGCAGTCACTCCGTAAGTTGGATCCTCGCCGTTTGATACATCGGCTCCGTCCGCATTGAATACTTGCCATCCCGTCGTAGTTTTATCTCCGCTGCCTATCGTCCCCGAAAATGTATTTTCGGCAAAAGCAAAGTGCACCCGGGTGCAAAGCATGGTCATAATCAATATAATTGCATTTAATCTTTTTAACAAAGCAACCACCTCTCATAATAATGTAAGTTAAAAAACAATTCTGTGATTCTCTATCTCATAAATCTGCATAAGCATCCTCGGCAAGTGGAAAAGACCCTTGGAGATATTTCCCTTGAGAGTGTTCGCCACAGTTCCGTCGTAGTGCATATATCCGT
>CAKSFP010000020.1 GCA_934454585.1 uncultured Clostridia bacterium
CGGTTTGTCAAGAGTTTTTTGAAAATTTCTTAAAAAACTTTTTTGACATATGCACTTTCGTGATTCCCTCACGCAAGATGCCCTATTATAATACCACAACGGAGGCGCGGTGTCAAGCCTTTTTTCGACTTTTTTTCAAAAAAACTTTTAATCCTCTGAATTTTGCCATTAAATGCTGTTGTTCAATCACAAAATACAGACCGTCAAACAAGTCTGCGCCGTCCCGACAATCGGAACGGCGCTGATTCACAAGCATTATTTTTTCGGTTTATAAGAATCCTTAAGGCTGACAATCCTGTTAAACACAGGCAGGTTTTCCGTGGAATCCCTGTCTTTTACGAAATAACCGACTCTGATAAACTGGAACTTATCGCCCGGCTGTGCGTCCGCAAGGCTCGGTTCGATATATCCGTGCTTTGTGACAAGCGAATTTTCGTTAAGTCTTTCCGACGCGTCGAGCTCATCGTTCTTCTCGGGGTCTATGAGCATATCGTACATTCTGAACTCGCAAGGCAGTGCATATTTTTGATTAACCCATTGAATCGTACCCTTGACCTTCTTAGTGCTCGTGCCGCCGCTGCGCGTATCGGGGTCATATTCGCAATGCACCACCAAACCATCGTCAGTCTCCTCATAGCCGGTACACTTAACGATATAAGCGCCCTTGAGGCGCACCTCATTGCCTACATACATTCGGAAATACTTCTTCGGCGGCTCAATCATGAAATCCGACGCATCTATATAAAGCTCCCTGCCGAAGATGACATCCCTTTTTTCGGGATTTTCGCCGACGGTGCTCTCTATCTGCACTGTCTCCTCGCCCTCGTAGTTATCTATGACAAGCTTTATCGGGTCGGCAACCGCCATTTTAGTCTCGGTGTGAGTTTTGAGATAATCTCTCACAAAGTGCTCAAGATAATCATATTCGCACTCGGAATATGCCTTGGAGATGCCTGTGTTGTTGATAAACTCGCGCAGAGCCTCCGGCGGATATCCGCGGCGTCTCATGCCCGCAATCGTAGCCATTCTGGGGTCATCCCAGCCGGAAACCACTCCGTCCTCCACAAGTTTTTTGAGAAATCTCTTGCCGAGAATGACATTTTTTATATTCAGCCTTGCAAACTCTATCTGTCTCGGCGGATGAGGAAATCTGCCCGAACTTGCCACAGACCAGTTGTACAGCGGTCTGCGTTCCTCAAACTCCGGACCGCAAAGCGAGTGGGTAACGCCGGCTATGGCGTCGAGAATAGGCGAAGCATAGTCATACATTGGGTATATGCACCACTTGTCACCGGTGCGGTGGTGAGTCTTGTGCATAATGCGGTATATAACCGGGTCGCGCATACACATAATCGGGCTTGCCATGTCAATCTTCACACGCAGAGTGCGCGCGCCGTCCGGGAACTCGCCGTTTTTCATGCGCATAAACAAATCGAGGTTCTCTTCCACGCTTCTGTTGCGATAGGGGCTCTCTTTGCCGGGCTCGGTGAGTGTGCCGCGGTATTCGCGCATTTCGTCCGCAGTGAGGTCGCACACAAAAGCTTTGCCGTCCTTTATGAGCTGTACCGCTATGTCAAACAGATCGTCATAGTGATCCGATGCAAAATACTCTTTGTCCCAGTCAAAGCCAAGCCAGTGCAAATCATTCTTAATTGCCTGAACATATTCGTCGCTCTCCTTGCCGGGGTTGGTGTCGTCAAAATAGAGGAAACACTTGCCGCCGAACTTCGCCGCTATGCCGAAGTTGATGCAGGCGGACTTGAGGTGACCCAGGTGCAAATATCCGTTAGGCTCGGGCGGCATACGGGTTTTCACCGCATTATCCGGCACAAGGCCTGCCCTAAGATCCTCGTTCACATAGTCTTCAATAAAATTTTTAACAAGAACAAAATCGTTATCCATTGTTCATTATCCTTTCATCGTTGTGTCAATAAATCTATTTTACCATTATATATTCTTTTTTTCAACAAAAATCCGAATTTTTTTTCTATGCAAGATAAACAATTTTATTTTTTGCTGCAAAATCATTTTTATGCGGTCATTGACAATCGGTGCGGGGTAATATATAATAAGATATGTTTGGATTACAGAATCCTGCCCGGATAGATTTCAAAATATAACATACAGAGAGGGAAATTATGTTTACATTACTCAAACAGGACGGTCTTGCACGCCGCGGAACATTCGAAACAGTGCATGGTACGGTGCAAACGCCGGTGTTTATGAATGTCGGCACGGCAGCCGCCATAAAAGGCGCCGTATCCACAGAGGATCTGAAAGAAATCGGCTGTCAGGTAGAGCTGTCGAACACATATCATCTGCATGTACGCCCGGGCGACGAGATAGTGAAAGAGTGCGGAGGTCTGCACAGGTTTATGAACTGGGACAGACCGATACTTACCGACAGCGGCGGATTTCAGGTATTCTCGCTCGCCGGGCTGAGGAGGATAAAAGAAGAAGGAGTTTATTTCAACTCCCATGTTGACGGGCGCAAGATATTCATGGGGCCGGAGGAGAGTATGCAGATTCAGTCCAACCTTGCGTCAACCATAGCAATGGCATTCGATGAGTGCGTGGCACTGCCGGCGGAATATTCATATGCAAAGCAGTCGCACGAGCGCACTGTGCGCTGGCTGCGCCGTTGCAAAGCGGAGATGCGGCGGCTGAACTCACTCGACACCACCATAAACAAAAATCAGATGCTTTTCGGCATAAACCAGGGCGCGACTTTTGATGACCTGCGCACGGACAACATGAAATCCATAGCCGAGATGGATCTGGACGGATATGCAATAGGCGGACTTGCCGTCGGAGAAACGACTGAGGAGATGTACCACATCCTCGATGTGGTCTTGGAATACGCTCCCAAGGGCAAACCGAGATACCTCATGGGAGTGGGCACACCGCAAAACATCCTTGAGGCGGTTGACCGCGGAATAGACTTCTTCGACTGCGTGATGCCGAGCAGAAATGCGCGCCACTGCAACATATTCACCGAAAAAGGCTACATGAGCCTGAAAAACGAAAAATACAAGACGGACATGATGCCGATCGATCCCGACTGCGATTGTCCCACCTGCCGCAGATACTCAAGGGCATACATCCGCCACCTGTTCAAGGCAAACGAGATGCTTGCGATGCGCCTGTGCGTAATCCACAACCTGTATTTCTACAACAAGCTTATGGAGAACATTCGAAACGCCATAGACGCCGGATGCTACAAGCAATTCAAAAAAGAAAAACTGGAGATATACAATACCCGTATATAAAATATGTAAAAATTTCTGAAAATACTTGATTTTTTGTGCGGTTACCTATATAATAGTATTTATACAAAGTTTTTAGGAGGAATTATCAATGGATTCAGCAGCAACAGCAGGCGCAGGTGCAGGCGGCATGATTCAGTTTGTGGTTATGATGGTTGTGCTCTTTGCAATCATGTATTTCATGATCATCAGACCGCAGAAGAAGCGTGAAAAACTCACAAAAGAGATGCTCGCAGGGCTCATCGTCGGCGACAAAATCGTTACAATCGGCGGCATCGAGGGCAAGATTACTCAGATCAAAGACGAGTCTCTCGTTATAGAGACAGGCTCCGCGGCGGACAAATCTTTTGTCAAAATCTCTCGCTGGGCGGTTAAGGAAGTATTGAAGCCGGCTCAGGCATAATTTACGCAAAAGCGGAATAAGATTTTATATCCGAATTAAAAAAGGATTGAAGATTTTCACGGATTCGACAAAAATCTCGGTGAAGTTTTCAATCCTTTTTCATTGTGTAAAGGAGAAAAATCTTATGAATGTTTTTTCTAAAACAAAAAACGCCGCTCCCTCCGAGGCGGCACTCAGCGCAAAATCAATCGCAAAGGGCGTGATTGCCGCCATGGCGCTCACGGTAGCCATTTTCGCCGTGTTTGCCGCGGTGATATCATTTACAACCGTGTCCGAATCTGCGGCAGACGCCATGGTGACCATAGCTACTGCGGCGGGCATTGCGCTCAGCGGCATTATTGCCGCCGGCGGCGCGCAGAGCAAGGGGTGGCTCAGCGGCGCAATAAGCGGATTTTTGTACATATTCATCGTGTGGCTCATCGGTGCGGTTGCCTCAAGGGGATTTTCGCTCACGGAGCGCGCGTCCGTCATGTTCCTGCTCTCTGTCGTTATCGGCGCTTTCGGCGGCATCATCGGCATTAATGCGCGGCGGTGAGGTTTTTCGACAGATCCGCCACTGACCTATCTCTGCCAATAAACATCCTATCACTTCCCGTTATAACCTGCTATACTTAATTTGTTGAATATTTTACAGCATCACCTTTCGACAATTACTTCTTAAAAATTGATGTATTCTTCACAGAATTTCTACGATAAACATAGGCAGAAAAACATATTTAATTACCGCAAATGAAGGAGACAGCCGTTCTGATTGGCAGAGGCTCGATAATGATAGACAAAACATCAAAAACGGACAGACACTCGATAAAAATGTTGTATGGTTCAATGCCGATTTGCGGGACGGACTTGACAGTTCAAACGACTATGTTTTCGGCGTACGGGCATTTCCGTGTATTAAGCAAACGATTCCGAAAACCGCACGGTCTAAAGGTTTATTTGAAGCCGAAATAAAAGATAAGAACCTCAAGGTTTCTATCAGCCTTGAGGTTTTTATTTTGGGAAAGGCGAACCATAGAGATATTTTTAATTCTAATATACTAAATGCATTCATAAGCAAATTTTGTATTATGCTACAATCTACTCAGTATTCTCATTGTTTATTTTAGCTAACCACAACTCTAATTTATATTTCAGTCCAAATCGCACAGTAAGCTCCTTATCAAAAAACTCCATCACATTTTTTAGGTAAACATCTTGAAATTTTATCACAGTTGCAAGTTGACTTTCTGTCAAATAATGATAATCCATGTAATGAATGTTATTTCTCAATTTTCTGTTTAATGCATAGAATTCGTTGGGGATATCTTTTTTATTTTTAGAAAATATATCTTCTAAAATGGTAATGCTATTATTGTTTTTAGAATCGTTATAGAACATCTCGATTAACAGTGCTTTGCATTTTGCCATAAACATTCTTGAAGTAATTATTAATTTATTTATATAAAATGAAATTTCTTCATTAAACAACGAATCCACAAATTTTACGATTTGCACGAGTCCGTACCTCCGAAGTATATACAGTTTATTATCATTGTTTATTGCTGAATTGCAAAACAACTTATATGACGAATACGACCTTTTCAATGTTTGCGTATTTGATATTTGGGCAATATGTAATTTCATCTGTTGTTTCACCATATCAAGCATAGTTACATACAAATCCGGCATTATGTCATCCATCCACGCATTAGGCGTTGATATCACACATTCCAGCAAATTGGCTTTTTCCTTCTTGTCATATATCCAACTGCGAAAATTTATATCCATTATCTTCAAATCAGCCATTAATAAAACAATATCAAATACATAGTTTTCTAAATCTATCCCCATCTCGCCAATAACTTGTCTGGCAGTTTCCGAATCTGTTTTAAAACACCCTTTTAAGTTCTCGTTCCGAAAATTGCTGATTTCTTTCTTTGTTGTAATAGCCTTTTTACCCATCCCGCCATATCCGGCAATAATGGTTTCTTCACAGAAAACAGATGAAAAATTTAATAAAAACAAACTCAATATTTCTTTTTGGTTATAGTCATCAATTTTTCTTTTAAGTTCCAATACATAACTTAACCAAAATGCATCATTAATTATTTCATTTGTTATTTTTAATTCTTTATCTTCCATATGACAAAACTCAACTCAAAACAATTTATTATTTACACAAATTTAAAACAAAAATCGCAGTTTTATTCGATTTTCTTATAATCGTCTAATTTTAACTCCCTCTTAAATTCTTCCTCGGTTGGCATATACAGCTTATACTTAGACGCAAATATCTGATTATTATCTTCCGGCAATGTATATTTGACAACAGCATCGCTTTTATCCGCACACAGCACTATTCCGATTGGGGGATTGTCCCCATCGTTCATCATTTCTCTGGTATAGTAATTTACATACATCTGCATCTGTCCCAAATCCTGATGTGTCAAATCCCCTATTTTCAAGTCAATCAACACAAAGCATTTTATAATATAATTATAAAATACCAAATCAATGAAAAAATGTCTGTCATCAAACACTATATGCTTTTGCCTTGCCACGAACGAAAAACCTCTACCCAACTCCAACAGAAATTTTTGCAAATGGTCAATTAAAGCCTGCTCTAATTCTTTTTCATAGAAATGCGGATTTTGTTCCAGCCCCAAAAATTCAAGAACATATGGATCACGAATAATCCTCTCATATTCCGGCTTTGGTTCAAGCTGCTGTATCTCACCTTTCACAGACTCTTTATCTTGACTTGAAAGCAATCTTTCATAAAAAAATGAATTTATCTGTCTGTCGAGTTGTCGTACACTCCATCCGGATTTAACACATTCGTCAGCATAAAATGTTCTAATCTTTTCATTTTCGACCCGAAGTAATCGCCTATAATGCGACCAGCTTAATTCGGCACACAGTGTGTGCCGTTTTGGAAAAGCACAATAGAATTGCCGCATCACACGCAAATTTCTTTCTGTAAATCCCTTTCCGAATTCTTTCGTCAAATTTTCAGAAATAAATTTTATTAAGCCTTTGCCATATTCTGCTCTGTCATTTTCGCCGCAAGCTTTATATATTTGCTCTCCTATTTCCCAATATGCCGTAACCATCGCTGAGTTTACTGCAGTATAAACCGTATGTTGAGCTTTTATAACACTTGCCCGTGCGGTTTCATATATTTGGTTAAGTTCATTTTTTACAATATCGCTCATTAGCATTTTCCTCAATTCTTATATATGAATCATCATAACACATTTTCCGACAAATTACAATCCACGAACTACACAAATTTTCAAACTCACTCCCGTAGGTACTGCACTATCAGTCTTTTATAAAATTCAATACTGAAAAGCTGCCGCATATGGTCGTCAAATTCAAGGTATATTCCGGGTTTTCTGTCCTTGTGTACCACAACATCATAAAAGTATTTTTTGAATAATTTCTTTGTGGTTCTGCTGTCGTTTCTTGCATCGGAAATATATCTGTTCATTTCCGTTCGGATTGTTTCAGGCTTTATCCGTTTTTCAATTACCCCATACAGTATTTCGCCTATTGTGTCAGATATGTATTTCTTCTTATCGGCGTTTATATCCACCCCTGGCAGAAGCAAGCAAATATTTTCATTCTTAAACCTCACGCCGAAGTTTTCGCAAGTATTATATGCCTCTATCTCTGCCGTTCTTAATTTGTGTTCCTCCTCTATGCAGGTCGTAAGCATACATTTTTCCTCACAGTCGTCCAAAACCTCCTCAAATTCGGCTTTTGTTACTTGCTTTGTCATTTCACTATCGCACACGCAAATCCCGAACAATTGCCGGAAAACTCGTGCTGCGCCTCTATTATTTCATCGCCATCTTCACACGCACACAAATATGCTCCGAGAATTCCGAGTATATCTTTATCCGATGCAGACACTTCCTCTTCCAAAGACATACATATATCGTTATCGCTCTCTGCGACTGCATTTCGGCAAAAATCATCAATGGCGTCAAGCAACTCACTGATAGTATCGGATTTCAAAATGTTTTTTATGTCCATAAAACATCCTCCCTTCAAAAGAAAAACAGCTCTGCTATTGCAAAGCCGCTAATAATTTTATTTTCTTATTTTTGATTCTTTGCTCGCTTTTGTTTTTGTCTTTTTCGAAATGTTATCACTTTGCTTTTTGTTTCCCACTCTTATATAAACTGCATACTTCATATATTATTCTGCCCTTTCTTTATGTAATCATATTCAAACTCCATCAAACCCCTGGCAAATCTGACTCTGTCTCTGTGTTCCGCAAGCATAAGCCCTTTACGGATTGCCTCGGACACGATATCGTTTGAGCTGTTCATAAACCAGTCACTCGTAAACACGATAATCTCTGCATACTCGCTGTCGTATATAATTATGATTTCATAATCAAGCATTAATCGCCTTTTACAAATTGTCTTCCATAGAAGGCTTATTTGTCATGCCGCAAAATCCACAATTATTTATATTTCAATGTTCATGCTAAACTATATTTATTTTTCAAAAACTACTTGACTTTTATATAGTTAGCTCCTTTTTTTATGCAAAAAAGACCGCAGCTGTGCCTTAGCTACACTCTGCGGTCTAATGCATTTATGTATTGACTTGGATTATTTTAATGGCGTAACATAAAACTGTGCCACTATTATAATTCAGTCGCCTCTATTGTATGTGACGGCATAAGCATCATAACAAAATATTTTCAAATACTTGTTTTCCAATATCAACAACTCCATAATAATTACACTGCCCTTTTCATACAATTCTTTTGCGTATTCTCTGTCTTTCAATTAAACAATCTGCGTAACCCAAAAGCTACTTTATATCATCATCTGATAAATAATCAAGTTTCTGCATTAATTCATATATAAGTTCATTTTCATTTTTCTTAAACCGGTTTTCAATTAATGTATCCACTGAAATATCAAGCGCATATGCCAATTTGTAAATCGTTTGATATTCCGGCTCAACTGTTTCATTTTCTATTCTTGATATATGCTGCTGTCTCAAATCTGCTTTTTCCGCAAGCTACTCCTGCGTGAGTTTCTTGTTTTGGCGGAGAATTCTGATTTTGTATCCTATACTGTCTTTATCCATTACGGCAACTCCCCTGCTCAAATTTTACCAAATTTCGTACAACCATACGGAATAAAATTCATCTCTATATTCGAATGGTTTTTACAGGAACATACATGTTCCCACAAAGCATATTATTACGCTCAAAACCAATCTTTTCGAAATTTGTTCCTTAAAAAATATTATCCCTGTCAAAGACGAAAAGATAATTGTTCCGCCTGTGATTAACGGATATAAAACCGTTGCCGGAAGATTTTTTGCTCCGTTTAATTGCAGAATATATGACAGTCCGCTGAGCAGCGTTGAAAGTACAATCAAAAACACTCCCCACGCAAAACCACATTTATTATTTTTTTCGGCAGTTATATCTTTTTTGCCAATTTTCACTACCATATACGATATTGAAGCAATAATGAATTTTGCAACACCCGTTGCTATAACAAACTCCGTCTCCGATATGCAAAAATATGTTTTCTCTATCTGATGCATCTTTCCGGCAACACTGCTTATACCGTTTAAGAAAAATATAATCACACACAAAGCAAGTATCCGTTTGCTCGGCAGCTTTTTATCATTTGCAGTAAGCACCATCGCGGATATTATCAGAATAAGTCCTGCCAAATGCATAAATGAAAGTTTTTCCTGCAAAAACAAAGCACCCCACACATACGGGACAAACATTCCGCCGCACATCAGAAACAAAGTGTAAAAAGCCATACTTCCCGATTTAAGCACCCTGAATCCAAGTATGTTATAACTCATAATACTAAGCGCAACTATGCCTGCCATCAGCATAGAAAATGCCGAAAACTCAAACCTAAACTCGTTTATTACAAAAAATATAATTGCTGTAAACAATCCCATAAGGGCATTAAATTTAAGTCCTGTTTCAAGTGATATTCCGTATCGTTTCTGATAAAGCTTATTTACGGCGAAATCTCCGGCAAGAAGTATTACTGCCAAAACAATCATTAAATAATATTTCATGTGTATTTCCTCTCACTTTAACGGTTATATCGGCTTGCAATCAAACACATCATCTGCCCGTTTGGTAACACTTTTCGGTTTTTTGTCGCATTTTAGTTCTTTAACTTTCACATTACCGTCTGTCCATGTTTTTATAAGCATTTCCGCCTCATAGTTTTTAATCTCAATATTATCAAGTGTTATGGTGTCAAAGTTTGCTGCCTGAATAAGTTCCACATTATCAATATCGTTTTTCATGGAAATATTGCAATTTTTCATATTCAGCGTAACCTTTTCGTTTTTTTCACCATAAAGAATTGAGGGCATTAAAAGATTTGTTGCCGTAATATTTTCAAAAGAAATATTATTTAGCGGTCTGTTAAGCTGCCACATTTCATTTCCCGAATAATTGTAATGCAAGAGTTTATCTGCGCCGTCCACCGTGCAGTCGGAAACAACAATATTCCCCGGTCGGTTCGGAATACCGACAGAGTAATCCCCGTAATAGGTAAATACGCTGAGCATATTATTTTTGTGTCCGGCAAGTTCCGGCTTTACACCGTCTCTCTTTTCTTCATCTGTCAGACTTCCTCTGAAAAGATATTTACACGGTCCGTATATACGGCACTTTTCAACATACACATTCGTTCCGCCAAAACGAATAGCGCTGCAAGCCGAATTGAGAATACAGTTTGTCACAAAAACATTTGTGTTTGCAAATCCGGCAACGCAGTCATCACCGGTGTAAAACTTGCATCCATTTATTTTAACATTCTCACACCCGGTAATATGTATGCCATCGTGCCCTGCATAGACAGAAATATTCTCTGCTACAATATTTTCGCAGTAAAAAAGTGCATTTGCCCAATTAGCGCTATCCTTAACCGAATATCCCGAAAGACGCACATTTTTGCAGTTAAACATATTTATACAATGCGGTCCACGATAATTTTCTTCTCCCAATTCATCAAAGCAATCACTGCCGTCAAGGAAAGAATTTTCCTCCCCTATAATTGCAACATTTTCCGCATTTACGGCTTTTATAAGGGCATTGTTCCAACGGCTGCCCGGTCTTGACATAAAGGTATAGTCTTTCACCTCATCCAGCTCTGTTCTTCTCCACGCTTTATCAGTTATTTCATTCTCACTTAGCGGTTCGACCGTATCGCTTAAATATCCGAAATAGTCCTCCGGATTGCGGCTGCCTTTCAGTGTTGCACCCGACTTTAAGTACAGTATGCAGTTTGACCTTATCCTGATACTTCCTGTTAAATAAACGCCCTCCGGAACAACAACCGTTCCTCCGCCGTTTTTGAAACATTCATCTATCGCCTTTTGAATTTTCTCAGTCTGAAGCTCATTGTTATCTGCAACAGCACCAAAATCGGTTATTAAATATACTTTATTCATATTCATCCTCATACTCCTTCTTTAGATATTAACGAAATTTCTGTCATTCTCAAATTCGTGCAGCCATACGGAATGAGCTTTATCTTTTGAATACTGCCTAACGGTTTTGTTGACTTTGGAAGTCTGTCACAGTGACCGCAGTTAAAATCCCAAGCTCGCACACCACTTTGACTCCGTTAATTTCAGTTTCAACAGTTGACGGTGACAAAACGCACGAGGCAATTCCTTTTTCGGTTTTGAAAAATGTGCTGAGTGCAAGCTTTGGGAAACCTTGTCCGAAGTTTGCAGTGCAGCATCCGAAATGCGGCTCAAGACCAAACAAATTACGCCAATCAAAGCCTTGGACGCGAAGTTTCTTTGCGAGTGTAATCAGCCACTTTTCACCGGTTTTCTCATAGAGCCAATATATTGATATAAGCCCCTCAAACCATCTTGCAGCACCCCAGTTGCGCAGGGTGTTATGATTTATATGTGAATTAAACTGTTTCAGGCATTTTTCAATCACTTTTATAACCGAATTGTCTTTTGAACAGCCACAATAAAGGCACAGCACCTTACATATAAGCAGCACCGCCCAAGTGTCATAATTATCTCTTTCATCATCAGTGCAGGGACAAATCCAGCCGTCATCCTTTTGCGCTAAAATTATTGCATCTATGTATTTTTTGGCTCTCGAAATCATATCTTCATCGCCAAGCAGATATGCAAGCGGAATAAATCCGTCAAGCCAGTAAGGGACTCTTTCCCAGCCCTCTCTGTCTCCGCCTATCCACGCACTGTCACGCACATCGGGCCACACTTTGTCAAGATTGCCGCAAAGACCTTTCGCCTGAATTTCAAGTTGTTTTTTCAGCCATTATTTGGGTTTTATTCCATTTGTTGCAAAAAAACTCATACTTTGATTTGTTCATATTATATCACCTTATTGCAATGCCATTATTTATTTGTCAAACTAACTTACAACCGTTATTCCGTCAGGTACGGCAATATCGGCTCCGTTCTTTGTGATATGGCAGTTTATAACTCCGTATGGAGTCGGGATTTTAATATCCGCATAATCTAAGCCGTATAGATTGGGGTTAAGCCTAATCTTCTTAAATCCCGGCTCTAATATTTCTATTCCCGAAATTCTGCCAGGCAGCTGATATGCCGGTGTTCCGCCCCAACCGTGCGAATAATCAACCACATAGCCCTCATAATCGCTCCATACCTCTTTCATACCTTTATCACACTCGTTCACAAGCTTTTCCCATTTTCGAATCAAATTCAATCCGTACTCATCAAAAAATCCTGTTTTATACACAGCGTCAATAACATAATGCATAAAATACGGCTGCGCAATCATCATATCTTCATTGTCTAAGATATTTTTCATGATTCGTTCTGCTTCGACGGAATCGCACAAACCAAACAGCACCGCCACCGTGTTGGAATAAATGGTGTAATATCGCTTATCACTGTTTTTCGGCATTCTGGCGTGCACTTCATTGGGTATATTTCTTCCGTCAAAATACATTTGTTTGTCAGTATCATAAAAATACAGATTGAACATTTTCTTGAACTCTTTGCCCATTTCACTGTATTTTTCGGAAGCAGCGGAATCGCCGATAATATCGTATATCCGTGCACATATCATAATCGCATTGTAGTAAAATGCGTTCATTACAGTCTCACCGAGAGCCCTCGGCGGATATTTTAATCCGTAACCGTCAACATATGCCCAGTCCACAAACGCATATGTCGGTAAAGTTTCCAAAATGCCGTCGCTGTTTTTGTAAGTTTCAAACCTGTCCATCAGACTCTTGATGCCTTTTTCAACATCATGAAAAATTGAATCATCTCCGCTGTATTTATAGTATTCGTACAACATCATGAGCCAAATCAGCGAGTACAATCTGTTGCCCTGATTTCCGTTTCTCGTGTACAAATAGTTTCCCATTCGGTACAAATCAAACCGAGTAAGCGAATAATCGCCGGTTGAGAAATTATTTACAAGGCTCAGGATATTATAATCTCCGAAACAATATAACGGTTCTTGGTGAACAGGGCTGTCCAGCTCAATCGATTGCCTGCATATTTTAACAGTCCATTCGGACAATTCGTATATTCTGTTAAGCATATCGTCGGAACACTTGAATTCACCGACTCTTTCGGACGGGTAGCAAACAAACAACACCTGTGCCCTAACGCTCACCGGAGAGCCATCCTTACTGCGGATTTGTACTTTATATTCGCCTATGCTATCCATCTCATGAGAACGATATTCTGAATTTCCGGCTCCCTTTACAGTGTGCAGCCGCTGCGATACACCGTTTATTTCCGATGATACGAATTTAATTTCGTATTCGGAGGTCGCCGTTATATATAACCTCACATAAGCCGAATAAATTCTATCGAGGCTCTTGTAAAACTCAGTCACACCCGTGTCTTTAGAAACATACACCTCATCACTGACACATTGCTCCGCAAGGTTTTTAATATGCGACGGTTTCACATTCCATACACTCAGGGTTTCCGCCGCATTAATCCACTCATCGCGTGTAACTGTAAAATCAACCGAGCGCGGTGAAATATACTCATTTTCACGACGCGAAAGCCAGCTCTCATCTGTAAACACTGTTTCTGCGCTACCGTTTTCAAAATAAAGTTCGGCGGACAATATAAAACCGCATTTCTCGTTTGAAACATCCAGTTCAACAACAGGTTTTGAGTGAACCTGTGCATATATGTTAAAGTGTTTTTCATTTACATGGATCTCAAATTCGCTTGCATATTGCTCCGGCATAATGCCGGCAGGGCCGACCGGAACCGGCCCCATGCCGACAAATTTTGAATTAATGTACAAGTAGTATCGTGTATCTCCGAATACTCTTATTTTTGCGGTTCTGATTCTGTTTTCAAACTTAAATTCCTTTCTGAAAGCGGCAACACCAAACTCAAACTCCTTACAGGACGGAAGAAAGACAGAAATAGGGCTTTTTTGCATTTCCGGGTATACACTACCGTCCAACCATATAAATTTTGCTTTATCAGACATATTTCGGTTCACTCCCCATTTTCTTTATCACTCGGAAATGTCAGCGTCAATTCCTTCTCCGCCGATCATTTTTACATCTCTGCCTCTGTCAACATTGCAAGCCTTGAGACTGACATCGCAGTTCCGTCCCGAAAATACACTCTTTGCATATCCCGGTACATAGATTCCGTCAAACCTCAGGTTGCGCGCCTTTGAACCGTTGAAATATACGGCTGCAATTTCGTCATAGCCGTAATTCGGATCTTCAACAAACTGATTAGGATAGCTTTTTTCACGAATCTTAAATGCATTGGAATATCCCACATCTCTGAATGTGATATTTCTGAATTCTCCCGGTCCGAAGTGTATGGGCGAAATACCCTCGCCGTACAGCTTCACATTTTCAATTACCGAGTCCGTAAGCGTCGCAGCAATACCTACGGCATACGCCCCCTGCGCCTGAATATTCCGAACAACTATATTATACATCTCACCCGGTTTTGCCCTGTTTTCAATGTTGTCACCGAAATATGTGTTCTCGCCGATTCGCAAAGCAACACTCATGTTTTTTCCAAACACTTGCCAATATTTATCCTCTTGCGCGTCGGTTGCCGTCGAACCGTAGTAATATTCTTTTGAAAACGGTATTCTGTTTTCTTTTGCCTTTGTTGTATCGTCAGCCGGATCAAACTCACAATACTGCTGAATATTTTCGATAATTATATTATACAGCTTTTTTCTCGCATGGTTCAGCAGACGGACGCTTGCGCAGGTCGTCCTTGCCGTGATATTGCGAATTACGACATTATGGATTGAATCATCCAAACCGTCAACGCACATACAATCATCAGTTTTGCATTTCAAATTGGTAAGAGCGATTGTGTCGTCCTGGGTGTAACCGGATATGTTTTCTATAACAAATCCGTTGCATCCCGTGCGCAAATCAATTCCGTCACAATTCGGCGCAGTGCAAAGCGTTCTGTACCGAATATTAGATATTCTTGCATCAGAGCAAAAATGGAATGTCATTCCCCACCACCTCTGACTGACTATTGTTAGGTTCTCCACGACGATTCTTTCGGCATTATGGAAATGTATCATCGTGTTCAAAATCATAGACATACCCTTTTCGGCAGCATTCGTCTCAATCAAGCCGTTATGGTTTCCGCCGTCGAGCATGGCGTTTCCGACACCGTAAATATGTATATCGTACTGCCTTCCTGAAATGCTTTTAGCAGCCTCCTCTCTTGCATTGCTGTTTTTGAACATATTGCCGAACATTCCGTCCGCAAGTCTTATATGGCAGTTATCCAAACAAACGACACTTCCCGTATAAAGATTTATCGTCCTGTCGATAATCCATATATTTTTTCCTGTCCTTTCATTATATCTGGGAATCACGATTTTATCGCCCGACTCCCTTGCCGCGTCAACGGCAGCCTGAATCATTGCTGAATCATCATTCAAGTTTTTGTAGTAATTCGGATTAAACAAATTCATCTCATACTCGCTCCTATTGTTAATTATTGTATTACATATCAAATCTGACTAACTCTCACCGTTTGCCCTAATTCATCATGCAAAAGCTTTTATTATTACCAAAGAAACCACACCTATGATAACACCTGCCACACTTCTGACCGTGAGTTTTTCCTTAAAGAACAGAGCCGCAACAACAGCCCCGATTATTGTGCTGCCACCGTTTATAAATGTAAAGAGTATCACCGGGGATACAAAGCGAGAAGCAAGCGTTGCAAGCTGATTTATCACAAAAACACACAGCGCCAGCACAACTCCACAACCCCACATTGTCTTTGACATATGCATTTCATCCCTATTCTTGGGATGTATTACAAGCGCCATTATCAATAAAATTATACCCGGTATGAGGAATGAAAATAGTGAAAAAACACTCACATTACCGTCCGGCACACAACGGGCGAAAATCGTCTGTGCAAGCATAGTACCGCCTTCCGATACAAGACACGCAATCAGCAAAACAACTGTCTTTGCCGAAAAATTCTTGTAAATATACTTCGAACTGCCTATGAGCAGGTAAGCCGAGAGCAAAAATACCGCAACCCCGACCCACTGCATAGCCGAGATTTTTTCGTCAAACAAAAATACTCCGGATATGCACGGAACTATAAGTCCGGCGGTACTGAACATACTTACAAGCGCCACAGTGCCGCTTTTCATCGCATAAATTCCGCAAAACATACTTAAGACAAGCATCAATCCGGAAAAAACCGATATAATCAATGTATTTTTGTCAAGCGTCAGGGCGCTTTTGCCAATAACTATGAGTATTATTCCGAAAAGCGCCGACAAAAGCTGCCTGTAAGCACCGTAGCCAATAAACATCGGCAATCCCTTCATTTCATCACTGCTTTTTTTATTTGTTATGTGTTGTGCTACCCTACAAAGAAGAATAACACCTATGTATAATGTTCCCAATCTTAGTCACTCCTATTTGTTCATTACAGTGCTCCGCCTGTCGCAATATATCCTTTCGGTTTATAAAAACATACAGGTTCCGGCAAAACACATTATTATGCTCAAAATCAACCGTTTTGATATTTTTTCGCAAAAAGTCATACCTGCCAAGGACGAAAAAATAATCGTTCCGCCACACATCAGAAACAAGGTGTAAAAAGCCATACTTCCGGACTTGAGAACCTTGAATCCCAATATGTTGTAACCCATTATGCTGATCGCAACCACTGCCGCATAAATTTCTCCAAGAGCAATTACCGATAAAACCATACCGATTTTTAATACGCATAATGCGCCTACTTATTGGCTGTAATCAGCTCAATAAGTACATTTTTTACATCTTATTCGTAAAGAATTACGCTTACAACCCTGCCGACATTTAGATAAACAACACACTTTTGATCGCTCTTGAAATGCGACGGCATCTTTGAGGGAGATATTGCCGAAACCTCTCCTTTTCCGTCTCTGCCGCTCTCATAGGCGAAGCATACTTTGAACTTGCCGCACTCTCTCACCTCAACGCCGTTTTGACCCTCATATGTTATCAAACCGTTATCAATGCTGATTACATCTGCACACAAATAGCGATATGAGGTATGCGGATAACTCACTTCTTCTCCAAAACGGTATTCGGAAATTTTGTCTCTGTCTATAATCTTTTCAAGACCGACTATCATATTGTCAACAGTCTCGTATTTGAGAATATCTCCGGCTTTTATGCTGTTGATATCATCCAGATACTCGTTGGCTATGGTTGTTGGTTTTACCTTGTTTGAGCCGCTGTCAATATATTCGGTTATGTTGTCCGCAAATATCTTCGCGGTATTAACACATTTTTTTATCATACCGTTTGTGTTGTATGCTATCTTCGAACCGTTTCTGAAATCGTATCCGGAAATGCAGTATGCACCATCCGAATTGGCATTCAGCGACCTCGTAATCTTGGTCACAACCATAACAGGCGCATATTTCGATGTACACGGTGAATATACATTTGAAACAACATCATCATATGTGCGTGCGCCGCGTGACACAAAAAGCGGAAATCCGTTTTTGTCCTGATTGTAGAAAGTATCGCCGCTGTCTATCAATACTCCGTAGGTGCTGAAGGTCTTTGAATATTCGGTAATGTTGTAGTATTTTTCATACTCCGACGATGTCATGATTTTTCCGTGCGAATACGGAATGACAAAAACCTTCATGTTATCCTTAACAGGGAAAAGCATTTTGTTACCGTCAAATATTGCATTTGCGTGTGAACGGCTCGAATCCGCAGATACGCCTTCAACCTTTTTCATATTGCTGTCGGGTTCGGTTGCCGGGTCGTAGTTTTCGGTGTCTATCCATTTAATTCTGTTTTCTGAATCGAGCTTGTATATTGCGAACTTTCTCGAAATCAATTCCGGATTATCATCAATATCATCCGCTTTTATTGAAACGCCGTCCACAGTCAGCTTGTTTGCAAGTTTTAATGTAACAAACTCGGCATTTTCGGTGAAAACTCTGAATGACATTTTATCACCTTTGGAATCCGGTTGTGCAATAAATCCTAAGTTTTCGGGAGATACAATACCGCCGTCATCATAAATCCATACGAGTTTGTTGTCCTTGCCTATTGCACACCTCGGAGATGCGCCCACTTCAAGCTTTCCCATTTTGTCCTTATTTTCCAGATAGTAATCCGAAAATTCATATTCCGTACCGTCAATGGTAACGCAGTCGTCGCCAATCGACTCGATTTTTTTCTCAACAACGGTTGTGTAACCGTCAATCAAGATATTTTTACCGTTTGACGCGGCGTAAGCATACACAACGGCAGAATTATTCAGCGATCTGCGTCTGCCTTTGGCGCCGTTTATCAAAACATCCATGTTGTCATAATCTTCTATCTTGACACTTTCTCCGCCTTTTCCGATAAGCGTAATTTCGTCATCACCGATTTCCATGTTGTCAATCGGAACTACTGCCGGCTGCATTATGTTAACAACATCAATCGTTCCGTCGGAATCATTGTCCGTAAGCACCAGATATGAATCACTCGGCTTAAAACTCGACAAGTCGTATGTATAGTCATAGCACGCAGCACCGTTTCTGAGAATAACTGCGTTTGTTATGTTAAATGACCTCTTCGGCGTTGTTTCGTCAGCATAGCATTTTATGGTGCTTTTGCTTACCGCCTCCACATATCCGCAATCAATCTCATATGTCTTGTTTTCGGCAGAGTTTTCCCACCACGATATGATATTGTTGTCATTATCGGAATCAACCAGATAGCAAATATTTTTTCCTATGGCACCGTATGCGCTTGCCGTCAAGTCATTATAGGTTTTGTCACCGACAGCTATGCTGCCTGCCGCACCGGAGACAAGATCATTCAAAGTTGTCGCATTGTTTGCAGTGACAATTCCGCTGAACAGTTCCATATTAAAATACTTTTCCAAAACGGTTTCTTTGTCACCGCCGAAATCGTATGCCGCGCCTTTGGAAGATATGGATGTCTCCTCCATGACAGACGACATAAGCGCATTGTAAATTATATGCAGAGCGCTGTTTCGGTTTATTAAGTCGTTTCCGTTGAGGGCTGCATCATCGTCTAGCCCGATTCTCGCCGCTGCTTTCAGCACTCCCGCAGGGTACGCAGCAACCGCGCTTGCATATTCTCCGTAACCGAGTGCGCGCAAAATCATCGCGTAAAACTCCGCAACTGTGATGTAATCATCCGGTCGAAACTCATTGGAAGCGGACACGATACCCATTGACAGTGCGCTGTTTATGTAGGGGCAATACTCGTCATTTTCATTCACATCTTCAAAGAAGTTTTCGGTTGCGGTTGTCTTGAAATTAATCACGGCTAGCACGCTCTTTACCGCTTCTTTTCGTTTCAGCAGAGAAAGCGGCTGAAATTCCTTATCGGTCACGCCTTCAAGGATTCCGAGATACGGCACTAAGTTCGCCGCGTCATCGGCATCCAAATCGCTGTACTCTTTCAGACTGTATCCGTTGTCAGCTCCGGCTTTCGACAGCTCACCGTAAACCTCAATTTCGGAAATAACAATCATGCTGGTTGACGCCAGTTTTACATACCGACCGCGTATCGGCTTTTCAAGTTCCACCTCAAAGTCCTCGCCAAAATTGCCGGGGCTCTTTTTCGTACCTATCAAAGTCGCGTTTTCAAAAGAAAAATCCTTTGAAATATACACCGACCAGCCTGATCTCGAATAACCGCCGCGATCCATATCTCTTTCCGTTATTATCTTAACGGTGTCGATGTCATACTCTTGTCCCAAGTCTACAACAATGGCACGGCCCACAATTCCTGCATCCGCTTTTTCCGAACCGGACGCAAAGTGAGTTCCCGTAACTCCGTCAACCGCGTTAGTCGCAGCAAATGCACTGTTAAACTCGCCGCCGCTGTAAACCTTTTTATTCAGCGCGAGATTTCCGTCATCAGCAAAAGCCGTCGGAAATTCCGTAAAACATGATGTGCCGACCAACGCAACCGCGAGAAAAACCGCCGCTATTTTTTTGCATTTTCTAAAGTTCATCGTGTTTTCCTCTCCTTATTCAAGATACAAAACCATATTGTAAATCATTTTTGCCGCCTGACCTCTGTCCGCATTTTCATTTGGTCTGAAAGTATTATCATCAAAACCGCCGATAATGCCCAAGGATGTCAGTGTATCAACTGCCTTTTCGGCATACGGGCTTATTGTCCCGTTATCGGAAAATTGATTGTTTTCGGAAACCACATTCACATTTTTATATATCAGCAAATTATACAGCATACACGCCATATCCTGCCTTGTAATATTCTCTCCCGTTCCAAAAGCCGTATCACTTATTCCGTTCACTATGCCGCTTATCTTCGCCACGCACACATACGGATAGAACCAGTCCTGTGCAGTGACATCCTCGAAACTGATGTCACTGTCTTTCATGGGCGAATAAATATCGAATGCCAGACAGAGCATTTTTACAAATTCCTCGCGCGTCACATTTCTTGACGGAGAATAATTTCCGTTTCCGTCACCCGAGACAACATTTTTCTCAAACAAATTTTCAATGGCGTCCTTCGCCCAGTCATATCCGTCCAAATCGTTGAAAACAATCTGAGGCTGCTCTTCACGCTGCGGCAAATTAACATTATCGTCCGGTGTATTGCCCGATGTGCCGCCAATGCTTACCGAACCTCCTCTGCCCGAGCCGGAGCCGCCTCCGCTTACCCGGGACGGTGAAGATCCGCCGTCCTGACCGCCCTCGCTGTACAGCGTATCGACAAGATCGGTAAACCACGAAGTATTTTTGTAATAATTTCTTATATTGTCGGCATCAACCCTTGCGGCAACTTGGTTTATGCTCACATTTTTCTGTATGGCATATGACAGGTCGATTTTCAGCTCATTTGCATATTTTCTTATGCACTCCGCAATCTCCCCCGGCGTCCTTTTGGAAGCGCCGTTTTGCATATTTGCCATTATGCACGCCTTTTTCAGATGATCCAGATTTTTTGCGCCTTTATAATCATCTTTGACAGCGGAATACAGCGTATAAAAAGCGGAAAAATCCTTTGAAAAATCATATCTGTCGTCATAGACAATTCCGTATTTTTTAACCAGCCCTTCCGCAGTATTCTTATCGGTATTTTCAATTGCGTACAGTGACATAGCCTGATGTACACAGTTGATTATCGACGGCAAATCTTCAAATTCACTTATGTTGTTTTCCGAAAAATAAGCGTCCCTTGTCAATACAAACTGAGCCGATATAAGATTGATGTATTTATCAAAATCCTCAGTGTCCGAAATGTCAAACATGGGCGCCGCCACATTTGTCCAGACATTTACAAAACCGTCCTTGTCCACAGTGGAAAGCAGCTTTATCGCATTGGCGCGGTAATCATCCGACACCTTTTTGTACTGCAGATTCACCTCGGAGTATCTTCCGTCATAAGCTGTGACGGCAACCTTGACAGGATAAATATCTATATCGCTTTCATTGCCGACCGAGGACGGAAAACTGTATGAAAACAACTTGCTGTCAGAACTTTCGCCGCCGAAAGCGGTTTTAATCAAAAAGATGCTGTTTTCGATATCACTTTCATTTGTCAGCGAATCAAAATCACAATTGGGTTTTAATACAATTATGTTAATTCGATCTGACGCATTGACAGCCTCTGAACGGTCAACCAAAAAATTCAGGTCAAAACCGTTATCCCCGGACACCATTGTTATGTTATCCGCAAAACTGTCTGTATCCGCATATGCCACAGAGGATATGCAAAGAACCGCAATCCCAAGTATGAGAATATTGGCAAATATTCTTTTTAACATTATATACTCCTCCTTACGCTGTAACTCGATTTTTCCATAGGCAACGCCCATACGGTTAAAACTGTAAACCGTGTTCAGCGTGTAATCTCGAATGGTACTGCCAGTGACTTGCATTCTTTGAATCCGTCAAGCAGCTGAATCACAACTTTTTTTACATTTGCGGAAACAAGCGAATCTTTCACCTCCGCCAGGCTGTAACGCACCTCAAGCGGCGTCGTTGCGTTTGCGGCGGCAACGAATTTTTTGCATTTAAGTCCTACAAAATTATCGTTTTCGTCATAAGCGGATATAAGCATATACATATCTTTGTCATCATCGGTATAATTTTTGACCGATGTGGAAGCAACACACTCTCTTTGAGTTACCTCATATGTAATCGGCGTATAATCCTCTTTTACATACGCATAAACCGTCAATTCGGCAAATACGCTTATGGAATATGCCGAATGTGCCGATATGTATCTTGCATACCCGGAATCAAAATTCTTGTAAAGTTTCCGCTCACCGCTAAGATGCGCTGTGGTCTTTTCTAGGAATGTGGCATTTGAAAACGAGTTGTTCGGATATTCAAGGCTCGAATACAGGCTTATGTCCTTTGTATGATAATGAAGATTCGTGCTTGAATCATAGTCAAAGTGTTTTGACGCCGTATACTCTATGGCAATAACCTTGCAGTAATTGCCCAAGTCAATAACCACGGTTCCGGGCACACCGCCGCCGGGCCATAATATAACCTGGTTTTCGTAGTTTCCGTCATTGATGTTTTTTATATCTCCGTTTTCGGGTTTATCACCCATATTTGAAGTGACTGTTTTATTCAGCGAAACATTTGCAATTCTGTATCCCTCGACGCTCTTATACGGAAAAATATTTCCCGTGGTAAATGTCAGTGAAAAATCATCACCGATAATGTCACATTCATCCGATTTCAACTTATCGGCAATGAGAGTGAGAGTATACTTTGTATTGCTGTCAAAACAGCTTAAATCCAATTTGTATTCGCCGTTTTCATAAATATATTCAATGTTTTTTATGCGCTCGCCGGCTGCGTTTTTTATAACAACGCCTTCATCAAAACTCGAATCCAGCATATTTACGGAAAATCCGATTTTCACAAATCCGTATTTGTTCAGATTTGTAACGCCGGTCGCCCCGTCGGATGGCGTGACGCTCTTTATAATTTCGGAAAGTCTGCTCGATTCTTTCAGAGTGCCTGTCTTGAATGAAATTTGAAAATCATCGGACATTATCTTTCCCGTTTTTGTAAATACGCCTTTCTTTATGTAAAGGCTGTACGCACTGTTTGATTCGAGATTTATAATCGGCACGGAAACCTCATTCTGGGACACGGCAAGTCCGAAGTAAGGAAGAGACATACCGTTATTATCCAGCAAAACAATGCTGTCGGCATTGAGCGTTGAGGTCATAACGGGCTCGGCGAATTTAATTACTATTTCATTGTGACCGTCTGTATTTGTCACACCTTCACAACCGTCAGCCGACGGATATGACAGATCCAAATTCACAAGATCTGCCGGCGATATTTCACCGCCGTCGGGTAAATATGCATAAACCTCTATCTCTGCACAATTTGCGGAAACAGCCGCCGATGCCAGGCAAAGGTAGCGCGCGGAGCGGCTGCAGTTTACAGTCTCCGCCTCGCTCACAGAATCGCCGGCACTGTATACCAAATCACCGTCGCTCAATGCACCGTCGGGATATTCGCTGCACAAATACACCTTCATGTTCTTTTCCGCAAACAGGCGAATCCCTGCAAGTTCATATTCTTCACCCAGGTCTATAATTGCTTTTCCGTCTGCTTTTAAGCTGTGAAAACTGTTTTGCACATCGGTATATTCGTCTGTAATTTTATCAAATTGCAAACTGCCGCCGCTTGACGAATAAAGCCTGATTTCATAAATATCCATCGCATAGCCGTATAATCCGCCGCTGTATATCCTGAGTTTGTCTCCGTTTGTCTCATAATTAAGCGGCACAAACACACTTGTGAGTTCGCCTTCCTCGCCCTGCACGGTAAATGTGCTCAGGGGCTGCGTAAGCTTGCTTCCCGTTATTTTTAAGGTTTTGCCGATACTATCGCTTTTCGGAGCGTAAAATATCTCAATTCCCTCAATTGTACCGCTGAAATCATGAGTTATCTGCAAATCGCGGAGTGCGTCAAACTGCGCATATGTTTCCATGTCGCCGTCCGCGAGCAAATCAGTAGAGCCGTTTTTAACGGAACTCTGGTTAATGTACTCATATGCCGTAATGCCGTCGTTCAGGCTGTCGGAGATATCGGTGAGCCATCCCTGTGACGCTGCAATACCCTTATTTGCAGCCACATTTTCAACCCTGAACCCGGGCTTCTCATCAAACGGCAGTTCACCGTCATCCGCAAAAGCCACGGTCGGAACAGTCAGAGACGCCCCCAAGGTTACAGTGAGCATAAATGCTGTGAATTTACTTTTCAAACTGTAAATTTTCATTATTTTACTTCTCCTTCCGATACGAGATTAGTACAATACAATCGGCAGTGAATCCGAGTAAAATCCGAATGCCGTTCCCGAAACCGTTTCGGAGCAGGCGATGTCGTATGTTTTTCCGTTTACGGTCAGGTTAAGCACGGAATATCCGTCACAAGGAGTTATTTTGTACTTAACCGTATTTACATTCTTATAGTCCATACCGGATACACCCGAATAATTCAGCTTTCTTACGCCGCCTTTAACGGTATAAACATACACCATGCTGTTCTTAAATGTAAGTTCTATCCTGTCGTGACGCTCAAGCTTAGAGTTTCTGCTAAAGTCGGTTAAGGTCTCCGCGCCGAGAATGAATGTGACATTGTTGAGTTCCCTGTTGTTCTTTACGGAAAATCTGAATTCGTTCTCCTCCGAAGCTTTTACATCATTATTCAGATACCAGCAGAATTCCCCTTGCAAATTTTCATAAGAAATTCCGCCGTCGGCAAGGATATCCTTAGCCGCGCCGAGTTTTTCAGCATAAGATGAAAATCCGTCGGCTGTTATGTCACCGTAATTCTTTGCGCTCTCCTGCACATTGACCGTCCACATGGAATACTTACCGGTATTCTTGGAATAGAGCGGCAATTGCAGAGCACTGTCAAAACTTATCTTGCCGAAATCATTTGTAAGCAAGCCGTTTTGTGTTGCGCCGAAGTTTACCTTTGCCGTATCGGCGGCATACCTCGGCATTTTCAAAGAAACAGTTCTGTTATCCCTGTCTATATCGGCATCGGTAAGGCTTTCCGAATATACTTCCGCAACGGAAGGCTCTATGATGTTTTCGCAAAGCTTGTTGTACGCGTTTTCCAATTCTTTTGTCAGTTCGAACAATTCATACTTATCCGCGTTTTCACCCTTAGCCTTAATTCGCTCAATTTCTGCCTTAAATTCATTCTTTGCGGCGTTGAGAACCGTATCGCATGACGGGTCAGCATCCTTATCCGATGCCACGCTCTGCGTTTTATCAAGTTTATCTTCGCAAGCCTTCAGCATTTGCTCATATCCGACTCTCTTAAACGACCTTTCAACATACTCGGCAAAGGATCGCAGTTCCAGGACTTTTTCGCCGCTTTCAAAATCCTTGTACTTATTTGATACGGCGTCCTCCAATTCAGCCTTTATATGAGTCGGGTACATTCCGTATCCGTCGCCGAATTTGCCGTTTTTGAGCGTATATTGCAGAGTATCGATCAGCGCAGTGTGGTCATCTCTTACAAATCTTGCCGACATAGTGTCATTTCGTGAATAAACACCCCAAACATCATATCTCGGAGTTCTGTCGGGAATGCTGTCCCTCAGGTAAGCATAATCCTTGCTCAGTCCCGCTTCAGACTTAATTCTGTAACTGTCGGCAGTATTGTCGCCGAGCGTATATACCGTCAGCGGGCCGACGCTTTTGTATGCATTGTTCCAGTTGCTAAGGCTTGTAGTTGTCGTAAGAACCGGAATTGTTGAATAAGTGTTTCCCAATGTGTTGTCTTTCGCGCCGTTGTTCGGGAACATGGGAGACGGCACAAATTCTATTACATTATCGGTCATGTCCACGCCCATGCAGCCCTCGTCATTATACAGTGCGCGCCCTCTGTATGCCTTGAGCCAGTTGTTCGCGATAAACGATCTGTTGTCGCCGACATGACAGCCGCCGAAGATATATATACATCCGCCGTCATAAAATGTGCCGTTTGTGTTGTGTATAATATTATTCGTTATGGTAAACCAGCCATGCTTGAGCGACGAGTTCCAGCCCCAGCCTGCAGAGATGCCGGTGTAGGGCACATCGGTTATTTCATTGTTGGATATAACAACATTGTTGCCGGTCTTTGCGGTAATAGCCGGATCGCCCATCCATTCGTCGGAAACACGAGTTATGCAGTTATTATCCACGGTTATTTTCTCGCAGCGCTTCATAAGGATATCGTGCGGATAATCCTTTGAAAACGGGTACAGGAACGACAGTGCAAACGGCGAACCGTCAAGTTTTCTCACCATCAGATATCTGTACTTTTCGGTTGTGTTCATCTTATATTTTGCAATTTCATCCGCAGGATTCTTCTGGACAGCAACGGTCACATAATTGCCTTCGGAGAACTCCTCGTCATTTGACAGCAGAATTTCATAATTACTCTTTTCACTCGGCGTAACAAATTCGGGGTTGAAGCAAAGGTCTATCTCGCTGAACGAATATGCTTTGGCAAAATCGTAAAGAACAAATGCTTTTTCGCCCTCCTTGACATCCCCGCTTTTCCATGCGCCGACAGGTTTTGAACCCTTTTTGTACATATACAAATCCTGTACGGATGTTTTGTCAAACACAATACCGTAGCAAGATGAAGTGTTTGGATTAATCTCATGCAGATAGCTTAATCCGTCACTGTTTGACGCAGAAATATACGGGTTCATATGAGTGAGCAGATAATCTGTTTTCGGGTTTTTCTCGGGTGAAAGATCGATGTTAAAATTTTCTGCGCTATTGTTAGTTGCCGTTCCCACTTTCAGTGCAGCGCCGCCCAAATCATAAAACGAATTCCCCTCTATCTTGCAATTCGACACTCCTGTGAAAAGATTTATGGCACTGTCGCCCAAGTTGCAGAACACATTGTTTATAAAATTGATATTATCCGTCCTCATCAGATAGACCGCGCCCCTGGTGTTGCCGAAAGCGGCTGAACGATTGCGCACACGTCCGATATCCGCCTGCGTGATAGTATAGTAATTGTCATTGTACAAACGGGTAAAATGCTCAAATCTTATGTTCTCTATCGTTATATTTTTTACCGGATACGACACTCCGTTCCCAATAAAGAACATACAGAATTCAAGATTTGGAACAACGAATTCCGCGTTGTCCGCCTTTTCGTCCTCATAAGGCATATAATACAACATACTTGTGCGTTCATTGTAGTAGAACTCCCCGGGAGAGTCGAGCACGCCCATGCAGTTTTCTATCTGAAACTGAACTTTTGAACCGGCAAAATCGTCGTTAAGCTCCTCGCTGAGTCTCACAATCATCGTATCCGCATTATCCGGATTCTCCTCGATTGATACGGGATTGCACATGGATTTTTTCCACATACTGTACCAGACGAAATCAGTCTGCTGCACATCATCAGGATTGTCATATTTCGGGATATCATCTTTTGACACAATCATTCCGTCGGAAGATTTTTTGGTGGTCGGGTCAGAATAATTCCCCACAGCGGTGATGTACCTCTCCGACTTTGCGACAAATCTCTTGACATCGTTGACATAAAGCTCGCGAATACCGTATTTTTCATATCCGGGTAAATATGCCTCAAGCAGCCCCGGATAATCGGCAGATTCCTTAAACCCTTCAACAACTCTTCCGCCGGAAATAACGGGTTTGTTGTCCTTGTCGCCGCGGTATATAATCATATGTCCGTTCTTTCCGCTGTCGGCGTTTGTGAAATCCAAGGTGTCATCTATGCGATAAGTTCCGCCGGCTATGTTTACAACAATGTCCCCCGACACGGAATCGGATATTGAAGCAACAGTCTCTTTAGCCCTTTCGATGGTTCTGAAAGGATGTTCACGGCTTCCGTCGTTTGAGTCGCTGCCGTTTTCCGAAACATAAAATTCCTTTGCAGCATTGCCCTGCGAATTGGTTTCTTCAGCAAAAACAACCGATACCGTTGTTGTAATAATCAGTGCAAATATCAACAAAACACTTGTAATTTTTCTCATAATTCATCACCTTTACATAAAATCAATAAATTCCGACCGAGTTTATCATTCCTTCACTGCGCCGAGCGTAACACCCTTTACAAAATACTTCTGCAAGAACGGATACAGGCAGATAATCGGCACCGTGGTAACTATCATCATGGCAGCCTTGATGGATTCGCTTGCCGGCTGCTGCGTGGTCTTTTCGGACGCTCCCATCGCTGCGTCCAGAGCAGCCTGTCTCAGCGTCTCGTTTTGTTTCAATATGGACATCATGAGATACTGCAGCGAATAAAGAGTCCTATCGGTTATGTAATACAATGTGGTGGTATACTCATTCCACTGTCCTACCGCCACCCAAAGTGCAACTGTGGCAAGCACCGGTTTTGACAGCGGTATGACAACTTTCATCATAATCGTGAGTTCGTTTGCGCCGTCAATGAGCGCCGCCTCCTCCAGACTCGCGGGGAGCTGCTGAATAAACGACCTCATGATAACCATGTTGTAAAACGAAAATGTATACGGGAGGATATACACCCAAAAATTATTTATAAGTCCGAGATGTCTGTACAGTATGTATGTGGGAACAACACCGGCACTCAGATACATTGTCACCGCATAAAGCTTAGTTATAATCGCCCGTCCTTTGAGATTCTTTCTGCTGAGGGCATATGCCGCAGAGAATGTAACAAGCAGCGCCAGGGCTGTGTTGATGACGGTTTTCAGCACTGACACCACCGCAGCGGTACCTACGCGCGGATTTGTAAGTATGGTGCCGAAATTCTGAAATGTGAGTTTTCTCGGCAGCAGATATATACCGCCGAGAGCCGTATCCGCACTTTCGTTGAATGCGATGGCAAGCTGGTTAAGATAAGGATATATCATAACCACACCAAGCAGACACATAAATATTGTATTAAAAACAGTGAAAACCTTGTAGCTTGTAGATTTTTTCATAATTGCGTCCTTCCTTTCTTACCATATTGACTCGCCCGAGATTACCTTGGAAACTCGGTTTGCCAAAAATACTATCACGAGTGAAACAACGCCCTGCATCAATCCGAAAGCGGTCGCCATGGAGTATTCGCCGCCTTGTATACCCTGCCGGTACACAAGAGTGTTTATAACCTCGGTATCTTTTTGTATAAAGGCGTTTTGCAGACCGTAGACCATTTCAAAATTCGATGTGACGAGCGAACCCAAGCCGAGTATCAAAACAAGAACCGCGGTTCCTTTTATGCAAGGCCATGTTATATTCGTAACCATTCTGAATCTGTTGCAGCCGTCAATCTCGGCAGCCTCATACAGCGAACCGTCAATTCCGGTTATGGCTGCAAGGTAGATAATCGTGCTCCAGCCTATGCCCTGCCACTGACCCACTCCAAACAAAATAGGGAGGAAATTCTTGCTGTCAAGCAGGATGTTCTTCTTCTCATATGTTTCGCCGATTAATGTTGCCAAAACACTGTTTACCGGCCCCTCTATTGCAAAGAGAGCATAAACAAACGAGCATATCGCCGCCCACGAAAGGAAGTGCGGAAAATAACTTACTGTCTGGATAACTCTCTTAAACGCCCTGTTGTGAATTTCGTTAAAAAGAATTGCCAGAATTATGGGCAGCGGAAATCCCAAAAACAGATTGACAGAACTGTAAACCACAGTGTTTTTTATCGCCTTTAAGAAATCCGGATAGGTAAGCACCTTTGCAAAATTTTGAAGCCCGACCCACGGACTCCCCAGTATTCCCGAAAACGCATCGAAATCCTCAAATGCAATTACCAGTCCCAACAACGGCAGATAATTAAAAATTAAAACCATTATCAGCGACGGCAGCAAAATCAGATACATCATCAAATTGCGGTCGTGTTTTCCGCTTTTTTTGAGAGAAGCGGTTCCGTTTACTTGTTTGTTCCTATCTTTGAAAATTTTCATTATTGCTTTCCTCCTCGTACATTACCTAATATAATTCTACCATAAGCGATTTTGCATAGCAATTTAGAAATGTGGTTTTGTCATTTCAAAATGCGCTCATTACGGCGCTTTCGATGAAAAATAACGTACCGCAGTCCGCACGCAAAAAAATTCGGGGCAAACCGCCGAATAATACGGCGGTCTGCCCCGAATCCAAAACATATATCGCAATATATAAATTTACGATGTGCCGTTTTGATTGTCGTCTTTGCCGGCGCGGTTATCGAGTATAAAGGTTATCTTGGTGCCGTCGTCGGGTTTGCTTTCAATTTTTATAACGCTGTCCTTTCCGTAATGAAGCTTTATACGCAGCAGCGTGTTCCTTAAGCCGTAAGCTGCCGTATTGTCACTTTCGTAATTACGGATTTTTTCAAGCTTATCTTTATCCATTCCGTAACCGTTGTCTTTGACAAACAGTATGATTTTGTCGCCGGCAAAGTGCCCGCTTATTAACACAACACCGTTTTTCATACGGTTTATGCCGTGCAGCACGGCGTTTTCGACAAGCGGCTGAAAAATGTGCTGAATGGTGTGATATTGCAGGAGATTCTCGTCAAAATCTACGGTATACTTGTACTCAACACCATGGATTATCGAGATAACACCGATATACTTTTTAGTAAGCTCAATCTCGTTAAAAAACCTGTAATCACTCTGATTTTTGTTTATGGACGCCCTGTAATAGTCCGCCAGGAGACTGATTTTGTCCGAAATGTCATATGCGGAGTATCTCATGCAGTCCCACTTAATAACGGACAGCGAATTGTAGAGCAAGTGCGGATTAATCTGTGCCTGGGCAAATTCAAGCTGAAGCTTGGTGTTCTCCGCCATCAGCTGTTCTTTTTCGCTGTGAAAAGAATTTATCTCGCTGACAAGCAGACAAAGTTTATTGTACACAGAGTATAACTCATCATCCGCGTCCAACACCACTTCACTGTTTGGCTGCAAGTACAGTTTTTCGCCGCGGATATATTCTATAAGGCCATAGAATTTTTTTGTCAGTTCCGCGCTCGTCTTTGCCGACGAAAAGAACACAAACAGCAGAAACAACAGATATACGACATATGTAACGCCGAAATCGACAAGATACTTCTTATATTTCACCGACTTGGGGATATATACATCCAGCGTCAGCCCGTTTTTCAAATCGGAGTTTATGACATAGCAGCCGTCTCTTGCGGCTGCACCGTTCGTCAGGGCAATATCGGAACTTTCTATTCGGCAATTGGGATAATTCTCCGCATGGCAAACGAAGTTTTCCATATCTGATTTCGGGAGCGACAAGGCGATTATGACATCAAAACCGTTTCTTCTGTTTTTCAGGTTGAGGAACAGGGTTGAGCCGGATTCGGTGTTGCGCCAGTACATCTCATTCTGTTTCAGATTCAGCAGTATGCCGATTAAATCCTCATCAAGAGAATCTATGTACGCCGAGTAGTTTGTCTGATACATACTGTAATTGTTGTGATATATCTTTATATCCACCTGCCGTGCATTATATGAGTTATAAAAATTAGCGCAGTACTTCTCTATCATATTGCACGCATCGAGCCTGGTCATGTCGGTTTGAACAGATGAAAAAACGCTTTGCACGGTTCCGTCCGAAGCAATGTTGTTGCAAATCTTAACCAAATTGTCAAACTGAACATTCAGCTGATAAGCATTTTGAAATGTGTAATATCTCACCTGCGCATAGTATGTTTTCCATTCGCTGCAGGCGTAAACAAAACACGCAAAATTCATCAGCAAAAAAGACGGAAGCACCGCATAAAGTATGATTGCCCGTTTAACCTTGATTTTCAAACCTTGTTTTTTCATAACCGTTTATCCCTTTGCGTTAGTCTCACGATATTTTGAAGGATTCATGCCTGTGTATTTTTTGAATGCTGTCGAAAAATACGAATTGCTGAAATAACCTACCCTTTCCGCAATTTCATTCACCGGCATATTGGTTGTGTTGAGCAGATGTCTTGCCTCGTTCATCCTCTTTTTAATCAAATAATCAAATATTGTCTGACCCTCTTTATCCTTAAAAATCTTTCGAGCGTAATTAAGGCTTATTTTCTGCAAATGCACCGCCTGCTCAACGACATCAAAATTCGAGTAATTCCTGTCTATATAGGATTTTATCTCGTTGACGGTTGCAGTGGTTTTGTCGATATTGAGCTGATCGGACATGTAGTTTCGCACAAGCGACAAAATATTGAAAATCCACTGTTTAATGTTCTTTATCGTCTGGAACTTGGCAAGCTTGTCCCAAACAAGTACATCGTCCTCGAATATGTCGTTAAACGACTTGTTTCGTTCAATAAGAAAAAGGTTAATAACGCATATTATAAGATAGCACAATGATTTGAGATACACTGTGTCCACAACCGCACTGTCAAAAAGATACTTTTGTTCAAAACTGTCTATATCCATCTCAAATGTGAGAACCGAATACACATCATCATATATCATGGAAACCGACACAGGGTTGTTGCCGACCTGACTGTTAAGCATATCCGCGTCGATATAGATAATCTGATCGCGCATTTCAAAATAGTTGTTGTGTATAATATTGAGCAAACTTTGAAATTGCTTAGGTAGCTCATCAAGACCGAAACTGTCGCGCGTAATGTAAACCAGCAGTGAACTGTCGTCAAATTTTTGCGACAGCAATTCCTGCATTTTCTGAAAAACAATTCCGTCCTCGACCGGTATCTTTTCGTCAATTATGGCAACGACCTCGTCAAGCTCAAATTTTGTGCAGTAAGCCTTTGCAAGGTGCTTTTCAAGCAGTTCGCACAGGTACACCTGCCAGGAGTACATCGTGTCGAGCCGCTCCGGCTCCGACGACATAACTTTCAGAACACATATGTTGTATCGCGTATCCTCGCAAAAGTCAAAAAGACTGCGGTTCGCCCTGTCCTCCTCCGTGCCCTGCAAGAGTGAAATCAGATAATTCTCACGCAGAATATCTTTGTTGTTCAGGAACTGTTCGTTAAGATATTCATACCGTTCTGTTTGCTCAAGCCTCTCGTCAAGCACCTTTACCGCGTTTTTTAACGCATTGTTCAGTTCCTCAATGTTAATCGGTTTGAGAAGATACGCAAGAGTATTGTTATTAACAGCCTTTTTTGCATACTCAAACGACGAAAAACAGCTCATATAAATAAATACCGTATTTGGGAGCCGCTCGCTTATTTTTTCCGCCATATCAATGCCGCTCCTCTGCGGCATCGATATATCGGTTATGACAATATGCGGCTTATATTTTACCGCCGCCTCAAATCCCTCAAATCCGTTTGCAGCCGTCCCGACGACCTCGCATTTAAGTTCCGCCCACGGCACATATGTAACCAATCCGTTTACATCGTATGTGCAGTCATCAACAATCAATACTTTATACATTTGAATACCTCATTAAATATCACTCATTTGCGTTGCACCAATGACCTTTTTTGCTCGGACAAACATCGAGCGACTCAAGCAAATTGAGCCGCTCTAAAGCACATAACCCGCGGTAATGCTATTGTATCACAATGCACACCAAAATACAATGTAAATTTTATCCCTTACTGTGCAATATTCAATGTCCTCTCCTGCATGAGCGGTTTCGCATTAGCCGTTCCGTCCCACAAGAATACGCGAACATACTTTGTGCCTGCCGGTATCTCGCCGGATATATTGAGCACCTTCTCGCTGTCAAATGCATCGGATGTTACGGCGTCGTTCATCTTGCAGCTTATAAGCCCGTTATCGTTGTAGCAAGCCGACAGCACCGTATATGTCTTTTTCTCGCCCGTATAGTTTCTTATCGCAGCCGTCCAGTTGTAAATATCTTTGTCGCCGCTCGTCAGTTTCTCAGGCTCGTTTGAAGAAATCACCATGTCTGTTGCTGTTGAATCATCTGCAAGTCCGTAAACCTCAAGTTCTGTCACTTTGGTAGTAAAGCCTAAGCCGTATCCGCAGGTCACGCCGGCGCTCTTTTCAAACGAATCGGGAGTGTTAAACCCTCTTACCAAACGGAGATATCTGTAATTACCGCTTGCAAAAGACGCAAATGCAGTACCTGAATCTACAACACCGATGTTAAAGTCGGTAAGCTTTTTGTAACTTGAATCGTCAGAGGAACCGTACAATGTAAAGCAGCCGGTAAAACTCGGACTGTCTATTTTCCAACCCATGTTTATGCTGTTGATTGTATAAAGTGCTCCGAGGTCTATATCATACTGTGCGCCGAGCTTGTTAGGGCCTACATTAACTTTGGCATCGGGTTTAGCCGCAAGCGACACCGAAGCATCATATCTGCCGTCAACCATTGAGTATACCGAACCTGCGTCAACAGAACTGCCTGCAATGCCAACTGCGGTAACGGAGCCTGATTTCAAGCCTGCCATGATGTTTTCCCAGTGCTGTCCGTCGGGAGCAGTTTCAAAATCATTTTTGCTATAAATCTTTACATCGGCAATTTGTATACCACCGACACTCGGTCGGGTAATTTTTATATAACGAACCAGTCTTTCGGAGAATTCTATCATTCCGGTATAAGTCAGTCCTGCTTCATCATCTGAGCCACCGGTAAATTCGCCGATTTTTGCATACGCACTTTCATCATTTGCTGACGCAGCGTATACAGAATAATTTGCCAAAAGGTCTCCTCCTGCATCGTTATATCTTATTTTAATTCCCGATGCAAGCGTCGGATTTTCCAGCTTAAGAATAACATCTGCCGCATTTATTTCGCAGTACGAATCAACATTGCTGTCATATACTTTTGCGAGTTGGCTCGCATCTACACCTTCGGTAGAACTCGAAGCCGAAACAAATTTTGCGGAATCATCAAGTTCTTTATAGAATTCTATTTCATACAGTTTGATTCCCGTTATTCCTGTAACATTCGCATCGTTTGCTATCAGTAAAAACTCCAAATCGGATTTCTTTTTAGTAGCATCACTAAGGTCTATTTCTGCGCAGCCTATTGCACCGTTTGTGTTTACAAACTCGGCTTTTTTATTCAGATTCAACGCACCATTATCACCGATGGTTTTATCAGTATGAAATGTATAGAGATTCAGATAGTCGTTTGCTAAATTTGTTTCTCCGGTTTTCTCATACCAAATCTTTATTTTCTTAATTTCCGTTGTCGGAAAATTCTCAGAATAAAATCCGATACTCTTGAGAGGTGTTGTCGGTTCAAATGGGTCTGATACAATTTTACCGTCGATCAGCTTATTTCCGATGGCAGCGTTAAGAGACGCATTACTCATGTTCGTACCGACAACCGGTCTGGAAAACGAGGCAATTTTAGTCAAATTCGACTCTACATCAGCCACAGACACATATGCCTTTACGGAAGCTATATTGTTATCGTTATTATCTGTTACTGTTTCTTTACCTTCACTATTAGTACCAATCTCGGCAGTCTTTACGAGATAGTAGCGATATGCGCTCGAATCCAAAAGGAAGTACTGATCGTCAGTGGTGCTGTTCTTAATAGTTGTCCTGTTATCTTCGCCTCTGGTGTAACCGGGCAGCCAATCAATTCTGCAATCGAATGAACCGCGTTCAGAACCCGATATCAGAATAAGCGAATCTGCCTTGCTTGCGTCCGCTGTTTTAAGTTTTACCGATATGCCCAACAAAGACACGGGTTCCTTCATGTCGATGACATACATACCCGATCTGCCGGTTTGCACAGCAAAATCTGACACTTCTTTTATGATACGCCCGTCGCAGTACGGGAACGGTGCTATATCGCCCGTTGTAAACGACAAACTGTAATCGTCATCAAGCGCAACGCCGACCTTGGACTTAACCTCCTTGGACATAGTGAAAGTATAATTTGTGTTAGGTTTCAAGTCCTTGAGGTCAAATTTCAAAACCTTGTCATCACCGGAAAACGCCAATACAGGTGCGACAACCTCGTTTGTGTCGGATGTGAATTTTACATTATCCGCAGTTACGGTCGTTTTATCAACATCACCCGAAAATGTAATGCTAAGCGGCTGACCGCCGTTTATGTTTGTAACGCCTGTGTCGTTGTTTGCTATATTTGCGCCGTCAATCGAAAATTCTGCTTTTTTGTAAAATTCGATTTCGTACAAAGTTATAGATTTGTTCAGGCAAATCAGACTGACGCTTTTATCTCCATTGCTCTTTTTGAAGTTAATCACCGCATCTGCGCAAACAGTTTCATCACTGCTCACAGATGCATTGTCAAAATCAAAATCTTCAAGTTTACCACCGCTGTTCCAACGTTTGTCAACACGATTTTCACCCTCTATACGGGCATAAAATGCTGTGTTGTGATCTTTTCTATAATAGACCCTTACCAAATCAACCTGATCTATTTTGTTAAAATCCGAAAACGCAGCTGAACCAAGCGCTGTGTGAGTAACATAAGTATCGTAATCACCGTCCGTAGCTTTAGACATATTTTCACGATCAACGCCGGTATCAGGACCATACACAGCTGAAATTATAAGCGGAAGTTTCTCATACAGTACGCCGTCTTTTTCGATTAAACCGTTATTCGTCTCGGAGCTTGCAGATACCGAAATTGAAAACATTCCGCACAGCATAGATGCAATAATAGAAAGAGTAAGAAATACGGATAAACATTTTTTCATATTACATATCTCCTTTATCAAATTAATTTATATAGGATAGCATACAAAACGCCGTATCCTCACTTTACTTCAAATTATTCTTGGCAATGGCGGTCATTTCATCGCACATTTTGTCGATGTCTACGATGCTGTCCACATTGTCAATAGCGCTCTGCCAACGGCTTTCAAATTCATCTTCGCTTGTTGCCGCCAGAGCAAGTTTGAATGGATTCTCCCACTGTTCACGCTTTGCCCAGAAAGTGTTCACATCATCTATTGACGCAAAATCGGGCACCCAAATGTTATATGGCGGATACTCGGGGAGATTTGTATGCGGAGAATCGCTCTTGAACATGGTAACCGCAGTTGAGGTGTTCATCTTATATGTTTTGCTGTAAATTGTCGGATACCACTCCGAGTACTCACAAGCCGGCGTGTACCATACTCCGACAGGCCCGGTTCCGCAGTCCAGACCCATTCTCTCCGCCGGAGAGAGTGCCTCGCTGTCACCGTCGTAGTATTTAACGAATCTCTCATCCTTAAAGTGGCGTACGCCGTTCTCGTCGGTTTCGTACAAGCCGTCCTCCGGTCTGCCCCAGAAATAAACATCATAAAATTCATCGGAGAAACATTCGTTCATCCAATTGAGCATCTGGATGAGTCCTTCTTTGTCAAGCTTTTTGGTGAATGTTATTGCACCGCTCCACAGATTTGATGCTTTTCCGGCAGCGTACTCGTCAAGATTCGGCACATTGACCGCGAGCGGTCTGTATCTGAAGCTCTTGCCGGCTGCTTTTAGAGAATTATTAATGTCGTTTTCGTTTCCTGCATATGAGAGCACGCAGATTGCATACAGTCCGTTCATTACCTTTTCTTTGAAAACAGCTGCTGAATGTACAAGAGATTCGGGATCTATTACATTATCCCTAACCATCTGATTCTGATATTTTGCCGCCTGCTTCACGGTTTCCTCAACAAGCGGAACTCTCATCTTCTGCTCAATCGGATTCCACGACGCAGGATAATAATGCGTTGTGTATCCAATCATGTCCGCACCGAGGTATGCAAGAGCCTCCCAGTTGTCACCGCCGGAATAACCGAATGCAAACACGCTCTTTCCGTTTTCCTTGAGGTTAAGGCTCTTGATCTTATACATAAAATCAATGTAATCCTGAGTTGTGTTGATAGGAACATCAAACATTTCGTCACCCAGAGGCCCGGGGTTCTGTTCATGCAGTTTTTCTATCTCACTCCAAGATTTTGCCTCGGGATAAATCATTTTCAAAATGTCGTCGCGCACCCACACACGCATTGTCTCGTCACTGGCGATATTGGCAACATTGTTGTTTATGTATTCAAGTGTTTCCTTATCTGTTGTCGGCTGAGTTGTTTCGTTTGTGGGAAGTGTATACGGCAGACCGATAAGCTTGCCGTTGCGCATGAACTTCTCCAGCATATCTTTCGGGATTCTTTCGTAAACATTGGGTGCATATTTTTTCAGTGTGTCAACATCGATTTCCCAAATCTGTTTTTGCTCTGCCAATGTTGTGAAATGTGAAACACCCTGTCCCGAACCGCAGGTAACCACCTCGGGCATACTGTCGCCCATTATCAGCCTTGAAAGCTTGGTGTCCCACTGTCCGCCGTCGTTTCCGTAAATGTTGTCTATGCTGACAAGCGTCCTTTCCTTAAGCCATTCATACGGAATGTTCTTGGCAAGTTTTTCACCGGGTTCGTAGTTGGTTCCCTGGGTGTACCAAACCGTAACTCCGAGATTCTTGCTCGGTGTAAATTCGTCACCCTCGGTAAAACTATCGGTAGATGATGACTTGCATGATGCCAATGCCAGCACGCACATAATGCAAACCATGAACATTGCCGTAATCTTTTTTGCCTTTACCATTTTTACCTCTCTCCTTATTTTTATTTTCAAGCGGTTGTCGCCTGAATATCCTTACCATAATTCTATCATACAGAATTTTTAATGGCAATTTAGAAATGTGTTCATATCACTTAAAAATCTGCGCCAAAGGGTTATATCGGGCACAAAAATTGATACAAATTTCCATTTATCCGGCATAAACCACACTTATATTTCACTGCAAACTCCATCGGGGGTTATATACAAAATATCCGCGTCATGCTCCGCTCCGCCGTATCTGACGCAATTGCCCGTGCTTTTATCTGAGTCCGGGTTTGACGCGGTTATGCTGCCGTCCTCAAACAGGCACCAGTTATCACCGCAGTTTCTCGCTATGCCCAATGTGTCCAAATCATCAATCAGCTCTTTTGAGCATACATTTTTGTGATAGAACTTTTTGTCTGAGAATATATTTTCAGCCTTCGCTCCGTCGTGCAGTCTTGAGAAATCACCTGCGACAATCAGATTGACGCCCTCAGCATACATCCGGCGCAAAACATCGTATACCGCCCTGCTTATGCCGTCGGGATGCAGAAATACCACCGCGTCATATTCATGACCGCAATACACCGCCTTGGAATTTCTGATTTTGAAATTATCTGTTTCCGTTTCAATTGACGGAATCAATTCGCACAGATACGGTGATTCAAAAATTTCCTTTGTTGTTTTCAGCACACTATGTATCACCGCCGCGCGGCGCTCTATTCTCATAACTCCCGGGTCGGATATATAATGATTTGTCGCCGCCTCATATCCGAACACTGCCAAAATCCTCGCATCCGGTCTTGAGTTTTGCATAGTATTGAGTTTTTTGATTTTTTCCTCCATCTCGGATATTCTCTCCAGATGCCCGGGGTGTTTCAGCTCCAGCACAACTCCGGGCTCGTTACACTCATAGCCCAGGTGGTGCGTTCTTCCGCCGTATATTGCATTGCGGTATGTCTCTTTGTAATACGACCTTATATCCATGGTTCTCATTGAGTACCACATATTGTACCATACATTATGTTTGCACTTTCTTGCGATGCCGAGTCTTAAAGGAATGATGACAACCTCATCCGTCTGCGAATAATCACGCTTGGTATTCCACCAGAAAAGACCGTTATGATATGCGTCAAAGTTATTATCGAGTTCATCTCCCCACATGGTAGTGTGTGTGCCGACAAACGCGTCCGCACCGATATATTCCTTTATGAGGTCATACACGGCTTCATCGTTCTCGGTCATTTTTGTCCTTATATTTTCAAAGTATTGATTGACTATTGCCAGGCTTTTTCCTATTTTTCCTTCCTCGCTGTGCCAGAAGTACAGCAAGTCAGCATCCAAATCACTGTTGTATCTTTGCCGATAGCGCTCCTTCATCCCATTGCTGTACGGAAACCACTCCTCAAAATAGTTCACCTTGTTTATATCAAGGCAATCTATGGGCTTTATCAATTCGGGATCAACACGGTACTCGCTCTCAAGGCAGAAACCCAAGCCGGGTTCATCCGTTGCCGCGCCTATCAGGGGGATATCTTTAACCGTCTCAAATATTTTTCTTACACCTTTGACATAGTCGTCCACGAAAACATCCGGATATCCTTTCCTCGGTTTATACAGATAGCAAATGACACTGCGGTTTGCAAACTCTTTCGGCGCGCGCACAACAATTTTGCCTTCTTTCACGCTTGCATATCCGGCGATGTCTACGGGATTTTTGAAAGTGTTTTTATCAGAGTCAAGCGTCAAGGCAAAACAATTGACAATTTCGACATCTGCCTGTTCCGACGCCTTCTCCACCGTCTCACTCTCCCAGACATCGCCAAAATTAAGTTCTGTCTGTGCACATCCGGCGCTGTCCAAGCGGAATTCAAAGAATTTGACAAAACCCGACTGCGGCAAATTGTTGGCGATGACATATTCGCGTTCACGGGTAAAATCAACATCGCAAACAATTCCGACTCCGCGCTCACGAAAGTACTCGGCACACTTTTTCAGCAAACTTACGCAGTCACCGCAGGACAACAACCTATCCCCAGTCGGCAGATTGTGCGTGCTCACATAAATGTGGGTAAAGTTGCTCCTTTCCGCAATATCGCGTGCTTTTTGCATTATGGTTTTTTCATCGATTTCCTGCCACTTCCAATATAAAATCTGTGGATTCATACTTTTTCCTTTCCGGCATACTTAGTTTTTTGCAAACATCGCCATTTTGGTATCTATACTAAAATTTTATCATACAAAATGTTTAATTCCAATTTCAAAATGTGTTTATATCACTTAAAAATCTACACATTCAGGCACTGTGATAATTCTTCCGCAAACCGGGCGCAGCATAAAACTAATGATATAAGCAAGGCCGCTCTTAAGTTTGTTGTCCATTTTGTTGACCTCCCGTAAAATAGATTATTGTTGTCCATATTTACAAGTTAATTATACACTTTATTTGCAATACTGAATGCCTATATTTTATTACAAAACTAAAGTAGAGTTGCGGCAAAATAAATTTCACCGCAACTCATTCTTTACAATTGTATAATTTTTTTCAACACCGGATAAATCGTCTTTGCCATTTGCATAAATCCAAAATCATTCGGGTGGCACAAATCAATGGTGCAGGCGTGTCGTTCTTCATTACCAAACAGTGTTTCGCCGTCAATGAAATATACATTATTATCCCCGGCGCTTTTTGCATTTTCATATGTTTGCCTGATTATTTCTCGGCGTTCAAAAGAGTCATCGCCGTCAGAATAATTCGGTCTTGACATGATAAGACACGGAGTATCCGGCTGTATGCTTCTGAATTTTCTAAAGAAAGGCTCGTGCGTCACTCTTAAATGCTCGGCAGTCGGCGCATTATGGTCGTAATCCATAACAAATGCACTCATTTTTATACCTGCCAAAAATTCCGCCACTTCAATTTCGCCAAGCGCTGAACCGGCAAAGCCATAGTTTATATAATCCGCATCAAGCCATCTTGAAAGCAACGAAATACAGTTATTGCTAACTCTTGAAGTTGCTCCGCCGGCAGTTATGGAAGAACCGTAAAACACAATAGGCTCGGAAACGGCATACTGTGTCGGTTCACTAATCTGTGCTTTATCTTCTATCGCAACTTTACAATAATCAATATAGCAAACCCCGGGGAGAAATATTGTGATGTCTTCCGTTTCCACCGATTTTTCAAATGTTTTTTCAATTATGCAATACTCTCCGTCAGCTTTTTGAACATTGCCCATTTGCACCACCATATCATTGCTTTCTGCCGACTGTTTATCGGTATATTTATTATGGGTGTATACCATATGCACAGTTCCGGCATATCTTGATATTGGTCGTTAACCTATATAAACTACAAAGTCTGTAGTGTCAAACAGCGAATGTGTTTCGGAATTCCACGCAATTTTTATTCTCGCTTTAAGTGTAAATTTCGGCGAGTTTGTGCGAAAACATATTCTGCCGCCGTTTGAACGCTGAACCTTTTCTTTAAGCCACGGCATCCTGTCTTCAAAAAACGGCTCTGACTTACTATACTATCCAATGGTATATATGGCCGGCAAGCCAAATACTTTGATCGGTTCTTTACTGCAATCAAATGTTCTCATACTTTTTCTCCTCTTATGCATCTCACTGCGCCTTTGCCTGCCGCCTCACCGGTCATAGCGCAGCACGGAATTACCCTTGCGACCTCCCAGCCGTCGCCCTGCGGTGCGGAAATGATCCTGCCTGCGGCAAACATATTCGGGAAGTTTTCATTATATAACGCCCCAAACGGTATCTGATAATGCTTTCCGGCTCCGTCCGGTCTGAAATCGCCGCAATCGCCTATTGAGTCCCCAAACTTCAAACCTTCAACAGCATTAAAATCGGTTTTGCCGACAATTCTTCGTATCGTTCTGAACTGCGGCATAGTCGGAATTGTCATAACATCAAACGAGTTTTTGTCTCTTTTTGAAATTCTTTCAAGCAGCGACAGCTTGCCCGATATCATATAATCGGTTATATCTTCGCAGGTCACTCCCGTAAGCTTTCTCATTCCCTTTGGGTGACCGTTTCCGAACATATCGCTGCCGGTGTTTACCCATTTGCGGAATGCGCACACATTTCCGTCTTTGACAAGTTTTTCTGCCATATCGGTTGTGTAACAATGAGAGATATATGTCATATAATTTTCTCCCACAACCGTTGGCACACCGGCACGGTGCATAACAGACGCGTCTCCCGTTGCGTCAATAACCGCCTTTGCCTCAAAAAATTCTCTGCCGTCTGCCGATTCCACAACCACGCCTTTGCAGATGTTACCCTCCATTACGGGGTATGTTGCAAGGCTGTCAAATCTTATCTTCACACCGTTATCCAGCACAAATTTATCAAGTGCGGCAGAGAAAACAGTCGGCGAGAAAAAGGTTGAATACCTCTGATTTCTCGGCAGATTTTCACCACTTCCGCCCCAACACTCGGGCAGATTATCAAAGCTGTATTTTGCGCACAGCTTAATCAGCTCCTCCGCCATTCCGTATATCATCTGATTGCCGTTTCCGTCACAGAGCGGTTCGTACCACGAGATAAGTCCGACGGTTGCAAGACCGCCGAGATTTACCTGCTTTTCCAGAAGCAACACGCTTGCACCTTCCCTTGCTGCCGAAACAGCGGCACAAATACCGGCTATTCCGCCGCCGACTACGAATACATCATATTTTCCTTTTTCAATTATCTGTCGGTTATCAAATATATTCATCTATCTACATTCCTTTCAAAAATCTATCAACCACAAGCTGGCGAAATTCCGGTGAAAGGCTTGCAAAGTATGCTGTAAAGCCCGTTACACGCACAACCAGATCCGGATACAAATCGGGATTTTCATTTGCCGCCATGAGTTTATCCCCGTCCAGAACATTGATATTGATAAGCGTTCCGCCCTGTTTGAAATGTCCTTCAATTAATGCAAGGACGGTTTCAACGCCCTTTTCATCTGCCGCAACCTGCGGATCAAATTCTATCTGCAAAGGCGCTGTGTTGCCATAACCACACTGCACCGAGGCTATTCCGTTTGACTGCGCCGTGGGCGCTCCGTCTTGCCTGAAATGTGGATTGGGATTTGCGCCGTGGGAAATCGGCTCGCCTTTTCGTCTGCCGTTTGGCGTTGCTCCAACCTTTGAGCCATATTCAATGGTTCTCGACCAGCTGAACCAACCGGGAACAAATTGTCTGCCGTGCGGCATCTTTTGCGCTTTTACAAGATGTACCCACGACTTAGTGAGTTCCTTTGCCCATCTGTCTGCCGGTGAATTGCCGTGGCAGTATTTCAGCGATGAATTTAATATAAGTCTTGTTCGTTCATCCTCGAAATTACTGTCAAGCGCCGCATACACTTCATCCCAAGTCAGCACTTTCTCCGTCTCCACTCTCTGTTCAAGCGCACCGAGAGAATCTGCAACAACGGCAAGTCCGGCGCCGTCCAATCCGACGGTGTAAAGCTCGGCAACCTGCGAAATGTCCTCGCCTCTTTCGAGAGTGTTTTGCATCATCAAATTCATAATCAGCTCCGGAGTAACTTCCCATGCGTGGTCAAGGTGAAGATTAACTCCCTTTGCCGTGGTGTCTATAGCTATTGCAAGGTGTTTTTCGTAAATTTCAAAAAGTCGTTTGCACGATTTTACTTTTTCACTGCGCATCTCGCCGAGAGCGACATCAAAGACCTTTGCAATATTTATTTTGACGGTATCGTTCATGGGAAATTCCTTGCCGGGTACGCACATCCAGTTGCAGCCTACGGCAATTCTCTCACGGGCGGTTTTCTTATCCACTCCGTTTCTCATATAACCGTCGCAAAGTGCCTTGTCATTGCAGAACCTCGGCCAGCCGTTTTTATTCTTCAGCAGATAATATACCGCTTTTTTGAGAAATTCTCTGTCGCAGTTTTCGTGTACCCTGACGGTTAAATTGCACGCTATATTAATGCTGTCGGCAGCATCCAGAATGAGATACGAAAGATGGTTTGTCATATCCCTGTCATTTTCGTCAACCCCGGATATCTGATAATAATGGGGGTCAATCAAAAGCAGATTTGCAATCAAAAACTTTGCCGTTTCATCATCCAGTGTGCCGTCTTTAACATCATTCTCATAGTAAGGCAAAAGCAGAGTATCAAGCTGAAATCCCGCGCCGTCACGGGTGTAGATTCTTGCGGCGCAGTTAAAGAAAGCCGTCCACTGGCAAGCCTCACGAAATGTTTTCGGAGGCTCAAGCCGCACAGCTTCGCAGGTTTTGAGCATTGTTTCAAGATTTTCCTTTATCTCCGGGCGGCTCTCTGCCGGTATCATCTCTTTGATTTTTGCAATATGGCGGTCTACAAACGCTATTATCGCACGGACGCACCTCTCCTCTGCATCATAAAAGGCTTTTTTATCGGGGTTTATTTTTCTGTATTTTTCTATCTTCTCAAGAAATCCGCCGAATCCCAATTCAAAGCCTATGCGGTAATCGCAGGCAAAATGGGCGTCACCGTCTATGCCCGATGTTATGTTATACTTTTCTTGCAGCGGTTTCAAATCATCATAGGGAAAGCGCTGTTCATCCCAGCGCTTGCTCCACTGATTTGTTGCACCGTTTTTTATAAACTCCAGATTTTTCAGGTTGTTTTTCAGCCAATCGGGCATATAGTGCAAATCGCCCCGATAGTTAACGAGCATATCTCTCCATCTGCCGCAAAGCATTTCCATCGGGTCAACATACGGCTCGTGAGCGTTTATCACACGGCAAAAGTTTTCGCACATTCCGTCATAGCCGTAAAAGCTGCCGTTTGTGCTGTTATACCACGGCTCAACGCAATATCCCTCTGAAATCGGCACTGTGCCGAAATCGTCAAGGTCTGTGTATCCGTTTTGCTTTCTTTTTTCAAGCGTATGTCTGATTTTTGTGTCACGCATAGCTTTAAGTCTGTCAGCGTATGTAAGCATATTTTTCAAGCTCCTTCATATATTCTTTTTCAGGCACGGTAAATCCGTCATCGGCAATTCCGAGGGCGTGCCTTTTTGAGTTTCCGAGAGGATGATATGGCAAGAGCTCATATTTTTTCACATTTTCGAGCGTTTTGAGAAATTCTGATATCTTGTCAATTTCCTGCTCAATCTCCGGTATTACGGGTGTGCGCGCAATTATGGGTATTCCGAGTGCGTTTAGCCGCACAAAATTGTGTTTTATGCCACTGTTGTCAGCTCCCGTGTATTTTTTATGCAGTTCGTTATCCCATATTTTCAAATCCGCCATAACAAAATCAAGTTTTTTGACAATTTCTTCGTCATAATAGATAAGCGAAGTTTCAACGGCACAATTTATGCCCTTTTCCTTGCATTTGTTAATACACTCGCTCAGGAACTCCCTTTGTGCCAGCGGTTCTCCGCCGGAGAATGTCACTCCGCCGTCATCTCCGTAATACGGCACATCAAGCATAACTTCGGACAAGACCTCATCCGCGGTCATTTCTTTTCCGCACACTACGCGTGCGCCAGAAAAGCAGCCCTCGGCACACTTTCCGCAATGAATACATTTTTCGGGATAGAACAAAACCTCTTTTTCAAAGCTGATACACTCCGGGTTATGGCACCACTTACACGAAAGCGGACAACCCTTGAAAAAAACAGTTGTCCGTATTCCTCTTCCGTCATGGATTGATGCCCTTTGTATATCGGCTATCGTTCCGAATGACATATTTACAGTTCCTCCGATTTACCGCTGACCGACGAGCGCATTGCCGCATCCGTCATTTTCATAATTCTCATATTTGTATCAAATGTGAGCATAGGGTGTATCGGTTCACCCGTTTTAATATGGTTTGCCCACTGCCACGGCATATTTTTATATTTATCCTCAAACTTTATTTCCGGAACCTCCACGACATTGCCGTAGATATCATATGCGGCGACATCGGGCAAGTTTTCCGCTCCGCCGGTGCATACTATCACACCGTCCGAACACATTACCATAGGACCGGACGGTATTACCGCCCTCGGAGTTGTCCATGTGCCCTCGATAACCGACATTTTATCGGCATATTTAATTATAGCCGCAAAATTATCATCGGTATCGCCGAATGGCGTATTGAGATTTTCGCCGATTGACATAACGCTCTTTGCGTCATCACCCACGAACCATTCCGAGAAGAAACATCCGTATCCGCATATATCAAGGTATACACCGCCGCCGAGTTTTGACTGATGCCACCAGGTTTTACTGCGCTGCTCATCCGTCATTTCATCGGCATTTTCTCCGACGCCCCTGTGTTTTGCTCCCTTACCGAGAGGCCCTGTGTGCCCGTTGATATAACGCAGTTTAAGCGGCTCGCCTACTATTTTGGAGTCAAGCGCCGCTTTCATTCTGTGAATGTACGGACGCCACATAACCGGCCAGTTTACAACCGCCTCTATGCCGTATTTATCAATGCTTCCCTGCATTTTCTTTGCCTCGTCATAGCTGACGGCAATTGGCTTTTCAACAGAAACATTGATATGCCTTTTTGCACATTCTTCCACAATTTCGGGTTTAAGGCAGTTTTCACACATGATAAACGCTATATCAGGCTTAACCTCGTCAAGCATTTTCTTATAGTCATCATATATATTTGCGCAATAATTCTTCCGCACATTTTCAAGATTCCACCCTGCCGTGTAGCGCAAATTCGGAATCTTTTCCTCCCCGGCGCTCACATCTGCCGCTGCGGCAAGTTCAAAATCCGGCTGCTCGCTTATATACAGCGCCACCTCGTTTACATGCATATGCGCAAATCCGATTATAACGGCTCTTATCATCATCTTTCTCTCCCCTGCGTCATATTTTCACGGTTCTCTTTTCCGCCGATGCAACGGCAGCTGCGTCAAGCACACGGTTTACGAGAACTCCGGCGTTGACATCGCACACAAGTTCGCTGCCCTTTGTGCAAGCCTCTACCCACTGAACCATAGGGGACTTATAACCCTCGGGCAGATCGATTATGTTGACAACTTCTTTTTCGCTCGCTACGCTGTCGGGATCGTTATTTTTTATGATAGTTACCTTTTCGGGATCAGCGATAAATGCCATCTTAGTGCCGTACATCTCAAAGCTGTACCAGTTGCTGCAAAGAGGCGCGGAAAATGTGCTGTCAACCATAGCAATAGCGCCGTTTTTGAATTTGATATTGCACACGCCGGTGTCGTCTACCGCGAACCCTCTTGCAAAGCCGGTCATGGTGTTTACCTCGTCAGGCTCGCCGAGAATCCAGCAAGCAAGGTCTATGTTATGGCAGCCCAGATCGCGGATTGCTCCGCCTCCGCCAACAGGCTCTGCCTTAAACCAATGTTCCTCAAATTTCGCATTAACAGTTACTGCATTGCGCACTCTCATAAGAGCAACTTCGCCGAATTCTCCGGCTTCATACAGCTTTTTTGCATAGAGATACTCGCGGTTTGCCCGTCTCGGGAACACCACACCGAGTTTTACTCCGGCTTTCTCTACCTCTTTTTTTACCTCAAGAGCCTCTTCGTAATTCATGGCAAGTGCCTTTTCGGTGAAAATGTGCTTTCCCGCTCTTGCCGCCTTGATGATTATATCCTTGTGCATATCTGTCGGCGCTGTTATGCAAATGCCGTCAACATCTGCGCGTGCAAGCAGTTTATCAAGGTCGCTTTCAAAATCAGCGCTAAGCTCTGCCGCCCAGTCCGCACCGCGTTTCTCATCAAAATCCCACACACAGGTTATCTTGGTGTCGGGAATGTTTTTGAGCTGATTTACATACCTGTTTTCCATGGCATGGGGATGCCAGCGGCTAATCATTGCTATATTAAACATTTTCTATTCCTCCTCGCCGAAATAATAGGGTTTGCCTGATTTTGCGGAAACATATATTCCCTCAAGAATTTGTGTTACAACAGCCGCAGTTTCGGGGAGTGTTACAAGCTCGCCTTTTCCGAGTATTGCATTTATAAAAACCTGCTGTTCCGTAACTGTCGGCGATGCCGAATTTCCCTCGTAAAACGCAACTCCTCCCACACTCAAATCAGGCTCTGACACATAAAGCTTATCATTGCAAACACCGTTAATTTTGAATTTGCCGTTATAGTTATCAACTCCGGCTTCACTTCCGCAAACCATATACCTTATTCCTGCCGTATCTGTTGTGTTAAGTGCCCATGTCGCTTCGAGTATGATAGTTGCGCCGTCTTCCATAACAACATATCCGAAAGCTGCCTCTTCGACATCGTAGTTATTTACATCCCAAGGGCCAAACGGGTTTGCCATTTCTTTGTTGTTTTTCAGTTTATCATATGTAGTGCCTACCGCCATTTTCGGCTTGTAGTTATCCATAAGATAAAGCGCAATATCGAGTGCGTGGGTGCCTATGTCTATAAGCGAGCCTCCGCCCTGTTCGCTCATTTGAGTAAACACGCCCCAGGTCGGCACACCTCTGCGGCGAACCACATTTGCCTTGGCAAAGTACATATCGCCGAAAGTACCTTTTTTCGCCTCTTTCTTTGCATAAACAACATCGGGATCAAATTTATGCTGATAACCGATTGTAAGGAGTTTTCCCGTCTCCTTGGACGCTTTTATCATCTCTTTTGCCTCTGCATAATTCATCGCCATGGGCTTTTCGCACATTACATGCTTTCCTGCGTGCAGAGCGTCAATTGAAATCTGCGCGTGCATATTGTTTTGGGTGAGTACCCTCACATTATTGATGCTTTCGTCTTTCAGAAGTTCTTTGTAATCCGTATACACCTTTGCATCGGGTGTTCCATATTCCTTTGCGGCTTTTTCCGCTCTTTCGGGAATAATGTCGCAGAATGCAACCATCTCAACATTATCAAGTTGTTTAATTGACGGCATATGCTTGCCGTTTGCAATTCCTCCGCAGCCGATTATACCTATTTTGAGTTTTTCCATTTTCAGCACCTCATATCTATATAGTAGTTTTACTGAATTAATAATAGCATTTTACAAAAAATATTCAATTATGTATTTTAAGAAAAAGTGTTGCAATATTAAGATTTTCATGTTATTATATAAATATGAATAATGTAATTACAGCTTTCAAAGAACATAAAACATTCAAACAAAACCGTCCGTGGGATGTTAATACCCTAACATTTTCCGCAGACCTTATCACTCCGCCTCATTATGCAGACACAATAGAGGTTCTTTTGTGTTGCAATGTTACAGGCGACATATACATCGGCGGACAAAAAAGTGCTCTCGGCGGCAAACAGGTTTTTTACATTCCGCCGAGGGCTGTTCACTCTGTTTTCTACAAAGAGAATAACGGATATGTTAAGGTGCTCAAGATAAATATTGAGCAGTTAAAGACAATGCTTAACATTGAGGAATTTCTTAAATACAAAGGGAAAAATTTTTTTGATCTCTCCACGCACATTCCGTGCTTTGAAGATGTGAGTATTATCGCAGATACATTTCACAGTTCTGATGACATATTTGAAATATGTCAATGTATTCTGCATCTGTTTGACCTGCTTGTTTATTACTGCGACACATCGGATTTTGATGTAATAAAAAATGATACAAGCAGCCATAACTTGCGCAAGATAATTCTTTGGACTGAAAATAATTATCTCAATAAAATATCTCTTAATGAAGTTGCGGAAATCGTCGGGTATGAAAAGCACTATTTTTGTAACAAATTCAAAAGTCTGACCGGTATAAGCTACATAAACTATGTGAATAATCTGCGGATTCAACATGCCTGCCGCCTGCTCGCAAGCGGCAGTTCTGTATCGGACGTGTGCGATGAATGTGGGTTTGAAAATCTCTCGTATTTTATTCAGCTATTCAAAAAGACTGTGGGAATTACACCAAAGACATATTCGACAAATATATCTATACGGAACAAATGAGTTGCATTTTGTGTTTCCGATCCCGCTGCACATATAGTCCTAATTTCTAATATTTCTTTTGCAATATCCCTGTTTAGGTTTTAGTCTTCTTGTAGGTTCACGATGAACCCAACCCCGGTTCACGAAATAAACAGACCGGTTGCGTTTTTGGAATTTATACAATTTATTCGCCAAGCTTATATAAATTATGTTGAGATACACATAATCTATATTATCTAAGCTAAAATATTATGTTGAGCAGAAATAGACAACGCCTTATAATACTTGATTTGTCTATTT
>CAKSFP010000021.1 GCA_934454585.1 uncultured Clostridia bacterium
AAATCCTTTTGCTGTAAGGTATTTGCAAGCATAAACAATACTCTGTCAAAACCAAACTCGTCAATGACCTGTTTTTCTGCACCGCTTTTTAAGTGCATACCGTCAAAGTTTTCACTTATTGAATTTTGTATAGCGTCCTTGCAATACAGATTTACGGTAAGAGATTCCCTGTATTCGTTAAGTTCGCTGTTATTATGTGCCGTTTCTATGCTGTCGGTGTATATAGGTATATCTTTCAATTTTTCAAGCCTCCTTTACTCAATCCAAACATCATTTAATACTTCATTTCCCCAAACGTCCCAGCCGGGCGGCGCCTGTCTTGCAAACAGTTCCACTCTCGGCAGGTCGCCCATAAGCTCGATTATTTTATCTCTCGTTATATCCGGCTTTTTGCTGTGTTCCTCAACGGGCGAGATTATGAGCTGATGTACTTTTCTTGAAATCCGTTTCGGGTGTCCTCTTGTTGCAACAAGGCAAACCTCCGCGTTGTTTCTCGTCCACCAGCCCATACCCATAAACCAGCTATCTGATTTTTTGTTTTTCTTTACCCACACGAAAGCAACCGTGCTGTACTTAAAGCCCCAAGCCTTAATAACCTCAAAGGCTTCTTCTAATTTCGGAAATGTCGCCCACATAAACAGAACGCAGTCGTCGGCCGCAAATTTCGGTACTGGAAGTTCGCAAATTTCCTCAACCGTCATTACGGGATAGTGATTCGCCGGACTGCCGCGCAAAAGTCCGCCCTTGTACTTTCAGGGCGGGTCCGCGTAGATTATACTGTACTTTTTCATAGTTTCAAAAGCCTCCTTTCGCCTTAGTGAGCATTAAATATTGATTTTGAAATGCCGCCCGTCTTAAACAGGGTGAAGCATAAAACAACGGTATATGCCGCAACGCTGAGTAATGTCGCCTGAATATCCGTTGTGAATGTCAGGCTGTTTACCAGCGCCGCATAAATGCCGACGCATACCATTATGAAAAAGCCCTGAAAGCCGAGAGCGACAAGTCCTCTTAAATAGTTGTTCCCCATTTGCCCCCATTCACGGTTTGTCATAGTGGCAAACAGAATTGCCCCGACGGAGCTATACAAATAAATTTCTATCATTCGCCCGAATATTACGACGGTAATGCAGACGGATAGAATTTTCATAACCGTATTGTTGCTTATGACATTTTGGAGCTTGGCGAGCAGATGAAGGCTATCGGACTTCTCATTATGCTCGATAATATTTTCAACCGTGTTATGGCAAACCGCAGACGAGGAAAATACACAAGGGTTTATGTTGATGAAGCACATCTTTATTTCAAAAATCCGTATAGTGCGGATTTCCTTTTGAAGTGTTGGAAACGATTTAGAAAATACGGCGGACTGCTCACGGGTATCACGCAGAACATTTCCGACTGCCTGCTTAACGAAACGGCAAGAGGAATGTTGTCCAACAGTGAGTTTCTGCTCTTGTTAAATCAGGCACCGTCTGACAGAAAGGACTTATCTGAACTTTTATCAATTTCCGACACACAGATGAGCTACATCACCAATGCCGGAGCAGGACGAGGTTTAATCAAGGTCGGCGGCTCTATTGTGCCGTTTATCAATGAATTTCCGACCGATACGGAATTGTATAAATTGATGTCTACAAAAATCAATGAGCAGTAACACAAACACGGCGGAGTTGTATTAGCTCCGCCGAAATTTTTAGGAGGACACTATGAAAAACAAAATGACAGAAAAATTATTTGAGCTTGCCTATACCGACAGTATGACCGAAGTGCAAAACCGCAACGCTTATGAGGAACGCTTGAAAAAGCTCCGAAAGCCTAATGCAAACATTTCACGCATTACGGTTGTTGTTGTCGATGTAAACGGCTTGAAAGAGATAAACGACAGTTACGGGCATTTCAGCGGTGATGATGCGATAAAAACCGTTGCAAAGGCATTAAAGGACACACTCGGCGAAAAAGCGGATATATACCGTATCGGCGGCGATGAATTTGTGTGTATATCCGAAAGCAATGTACTGCCGTACATATCGCAGTTTAAGAATACCGTCAGCTTTATTGACCGTGAAAAACTGTATAAGCTGGCGGTTTCAATAGGCTATTCCAAATATCACGAAAAATATACGAAAAGTATTGACGATATTATCTGCCGTGCCGATGAGAAAATGTATAGGGCTAAAAAAGCAAAATAATATAAAAATTTCGTTTAGTCTGCCGATTGTATTTTTGACAAATATATGCTATACTAAATATATAAATCTGTGCGGAGGAATGTGTATGGATAATATAAACGATAAAATTCAGCTTTTTGAAGATAAAAAAATTCGTACTGCGTGGGACGAAGAAAATGAAGAATGGTATTTCTCTATTGTGGATGTTGTAGAGGTTTTAACCGAACAGGCAGACCATCAGGGAGCAAGAAACTATTGGAAAGTGCTTAAAAAACGCTTAAAGGACGAGGGAAATGAAACGGTTACAAATTGTAACCGCTTGAAAATGACTGCTGCTGACGGCAAAAAAAGATTAACCGATGTTGCCGACACACAACAGCTTTTGAGAATTATTCAATCTATTCCGTCACCGAAAGCAGAGCCGTTTAAGGTGTGGCTTGCCGAAGTCGGCAGAGAACGGATAGAAGAAACGATAGATCCGGAGCTTACGATTGAACGAGCACTCGAAACCTACTTAAAAAAGGGATATAGCCGAGAATGGATAAATCAGCGTTTGCAAGCTATACAGGTAAGAAAAGAACTGACTGACGAATGGCAAGACCGTGGTGTTCAAAAAGGTGTTGAATTTGCTATATTAACAGATGAAATCACAAAGGCGTGGTCGGGTATGTCAACAAGGCAGTATAAAAATTTCAAAGGCTTGAAAAAGGAAAATTTACGGGATAATATGAGTACAACAGAAATTGTACTCAATATGCTTGCAGAGGTCAGCGCCACCGAAATATCAAAGACAAAAGAGCCAACATCTTTTGAGGAAAACCGTTCTGTTGCCAAACAAGGCGGAAAGATTGCAAGCGACGCAAGAAAAAATCTTGAAAAGGCTTCCGGCAAATCTGTTATAACCAGAAAAAATGCAACCCAGCTTAATGCTGTTGTTACGGATGTAATTGAATCTCTTGCCGAAGATAAAAAAGAAAAATAATGTAAATACATAATGATAACACTCGTTTAATTACGGGTGTTATTTTTTTGCTCAAAATCGAGGTGATAAAAATTGAAAGATGTAAAAACCAAACCGCAGACCACCACAAAAGCGGTTAAAAACGCTCCGAAATCGGTAGAACATTCGGCAAAAACAGCGGTTAAGGATATAAAGACAGTGGCAAAGGACACGCTTGTTAAAAATGTTATGGATAAGCAGCTTGATACACGGCAGTCGGAGCAACCGCAGAGAGCCGAGGTTGAAGCGACCGAACAGGTGGAAAATACATATTATTCCGCCGTGGATACGGTGTACCAAAAAGGCAAAAGCCTTGCGGAAAACAAGTTAAAGCAACACCGACAACAGGTTAAAACAAAGGAAAATGCTAATACTCCAAGCACACCGCAAGCCGATACTTTGAAAGTGCAGAACACACCAAAGCAAGCGGATAATGCACCTAAAACGAAAGAGAGCGTACAAGCGTCTGCACCCAAAAATACTCCAAAAGTGCAAAGCAAGCCTACTGCACAGGTCAAGACCAAAGAAGCATACATCAAGTCGCAGAAATCCCAAAAGGCTGAAAATACCGCCGAAACAGTTAAAACAAAGCAGAACTATATCAACGCTCACAAAAATGCGGATATTAAGCAAAAACCGAATGTTTCAACACCGAAAACAAGAGAGAATACCTCTGTTTCCTCTGCCCCCACTTCAAAAACCAAAGAGCAAGCTATAAAGGACGCACGGAAAAAATATGTTTCGGAAAAGCTGAAAACAAAGGCTGAAGCTGAAAAATCTGCAAGTAAAAATTATACTGCCGATATTCCGAAACAAAATGCAGAGCTGATAAAAACGGAAACTTCTGCACCGAAATCCGACTTCACCACAGACACCGCCTTTTCACCAAAATCTATGCCCAAAACAAAGGACAATTACATTCATTCACAGGGCAAGAGTCCTGCCGACCTTATAAAAACACCGAATAGGTCAAAGGTAATGCCGAAGCAGAACACGCATACCGTTACCCGAAATGTATCTGCCGGAACAAAGAAATCGGTCAAAACAAAGGACAGCTTGTTGAAAGGTACAAGCAAAGCCGTAAAAGCTGGCAATTCTTATGTAGGCAAATCTGCAAAGAAAAAGAGCGTTAAAACGGCAAAACGGGCGGCAAAAACGCAGAAAGAAATCACGAAAAAAGCGGCAAGGCAAGCTGCCAAGCAAGCGAAAGAGGTTGTTCAGAAATCTGCACAAGCCGCAAAGGCAACCGCAAAAGCGGCGGTTAAAATTACGGTCAAGGTTGCTCAAATGGTTGCGGCGGCAACAAAAGCCGTTATCTCCGCACTTGCCGCACTCGGCGGATGGGCGGTGCTTTTGGTCGCTCTTATTATCGTAATCGTTGTTGCGGCAATAGCAGCATCGCCATTCGGTATATTTATTTCCGATGAGGCGGCTGACAATGACAGTATTCCAATTTCCTCTATCGTTGCGGAATGTAATATGGAGCTTTCAAACAAACTCGATGACATAGAAAATGCCGCAGCGGCTGACCGAAGTGAGATTATCGGCGAACAGGCAAATTGGGATTTGGTGCTTGCTGTGTTTGCAACAAAGGTTGCGGGCGTGGAAGATGATACTGTCGAAGATGTTGTCGTTATCACAGAAGATAAAAAGCAAAAACTAAAAGATGTGTTTTGGGATATGCACGAGATAACCTCTCGCACCGAAACGGTTACAAACGGCGATACTTCCGAAAAAATTGTATATATCACAATTACGACCAAAACCAAGGACGATATGATTTCAAAATACAATTTCACACGCAAGCAGCAGGAAGCGTTGAACACTCTTTTGGAACAAGATGAGGTGTTAATTTCCGCCACACAGTCGCTTGCCATATCAGACGCAACCGCACAGGATATTTTGAAAAATCTGCCCGAAAGTCTATCGGCAGAGCGAAAAAAGGTAATCAAGGCGGCTTGCTCGCTTGTCGGAAAGGTAAATTACTTTTGGGGCGGTAAGTCCTCCGCTATCGGTTGGGACTCAGAATGGGGCAAATTAAAAACCGTATCATCGGAGGGCAGTAAAACAACAGGTACAAAGCGACCGTTCGGACTTGACTGTTCGGGGTTTGTAACTTGGAGCTTTATCAATTCCGGTTTCTCCGCAAATTCTATCGGACACGGAACGCAAGGGCAAATCGCAAAGTGCAGCCGTATCTCTTGGAGCAATGCACAAGCCGGAGATTTAGCCTTTTACGGTGATTTGTCTCACGTCGGAATTATAGCCGGAAAAGATACAAACGGCAATATTCTTGTTATCCATTGTTCGAGCAGCAACAACAATGTTGTCATAACCACAAACGGCGGTTTCGGTTTTGCGGCACGACCGAGTGCGTATTAAGATTGGAGGAAAAACAAAAATGATTTTTAAGAAAATATTTATAGGTATATCGCTTATATTGTCATTATCGGCTACGGCGGCATTTGCAAGCGAACTGCCGTTTAATGATGTTACGGAACAAACACCGTATTATTCCGCCGTTGACAGGCTATATAATATGGGCATAATCAGCGGCTATGAGGACGGAACATTCAAACCGAACAATAAAATATCCGTAGCCGAGGGCATTACACTTGCTGAAAAGCTGTTTGGAGATACCTATGCTCTGCCGCCAATTTGGTCGGAATGGTTTTGCGATAAATGCGGCTGGAATAATCATATTGAATTGAACGGTTATCCGTTTCGTGGTGATTACAGTGCTGTGATGACATATGAAACTGCATCGGAACTATTACTGAAATTAAATAATTTGCCGCCGATAAATTCAACTATGTGGGATACCGATGTAAAATACGGCGGTTTTTCAGACTATACAAACACAATGTATGTGCGAGGTTACGGAAAATGCAAAGCCTACTGCGGTGTAACCCGTGCCGAATTTTGCAATATGCTTGTATTTATGCTCAATTATGACGGCGAATATGTTATCCCAAAATCAAAAGAGCCGATTACAGAACCGGAAATATACGGGGGCAGCATTACAAACAGCCGTGAAACTATATTAAACGCCCAAAGCGAAATGATATGTGTTCCGGAATTTGTCCGAAAAGAATTTGCCGAAAGTAGCTATCGTCTGATACTTGTTTCAAATGATTATTGGACAGACCTATTTGATAATAAATATTCGGGCATCTACAATTCGCAGAAAAAAGCAATATACATACGAATGGGATATTACAGCAGTATTCCCCACGAGTTCGGACATTATATACAGAGCGTTTTGCAAAATCATAATATAGCCGCCGATGAACGGCTGAAAAATCAGCTTGCAAAGTTAAAATTCACAGGCGATGACTATTTTATGACAAGTGATACGGAATTTTTTGCAGAGGCGTTTGCGTAATACTGTAAAAACGGTAATCGGCTGAAAGAAAGCTGCGAAGCTGTTTATACCTATATAAATAATGCGTTAAATGCTTTTTCAAACCTATATCAATAGCACAGACGGGAAGCGGGACAACTGCTTGCTTCCCGTGAAATTTTAATTAAATGGTATAATATATAATGGGGTAAAAAATTCAAAATCGGAGGTGAGTGAAATATGCAGGAGGAATACGGATATGTACGGGTATCCTCAACCGACCAAAATGAGGACAGGCAAATGCTTGAAATGAAAAAACTCGGCATAAAGCAAAGCAATATCTTTTTAGATAAGCAGTCCGGCAAGGACTTTAACCGACCAAGCTATCAAAAATTGCTTACAAAGCTGAAAAAAGGCGATTTGCTCTATGTAAAATCAATAGACAGGCTCGGCAGAAACTATAAGGAAATACAAGACCAATGGCGGATACTTACAAAGGATATGGAGGTTGATGTTGTTGTAATAGATATGCCGATGCTCGACACTAGGACATATAAAGACCTAATGGGAACATTTATTGCCGATTTGGTGCTGCAAGTGCTGTCATTTGTTGCGGAAAACGAGCGTGTTAATATCCGCAAACGACAGGAAGAAGGCATACGGGCAGCAAAGCTGAAAGGAATAGCTTTCGGACGACCGATGATAACGGCACCGGATAATTTCGGCGGTTTGGTTAAACAATGGGAACGAGGTCATATACGGGCTGAAGATGTGGCGAAAGAATGCAATATGAGCATTGCCACATTCTACCGCAGGCTTCGTGAATACAGACCTGCAAAATAAAATCTACTATCACAAAGTACACCTTTTGATAGTAGATTTTTTTATGCTCAAATATCGCTTTTCGCTTGTTTTTGCAAGAATATTATACCAAAAATCACTTTGACTGTCAATAAAAAAGGGCAAAATCAAATTTTAACAGTTTTTTCGAAAGGTGTACTTTTTGCTAAATGCGACACGGTACACGGCGAACGGAGTTGATAAATATATGAACAATGATAATTTAAGAAAACACCGATGTTGTTTTACGGGACATCGCCCCGAAAAATTAAGCCTTTCAGAATCAGAGGTAAAACCTCTCTTGGAAAAGGCTATTGATAATGCGATAGCTGACGGATATGTAACTTTTATAACGGGAATGGCAAAAGGCACGGATATATGGGCGGCGAAAGTTGTGCTTGAAAAGAAAAAGCAGAATGACGCTCTGCACCTAATCTGTGCCGTGCCGCACCCCGACTTTGAGAAACGGCGTGGATTTTTTGGAGAACGGCGATATAACCATATATTAAAAAATGCCGATTATGTAACCACAATCAGCGGCCACTATTATAAGGCTTGCTATCAAAAACGGAACGAATGGATGGTTGACCGTTCAAGCCTTGTAATTGCCGTTTGGAACGGACAGCCAAGCGGGACAAAGAATACAATAGACTATGCCAAAAGAAAAAACATACTTGTTCATAATGTCATAAAATGAAAACAATATAGGCAAATTTTGTTGACAGCTTCACTGAATATTACTATGTTAGTGGTAAAATAATAGTAGTAAAGGAGTTGTCGGACTATGAAAAAAATTACAGACAAAACAATAAAAAAATTCAAAGAGTATCTTATTTGCGAGGAAAAAGCAAAGGCAACCGCAAATTATATTTGCTTATGCAAACGATATGTGCTTGCGGTATAAGAGTGTCGGAGCTGCGATACATTACAACCTCTGCAATAAAGGCTGGCAGAGCGGAAATAAACCTTAAAGGCAAAATGCGTGTTGTTATTATCCCCTCCGACCTTTGCAAAATGTTAAAACGATACGCGTCAGAGGAAAAAATATCAGACGGATGTATTTTCATCACCCGAAACGGAAAACCTCTTGACCGTTCTAATATATGGAAGCTGATGAAAGCACTGTGCGAGAGTGCCAATGTGGCAAGAGATAAGGTGTTTCCTCACAACCTCCGCCATCTGTTCGCACGAACATATTATTCCTTGCAAAAGGATATTGTCAGACTTGCGGACATCTTAGGTCATTCTTCTGTGGAAACAACCCGTATTTATACAATGGAAACAGGCGATATTCATCGCAGACAAATACAGAAACTCGGACTTTTGCGGTGTTAAAAAAAGAAAAAGCCACATAATCGAAATTATGTGGTAAAATATATTTTAGTACATATTTAATATAGTAAATATTATAGCATTGAAAAAAGCTTTTGTCAATAGTTTGCCAGTTTTGAGTTTCCCCATTTTTTCAGCAGCAACCAAAACCTACATCGGGAAACAATGATAACTGCATAGATTTTTGACTTTTCATCAACATATCAGATATACCTTGTTTGCATTTTGAAAATACGACAAATAAGCCGTATGCAATGGCATAAAACATAAATTTATTCACTCCGTATATACGCTTTGATTGCTCAACAAGCTGCATAACAGCAATTCTTTCATCTGCTTTTTCACTGATAAATCCGATGTATCCGACTACAATAGTCAGTATTAAATCGAGATTTCTGATGGATTTTAGTGAACGCACCCTTAAATTTTCAAATCCGAACTGTTGCTTTTTGAAACGGTAAAATTCCTCTATTCTCCAACGCATAAGATAAACCTTCACTACGGCAACTCCAAGCCTTTTATCATCACTTTTAAGGTTTGTTATCAGCAGCATCGGCTCTTTGCCGAACCCGTAACATACAACCAAATTAAGCTCATCGTTCGGTCTGCATACAAGTTTTGCCGGAATTATTGATATTTTACAGTCTGCACCAATACCGTTTTTTCGACGAAATTTTAAGCTGTATTTTCCTTTGAATTTATGTGCAAGCTCCATAATATTTATTCGCTTGCCTTTGTAAATTACATCTCTGTTCTTTTTTGCGCGGATAACAAATTTTTCATCGCGACTGATTAAATAACCATGATATCTGTTGTTGTCATATCCTCTGTCAAATGCCCTTATATTGTTTTTGGGAAAATGGCAACTTAAAAATTTAAGAGCATTTATCGTTTCTTCATCTTCGCTAACAAATCCGTTTTCTTTGGCAGAGAAGATTTTTGTATACACAGGTATCGGCATTTTCTTTTTCGGGGTGAGCGCTGTCACTCCGACAGTGGGATAACCGAGTTTGTATTCACCCGTGCTGCCGTCACGGACAGTTGCTATACCTTCTGATTTTGTGGTGTAGTTCTTGGTAATATAACTTCCGTCAACTATCAATATTGTGTTTTTATTAATTTGAGACTTTACTGCGTACAGATATTGTTCAAACAGCTTTTCACCTTCGTTGAATGTATTCAAATTTCGTGAAAGGCGGTCAATTACTTTTTTGAGTATAGTTTTTTCGTCTAATTTTCTGCTTATTTCCGAAAGCATACAACTTTGACTGCTTAATATTCCGAACATCATCTGTGCAGCAAACTTAAATTGCGGTCTTGAAAGATTTTTTGAAATTTTTTCGGAAAATTTCAAAATACCCCTTTTCAAATTGTGGTTAAGTGTGGTACAATAGTTATACATAATGCAATATCTCCTTTGTGGTTTTGTTTTTTGTTCAACTACATTATATCACATTCGGAGTCATATTGCATTATTTTTTTGCTTTGATTTCAAATTTTAATTCCTTGTTTTTCCCTTTGTTATGCCGTTTCCAAGACTTCCTCACTTAATTTTTGGGGAAACTCAAACGGGTTTTGGGTCAGGGGTGCGGACATATTCTTGACTGTTTATGCACAGTAGAAAAATACCGAAAATGTCCGAACCGGTGTGTCGTGTGGTCATACGACTTAAAATAATAACGAGGACAACTTTAAGATGCTTGGCGGCGAAACCGGCGGAGTTGTTTATCATTAAAACTTAATCCCATGTTAGTTTTACAAGGATAACATTACACAAGCATACAAAATTTTACATTTCGTCCTCTCGCTACAAAAGACAGCGAATTTGTTCAACCAACACTCTCGCTGTCTTAGCATCATTCCGATGTTTTAATCCTATATTAAAACTTGTGTCAAATCTCAATCGTTTGATTCATTGCGTCAATTTCGGCACACATCATTAAAAATGCTCCCGTCCCGTGCCATTCATTAATAATCCTGTGACGATAGTAATAATACTCTACGGTTTCGCCGACGCAGGTTCCCATGCATATATCAAGAATCTTGAAATCATCGTCCGTTATAACGGTGGAGTTTTCAATAACATCCTTGTAGCCGCGCATAATATTTTCAACATACGATTTGTCTATTATGCCATTTTTAACAGCCTTAGCCATGGCGTAAAGAATCAGCAATGTTCCCGAATTATCTATCCAGTTTCTCGGGTCGTACTCCTTGTCAACAAGCTGATACCATCTTCCGCATTCTGCCTGATATTTAATTATGTTTGCAAACAGTTTGTTTACTATTTCGCAGATTTTGGGAATGCTTTTGTGATTCTTTGGCGCTGCTTCATACATTTCCGTAATACCGGCGGCGTACCAGCCGATTGCCCTATCCCACACATATTTTGATAATCCGGTTTCCTTATCCGCCCAGGATGCGCTCTTACTCTCATCCCAAGCGTGTCTCAAAAGTCCTGTTTTTTCATCACGCAGATTCTCCCACATGATAATCGGCTGCTCCAGGGCTATATCCAAAAGCTCGGCGTCATTGCGTAAAACTGCGTATTTAACGCACGCAGGTCCTGCCATAAACAAACCGTCGAGCCATGTCTGTTCCCTGTGCTTGCCGTCAAGGGAATGATAGAAACACCCGTGAGATGTCCTTCTGAACTCTTTCATATTCTTAAAAAGGAAATCAAGCCCATTCAGATATTTTTCATCCTTTGTTTCATCATACAAGTCAAAGAACAAATTTCCCGGTTGCCTGAAATCGAGGCTGTCCAAAGATATCCACCCGTGTTCCTCATGAATCGGTACTCCGTTGTCATCAGTGACAGATTGAATCCAATCTTTTATATACTTGTTGTATTCGCCCCTTCCGTCCCTTTTGTAAACCTCCTGAATACCGCGCAGAAGAAGCGCTTGCGGATATGTAAAACCGCCCAATTCGCCAATCTGTATAATCGATAATTCAGGCGCGGGAATTTTCCTTATCCACCTGTCCGTGAACATCTCCGCGTATTGCAGTGATGTGTAATTCTTAATGTTATATTTATTATTGTTGCAGTTCATAAATATCCTCCCGTTTCAATCTTTTACCCTTCCGCGTCCGGAATACAATGGCAGCCTGAAGCAATTCAGCAGTCTTTTCGGCAATTCTCCGTAACCAATAAATCGTGTTTCGCCGCCGCGAACCTCCTTTACCGCATACGGAAATATATGCTCCGGCCAATATCCGTTTGTAGACAAAATTGCGGACACATCCGAATTTTCGTTTACTACCACGGGCAAATCCTTGTTCTCGCCCATGCTGGCAACTCCGCCAAGTATTTCCGTTACTCCGCCGTTCACCGTCTTGACCGTCGTACCGTATCCCTCCGCCTTGAATCCCATAAACCAGAGTGTGCCGTGGTCATTTATAATTTCACAGTCGGCTCTCTCCGGGTTCATATTACGCGCATAGACCGTCTGCCCGACAAATTCAAACGGGCAAACTGCGCGATACATATCTCCGCCAACTGTGCAGGCGCAGTTTTCAATGAATACCTTGCCGCCCTGCTCGGAATTAAAATAAAGCGCCGCAGTCTGAATATGTAAATCGCTTAATATGAGGGTCCTTTTGCTTGCGTGTTCAATGAAACGGAAATGCCCGTAAAACCTTTCCCACGCAAACACATCTTCCACTATCAATGGGACATCGCTCTCACCAACCACACGAAATGCGCTTTTCAACTCCGACCTTAGCTTCTCGCCTGCCGCAAGGCTGCAATACATAAAGTTTACCCTCTCAACCGACGGTGGAATATTGATTGTGCCGTTCAGCAAATACTCCCCGGGCTGAAAGAAAATATACTTCTTCCCGCTGTTCATAAGCTTTTGCACGGCAACGGTATCATCATGTATACCGTCACCAATCGCTCCATATTCATCCGAAAATGCCCACTCGGTTTCATCATTGTTCCATGGGATATCCGGAATATCCTCCGCCGTCAGATTGAGCGTTTGTGCATTTTCATCAAACAGCGTATATGTGTCTTCATTTGAAAATTCAATTGCCCGATTACCGTCTGCACGGGGAAATTCGCGAAAAGCGACTGCGCTTTTGTACCCGTCGGAGCGAACATTTCTTATATAGCAGCTGCCAAGACTGTACACAATTCCCGAATCAAGCGGATTTCCGCCGGTCAGTTCACCGTCCGCGACAATGACATGAGCCATATTGCCGTCGATTTTCATCGCAGGCACAGAGTTTTCGCTTTTTATATCCCTCACCATTACCATGGTGTTGTTGACAAATATGCCCGCCTTTTTCTGATGTTTCAGTGCTATATGTTCAAGCGTAACATAGTGTCTGGCAGGTATTACACGAACTCCGTACTGAAAGCCTATGACCTCCAGATTTTTGACATAGCAGCCAGAGATTATCTCATGGTTTATTTCCAATCCCGCGTATCCGCGATACTCGGAATCCGATGAAACAATGCGGATATTTTTTATACTTCCTGTGTTGTTTGCGAAAAACACAAGCCCCACTGCGCCGCTGTTGCCGCTGCCGACATCTATGGTGATATCCTCAAATGTATTTGTCATAGCTACATTTGACAACTCGGCGCGCATAAAGCTGACAACAGGTTTGTTTGCGCCAAACCCAAAACCGCGGCAATTGTCTTTGAGCCTTATTGTAACACCGTCTCTGCTCTCCCCTTTGAAATATATCTGACGGCTCAGCTCATAACCGGGCAGTCCAAGAAAAATATTGCATAAATTCTCATGCGAATATGAGATTGTGTCACTGACCAGATAAGTGCCGTTGGGAAAATATATGATTTTTCCGAGCGGCAGCTTCTCCGGAAATATGACATCGGGTATTCCGTCATTCTTGCATATTTCAAAGCTTATCCTTGCATTGGGGTCGGGCATTGCAAGCAGCTTATCGGTCGTTTCCTTCATGCCCTTTATATTCTCTGCAAGGATATCGTCAACAATCTGCTTCAGCACCTGTGTGCAATCTGTTTTTCCGCTATTATCGGCGTTATATGGCGGTTTTGTTACATCAATAACGCCTTTGAACCGTTTAAGTAAAGATGTATTCATCATTTTGTCTTCCTTTACATTTAATTAACCGAATATCGTTACGACGCTAAATTCCCAGGCAACACAATGCGGCTATTCCCAGTGCCATACCTATCCACTGCTTTGTATTCATTTTTTCTTTGAATATCAAAACACCGCAAAGAGATGTCATGAAAATCAGTCCGCCGTTTGATATAGGGAAAAACAATACCTTGGGCATAACGCCGGCAAGATACAGGTTTATCACATTCACTATTCCCATAAATATGCCGGACAGCCCGGCATGAATGGGTACACGGCTTTTGACAGAAAAGCTTGCGCGCCGTTTTCTGCCCTCATGCACCCAAAGGACGGCATTAAATGCACTCGCAAACAAAAACGCCAGTGTTAAAAAGCCAAACAGTTCATCGCTGTGAGAAGATGTCTGGTGTACTGTTTGCATGATTCCTATAAGACCGGTGAACAGCATTGCAAGCAGCGAAAAAATCACCCACTTTGAGTTAGCCCTCTCCCGCCTGATTCCCAGAACAAGCGCCATGGCGAATATCAGCAGCGGTATCGCAATCATCTGGAGTACAGTCATTTTTTCACCAAGCATGATTATGCCGTACAGCGTCGGGATAATCATGCTGCTGCACTGCACAAAGGTAGTAAACGACATATGCCCGTACCTGAGCGCTTTCAGGAAAAACATCTGCGACGCCGCGGTTACCGCCGCAAAAATAAAAGCTGTTATCAATGTGAACAGCGAACAGCGAAGATTGCCCATCACCAGCAATGTAATAAACGACCCGATGTACAGCAGCATATTAAATTTATAAACATCCGTATTGTTTTTCAAATAATTTTTGCCGAAATTATTTGAAAATATGTTTTTACCGGTTTCAAGCGACAGGCTCAAAAATAGTAATAAAAAATTCATTTCAAATTCCTCTCCGATGTTTTATCTTACAAAAATGTTAAGTAAAAATGAGATTAACCGAACACCCTCTTAATTGCCTCAAGATACGCATATCCGTTTTCCGTGTCAGGCTCAAGATATCCGCCCTCCGTCCATTCGTTCCATGCGTAGATTCCCACTGTATCACCTGTGGATTTATCGCTTTCTATAAATTCTTTTGCGGCACGGAGGAACTTTTCAAAAAGTTCGGGAGTGCTGTCGTTTATAAGCCAGTCATACGGATAACCGTAGTCGCTGTAGATATCCGACTGCACAGTACGCGGACTCGGATCCCAGCTTGTTATTACATTGACCTGATACGGCAAATCTGTTTTTTTCGTTTGTTTTTCAAACTCCAGTATTCCGTTTTCAACAGTTTCGGGATATCCTGCCTCGGGGAACTTCTCTCTGTGTATAACCGGGCAGCAATAAGTGCTTACGCCGTCAACTCCGCATTTTTTGAGCAATTCATTGGATTTTTCGGGGTCGTCCTCCCAATGCGGAATATTCTCAAGCGTCATGTCAATATAGAGTTCTCCCAAGCCGGCAGCCGCTGTTCTTCTTCTGAAATCGTCAAATACAACCTTTAATCCGTCCGCACCTCCAAAGCTTTTTAGCAGCACATCAAATCTGTAAAAACCGATGTACAGCTTGCCGTCCTTGCGCAGATAGTTCGGCTGTGTGAAATAATTCTTTATGCAATGCTCGGTCGCATTGAAAAACGCCTGCACCGTTATCTCGCCGGGAAAACGCCACGGCTGTTCTTCAAATTTAAGAGACGGGTGCAGATGACCCGGAGCAGTGGTGTCCCACATGATTGCAAACTTAAGTTCATCCTTATTTGCCGCTTTCAAAAATCCGTTATCCAGGCATTTAATTCTGTACGAGCCGTCCTCAAACCAATACCAATCAAAGATAAAACCGTCCACTCCATGTGATGCCGCCGCATCAATCTTCTTTTCCATAACCTTGGGGTCGGATTCATCCTCATATCCCCAAAGCGGTACTTTGGGCATCTTGTGTCCCTCAAAGCGCGGCGTCGCGTGCTTTGCAACATCCCATTCCGTCCAACCCTTTCCGTGCCATTCGTCATTGCGTGCATCCGGATGCCAATTCGGAAAATAATATGCCATTACCTGTGCTTTTTTCATTGTATAATCTCCTTTTATTTTTTTGTCTGTATCTCTTTAATGAAGAAATCCAACCCGTCGTCCTCTGCATTAACCTTGTGTCCGCCGTCCCAAACATGAAAACATATGTTTTGGGAGGCATTTAACGCCGCAAAATATTTTTCGACCCTCGGCGCCTCATTAACCGCGCTGTGATAATCGAACACATCATCGGTTTTGCCGACCTCCAGGTACAATCGTCTCGGCGCACACAAACCGGCTATCTCGGCATCGTGAAATGTGTTGCCGGAGTTTTTCCATGTCCAGTCAACACTCGAAAACTTAACCCTGTCGTTAAAACATCCGCATGAATACCCGGACACAATCCTTTTGTCCGCCGCCATAGTGTAAAGCGTAAAAAATCCGCCGTATGACAAACCCATCATACATATCTTGTCAGCCTTAACACAATCGAGAGTCTCAAGATAATCTATTGACCGCCTGATATTATATATCTCAAGCGCTGTTATACTCGAGCCGTAGTGTTTCAGTTTCTTGTCAATGTCATCCCTATCATATTTCACATCATAATTCGGCGCGGTTTCAAGGGCGTCTCCGTCATTCCAAATCAACAGCTGAGGCGCAAAAACAACCAAACCTCTTTCGAGCAATCTCTGCACCATATGGTTGTAATTATTCTTTCCGTGCATATCACTGCAAAGCTCCGGCGTGCCGTAACCGCCGTGCTGAGCAACCGCCAACGGCGCTCTTTCAACGCCGTGCGGAATCATAAGCATACCGTAAAAGAAAAAGTTGTCCATCGTCTCAATGCTGAGCCTATATATTTTGCAGGCGTCATCACTTGCAACATATTCGCTCTTGACATTGGGAACTCTGCTCTTGTAATCCGTGAGCGGCGCGCCGAGCATTTTTATGTAATCATTCCGATACTTCTCTATATTCTCCGCAAATCCGTCGGACGGCATAAACCTTTCGCGTGTCTCATAAGACGCCTCCTCCAGAACTGAAATATACCTTTCTATCGAATCTGCATACTCCTGCCTATATCGATTTGCGGCGGACGGATTTTCTTCATATATGTTTTTACCATTATATTTCATTATCTGCCCTCCTATATGTGTTTCGCAGCACATTCAAAGATAAAATTTGATTAGGCATAGAATTTTATGCCTAATCAAATCGCCATACTTACCTTACTACGGAATAATGACATCCCTGTTAGCAGGCTTTAATGAACCATTCACATTATCCCAGAAGAAAATTCGCAGGCTTCCGCCAGTAAACTTATCTTCTGCCGGCAGCTGCATATTCACACTGAAGTTCACCGTTTCTGCCGAATCAAAGCTGCTGTCGGTGATATCAACCAGTGCGCAGGTTACAAGATTGCCACTCGCGTCAAAGTAAGCAAAAATGCCCTTCTTATCACCTGTTGCAATTGATGTTGTCTTTGTGATATCGGCGGTTGTGAGCACTGCACCTGCCTGAATTTCATTAACTTCGCTTTCGTTTAATGTGTATTTCAGATTATCTGCCTTATACGGATTGCAAACCCTCTCATACTCCCATTTCAGGATAGGATAACCGTTGTTGAGAGCGTCGGCATACTTTGTTTCGTATGCATTCTGAGAATTCAGAGCGGCAGGCAGAGCCTTGAGTTCGTCACTTGTGGCTATATTAAACGCAGATTTGTTTTTCAAATAGTAAACATCACCATACGGTTGAGTAGTTCCCATAACAAAACAATTGCTGCCTTTTGAAGTATAATTACCTGCATCTGTTCCATCAGCTAAGCAAGAGAATATGTAATTTGTTCTGCTTGAATCCTTAATATTTTGTATGTTCGTAATTTTCAATCCGTTTTTAGATTCGGCATTAACCGCATAGCAATTATTAATATCTATGCCATATCCCTTTGTATTTCCAAAAGCCGAGGTCTTTTTTAGTTTTTGGTCGCCTGTTGCTGTTCCGGTATATGCTATCTCATTATTTACGGCATAACAGTTATTTATCTTGTAACGAGCGTCATTAGTGGCATTAACGATACTATCAGTACCTATCATGCCGGTCAAAATACCCAAGCCGACATTCTCGGTTATCGTACCTACCTTATTTTCAACTTTACTATTCTTAACAAAGCAGTTGTCAAGATTAAGTGTACCGTATGCCTTTCCGATTAATACACCGTGTCCGAAATAAACGCCATTATGATTCACAGTTATAACTGCATTTTCTATACCAACATTTTTTATAGTTGCATCTTCGGTCAAACCGAACAGCGCTATTGCGTATGTTGAATTTGCAGGTGCCACCACCAAATTTTTTATTATATGTCCGTCTCCGTCAAAGTTCCCTGCGAAAGTAAATGTATAATCCTTATCGTTAGAATATCCGATTCCTCTGTCTATATTATTGTTTCCCATATCAATGTCATTTGTAAGTTTGAAATACTTACCCGATAGGCGCTTATGAGTTTGACTTGTAACATTATCGTACACTAATGCGCCTGGTAAACTTTCACCATAAGTATCTTTATAAGACTGATTGTAAGAAGTATCTCCGATATTTACAAGATTTCTCAGAAAAACAAGCTGTGCGGCTGTTGCAATCAAGTACGGGTCACTCTCTGTTCCGGTGCCGCCCTCAAAAGCTTTTGCCACTGTACTTCCGTCCCACACATCGGCTGCGGCAAACGCCACGGTCGCAGTGCTGATTGAAGCCGTTATTATCATTAACATAGCCAACACGATTGATATGCATTTTTTCATTTCTTTCAACCTCTCTCAATAATTATTTAATATTTTGAAGCTTTATATAAAAGCCAATGACATTGGCTGAATTGTTTTTAATCCAACCGATTATCTGTTCTTTGAAATTCTGTACAGCAGCATTGCCGCCTCGGCTCTGGTTGCGGTGTCAGTCGGTGCAAACTCATTTTCACCCTTGCCGTTGAGGACACCTTTGTCACGCAGAGTGTAAACCGCGTCTTTGGCGTAATCCGCAATTCGCTCATCATCGGCAAATACTCCGCCGAATCCGCTGCCGGAGGTAAATCCGCTTATGCGCGCGACCATAACCGCCATATCCTGCCGCGAGATTTCGCTGCCGACACCGAAGTTGCCGTTTTCATCGCCGAGTATAATCTTGTTATAACGCGCAGCGGAAACATACAGGCGATACCATGCCGTTTTCTCCACATCGGCAAAATCGTTCTTATAGTCGGCGATTTTTATATCAAACGCAAGCAGCAGCATTTTGAGAAACTCCTCACGCTTAATGTTGCTGTCGGGTTCAAAATTACCGTCTGTATCACCCGACACAACTCCGTCTGCGGCAAGCGCCATAATAGCGTCATATGCCCAGTGCGATGAGTTGACATCGTTAAACGAAACAGGTTTATCCGGACGGTTGAATATATTCTGCGCGGCGTTTTTGCCAAAGGCAATCGCCGTAGACGAGCCGCTGCCTCCGCCGCTGCCGCCCGCAGAGTCTGAAGATTCCCTCGCCTTGACAGTGACCTCAAAGCTCTTTTCGGCAACAGCGCTGTTTCTCCTTGCGGTCAGCTTAAGCGTTGCCTTCTGTCTCTGCGCGGCGCGCGTCACCTTGCCGTCGTTTGCAACAGCCGCTGTGTTGTCGGACACAAGTGAGATTTCCGAGCCGTACTTTCCCACAGCCGCAAATGAAATGTCATCACTTATATTAGAAAAATCATAGCGAGATGTTATATCTCCGTAAACCGCCGCCATGTCTTTTGCAACGCGTTCCTCATCGGTATACTCGCTTGCGGAAACATAGACGGGGTATGTCCTCCTCACCTTTTCGGCAAGGTACTCCAGTTCTATGGTAAACTCAGCATAACCGTCAGCGTCTATAACCTCGCGAATTTTTCCCGAATCCGAAAGCACATCGTTATTGCTGCTGTATGTCCGCATCGTGAATCCCGTCGGTGCAGAGGGTATCTTCAAATCCTCACAGAGCGCCTCAATGTTATTGTGAGCGCGGAAATTCATGTCAATGCTTTCCATAGTCTTGTACAAGCTTTCCGAATATCTGCTCAGAAGCTTGCTGAAGCTGATATCATCCGCATATACCGTACCTTCCCTTGCATCTATGCGCACCTTTCTGAGCGGGAAATACTTCGCAAGCGTCATAGGTGCAGACTTAAACGGTATTCCGCCGTCAAAATAGACATCACCGTTCACGGTAAGTTCTCCGTAATCCGAGATGCACTCACCGTTAAGGAACAAATCCATCTTTCCGCTGCCGGTATCGCATACCATTAAGAGTTCATTCCATATGTCAAGCGGAAACAGATTTTCATCACTCCGCAGGAAAATCTCGCGATAACCCTCGTCAAAAACATCAACAACTACCTGACCGTTTGGCTCAATGGTGACATCCGCCATTACAACCTCGCTGAAATTATACAGACGAATCCTTACTCCCCGGGTTTCGGACGGGACAAGCAATTTCATCTGCGCATATACGATGCCGTCCGTAGTTGCCTTGTCATCAAAGCCGTTTGTATAGCGGACGCCCTCGGTATTTGCAGAGCCGTTGCTCAGCATCAGCACCTTGTTGACCGCTCCGCTCGGGTCATCGGCAACAACTGTGGAAACAGACGCATTTGTTTTTGCCAGTGTACCTGTCGAGGGATTTGCAGGCTCGCTGCCGACAGAATCATTTTCAAAGTTAAGCAGAAAGACTTGCGAAAAAGCAGTCTGTGCCTTAACCGTTATGAAAAACTCCTTTGTCATGCTCCTGTCACCCAGGACAATGACTGCGGAGAGCGCCGCCATCTTTCCGTTTTCGGCAAAACTCGGGCGTTTAACCTCGGCTATGAGCTGTCCGCCCTCGTCCGCAATCTCAATCAAATCCGCATTGCTCGACTCCCATGTGATTTTCGTGCCAAAATCACCCGTCTGCGGCAGTGCAAAATCACTGCACACCTCGTTAATGCTCTCGCTCGTGAGGGTATCAAAGGTCAGGTATTCATACGCCTTTTCAAGCAATTCTTCCTCCGTCAATCCTTTGACGGTGAATTCAAAACTCTTTGTCTTTGACACCGCGCCTTTGTGGACATCGGCAGTCAGTGTAACCGTTTTATCATCGTTTAGTGACGGAAAAATCTTACCGTCCGTGTTAACGGTTGCCTCGTCCGATGTTCCCCAATCACATTGTACACCGTTATCAAAATTCTTTGCCAATGACAGGTTGTTCCTTATTTCAGCGGGTGATTCGGCAGATATGGTCTCATATGTAATCGAATCAAACGCACTCTGAACAACATCATTGTCCGACGGAAGGCACAGAACCTCAAACTCAAAAGTAAAGCTGCCCTTTTGCCCCTCATTCTCCATTGAAGCAGTCAGCGTCACAGTTTTGTTGCCGGTCTCAAATGACGGTCTTTTAACGCACGCCTGCGCCGCACCGGCATATTGCCTGATGCTTATCACACCTGAATCGGAGGTAGTCCATGTTATGGTGCTTTGATACGCCGCACCGATGAGCGGAAGTTCAAAATCCGACACAGCCCGATTCATGTCTTCAAAGATAATCCTTGTGTTATCCGCCGCAATTTTTCCTGCCGGCGAGATGAGCACGGTAAACACAAATTCCTTGCTTGCGCTCTCTCCGCTCAGCTCGTGAGTAAATGTCGCAGTTACTGTCACCGTTGTGTCTTTCATCTGTCTGACAACCGTTCCGTCGCTCGCAATTACCTCTTCATTTGACGAGCTCCATACGACTGAAACATAATCTTCAAAATCCATTGGCAAATTAATTCTTTTTGTAATTGCCGAGGGATTCTCCGATGTCATCTTATCATATGCTACGGAATCCATCGCATTGTTCAGCGCAGCTTCGGGGCTGATATGACAGAGCACAGTGAATGTAAAACTTTTTTCCGCAGCTGCTGCGCCCATTGTTGCGGTCAGCTTCAGCGTTACAGCTGCATTTCCCTCGTTCCAGTTCGGTCTTGTTACCGTGCCGTCAGGTGCAATGTGCGCCTCATCTGAATTTTCCCACGAAAGGCTGATTCCGTCAGGTCCCTCTGTCGGGAAGCCGTTTTTCAGATTTTCCGTAATCTCATCTGTCGGCTGTTCAGTGAAATACTTGTCCGTCATAACTGTGTCAAGGTATTCTTTTAATATATCCTCGTCACTGTAGCCGTCCAGTCGCAGGACAGTTACCTCATAGGATATTTTTCTCGGAAAAACCGTGTCGCCGCGGAAGAGTATCTCCATTGTCAGGTTTGCTTTCTGCTCATAACTTCTTCTTGTAACTGTTCCGTCATCACCGACTACCGTCAGATTATCCGACGACCATTTTCCGCTGACGCCGTAGCCTAAATCGGTAATAAGATTTAAGCTTTCACTTACGGCATTCTGCGGCTCGCCGCTGATTCTTGAAAAGTCGAATTGATTGTATATCATGAAATCTATCAATTCATACGCATACTTTTCCCAAACGAGCATCGGCATACCGCCGTTTACCTCTGCCGCATATTCCGCGGTAAATGCCGCATCGGAATTTAGTGCGTCGGACAATCCGCTCAAGGTATCGGCAGATACTTTCAGTACCGTTCCCATGGCAAAAGTGTATGCGCCCGTCTCGCCGTCGGCAGTCTGAGCATAACAATTTTCAATAGTGGATGTCCCCGAACCGAGATTCGGTCTGAACATCATGCCCAAATTTTTTGTAATAGCCGGGAAAGACATACTTTCTCCGAAAGTTACATTTGCCGCATAGCAATTTGCGACGGCTACCTTGTGGTTACCCACATAGCCTATACCGGAAGCACAGTCAAACACCGCGTTGTTTCCGAATGTATAATCGATAAACAAACCGTCAACATAGCAGTTTTGCACCGTGGTTGTTTCGTCAATTGCAGTCGGCGACCCCGACACACCCATCGACGCGCATATAGCGCCCAAACGGGTTGCGACAGTGCCCGTCAGCTTGTTGGTCATTGTGATTGAGCCGTTCTTGACAAAGCACTCAGATATGGTATTGCCGCTGCGCGCCGTTGCCACAAGTATGCCGTAAGAGCCCGATGTGGTTGTTGCGGTCAGTGTGATATTTGGATTTTCCAAACCGACATTTTTAATCGTAGAATTGTTTATATATCCGAAGAGTCCGGAATTTCTCTCATTCGTCGACAGCACAAAGTTTTTGATGACATGACCGTCTCCGTCAAAATTGCCGTCAAAATAGAAGGTATTTGCCACATCGGTATATTTACCGATAGGCTCGCCGAAATTTCTGCTGTCCATATCCAGGTCGGCAGTAAGAACAAAATATTTGCCGGCAAAGGTATGATACTCGCCGTCCGGTCTCTCACCGTAAACAGCTTGATAATTTGCTCTGTATGTGCTGTCTGTGGCATTTACTATATTTTTGAGCAGTGCCAACTGTGCTCCTGTTGCAATTTGATATGGATTTTCCACAGTTCCGTCACCGCCGTCAAAGCTTTCTGCAACAGTGCCGTCCCACCTGTCAAACTTCATTACAAGTTCTTCGGGGCTGCTGTCATTCTTAAGCACCGTTATGTTAACGGTCTTCTTTTCGGGATATTCCGTGCCGTCCGGAAAGCGGATACTTAAAGTAAGCGTAACGGCACGGTCAACAAAATCTCTCGTCACAATACCGTCCGCAGTTACTGAAGCATTTCTGCTGCTCTGCCAAACGCAGGCTAAGCCCTCTGTTTCGGTAAAAAGACTCAGATTTTGCGTAACCGCCGACGCGTCCTCGCCGCTTATCATTGCAAAGTCAAAACTGTCTATAATCCTTTTTGCAGTTTCATACAAGACAGCCGTTGGGGCGTACTTCTCGCTCTCCCACGCAAGTACGGGATATCCGTTGTTGATAAGCTCGGCATATCTTGTATCATAGGCGCCCTTGGAATTGAGCCCATTCGGCAAAGCCTTGAGTTCATCTGCCGTCACAGCCGTAAACGCGTCTCCATGTTTCAGATAATCTACGGACGCTGCCGGCTGTTCACCCTCGACAAAACAATTGCTTCCCTTGGACGAAAACGATGTTGAACCGTTGGCAGACGGCGTAAACAGATTATTTGTCCTGTTACTGTATGTCGATGCGGTAATGTTTACAAATACCAATCCGCTTGCGTAGCAATTGTTCACATCTATTCCGTATGCCGCAGTCTTGCCGAACACGGCTGATTTTTTGAACTGCCTCGGGGTTGATTCGCCGGAATATGTCATAGTGTTGTTTACGGCATAGCAATTATCTATGCTGTGAGCGGCATCGCTGTTTTTGTCATAGCCTATTGAGCCGGTCAAGATGCCCAGACCCATGTCCGAATCCGCACCGATGTTGTTTGTCACCTCAACGGTACTGTTCCTTACATAACAGTTACCCAGACTCAGCGAGCCGTATGCCTTGCCGACAAGCACGGCATAGCCGAATGTCGCACTGCTGTTTGCCACATTAATTTTGGCATTCTCCATACCGAGGTTGACAATTGCCGCGTCCTCGGTTATGCCGAACAACCCCATTGCCCTTAAATCCCACGCATATGATGTGTAGTAATTTCTTATTATGTGGCCGCCGCCGTCAAAACTGCCGGCAAAGGTAAATGTCTGTGCAATACCTGTTGAATTTCCGATTCCCTTGCCGAAGTTTTTGCCGTCAAAATCGAGGTCTGTTGTCAGCATAAAATGCTTACCGGACAGCCGCTTGTGCGTTAATGTGCTGCCGGACACCACTGAGCCGCTTTGCGCAGCGCCGTATGTTGCCGCATAATTGCTTGCGTAGTTTGCGTCACTCTCATTCACTATGTTGCGCAAAAGTGCAAGCTGTGCGCAGCTCGATATCAGATACGGGTCATCCTCGGTTCCGCTGCCGCCGTCAAATGACGAGGCTACCGCTATGCCGTCCCATTTATCTGTTTCATCCGCGGCAAACACGGTTGACAGCGGAAATGCCGTCAAAAGCATCGTAACTGTCAAAAGAAATGAAATTAATCTTTTCAATATTCGCACCTCTCCTTCCGTTGTTAATGCTGTGTTTATCTGCTACCCAAATTAGGATAAATAATCTCAGTATTCAGATTACGGCAATAATCCGACAGAGGTACATTCAAAGCGGAGATTGCTGCAGCCATTTTCTGCGCCGTCACATCTGCGCCATAGTATGTCAGGTGGACATTATCATACTTTGCATCATCGTATGCCGAGCCGCCGCTCTGTGGATTATACACCGAATTTTCAAATCTTGAGTTGCTTGCATATATGCTCGGATTATAGTACACATCCTGCATATAAAGTCTGCGCGAATCATCGTCAAAAGCAGCGTCCGCACCAATCATCTCTGCGGTTACAGCGGTCATATCAACAGTTAAAAAGCCTGTCATATGTTCACTCTGTTTCTCCGCAATCAAGTCTTTAAGAGCTGCGAGATAATCACCCTGTTCTTCATTCTCGGAATTACTCAGCACTGTTGTGCCGACAAAATTGCCGTCGGCGTCAAATTCGGCACGAAGCTTGCCGCTGCCGTCAAACGAGCGGCTCATATTCGGTGTGCAGACAATCACATTTGCACCCTTTTTACGGAGGGTATCTATCATCAACTCAAGATTTGACTTATACTTGGCTATGCCTATTCTGTGTCCGTTGTCATTAATGCCAAGCTGCAATACAGCATAATCACCTGCGGCTATATTGTCTTTTACAAATTCCCAGTTGGCTGATTCCGCAATTTTTCCTCCAAGAAATGAATTAGTGTCAGCGCCGGCAACCGCCATGTTCTTTATGGCGATTTCGGGAAGATATTTTCCGAGCATCTGTCCCGTGCCTGCCCTCGGATACATTGTGTCGTCATAATTTGCCATAGTACTGTCGCCAATCATATACAAGGTCGGCGCGGCGCACGGCGCATAATCAACGCTGATTGCCTTAATGTCGGTTTTGAGCGCAAGCAAGTCGTTCCAAATGAAAATTTTGGTTTTGCCGCCCTCTATGTCGGCTGTGCTGTCGGGAAGCCGCATATCAACGCTGATATGAGCTGTGCCGTCCTCATCAAAATCAGAGTCGTCAAGCGCTGCCGATTTGATTGCCTTCATGCTGCCATTCGCGCTGAAATAAGCAAAGACAACCGTTTTGCTCTCAGAATCGGTCACATTTTTTGCGATATATGCCTCTTTGAGCATTCCCCCCGCCCGGGGAGACGAAACATATATGCCGTCAGCATCAGTATAGTGCAGCGCACTGACAGTGTACGGTGCGCCCATGCGTTCATACTCCCATTTCAAAATCGGGTAACCGCTGTTAAGAACATCAGAATACGCAGTTTCATAAGCTCCGTCGGAGTTCAGGGCAGGCGGCAGAGCCTTAAGCTCATCTGCCGTTACTGCCGAGAAAGTCTCACCCTCCTTCAGATAGTCAACCTCGGAGGCTGACGGATTTCCCTCAACAAAGCAGTTTTTTCCGTCGGACGAGCAGGCAGTAGTGCCGCTGATAGACGGTGTAAACAGATTGTTGGTTCTGTTGCTGTAGCTTGAGGCAGTCATGTTAGTAAAGTTCAGACCGCTTGCATAGCAGTTGCTGACAACAATGCCATACGGAGCTGTCTTGCCGAATACGGCTGCCTTTTTGAACAGACGCGGATTTTCCTCGCCGGAATATGTCATGATATTATTTACGGCATAGCAATTATTGATTTCATGACCAACCGCATTATCCCTATCATAACCTATTGAGCCGGTCAGAATGCCCAGACCCATTTCGGCATCCGCGCTCATGCCAAGCGTAAATTCAACCTCACTGTTTCTGACATAGCAATTGCTGAGCTTCAATGAGCCGTAAGCCTTGCCGACAAGCACTGCATAGCCGAAAACTGCACTGCCGTTTGCAACCTCTATTTTGGCGTTTTCCATACCGAGATTTGCAATTGACGCGTCCTCGGTTATGCCGAACAACCCCATTGCCCTTAAATCCCACGCATATGATGTGTAGTAATTTCTTATTATGTGGCCGCCGCCGTCAAAACTGCCGGCAAAGGTAAATGTCTGTGCAATACCTGTTGAATTTCCGATTCCCTTGCCGAAGTTTTTGCCGTCAAAATCGAGGTCTGTTGTCAGCATAAAATGCTTACCGGACAGCCGCTTGTGCGTTAATGTGCTGCCGGACACCACTGAGCCGCTTTGCGCAGCGCCGTATGTTGCCGCATAATTGCTTGCGTAGTTTGCGTCACTCTCATTCACTATGTTGCGCAAAAGTGCAAGCTGTGCGCAGCTCGATATCAGATACGGGTCATCCTCGGTTCCGCTGCCGCCGTCAAATGACGAGGCTACCGCTATGCCGTCCCATTTATCTGTTTCATCCGCGGCAAACACGGTTGACAGCGGAAATGCCGTCAAAAGCATCGTAACTGTCAAAAGAAATGAAATTAATCTTTTCAATATTCGCACCTCTCTTTCTCACACCAACGAAATCAACTAATCTTCAATGATAATGATCTCTCTAACATTGCCGTTTCTTCGCCTTACCGCGAGCCGCATACCGTCTGTCAGCTCAATTCTGGTTGCGGTTGTAATCTTGCCGCTTCCGGCACTGTATCTCAGGATTTTCGTGTCTTCCGTAACATTGATAAGCTCATTAGCACCCGTTTCCTCAGAATTGTTGGTGCAGAGCGTCACCATAGGCAATGCCACATCACGGACCTCGCCGTATATAATATTAATCGCGGCATTGGTCGCCACAAGAGTGCTGTAATCCCATGTTTCGTAATAATCGCGGCTTATGTCATTGCAATCATGAAGCACGCGGAACACCATAATAGTCTCCGCATCCGAGCTTGTCAGCGCCTTTGACAGCTCCCATCCGTTTGTCTCGTACTGAATGAGCATACCCGGCTTCAACCTCGACATTGCATCGGATTTTGCCGACAGAGCGCTAGCAACAAGCCTTTGCACCTTCACACCGTTTTCATATCCTTCTACTGCCGTATATCTGTCACCGTTTTCATCCAGAATCGCTTTTACGCGCTCTATAAGCATTACGGGCGAATTGGTTTTGTTGATAATCGCCGAGCGGCCCTTTGTGCCCAGGCTGTAATTGGTAACAAAGGTGTAATACGCAATCGCTCCTATGTGCGATTCCTTAACATCGTAAAGTTCCACGGTATATGCACCTGATGAGAAATACTCAAGCGCCGCTCCCGATGACAAAACAGCCTCGGACATACCCTGATTTGCAATCTCAAACACCTTGGTCTTTTGGTCAACATAGTATTGTTTTTCAAAGACGCGGTTTACATATTGTTTTGAGCTTTTTTCGCTGTTCTTGGTGAATTCTGCTTCTGACGCCGCTCCGGCAAGATAAATCGATTTGATCGCACCGTTATCATCCGTTTCATACTTTATCATCTGCTTGGCAACTTTATTTCTGCTGTCACGCAGGGCGGAAAGTATTGCCGAGCCCGATTCCGATGAAACTGAATATTTGCCGGACACCGTCCTGCCGAATTTTATTTTATCGCCCTTTTCCGCGGTGAAATTCTCTATTGTATTGTCATCTGTGAGCACGCGGCAGGTAAATGCTCCGTCCATGCCGCGCTCAATCGCCGCGTCAATAAGATATCCATAGGCGGCGCCGCTCTGTCTTGTACTGTCGGCAATCTTGTCCGACGCTGCTATATTGCCGTCGCTGTCCAGATAGAATACTGCGCTGTCACCGATGTCCAATTTTTCGAAATCGCCGCTGCCGTCGTAGAGTTGCTCATACAAACCGTTCATTTTGTATTCCGCAGTGCCTCCGTCGGAACTGATTGTATATGTTATCCCGTCATCATTGCCAATTGCGGTAATCTCGCCCTCGACAGTGCGTGAGCTGATAATAACGGAAACAATGTCTCCGCTCAGGCTGCGCGCTATGCTCAGAACATCATTTACCTTGATTTCATCCGCGCTGCATCTTTGTCCGTCCTTTATGATGCTTATGTCCTCCGTGCCCGTAACCAGGTTAACATCGCAGTATTGATGATATCTACCATATATACCCCTTTCTATCACCGAGCTTACGGTCAGAATCTGATAGCTCCTGATTATCACCAAATCATATGCGCCGTCATTATCAGTATCGTTAAAGCACACCGAACCGCTGTCTGGATTAATCTTATCCGCCGTTTTGTCCGCCTCGCTGAGCAGCTCGCCGTTATACAGCACCGTCAGACCCGACGACGGCAGCCGAAGCGTCTTAAGACGGCTGTTTTCATAATAGTAAAAAGCGGAAAAATTGCTGTCGTAACGGATGTCATCTGCTTGCACAAGCAAGGTGTCATTTGATGACACGGGCTCAATGTACAGCACCTTATCGTCATCCGTATTATAATAATACTCAACCCTTAATCCAAGGTACTGCTCGGCGTCCGCGATGTCTGTGTGATATTTCTTATCGGAAATGATGATTTCATCCTCAGACAGTCTTGCGTTTCCGCCGATGTTGCCGCCGAAAGCGGCGGTAACGAGTCCGGTTTCTCTTTTTATATTCAAAATATCACAAACGGTATCTTCGCCGATTGTGTACCTGTCGTCGGCTGACAATTCCTTTTCCAACAGCGGAATTTCCAGAGAATTTGATATCAGCAATGCAACATCGTCTCTGGTTGCTTCCGCATCAAAAGCAGAAATGCCCTTTGTTATGCCGAGACCGTTTGCCACGGAAACATATCCCGACGGATATCCGCCGGATTGCTCCGCTTTGACCGAATATCCCAGAGCGCTGACAATGATTTTTACGGCGTCTGTGATTAATATGCTGTCGTCCGGGCCGAAGTAACCGTTTCCGTAACCCTCTATAAACCCGAGCTCCGTGCCGAGCCTTATGTTATCCTTTGCCCAAAAATCATCCGTCACATCGTAAAACACGGATTCGCCGTCAAACGGAACTTGACTCTCAAGACCCAGCATTCTCAGCATCAGAGTTACAAATTCCGCACGGTTAACAGAATACTCGGGATGCAGCATTCCATCCTCATATCCCTTGAATATTCCCAGCCCCCGCATCAGTCTCATAGGCTGTGACAGCTCTTCGGGCTGAGCAAAAACCGCATTCGGAATTGTAAAAATAAATACAAATGTAAGTATTAATGATGTTATTTTACTCAGTAATTTATCCATGACATCCTCTTTCTATTTAACTTCCACGGTTATGCAGGCGGTCGCCTTCAAATCCGAGGATATTGCCTGCAAAGTGACTATTCCCTTGCGATACGCTCTGATTTTCATAGTTTCGGTGTTTATATCCGCAATTTCGGAATCGGAGCTGCACCATGCGACAGCCTTTGACGAAGCATCGCTCGGTTCAACCGTAATGCCGATTTTCTTCTCATCACCGGAATTTAACACAATATAGTTCTCACTCGGATAAATTCCGGTCACATTTACGGAATCCTCTCTTTCCTGCTGCCATCCTGTCTGGCTCTGAGGTCTCTCGCCATCGTAATATCTGTCGCTGACCACATAAGCATGGAAATAGCCGCTTGTAGGCAAATCTGCCGCCTCGGGCATTTTGTCGGATTCACCTCTGATTGCCAGTTCCAGCGCCGCAAGTATGAACGGCATACTGCCGCCGTGCTCGCCGAGCGATACATTTTTTCTGGACGCGCCGCCGTCAACGAAGAATCCGTCCAAATAATTTGTCTCTACCATGTTGTTACCGATTTTTCGCGCCGCCTTGAGATACTCTGAATTTCCTGTGGCATTATACAGCTCGAGCATACCGCGCAGAACATGATACAGGTTAGTCGTTATCTCGTCGCAGGTAATCGAAACTCTGTCTCCCGGACCCGATATTCCCACTTCACCTATATTCAGATATCTTGCATATGCCCTCACCATCTGCCATGCTTCTTCCCTGTTTTCCTCGGTGCCGTCAATGCCCTCGGATGCGAGATATAGTTTGATTGCCCCCGGGAACATATAACTTGACGGAGATAATGCCTTCAAAACAGTTCCGGGACTACCGAAATCGTATTCAACATCCTTCTTCACGACAAAACCAGTAAGCTTGGTTCCGTCCCACAGTACCTGGTGTACCTCCTGCTTTGTCTTGTCATACTGATACTTTGAGACAGCCGCAACTGATTTGAGCGCATTTGCAATCAGATTATCCGCTTCCTCGGGATAATCATTGCGGATTGTTTCCGCAAAGTAGAGAACAAACTCAGCAAAAGTCATAACGCCGTTAGGATTTCCCTGATAGTTTGCCTCCAATATCTCATCCTTGTTCTCCGGAGCAACATAGCCCTCGTTCACCAGGTCATCGGCAAACTGCATATAAAACAAATCCTCATAGTCTCTGCCGAAATTAATTCCGGTTTCGGCGTGCTGCTGTTCCCAGTCGTCTGGCAGCTGCTTATGACCCGGTGCATTGTGCGCCGTTGTATTCATATATCCTCCGAGTCCCGTTACCGGATGAACAATCGACTGAAAATGCCTTATCAGTCTGCCGCACCAGGTTCTTGCAAGTGTGCGTTCCTGCTCATCGAAGCTATATTTATACAAATTCACTGCCGCCATTATTAAATCGGGTGCCGCAAGTCTGAAGCCGATTTTGTTCGTGCTCTGAATCAGCTTGCCAGCCATAGCCTCCTCGCTGTATTCATCAAGATTATACCAACCCTGCACCTGCTCATCGCTGACGCTGTCAAATGCCGCGTGACGGTTTGTAAGCAGATTCGACCAATCCTGCACATGGCCCTGCCATATTGCCGGAAATATCTTCAGGGTTTTTTCCTTATCCACGCGGAGCAATGATTCCCAATACGGATTAACCGACTTTAATTCGTGTATGTTTCGCGGGCTGCTTGCATAAACCGTTTCGCCGGTGTCCAAATTTACACAGGCGTGACCGCCCCAGTATATCAAACCCGTGGGCGAAATCTTATTGTCAAGATACCACTTACTGCTCTCGTCAACAAAATCCGTATATGTGCTGTCCCCTGTCAGATATGACATCAAATCGAAGGTTTCAAAAATTTCGCGCTGAGTTGAAAGATTTGAAGTCGGTATATCGGCATAATTAATATATATATTGTCCTGCGCAGAATACTCCTCAACAACATCCCAGGCTTTAGACGAGGTTATATCATTCGGCAGTCTCCAGTAAATCGGTGTAAGCGTTTTTCTGTCAAGACCGTCTGCCAGCAACGGAAGTGACGAATTTTTAGATTTGCCGTATTTGAGAGTATTGTCGCAATGCTGCAAAACAGCGTTAAGTCTGTTTATGTCGCTCAGATATGTATCCTGGTCGGCATAGTTTACCCTCATAGAGCTTTTTACCGACGGGTTATCCTTTGCGGTTGCCGTGACAACAAAAAACTCGCTTGTGTCAAACGGTATTTCCTCGGCAACTGTCAGCACGCCCGTTTCGGAATTGACGGAAACCCCGTCGGGGATTACCCCTCCGTCAATGGCTTCCAGCTTAAATGTACATTCTTTGTTTTGCACAGGATTTCCGAATGCGTCATAATAATCCGCAGAGTATTTATAGACCTCGTCTGACGGATTGGTAACCCTGTAAGGACCGGAGATTTTCATTTCCGAAAGTTCCGCCTTAGACAAACCTATTGTTTTTGATATTTCCAGTGTGTTGCCGTTATAAACAATCCCGTCGAATTTAACATTCAAAACAAGGCTGCCGGCGGTGGGTGCCTCGCTGCTCAGCACAATTTTACAGCGGTAGCCGTCATCGGCATCCGTGATTAGTTCAACCCCCGAAGGCATTGTGCCGAGACTCCATATTACGGTTTGCCCGCCTATCGGCTGTTTCTCCGTATCGGTAAGCGACACTGTATAGTCATACTCATAGCTCCCCGTTTCGGGCACGGATATTTTGTCGCCGCCGATAATTTTCACATCGCCGTCGAAAACTTGCTCAGTGTAAATCTGAATATTATCCGTAAGAAATCCGGTTGCATACTTTGTGCTCATAAGCATCCTCGATATGCTTGCCGCACTGTTGAGAAACGCAAGTGTACTTGCCGCCTTATCACCGTTTACATACACATCCGCAACTCCGTTTTTCAAATCGAGTTCTACGGCAATTGTATACTTTGTATTGATTCTGTAATCCGATATCAGCGTATGATATTTACTCCCGGTGACTGCGGAAGACACATCTGAAACCACATTGCTCGATTCTGTCTTATATTTTATACCGCCGTCAACCGTTTCTATGGATATAAGCGGCAAATCATTATCGTTTAGCAGTGACATCAGAACATTTTCATTGGTCTTCCTGCCTATCTGCATAAAATCTGCCGATACAAAGAGCTTTTGACCCTCAACAGGGTCAAAGCTTTTTGAAACAGCGGCGCTGATACCGTCAGAAAAGGTATCGACGCGCATCCATGATGTACCTCCGAGATTTTGCTTGGATATTTTTCCTGTGCAGGAGAACACATCCGAAATTTCACCGGTTTCAAAATTCTCATCAAGTATTACGCTTTTAATGACATTTGACTCCGCATACACCGCATTAAACCGAGGCATAATTGGAAACGATATTGCAAATGTCAAAGCGAAAACAACAATGCGCCTGATAAATACTTTAATATATCTGTTCATTATATGACCCTTTCCGAAGTACTTTCCCAAATAACCGTTACCACAGACCGTAGTCGCTCACTTTTCTGCTTATGAAATTGGTAGCGAACAGCATTATCAAGCTTACCGCCGAATTGAAAAGACCGACTGCGGTTGAATAGCTCCAGTTTTGCTCGAGAAGACCCTTTCTGTAAACATAGGTTGATATAACATCGGCAACCTCGAGCGTCGCGTCATTGTAGAGCAAAATGAGTTTTTCATAGCCTACCGTCAGCACATTTCCCAGTCTTATGATGAGCATCATAATTATCGTTGAGGAAATACCGGGCAGTGTGACATGGATAAGCTGCTTAAATCTGCCTGCACCGTCTATTGTCGCAGCCTCATATAATGAAGCGTCAATACTTGTGAGCGCCGCGAGATAAATAATAGAGCCCCAGCCAACGCCTTTCCAAACCTCGGAAACGACATACACCGGCACAAAATATTTCGGATAATTCAAAAGCGACACCCTCGGCATACCGAATACCGACAGCAGAGATGTTACAATACCCTTGTCACTTGTAAAATCCTTAATAATTCCGCATACAACCACAAGTGAAATAAAGTGAGGCAGATATGACGCATTCTGAACAAGCTTTGAAAATCTCTGTGCCCTGAGTTCATTAAACAGGAGCGCCAAAATGATTGGTGCCGGAAAAGTCACAACTAGAGTTGACAGGCTGATGCGAAGTGTGTTTCTCATCAAAATGCCGAATGACGGGCTTGTGAAAAATGATATAAAATGCTTTAATCCTACCCACGGGCTTTTCATGCCGAGACCGGGGGTGTAATCCTTAAATGCAATCAATGCGCCGTAAAGCGGAAAATATGCAAATATCACATAATACGCAATTACCGGCACAAGCAGCAGATACAGCGATTTATTAACCTTATAATCCTTTTTGATTTCTTCAATTCGATAATTGTCACTTACTTTTTTTGTTGTTTGTTTCTTCATTGAAATCACTCCTTAACTGCGCCAACCATAACGCCTTTTACAAAATACCTCTGCAAAAACGGGAACAAGACCAAAATAGGCAGGGTTGCCACTATGGTAACAGCGTATTTTATTGTTTCGCCTATTGAGAACTGGTCTGAAAAAGACGCGTCACCCGCCATGGATGAAGTGTCGTTTTCTATCAAAATTTCGCGCAGCAATAATTGCAGGGGGAACTTTGTCCTTGTTCTCAAGTAAATTGACGCATAGAACCATGAATTCCACAAATCCACCGCATAGTACAGCACAATAACGGCTATTATAGGCAGAGAAAGCGGCACGACAACCTTAAATAATATTTGGATATGGGTAGCGCCGTCGAGCTTTGACGCCTCTATAAGACTGTCCGGAATCTGCGAAAATGATGTCCGCATAATGATGAGATAATATGTGTTTATCGCAAGCGGAAGCAGGATTGCCCAATAGGTGTCATTAAGATGCAGAGTCTTTGTCACAAGCAGATACATGGGGATTAAGCCGCCGTTTATGTACATTGTTACAGTAAAAAACTTTGTAAGCAACTTTCTCCAATACACGCCCTTCTGCGAGAGACCGTATGCTCCGATGCAGGTCATCACTATGCTGAGCGCCAGGCCCCCGGCAACCAGGATTACGGTGTTCAATCCGCCTTTTACTATCATGGGATTCTTGAATACCGCGTGGTAAGCGTCAAATGTAAATTGCTTCGGCAATAACAGCACACCGCTGTGCGCCATCATCAAATCGCTGTTGCTCAGCGACGCACAAAGGACATGCCACATCGGATAAAACATGACTATGGCAATAAATGTCATAAAAACTATGTTGCACACATTAAAAATTCGTTCTGAAACTGATGTTTTCATTTTTTACTCCATTTCGTATTTAATACATTGTAAGCGCCTTGCGGAATCGACAGAAATCGAAATGCCAAATCTTACGATATGGCATTTTGATTCGTCCCGTTATCAGCGATTGTTGTATCTCTCAAACGCTTTGTTTTTAATCTCCAATACTTTCGGCAGACCGTATGCGTTGAGTTTTTCAACATATTCATCAAACTTACTGAGAGGTTCAACTCCCGTAATAAACTTAACTATCATCTGATCGGCATATTTGTTTACCTCGCTGAGCAGCTGGGCAAGCTCCGTAGTCTCGTCAGCCGTAGGTGTAACCAGTGGAGCAGACCGCTCGGAAGCCTTGTCTACACCCTTGAGCCAGTTATCCAGCGCCATCTTTTGCTGTGGCAGGTTGTAATACTGTTCGAGATATCTTTCGTCAGAATAGAATGGCATTCCGCCCGAATTGCCGACAATAACATTGAGTCCCATTGCCTGCGACATAGTAAGACCGTCGGGATTATTCATTATCAAATCGGTGTATTTGGGATATCCGTTCTCCATCGTATAGCTTACGCCCTCTTCACCGAAACAATAGAACATATGTCCTTCATCAGTAAAACCATAGTCCAGAAATTTTGCTGCAAGTTCGGGATACTTGCATTTCTTGTTGATGGCAATACCGTTACCGGTTACATTACTCGAAAGATATGCGCAATCGTTTATCTCGCCTTTGTTAAATGTCGGGTACACGACGCCGGTTAATTCAAAATTCGGGTCCTGCGCACGGCCTGCCTTCATATACTGACCTATGCCTGCGCCTCCGCTTGTTATTGTAGCACCCGTTTTGCCGGTAAGCATCTGGCTGTCTATGAGCTTTTTGTCCACGGAAACAATGTTTTTGTCAAGCAGCCCCTTGTTATACCAATCGTTCAATATGGCAAGGGCATTCTTAAATTCGGGCTGTGCCGGGCCAAACTTCATCTCTCCGTTGTCAACATAGAAGTCATATATGGCACCGAGCATATTCAATGTGTATGTAAGCATATTGTAGTTAAAAGACAGAGGCGCTTCGGCATTCTTTTTATCCTTAAACGCCTGAAGCATGGTTTCCCAATCACTGACCGTCTCCGGATACGAAAGCCCGAGCTCTTTAATCCAATCTGCCCTCACAGCCGGACCGGTTGCCAAACGCAGCTTATTGGTGGGCATTATGGACGGAAACATATAATAATCACCCTTATCGGTCTTTGCTGCTCTGTCGAATTCGGGATTATCCTGCAAATACTTAAACAATGCCGGTGCATATTCCTTGTAATCGCCGAGGGGCGTAATGACATTGTCGTTTATCGCCCTTTCCGGACCGCCGGCATAATATAACAGCCAGTTATTTTCAACCATATCGGGCATATCGTCCGACGAAATCATCAGGTTGAGCGTCTCTCTCGCCTGACCTGCGGCAGGGTGAATGTAAGTAACCTTTACGCCCGTCCTCTTTTCAAGTTCCTTTGCAACCGGCGTGTCGCCGAAATTACTTACAGACGACGATATATTCACAGGAAGGTCTCTGTACAAAGTAAGCTCTGCATCCGCCTTTACGGGATATGAGCTTAAGTCAAAATCCTTGCTCACGGTGTCCGTCTTCTGACATCCGGTGCAAGCCACCAAAACAGCAGAAAGAACTGCCACGGATTTTTTTAATTTGTTTTTCACGCTACTCGTCTCCTTTTTCGATTAGATTTATCTTATAACCCGATTATACAGAAAAAAACCGCGCAATCCAAGTGACAAAACATCAATTTTGTCTGACAGATTACGCGATTTTAGTGCTGACAGTATATGAAGTCCGTTGTTTTAACGCCGTTTCAGCGTTTTTTCACTATTATTCACTGAATTTCTTCAGCATACGGTAGAATGTTCTTTCATTGGTATATCCAACCTTGAGGTATATTTCCCTGTATGTGTGTTCGCCGTTTTTTGCCATGTCCATCGCCGCCTTTATCCTTAAGTAATTGATATAATCAAGCATTGACATACCGATTGCATCCTTAAATTGTCTGGAAACATATGAAGCGGTCATGTCAAATTCATCGGCTACCGTCATGACATTCATATTGGAATCAGTATAGTTTTTATCGATATAATCCTTGATTTTTTCAACCAACGCCTGCTTTTTGCTTTTGCTGCCGCTTTTATTGTTTCTCTCCGACCTGATGCTGTCGCATATTAGTGCAACATCATTTATGAGAAACTCACATATTTTTTCAGTGCCCATCCTTCTGCCGTTCTTCATAGCTTTGTAAAGCTTCATTTCCAAATCAAGCAAAAAGCGTTCATCAACAGTGTCTCTGACGCCGTTGATAATTGAATAATATATATGTATAAAAACTGTGTTAATATAGTCCTCGGAGAATCTGCCGTCGTTTTTTACCCTGTCAATCAACTGCCCAACCAATGCAACGGCAGCGTCGGTATTGCCGATTTGTATATTTCCGATAAGTCTTTGGTCGTCATGCATATTCAAAATGGCGTTATTTGACTTTTCTGTAAGCTGATAAATCTCCGACACGCTTATTGATTCGTTGATTCCCAGCAAAAGTTTGTTTGCGATTGCGTCCGCCGCCTGAAAATACGCGTCCGCGACATTCTGCAATCCATAGGCGACATCGGAAATAACATATGTCAGGTTGATTGCAAATTCCCGATTAATAAAATCAGTGCCGTCCGAGGCGACAGAGAGTATTTTTTCGCGGCTTTCTTTGTCCTTCGGGTTTACAAGACATACGATATAATTATCCACACTGACCGTATAAACAGCGATGCCCAGATTATCAAAAAGCTCCGCAAATATATTCTCAATAATAAACCTTAATTCCTCTTTTCGTTCACTGTCTGATACACTCACATCGTCGGCAAAAAGTTCCGAAATATCCTCAAGATAGAACAGCAAAACATAATAGCAATCACTCTGAAAGCTGATGCCGTACTTCTCTATATCCGTTTCGACAGATGTTCCCCTGATAATCTCAGACAAAATCATGTGCTTAAACTTGCTGAGGTGAACATTTTTATCCTTCATCAGATGTTTGTTTTCGTCAAGCATATTGCTTATGGAGCGATATATTTCCTCATACTCGTTATTCTTCGTGTTGCCTCCGAAAAGTTCTATTATACTCTTGACCGGTTTATAATTAAGCTTGAGCAGATATCTGACTATGACTACAAGAAGCAGCAAACCTGCAAGAACCATTCCGATTACCGCCAGACGCGTAACAAACATCATTTTGTCCAGCCATCCTTTGTGCATTATGGCAATTATACGCCACGCGTACTTGTTTACCATGATGTTGGAATAATACGCCTTGTCATCTTTTGTTATTTTCATTTGTTCAATTGTCTGCGGTATCGGTTCATTGCCGTTTTTCTGTTCACACAGCACAAGATTGCCGGAGGTATTGAATATATAAATATCACACAAATCGTGCCATTCTATTTTATCTATTCCTTTAAGAAAATGTGACTTATTGCTGACAATTACGCCGACGCCGTTGTTGTTCATAGTTGAAATTCTGAACACAAATGCATTCGCATCAATCGGCTGACCGTCATCATCCTGATAAATCATCATTTGATATGCGTCGGATTCAATATTAACAATTGCGTCTCTCCATGTTTCAAACGGCATTGTTTCGTTTTTGAAGTATAATTCGTAAAATTGCGCAGCACTTGTTATGCCGTGTTTCGACAAAACAGTGTCATTATTTCTTAAATAGACGAAAAACAAATCAACTCCGACAGACGCTCTGTTATATTCCTTAACATCATCGACAACATCATAGAACTCTGCTTTTGAGTAATAGTTTTCATCATAATTCGCAATAAAGCTCTTAAGCTTGTCATTAGCGGTGATATTCAAGTGACAATTGTTAATATTGAGCAATGTATCATTTACATTTGTTGTTACACTGTCCAACACATAATTATTAAACTCATATGTTTCCTTATTTATGGTTTTTTCATATACCATGCTTACAAGCATTATTACAAACAGCAAAACCAATATTATCAGGACATATGAAAAAAGCCATGTTACGATAAGGGTTTTATTGCGCAGAAAAAACGGTTTCATTATGTAGTATGTACTCCTTTCGCAGATATCATTGCGCCTGTCTCCGTTTTGCAGTGCTCATGGGCGCAGCCGTTACAGATTGTTCGTTGTTTTCATTATACTATACTTTGCTTGTTTTTCAAATTAAAATTTGGAAATTGTTCATTGCCGCCTCATACATTTTATTACATTAACATTACAATTATATATGACAGTCATATCAAAGTAAAGTGACAAAAGTTAAAATTCACTGACAAAATCGACATTTTCACATATCAATGCAATATTTCATACGAGTCCATAAAACTGCGAGGCGTCGTTCCCGTAACCTTTTTGAATGTCTTTGAAAAATAAAATCTGTCCGTAAATCCTGTTAATTCCGCAGTCTTTTCGATGGAGCAGCCGCTGGCCAAAAACTGCTTCGCATATTCGATTCGTATTTTGTTTCTGTATGCCGACGGCGACATATTAAAACAACGCTTGAATGTTTTCTCAAGATTGGATACACTCGCAGACGACATTTTTGCAAGCTCGGTAACGGGCGTATTAAGATTATAGTACTTTTCTATATATGACAAGGTGTTTGCAATGCGTCCGATTCCGTAATTGGTATTTTTCTTTTCAATTTCCTCTGTGGAAAAAACGCTTATAAGCCTCAATATATTGCTGATGCAATACGGCACATAGGCAAATCCGCGCTTTGCATAGCAATTGTATGTATCGGCAAACAATGAATTGTATTTTTTTGACAGATTGTTATCAAGTTTCGTCGGCTTGTCAAAAAGTACGACAGTGTTTTCTCCGTCGTAAACCGTAAAATCAATTTGATGATACTCGGTATCGGGAGATACCAAATAGTTTGTGTAAGAAGCCCCGTGCGGCAGATACACAACATCTCCGCCCGCGCATTCTATCCTGTATGTGTCGGACTCAAAAATATGCCCTCCCCTTGTGTAAAAGACAAAAGCGTCGCAAGGTCTGCACGGCTGAACAAACCTTTCAGCGACATTAGTTCTGTACAGTACACAGTTTAATTCGATGTCTGCCCTGCTTTGGAATTGGTACATAGACTCACCGCCGTTTATCCGCCGCGGCGGTTAAACCCTTTCTGTAAATATGCTTACGCTTATATTTCACAGTATAGCATATAAACAGGAGATTTTCAATAGCTGTACGATTTTGTACACAAAAAATCCAAATTAGTCAATTGATTATTTCACGGAATATAGTAAAATTAGCTTATGATACTTATTATTCATGTAGCAGACGGAGAAGACAAACCTAAGGAGAATAATTATGGAAATAATTAAAATTACAAAGCCGCGGCAAAGATGGCTTTTTGCCGGCGTAGGATTCCACAACAGCGAAGCAACCATGACGGCGCTTATGTCAAAGGAATTTCTTAATGAGCGGGTGCTCAAGGTATTCAGAGAAATATCCCCGACCTTTTCGCGCCTGTTTATCGGCTTTGCCGACTGGACGAAAGAAGCAATGGATTCCTTTGCAGATTATTATGACAAAACCTTTCGCATGACAGACACACTCCTGTACGGAGTCCCCGGCAGAATGCCCATGATTACGGATGACTTCAACATCGAAGAGTATTGCGAAAAAGTTGCGTCTAACCTGGACTATCTTGTAAATGTTCACAACTGTACCAAAATCCGTTATTACTGCGTTACAAATGAACTTTCATGCGGAAACACATATGCGTATTTATCAAAGAATCTCGGATTGTTCAAAAAACTCCACGAGTGCTTATACAAAGCTTTCGCACGGCACAGACTGAATATAGGTCTGATCGCAACCGACTGCTCCGAGCCCGAGAATTATCATCAGATTGACTGGGCTATTGAGAATATGGATGAAATAACAGAGATGTACTGCGCTCACCTGTATGCATGGGGTCCCGTGCCGGGTGATTTGGACAATTACAAATATATGTGCGATTCCTTTGCGAGGCCTCTCGCAAGCGTAAAAACAGTTCAAAAACGCTTTATGCTCGGAGAGTTCGGATACATATATCCCGACAAAAACAAGCTTGGATTGCCAATGGGTAATGACAGCGCATATTGTGTCGATGTGCCCGAAAAAGAACCCGACTTTGCAATAGCGCTTCCCGAGGTGGCAATGGCAGCTATCAACGGAGGCTGTTTTGCCGCTGTTTCATGGACAATGTTTGACTACCCCGACCCGTTTATTTGCGAAAACGGCGATTCCGCGGCAGAAAAGGCTCGCTATAACGCTGCACGCTTCTCCGGATACGGCTTGCCATACCGCTATAACAAGCACGGACTTGTAAGATGGTGCGATGATGAAAGGGACTATCGCTCACGCGCAGCCCTGTATACAATGGGCTATATGGCAAAGCTCTTCAAAAAAGGCTCCAGAGTGCTCAAATGCGACTGGGACAACAGATATATCCGCTCCTGTGCAATTACAAATGCTGACGGTTCTGCTTCGATTGCCGTGATTAACTGGAAAAATGAACAAACCGATGTCTGCATAGAGCTTGAGCACAGCTGCGACAAACCGCTGCGAAAGTATGTTTTTGAAGCCGGCAATATTCCATACAATGATTTTTGCGATTTGCAGGATTTTTCAGAACTTGTCAATAAGTCCGACGGCAAAATCGAAACAGTATTGCCTCCGCGGTCGATTATATTTTTGACGACTGACTATACCGACAGAATTCCGAGTGAAATATCCGGCATCCGAATCGACGAAGGCGAATTGCACTGGAACAAATGCGAGGATGACGAACACTGCTATTATCGTGTATATGCTGACGGAAAACAGTTCGCCTCAACGGTTGCACAGAGCATTAAAATAAATGACATCGAAGCCAAGTACGAAGTTTTGTCCGTTGATAAATGGGGCAACACGCGAAGGTAGGTGATATATGTGAATGTGCTGCTAATCGGCGATTCTATACGAATGTTTTATGAAAACGAGGTAAGAGCGAGGCTCGGAGATAAATATAAGGTATATGCACCGGAGGAAAACTGCCGTTTTTCCTCCTATCTCCTCAACAGTCTCCGATTCTATCTGGCAGAATTTCCAACGCCCGATATTATACACTTTAATGCCGGGCTGTGGGACGCGGCAATCCTCTATCCCGAGGACGGCTGCTTCATCGGAGTTGACGCTTACGCTGAAAACATGAAAAAAATTCTTCGCGTCCTGAAAAACACCGGCGCAAAAATAATATTCGCGACGACAACTCCCGTCAGCGATGCCAAGAAAAATCTTGTCGGCCCGATGCCGCCGGCACACAGAAATGAAGATATCATTTCCCGCAACAAATCAGTTCTTGAGACATTTAAGGGCGAGAATATATATATAAACGATTTGTTCTCACTGATATATGACAACAGAGAAGAGTATCTCAGAGATGATATGATTCATCCCAATGAAAAAGGCGTTAAAATTCTCGGCAGCGCAGTAGCAGAAGCTATTTTGCAGATTCCGTTTTCGGAATCGGTTCATACCGGGAAGATATACAAAACTAATTTTTGCGAAAAAACCATTCAATGATGGTGATAAAATTTTATAAAAAAGGCAGGTAATCAGTAATGAGTTTTATGTTTCATCCCTATCCATATGCGGATCCCGAGGCTGTCAACAGCATTAATATTCCGGAATCCGTGAAAAAAAATCTTTCTCACGGCATCTTAAATGTTGCCAAGAGCATATCCGCATTGTTTGAAAGCGGAACAAAAACAATCGGCATCGACGCATACCCCGGCACCGAGTATGAAACGCTTATCAATGTTTTGCGCCAGCAGCTTGCCGCAAAAAACATTGAATTCATCGACGCCGCAAGCGTGTTGCTACCGTCCGAGGTCATTACCGAAAAAATTAAGCCATATCTTCCGGAAGACAGGGATTATGACCCGGTTCTCCTTTACGGAAGACGGTATACCGAGGGCTATAAAGGATTGCAGGACAGCAAAAAGGTTGCAGCTCTCAATGAAAAAATCAAAAACGCCTCCGGACTTATCGTATTCGGCAAAGGTGCGCTTTCGGAGGAGCTCCAGGATTCATACGATGTGAGAATATGGATGGATGTCACCCCCAGAACAGCCGTTCTGAACTGCAAGTACGGCAAAAACAGAAATATCGGACTTACAGAGGAACTTCCGTATCCGCTTATGATGAGAAGAAACTACTATGTAGACTTTGAAACAGCGATGGAACAACGCTGGAAGATGATGAGAAACCGCAAATTGGATTTCTATATCACTGCCGACGAACCGGTCAAGATGAGTATGCTTCCCTTTGACGCATTGCTCGATTTGTTCAGAGAACTTTGCAGCCGTCCTTTCCGATGCAGACCGGTGTATCTCGAAGGTGTGTGGGGCGGATATTATGTTCAGCGTCTCAGAAATCTCCCGAAAGAAATGCGCAACTGTGCATGGGTATTTGATATGATTCCGCTTGAAGTTTCAATTGTGGCTCAGCTCGACGGATTTGAATTTGAATCCCCGTTCTTTACCTTTGTTCAGGCAATGGGCGAAGAACTGCTCGGGCATAAGGCATTTACAGAATTCGGCGGATACTTCCCAATCAGATTCAACTACGACGATACATATCATTCTTCGGGAAATATGTCAATTCAGTGCCACCCTCATGCAGAATATGTCATTAAGAACCACGGAGAATTCGGCCGTCAGGATGAAAGCTACTATGTGGTTATTGCCGGTCAGGATGCAAAGACTTATCTTGGATTTAACGAAAAAGACAGCTGCGAAAAATTCCTCGCGGAGGCAGAGCGCGCCGAAAAGACTCACGAAATTATAGACTATCGGAAATACATCAACGCGGTTGAGTCCAAGCCCGGTACTCAGGTTATGATTCCGGCAGGAACAATTCACGCTTCAGGCAGAAATCAGGTTATCCTTGAAATAGGCTCGCTTACTGTCGGTTCGTATACATACAAGCTGTACGACTACCAGCGTATTGACCCGCAGACCGGTGTTCCGCGCCCGATTCATCTTAAAATGGGCAAGGAGGTTATCCGCGGCGACAGAGACAAAAAATGGACTGAAGAAAACCTTGTTAATCACGGCGGCGTTGTAAGAGAGGGCGAAGGCTTCAAAGAGATTATTGTCGGAGAGCACGACCTGCTGTATTTCTCACTGCGCAACCTTATATTTGACAACGAAATCACCGATGAAACAAAGGGGCTTTTCCATGTTCTCGCACTCGTTGATGGTGAAAAAGTAAGGGTTGAATCAATCGATAATCCCGAGCTTTATTATGATATGAATTCTCTTGACATCATTGTTGTACCTGCCGCATTCGGAAGATACAGAATAGTTAATAAGGGCGTCGGAACCGTAACTGTTCACAAAACATTGTTAAAATCATGAGAATACTCGCATTGGACATAGGCGGAACAGCCGTTAAATACGGTCTGCTTCACAATGATAATATAATGTTCGGGCAGTTTCCCGTAAGGTGTGCCGGCGAAAACGAAGACATACCCGGGTGCATATGCTCCTTCTCAAAGGAGCATATGCCTGATTTGATTGCCGTTTCAGCTCCGGGACCGTTTGATTTTGAAACAGGAACATCGCATATGACGCACAAGCTTTTGTCGATGTATAACATTAGCCTGAAGGATGAGTTAAGTAAGGCTCTCCCCTCGGCAAAGGTGATATTTGTACATGATTCCACGGCTTTTGCCATAGGCGTACTTAAACAAAAAAGTGAGTTAATGGACAAAAACGCTGCCGTCATTATGCTCGGCACAGGATTGGGTTACTCTTTTCTCACCAAAGGCAAGGTTCTGCTGAACAAGGAACAAACTCCGCTCCACCCGTTGTGGAACAGACCGTTTCTTGACGGCATAAGCGAAGATTATGTGTCAACAAGGGCGCTTTTATCCGCCGCAAGAAATTGCGGATGCGCTGCAAACACCGTTCTTGACATGGCAATTGAAGCACGAAACGGTAATGACAGACTGCTGAATATATTTTCTGATTACGGATTGAATTTGGGTCTTTGCGTATTAAACGCAAGAAAATCCGATGCATTTTCAGAGGTTGTAATCGGCGGACAAATTTCGCTTTCATTTGACCTTATTCAGGGTGGATTTGAAAAGGTGTGCAAAATGAAATACAGCCTGACAGCCAATCCGGACAAATGCGCTGTTTACGGATTGATAGACTGCGCACTCAAGGGCAAAGAAAACTACTGTATATACGGGGAGTGATACTATGAAAAAAATTCTTATGATTACAGGCAAAGATTACGACGATTCCGAGGTTTTGTATCCTTATTACCGTTTAATTGAGGAAGGATTTTCGGTTGATGTTGCATCTGTCGAAAAGGGAGAAGTGTCAGGCAAATATCACTTTAAGATTAAAGCCAACCTGGCATTTGAAGATGTAAACGCAAACGATTATGACGGCTTAATGCTCCCGGGCGGCAAAGCTCCGGAGAAGCTCCGCCTTATTGACAAGGCGTGCGAACTTGTACGCAGATTTGATGAAACAAAAAAACCCATAGGCGCAATATGCCACGGTCAGCAGCTGTTGATTTCCGCAGATGTGCTCAATGGAAAAACAGCAACCTGCTATCCCGGGATAAAAGATGACTTGAAAAACGCCGGTGCGCTGTATGAGGATAAATGCGCTGTTGTATGCAATCACTTGGTTACATCCCGCCGTCCCGAGGATTTGCCCCATTTTATGAAAGCATTTATAAGCATTCTGTAAACATTCAAAGAATGAGAAGCAACGAAAAATTAAACGCAAGGGGGTATAAAATGAATTTGGAAGGAAAGATAATAGATTTTTTGGGAGACAGCATAACAGAAGGTGTTGGTGTTGGCAATTGCGAAACAGGGCGTTATGATAATATAATAAAGAAAAAATGCAACTTAAAAGCAGTCTGCAATCACGGAATCTGCGGAACTCGCCTTGCCCACCAGTCGAAGCCGAGCGAAAATCCGAGATTTGACCTTTGTTTTTGCGGCAGAGCATACGATTTATCGAATGAAGCTGACATAATTGTCGTTTACGGCGGTGTGAATGACTATATGCATGGCGATGCGCCGTTCGGCAGCAACGAAGACAAAACTCCGGCAACATTTATGGGCGCAGTAGAATTTATTATGAATCTTCTCAAAGAGCTGTACCCGAATACTAAAATTATTTTTATGACACCTGCACATTGCTGTTTTGACACCTTGGATGAGTCGCAACCGTCAAACAGACCTCAAAAATATTCGGACGCAAGACCGCTTTGCGATTATGCCGATGTTATAGAGCAAAAAGGCAAGCTGCATGGCATACCCGTTCTCAATCTTTTCAAGCGTTTGCCGATAAATCCATGTCTGCCCGCGCACAAGGAAAAATATACATCAGACGGTCTGCATTTAAACGATAACGGGCACAAAATTCTTGCTGATTTACTGATAGATTTTATTTCAAACGAAGTTGAGGAGTAATGCAATAGGTGAAGCACTTATAGATTTCATCCCGTGTGAGATGGATGAAGTTTTGAGAATGTCCCGTCATTTTCACCGAAAATCGGCGGCGCTGAGAGTCTGTAAAAAAGATTCCTTCTATGGTAGAATATAAATAATATCATAGGAGCATTCCTGTTAAGTAACAAAAATGAGGTTTGACAAAAAGGAGTTCACTCCCTTAGAGTGTAACACAGGGTCAAAGCCCTAATAAAAAGAAATCTACTAAGTGAGGAACTCTAAGATGAGCATAACACAGAATGAGAAAATAAGTCAAGTAAAAAATACAACTTTGCACAAGTATCAAACTGGGTGAGGCTTAAGTTTGCAACAAAGAATCTGAAAAAGTTTGCAAAATGGAAGTGGAATAGTCGTAAAAAACCATTTGCATACTTTTATATATTTGGTAAATACAAAGTTTTTTCAAAGAAATCCCTGCTTTGCATAGCGCAAAACAGGGATTTTCGACAGCCTGGGGTCGATGACCACATCTGCCCGTTTACCTACGCTCTTCTATAATCAGATGGGCACACACCCGTAACTGACTTAAAACACTTTGAAAAATGTTTCAAATCCGGCATTCCCACGCTCTCGGCTATCTGCGATACCGTCATGTCGCCCGATTCCAGCAGAAGCAACGCACGGTGTATGCGGTAGTTGATTATGTATCTGTGCAGCGGCATACCCGTGTGCTCGGTCATCAGGCGGCTGATGTAATTTGGATGGTAATTAAACTTTTCGCCGATTGACGAGTTTGTAATCTTTTTGTCGTAGTTTTTTTCTATATATGCGATTATCTCCGCGGTGGTCTTTTTGCCCGAGCCGAAATCGGGTATTGATTTCATCCTCAGGCTATAGGCCATGATGTCCTTGAGCAGAGCGCCGCATCTGTCGGAATAGTACAGGCGCTTTTCGCAGAATTCGTTTTTTATCTTTTCAAAAGATGACCGCAGCGGCGCGGCATTTTCTATGAAAATCACCGAGTTGAGCAACGGCTCGTCTTCAAAGAACACATTCTCCGTAATCAAATTTTCATCAAAAAATTCTACATTTTTCGGCGGAATCGGTGCGGACACATTTTTGCGAGAATACACGAAGTCAAAATTGCACCCGATAAACTGTGCCGAGGTGTCTATGTAGCGGTACACCGTGCCGCTGTGCCAATAGAGCAGCGAGTTTTCCTTGAGTTCATATGTTTCTCCGCCCGTCAGCACGGAGCAACTGCCGCCGGTGCAGAAGAATATCCTGTGGTCAAAGGCGGCAAGCGGAGCGGACGGCGAAACATTGTTTTCTGTCCTTGCGAACCTTACATATGGATTTATTTCAGAGAAAATCATTTTTATCACCAAGTTTATTTTTTACGAATTTTCATTTAATATTTCCCTTTAATTATACTACCGCGCGATGATATAATCAAGTATAAATTGAATTTTCGGAGATGAACAAAATGATTGAAAGAAAAAAGCCGAGGAGCGGCAAAATCGGAATTTTTGCGGTTGCTCACGCGACATATTGGGCGCAGTTTGACGGACTTTACGAAAAAATCATGGGTTATCACAAGGATTTTTGCACCATGGTTGAAAATAACGGAATTGAAGTGGCGGATTTCGGCATGATAGATTCAAGCGAAAAGGCATTTGACTCCGTAGCGAATATGCTTGCGGCAGATGTGGATGTAATTTTTTGCAACATGGTCACCTATGCCACATCGTCTGTGTTTGCGCCAATAATCAAACAGGTTGACAAGCCGATTGTTCTCGTTGCCCTGCAACCGCGCCGCGCCATGGATTACACCAAGGCGTGCACATTTATGCAACTAGAGAACGACAACATCTGCTCCGTGCCGGAGTTTACGGGCGTTGCCGTGCGCATGGGCAGGGAAGTGAGCGATGTGATAATCGGTTCGCTCTATGACGACGCGGCCGCGGCGGCAGAGGTTGCAGAGTGGTGCGACATAGCAAAGGTGCTGCACGATCTGCGCGGCGCGCGCATGGGACTCATGGGTCATGTGCTCGAGGCGATGTATGACATGCACGCCGACCCGACGGCAGTTGCTAGCGCTTTCGGCGTGCATGTGCCGCTGCTCGAGATTGAAGATGTCATTGAGTTGTACAACGAAGTGACCGACGCGGAGATTGAGGACAAAAAGAAGATAATTCTTGCCGAATTTGACACGCCCGACCCGGGTTCCGACCCCGTGGCTACCAAGCTGACCGAGGAGGATCTTACCCAGTCGGCACATTCTGCCGTCGCCCTGGACAACTTCATTGCTAAATACAATCTGACAGGTCTTGCGTATTATTATGAGGGGAAAGAGGGCACATTGCAGCGAAAGGTTGCCACGACATTCATTGTCGGCAATTCCATACTCAATGCACAGGGAATACCCATGTGCGGCGAGTTTGACATAAAGACCTGCATTGCGATGCTCATCATGGACAGACTGGACATAGGCGGCAGCTTTGCCGAGTTCCATCCGTTCGATTTCAACGAAGATTTCATACTTGTCGGTCACGACGGACCGCACCACTTGAAAATTGCCCAGGGTAAGCCGGTGCTACGCAGTCTGAGCAAATATCACGGCAAGCCGGGCAGCGGAGCGTCGGTGGAATTCAAAATCAAGGAAGGACCGATTACGATGCTTGGCATCACTCAGAAGTCTGACGGCAGTTTCAAGTTTGTGATAGGCGAGGGTTATTCCAAGGAAGGGCCTATTCCCCCGACCGGAAACACAAATACCAGAGGATTTTTTGAACCGACAACGCGCGAGTTTATCAAGAAGTGGGTTATGGAAGGGCCGACACACCATTATGCCCTCGGAGTCGGTCACCACGCGGATACGCTTGTTAAGATTGCCAAGGTGCTCGGCATTGAGAGCGTGGTTGTGCGGTAGTTATCGATAAAACTCCCTTGTGCCGCCCGGTCCTGTCAATGTTATATTCGAAAAAAGGTATTGGCGGAACTGGGCGGCGGAGTGATGCGAATTCGCTCGTGGCAAAGTAACACTATCGACAAAAACAATATTTTGAATGTAATTTTGCAAAAAAATATTGTTTGTAAATACACAAAATCAAAAGATTGCGTAAAAAGATTGCGTAAAAGTTGTCACACGACACATTTGGAAAGATTACGAGGAACTTGCAGAGGATGTCAGATACACTCCAAAGTATAAAGAATTATACTGAATGCGAAAAGAAAAAATAGAGAGTATTTGCAGACGCAAAAGAAAAACATGCCATTCGATACACACCGTATACAGATCTTGCACTAGTATCAAACTGGGTGAGGCTTAAATTTGCAACAATGAATCTTAAAAAGCTTGTAAAATGGAAGTGAAATAGCCGTAAAAACCTTTTGCATACTTTTATATATTTTAAAAATTCAATGTTTTTGCGGGCAGGGGGTGCGGAAAATATTCGAGCGGGGGGGCATGTGAGATTTTTTCTGTAAATTAGATTTTTCTATGACAAAATATCGGTTTTTAGTGGGCAGGATAGCCGAGTTTAGGCTTTCCT
>CAKSFP010000022.1 GCA_934454585.1 uncultured Clostridia bacterium
AGTCCGTTTTCGTTGCCTTTCAACAGACCGTCCGATTGCAGACTTTCCGCCTCGGCGTCATATGTGGGTTTTGTTTCAAGCACAAGCTTGGATAAAACTTGCGAATATGGAGAGTTCTGTACTTCCGCGTCATTAAATGCATTTAACAATTCGTCCGCCTTATATAACACATACGGCTTTATCTTCGGTAAAATATTGTCATTGTTATCATACAATTTTACTAAGTATTCATTGGGATTGCACTTAACATACATAACCGTCAAATAGCCAAGTCCAAAGATTTTTATGTCTTGAACGCAGGTTTCACCTTTCGAAACAATATCATTCCTAAGCTGTTCACTACCGATATAATTAAATATATCATTGTCTGCAATATTGGTATATTTATTTATCACTTCGTTGTCATTCAAAGATTGCCCTTGTTCAGAAAAACATGCTGTGCCATATTTGTTTCTGTTAACTCTAAACGCATTGTTTTTGCTCAGCAGATACGAAAGATGATTTTCAGTAGAGTATTGACCTAAGTATTTGGTTGTATTTATTGTACTAACTAAAAGTCCTTTATCAGTATCCAGTGAATATCCGTCTCGAATTTGTTCTTCAATGTATTCATCATTTCCGAGTTTCAAACCCATTTTCATCTTGGCGTAATCGGGATAACTCATAATGTCGTTTATTCTTTCAAGCAGATATGTTTCGTTTTCTTTCAGTATTTTTTCTCTTACATCTTTGTTGATATCACTGTTTAGGCGTATTTTATCCAAACATTCATCGAATCCGTCTATTTGAGTATTGCTTTCAGCCGATGAAACACCCATTGTCAGTAAGATCAATAATGTTAACGCAAGAAATACAGATAATATTTTTTTCATGCAAAATCTTTCCTTTCTTTATTTATATTGAATCTATTCTATCACTATAAATACGAGCCGCCGCATTTTGCGGCGGCTCGTTTGCCTATCAAAACATATTTCTTTGCTTTGCCTCAAAGATTATTTTTGCCATGTCACCGCGTGTGAACAAATCCATCTTTTCTGCCTGTCCGGCAGTAATGAGTCCTCTTTCGACAAAGGTGTTTACAGCGGTTTCCCAATCAGGATCTTCGCCCATGTTGCGAAGTATGAGTGTTGCAAACTGGCTTGCGGTGATTGTCTCGTCCGGCGCAAACATATCGTCGCCGACCCCGGCGGCTATGCCTTTGTCCTTTGCGATGTTTGCGTACTTTGCGCCCCAGTTGTCGCTTTGAATATCCGCAAAATACGATGCGGCGGATGTTTGCGAATCCTCATATCCCATTGCGCGTACAAGTATCGCGGTTGCCTCTATTCTTGTGAGCGGCTTTAGCAAGTCAAGTCCGTTTTCGTTGCCTTTCAACAGACCGTCCGATTGCAGACTTTCCGCCTCGGCGTCATATGTGGGTTTTGTTTCAAGCACAAGTTGGGACAGAACCTGCGAATACGGAGAGTTCTGTACTTCCGCGTCATTAAATTCACTTAACAATTCGTCCGCCTTATATAACACATACGGTTTTATCTTCGGTAAAATATTGTCATTGTTATCATACAATTTTACTAAGTATTCATTGAGATTGCACTTAACATACAAAAATGTCATATTCCCCATTCCAAAGAGTTTTGCATCTTGGACTTGAGTTTCGCCGTTTGTCATCAATTCTTTTTTTAACTGAGTTCTGTCATCAAGATAATTATAGACTTTATCGTCAGTTAAAATTCTTGAACCTGTTGGTTCATAGATGCCGTCAGATGTAAATGCAGCTCCGCCGATGGCATTACAATTTACAGCAAACATATTCTTGACGGAAAACAAATATGATAAACAAGATTTGTTAGCATATTGGTTCATGTATTCATTTGTTATAATATAACTGTTTAATAATCCCGTACCCATATTCAGAGCAAACATTTCATTTATTTGTGCTATTTCGTACTCATCATCTCCAATATCTATTCCCATCTTTCTTTTTGCATAATCAGGATTTTCCATGATTTGAGGTATGAGTTTTTCAAGGTATGCTTGATATGATTCTTGAATTTTTTCTCTTATACTTGCATTAACGGCACTGTTTAGACATATTTTATCTAAAAGTTCGTCAATTCCCGATACCTGTATATCGGTTCCTGCCGAAAACGCGGTTGTTAAAGTACAAATCATTGCCACAAATGAGATGAATATCAATATTGCCTTTTTCATGGTAAAAGCGCTCCTTCCTTTTCTGTAATTTTTCACTCTATCACTATTGCATGATTTAATCCGCCCGCACCGCCGCCGAGAAGTGTTATAAATTCAAAAGATTTTATGCCGTTTGCAGGCACATCAATAACTGCGGTATCAGTTGGGTTATATGGATTGTTATTTATGGCTTCGTAATAATCGGTCGTATAATTTAGTTGTCCGTAATCCTTAAAACCGAATATCAAATTTTCTGCCGACCATGTTTTGACATATACTTTTCTCGGCATGCCGGTGGTGTTTCTCACACTCACCGTATAATGATATGTCGCGCCCCATTCGCCGAGACTCATTGCATACACATCCGGCGCCTCATCATCGGCAAAATGTTCTTTTTGCCCCGCTGCCATGTCAAGCTTGGCGTTTTCGATGATATCTGCCGGGACAGGGTCATTTACGGATTGGCTGTCCCCGTTTACATCGCAGCATCTCAAATCTCTGTGCTCAAAGTCAAAATGCCACTGTCTGTTTGTATCTTTGTAGTGGTATTTGAAATTATGCAATCCGCCGGGGAGCATTTTAAGCACTCCGTCCCAAGCGTCATTTAGCGGATTTATTGATGATTTCCATGACCATTTAGGATTGGCTATTCCGTATGTGTAATAATCGTCCTTTAATGTCAACGGGACAGGTGTTCCGAGTTCCGTGTTATCATCTATAATCAGATCAATGTCAGAATTTATCCACGCAGACTCATTTCTTGCAATGCCTTTGATTTTACCGTATAAGTCTGGTTCGTTTGGTCTTTGAGACAGGTCTGATATTATATCGCCGTTTTCAGTTAATCCGCCTCCGGCATCCAAAATATTTTTGCTGCCTTGACGCAAATACAGATTTCTATTATCGTATGCAGCCAAAGAGCTTATGATGATATTTCCTGTATTCACTTGAAAGTCAAATAATATTATCGGCGAACGATGTCGCGACCAGTCCCAACCTTTTCCTTCAAGTGCGGCTCCCGGATATGACAATACTAATGGTGCATTTAGAGTTTCGAATAAAAGCCTATGGCTATATGCCGGAATATTGATATTTATATCTACGCCATTTCCGTCATAATAGTTTTTCAAAACACTATATTCTGTTCCGTATGCCAAATTGTTCACAGAAACTGTTATACTATTTGCAGTAGGGTTATAGAAATCTATGTCCATATAAAAACTTGCGGTTGGCTCATAGATTGCGGGTTCTGCACCCCACCACGCTGTGTGTGTTTGATAATATGTGTTCTTGCCTGTTATGTTCTCTTGTTCAAAAATTTTCGTATATGGCTGTATTCCAATATTTGAATCAAGATATTCTGTATGACATTCATCATCCACAATGTCTATTCTTGTCAGATATTCCGGGCTGTTTACATAGATAAAACTACTGTCATTCTTCTTTGTAAAATCCAGCGTCTGCCCCTGCGATACGGTTATTCTGCCTCTTGCATATCTCATCAAAAAACCGGAGAATTTCAGATAGTATGTATGTCCCTCTTTAAGATTGGCAAGAATTTGATTTGCGCTGTATCCGATCTGCCTTGTCATGCTTATGTTGTCATACAGCTTGATGTATGTGTTATAATTCGCCGTTCCGCCGTTATAACCGCCGACATCAAATTTATACGCACCCGTTTTATCCGGAGTAAAGCTGAACAGGGCAAATTCTCCCGATGATGTTATTATATCCTGATATCCGTCCAATGTCAACGGTTGAACCGGGGCGTCTTTTGTAATATTTAATTCGGCATGAAGCTGTCCGCTTGCATAATGCCGCACTTTGATGTAATATGTGGTGTCGGCGGTTGCCGCAATGCTTACTTTTGAAAACCGTCCGCCGTCGTAGTCATCATTTGACGCAATCGGTGTGCCGGAGAGATTTGCGTTTGTATATACTTCTATGTAGGTGTCATTGCTGACACCGCTTCCACCATATGGTGAAGTATATATGTAGTAGTTTGCCGATTCCGTCGGTGTAAATTCAAACACAGAATAATTGCCTTTCTCGGCGTTTATTTCCGATCGACCGCCACCGCCGCTGCCGCCGGACACTGTCGGATATACAGGCTCGACATATTCAAGCGATATGCCGAAATGCGACTCGATTATCCCCGTATCTCCGGCGCTGATGTAACTTAAAACATCAACTCCGGAATAATCCTTTAGTTTTGTCAGGAATAATTTCAGCTTTTCGCCTGAAGTTGACGGTACTTGTCCGTAAGAAAGACTTTTGAAATATCTGAAAGTTTTCTTAAAAGGATTCCAGCCTATTCTTTTTTGTATATCAATCAAAATTGAGGCAAATCCCTCCGAGGCATATGTCCCTTTACCGAAAGAATCATCGTAGCTATCCAAGTATCTGTCATGTCTTAATAAATCATAATAATTTGATTTGGTATACCAACCTTTACTGCTGTTATCATATCTGTCGGGACGGTATACTTTTGCGTTCAGCTGTTCAATTACATAATACAGCTTTAACTGCGCTAAAGTTTCCGAATCAAAGTTCCATTGGTAATTATCAAAAACATGGCTTAACTCATGCATTGGTGTATCACCCCAGTCACCCTGAGAAAGTCTGCGCATGTGTCCTTGATAAAATGCCTTTGCGTGATTAAATACCGTTGAACCGCCTGAATAATATCCGAAAACTACCCACCAATAATCGTTTCCGTCTTTAATACCCATGTAATCGTTCAAATTATCTCGTGTGGATTTCATTTCGATTTTTTTTGAATTGTACGGAGTATATCCCGTCAAATCTTTATAGCAGTTATATGCCTTATCCATACGGTTGAGCCAAGTGTTAAAATCAGCTGATGACGCTAATTCTTTGTCGGCTTTTTCAAGTCTTGCCGTAACTCTGCCACCGGGATATGAAGTAAGTTTTTCTGTTGTGTTGTTGGGCAACTGAACAAATCGGTATATAGTGTTTTCGCCTCCGTATGTTTTTCCGCCATCTGTTGACCACTGCATACCGACAATATATATTCCGCCCGGCGATAATCCGGTTATTGTTTGTTGTCCGTTTTGCCTTGATAAATTATCCTCGTATGGGTTTTTCTCTACAGTAAGACCGTCGTCGGCATTAAAATCAATAAATTGTATCGCGTTGCCGAATTGCCCCGAAACCGGGAAAATTGCGTTATATGTAACGGATGTAGATGTCTTGCTGACAATAGTAAAACTTGGAGTAGAGTTTGCCTGAATTTCACCGTTTGAATGAGCGGCATCAATTTCAGCATCTTCTGCTTGCCGTGCCTGAGGAACATATTTTCCGATGATGGGGTGCGGTTCATTATCGGTTACATTTTCGCCTTCGTCAGTCAAAGCCGGGGATGCGGAATTTGCGGAATTGTCCGCAAGTTCGGCATATTTATCTATAAGGTCGATGTAGCGCTGCCTTATTGCCGCAAATTCCGAATATTTTGTGCTGTAATACTGATTAAGCAAGGTGTCAAAATTGCTCAGATTTTTCGGGTGTTCCGACAAAAACTCGGGAAGTCTGTGCAATTTAGCGTCATCGTGTAATATATCCTCATATTCGTAATACATCTGTTTCGACAGATTTTCGTTTGAATAGTATAAACTGCTGCAAGTTTCATTTATGGACTTTTTGTATATATTCATATCCACATCAAACTTATACACATCAAAGTTTTCTGCCTCACTCGGCGCATTGTATTGCACACTCAAAACATAATCGCCGACGCTGCCCGCAATCTTCAGATAATATGTCCGATTTTCCGTGAGAGAACACTTATAGCTTGACATAGCGGATTTCAGTATGTCTTGATTTGCGTTATACAGCGTTGTGACGGCGTTTGTCGCACTGACGCAGTTAAATGCATACTCTCCGCCCGCTTTCGGCACAAACTTGATGTAATCGACATCAGTGTCTGTGTTGATTTTTCCGTTTATCGTGTAATCCACATCATATTCCTGTGCATCTGCCGCAGTGTTTGCGTAATAGTCACTCTCGGTTTCGCCAAGAGTGATTACTCCGTTTACCGGGCACAGAGACAATGCCTGCCAAACAAAAATCTTTGCATACTTTGTTTTCGTTGAAAACACTCTTGTCAGTTTTGTTGAGACGGACTCGCCGGATTTGACATCAAATTTCAAAGCGGACACAAAGTTCAAAAGCACTCCGTTTTCGGCGTACTCGGCAATGTAGCAATCAAAGGTTTTGTCCGCACTGCCGCTGTTGAAAATCTTAATCGGCACGGCAAGCTGCTTGTTCGGAATCATTACATTTTCGCAATATGCTCCGTCATACATAAGAGCAATGTTACAGCTTACATCATCAACTTTTCCGAAAGTTTGAATTTCCGACTCATCGTCGGATGCTTTTTGTTCAATGGTCTGCGATTGAAATTCCTCGGCTGAAACCTCAATGTTTCCGCCGAAAAAGATGCTCATTGACAATACACAAAATGCAAGAATCCAAGATGTAAAGTGATAAATCTTTTTCATTTGACTCACGACCTTTCATAAATATTTTTTTGTTGCATGACCTAAGGCAAAATAAACATCGGTGACACCTCCTTGTTTCAAAATACCCTTCACTATAATAAACAATCTCGGGCGACAAAATTCTTCAAAATCCCGAAAAATTTTTGAAAAACGGGATACTATTCACGCAGATGAAATTTCCTTTTTGTCTCTGAAAAGATAACTCTTGAAAAATTCTTTTGTTTGTTGTATAATGTAATCTGTGATATTGTGATGTTGTGTAATCACGATTATTTGGGAGAAAGATATGGAAGTTTATTTGGACAACAGTGCCACGACGCGCCCCTATGACGAGGCGGCGCAGGTCGTGTACGATACAATGATTAATAATTACGGCAACCCGTCGTCACTGCACCGTATGGGCAAGAGAGCCGAGGATTTGCTCACGAAATCGCGCGAGACTATTGCGGGCACAATTTTTTGCAAGCCCGACGAGGTGTATTTCACAAGCGGCGGCACCGAGAGCGACAACCTTGCAATAATAGGCTATGCGCTTGCCAACCGCCGTCGCGGAAACAAGATAATCACTCAGCGTACCGAGCATAAAGCGGTGACGGAATCCTTCGATTATCTCGAAAAACAGGGATTCACGGTCTGCCGTCTTGGGGTGGACTCGGAGGGCAGAATCAATCTTGATGAGCTGGAGGCCGAGCTTGACGGTGACACAATTCTCGTCAGCATAATGGCTGTCAACAATGAGACCGGAACCGTGATGCCTATTGATGAGATATCGCAGATGATTGATCACGCAAAATGCGCTTTACATGTCGATGCCGTGCAGGCATACGGCAAAATGAAGATAAACGCGCCTCGTCTCGGTATAGATATGCTCACAATGTCGGCGCACAAGATTCACGGACCCAACGGGGTCGGAGCTCTGTACATACGCAAGGGACTCAGGGTGCAGCCGATCGTCATGGGCGGTCAGCAGGAGAGGACAATCCGCTCCGGCACGGAGAATCTTGCCGGAATAGCCGGGTTTGCAAAGGCGGCGGAGATCAAGTTTGCATCCATGGATAAAACCGCACAGTATGTCGGCGGGCTCAAGGCATTGCTTGCGGACAGGATAAAGAATATCCCGGGGGCGGTTATCAACTCCCCGTCCGATTCTCTCTATTGTCTGTTGAATGTCTCTTTTGTTGGCGTGCGCTCGGAGGTGTTGCTCCATGTGCTCGAGTCAAATGGAATATATGTTTCCACGGGCAGTGCGTGCAATTCAAGGAAGAATAAATTCAGCTATGTGCTCTCGGAAATGAATCTTGGTGCGGCGAGGATAGACAGCGCAGTCAGGTTTTCGCTCTCGGAGTTTAACACGGCGGAGGAAATAGAATATACGGCGGATGTTCTTTCAAAGGAAGTTCCGCTTTTGCAGAAAATAATGAGGTGACAAATTGAAAAGGATTATATTGGTAAGATACGGCGAAATAATCCTCAAGGGGCTAAACAGACCCGTGTTTGAGGACGCATTGGTTAAGAACATCCGCGGGGCGCTCGGCTCTGTGGGCGAGGTGAGCATCCGCAAGTCCCAGGCAAACATATATATCGAGCCGCTTGAGGGTGAGGAACAGGCGGACAGAATTGTGGAAATACTGAAACATGTGTTTGGCATCGTGGCGATAATAGAGTCCTATGAATCCGAAAAGTCGATTGAATCCGTGTGCAAAACAGCTCACGAGGCTTTCGGCACGGCGCTGTCAAAGGCGGCCACATTCAAAGTTGAGGCAAAGCGTGCGGACAAGCGCTTTCCGCTTAAATCTCCGCAGATATGCGCCGAGGTTGGCGGATATCTGCTCGAGAATTTCCCCAACCTGACGGTAGATGTGCACAGTCCGGATGTCACGGTTCATGTGGACATACGCGAGGAGAATGCCTATGTGCACATTGGCAGAATAAAGGGTGCCGGAGGTATGCCGGCAGGCACCAACGGCAGAGCGGCAATGCTGCTCTCAGGCGGCATAGACAGTCCGGTTGCAGGCTACATGATTGCCAAAAGGGGCGTGCGGCTCGAAGCTGTGCATTTTTTCAGCTATCCCTACACAAGCGACAGGGCAAAGGACAAAGTTATAAAACTTGCAAAAATCCTTGCATCATACACGGGCGGCATGAAGGTACACATCGTGCCATTCACCGAGATCCAGCTGCAAATCCGTGACAAGTGCCCCGAGGAATACATGACTCTCGTAATGAGGCGGTTTATGATGCAGATTGCGGAGCGCATAGCGATAAAACGCGATTGCAAGGCGCTTGTTACCGGCGAGAGCATAGGCCAGGTTGCCAGCCAGACCATGAATGCGCTTGCGGTGACGGACGACGCGGTGTCGATGCCGGTGTTTCGTCCGGTGATAGGCATGGACAAAGAGGAGATTGTGGAGATTGCACGGCGCATAGATACATTCGAAACATCCATATTGCCATATGAGGATTGCTGCACGGTGTTCACACCAAAGCACCCGAACACCAAGCCGCACATCGACAAGGTTGTGAGGGCACAGGAGGCACTCGACATCGAAAAACTGATTCAGGATGCGATAGACGGCTGCGAAACAATATATGTGTGATGATTAGTGATTTGAGCATAATGCGATGCGATATATATGCAGCACACAAATGCGGATTATGATTGCAGCATATAAAATTGAATTTGAACGAAAGGAATGACAAACAATGGCAAAACAAACCACAAAAAAAGCGGAGATAAAGACAAAAGAAGAAGTCGGCAAAGAGGCGGCAATACAGTCCGCAATTGATAAGATTGAAAAAGACTTCGGCGCGGGCGCCGTTATGCGTCTTGGCAAAGCTCCCAAGATTGATGTCGAAGTTATCCCGACAGGCTCGCTTGCACTGGATATGGCACTTGGCATAGGCGGCCTGCCGCGCGGCAGAATCACCGAGATTTACGGACCCGAATCGTCCGGTAAAACCACACTTACACTCCATGTCATAGCTGAGGCACAAAAGCTCGGAGGCGAGGTGGCGTTTATAGATGCAGAACACGCTCTCGACCCTCGTTATGCGCAGAAACTCGGCGTGAATATTGACAACCTCATTGTGTCTCAGCCGGACGACGGCGAACAGGCACTGGAGATTGCCGAGGCGCTCGCACGCAGTAATGCGATAGATGTCATAGTTGTGGACTCTGTTGCGGCGCTCGTGCCAAAGTCAGAGCTTACCGGAGCTATGGGCGATTCCCATGTTGGTCTGCACGCAAGGCTCATGTCACAGGCATTGAGAAAACTCACCAGCATCATCCACAAGTCAAACACCGTGGTTATCTTCATCAATCAGTTGCGTGAGAAAGTCGGCGTTATGTACGGCAACCCCGAGGTTACAACCGGCGGCCGCGCACTTAAGTTCTATGCGTCCGTCAGAATAGACATCCGCCGCATAGAGGCGATCAAGGATGGCTCAAACATCATCGGCAACCGTACCAGAGCTAAGGTTGTCAAAAACAAAATGGCACCTCCGTTCAAAGAGGCAGAGTTTGATATAATGTTCGGCGAGGGCATTTCAAAAGAGGGCGGTATACTTGACGCTGCGGTTGATTTCGACATTGTCAAGAAGGGCGGCTCATGGTATTCCTATGACGGCGAGAGGCTCGGCCAGGGCAGAGATAAAGTTAAGATTTATATGAAGGAGAACCCCGATTTCACCCAGATGCTCTATGATAAGGTTATGGAAAAACTGCGAGAGGGTGCGGAGCTTTCGGCTCCGTCCGACGAGGCAGAGTCTGAAACGGCTCCGAGTGAAGAATAAGCCATGAAAGTGACGGATATTACACAGCAAAAACACAATAAGGAGCGTGTGAGCGTTTTTGTGGACGATAAGTACGCATTTTCACTCGATGAGGTGGATGCTGTGAGACTGAAGATAAAAATCGGCACGGAGCTGAGCGAAAAGGATATTGAAAAATGTTGCATGGAATCGAACCTTTCCAAGGCTATGAAAAAGGCGTTCAATATTCTTTCAGTCAAGCCTATGACCTGTCGCGAACTTGAAAAAAAGCTTGCGGAAAAAGGATACGACGAGGCGGTGACTTCCGTTGCCGTTGCCGAGCTTGAGGACATGGGTTATCTCAATGACTACGAATACGCATGTATGTATATAGAGTTTGCGGCGCAAAAATGTCATGGCGAACGCAAGATTCGCTATGAACTTGCGCACCGCGGAGTGGATGCCGATGTCATAGAGGATGCCGTCTGCGAGAAATTTCGCACCGGTGCGGACGAAATGGCGGATATGATTTATGCCAAATACGGCGACGCAGATCTGAGTGACATGAAAATGCGCCAAAGGGTGACGCGCTTTTTTGCGGCGCGCGGCTTTGGTTTCGGCGAAATAAACGACGCCATAAGGCTCTATGAACAACGGAGAGAGGAATAATATGAAAAAAATCGGTTTTGTATCACTCGGCTGTGCCAAAAATCTCACGGATACTGAGACAATGCTCGGTCTGCTCTCGGGAGACGGCTATGAGATAACCGCCGACCCGGCGGACGCCGATGTGATTGTGGTGAACACCTGTGCGTTTATCGACAGTGCCAAGGAGGAATCCATAAATGCCATACTCGAAATGGCAGAATATAAGAAAGATAACTGTGAGTTGCTTGTTGTCACAGGCTGTCTTGCACAAAGATATAAAGAGGAAATTGAGGAACAGCTGCCCGAGGTTGACATAATCCTGGGTACATCCGATTATGCCAAAATTGCCGTTGTCATTGATGAATACTATGCTGACGGCACAAAAAAATCCATCGTCGGCGATGCAAACGAGAATGTGGCTGATAATTTGCCGCGCATACGCAGCACTGCGCCGTATACGGCTTATCTCAAGATTGCCGACGGCTGTGACAATCACTGCACTTATTGCATCATCCCCAAGCTGAGAGGCAAATTCCGTTCGCGCAGCGAGGAGAGTATTCTCTCCGAGGCGCAGCAAATGGCGGCGCAAGGGGTAAAGGAACTGATACTTGTGGCGCAGGATACAGCTTGCTACGGCATGGATTTCGGTGCACACACCCTGTCGTCACTTGTGCACAAGCTGTCGCTTATTGACGGCATAGAGTGGATAAGACTGCAATATTGTTATCCCGAGAACATCACGGACGACCTGATAGACGAGATTGCAAGCAATGAAAAAGTAGTTAAGTATCTCGATATGCCGCTCCAGCATGTGAGCGACAATGTGCTCCGCCGCATGGGCAGACGCAGCAGAAATGACGAGATAAAGAGCCTTATAAAAAATCTGCGCAGCCGCATAGACGGACTTGTCATCCGCACATCGCTCATAGTCGGATTTCCGGGAGAGTCAGACGCAGACTTTGAGTGTTTGCTTGATTTTTTGAAAGAATTTCGGCTTGATCGTGTGGGCGTTTTCACTTACTCGCGTGAGGAGGACACGCCGGCATACGGCTTTGACAGTCAGATAGATGCCGACACGGCGCAGAGCCGCCGCGACACCCTCATGGCGGCTCAGATGGAGATTTCTGCGGAGAAGAATAACGAGAAAATCGGCAAAGTTGTGCGTGTCATCATAGAGGGCTATGATGAGGGCGAATTTTGCTATGTCGGCAGAACCGAGGCAGATACGCCTGATGTGGACGGCGTCGCTTATGTTTACAGCGAAGATGAACTCTCTGCCGGAGATATTACAGAAGCAACAGTGATAGATGCAAATGAATATGATGTGATATGTCGATTATAATTTATCGGAGGCGTTATTATGAATACACCAAACAAAATTACCATGGCAAGGATTCTTCTCATCCCCGTGTTTTTCGCGGTGTTCATGACGAATAATCCATACAGCGATATCCTCGGTGCAGTTGTGTTTGCGCTTGCGTCGCTCACTGACGGCATAGACGGTCACATCGCACGAAAGACGGGTCAGGTGACGGATCTGGGCAAATTTCTCGACCCGTTGGCAGACAAACTGCTTGTCGCAACGGCGCTCATATGCTTTGTTCAGCTCGGCAGAATACCGGCTTGGATGGCAATCATCATCATTGCGCGTGAATTTATGGTTATGGGTCTGCGCTCGGTTGCTGCGGCAAAAGGTGTCATCATTGCCGCCGTCATGACAGGCAAGGTTAAGACTTGCATACAAATTGCGGCGTCATTGCTCACATTTTTCTTCTATACAGACAACTTTGTGCTTTTCGGCAGATCGGTGTGCTATGTGGCAATGCTCATATCCACACTGTTCACCATATACTCGGGTTATGAATATCTCTATAACAACCGCAAACTTCTCATGGAGGATAAATGATGTCTGTAATTAAGCGAATTGTTGATTTTGTGCTTGCCGTCATGGTGTCGCTCGTGAGCACACCGACGACGGACGGTGGTTATGTGCCGTCGCAAGCGGCACTCGATGCACCGCTCAGCGCACATTTTATAGATGTCGGTCAGGCGGACAGCACACTTGTGAGGCTCCCCGGCGGCAAAACCATGCTTATTGACGCCGGCGACAACAAAACCGGCATCAAAGCAGTGGCATATTTGAATAATCTCGGCATAGAGCGGATAGATTATCTCGTTGCAACCCATCCTCATGCCGACCACATAGGCGGAATGGCAGATGTGATAAATGATTTTGACATAGGCAGAGTGTATATGCCTGATGTTACGACGAACACCAAGACCTTCGAGTCTATGCTTGATGCCATAGAAAAGAAAAATATCCCCGTTACTAAGGCAACTGCCGGTGTAAACATTTTCACGGAAAACGGAATATCTGCCGATATAATTGCGCCCAATTCGCCGACATACAAAGAAATGAACAACTACAGTGCGGTTGTGCGTCTGGTTTACGGCAACACGGCGTACCTCTTTATGGGTGATGCCGAGACTCTCTCCGAAGATGAGATAACCGCCGATGTCAGGGCGGATGTGCTCAAAGTGGGTCACCACGGGTCGGATACATCATCGGGTGAGAACTTCATCTTGCGTGTGTCGCCGCGCGTTGCGGTCATCTCCGTCGGCGAGGGCAATAGCTATGGACACCCCAAGGACGAAGTGATTGATAGACTGCGTGGGTCGGGTGCGACGGTTTTTCGCACGGATAAGGACGGCACGGTCGTTATCGGCAGTGACGGAAAGAACATAATTTATTAAATCATCGAAAGGCGGATTTATTATGAAAGTGACCGCAGACAGGATAGAGAACGGTTTTATCGTTGCGGAGCTGCCGGACGGGAGCTTTGCCGACTTGCCGCAGTGTTTTGCGCCGCAGGCGCGCGAGGGAGACATCATAAATATTGATGTCGATGCCGCAGCAACTGCCGAAAGGGGCGCACAGATGCGTGCGCGGCTTAACAGATTGTTTGACAGGGAGGGATGATTTATGAATACGGAAATCACATTGCAAGTGCTCATTGCTGCGATGAACGAAAATGATTTTTCGCTTATAAAGAAAATGAATGTAAATGCCGACTGCATTATGGCGAATCAGACCGATAATGCATCTGCCGGCACATTTGAGATAGACGGACACCGCGTAAAGGTTGTCAACAGCACCGTCACAGGTCTTGGTGCAAACAGAAATCTCGCGCTTGATAATGCTGATGCGGATATTGTGCTGTTTGCGGATGACGACCTTGTGTATGCAGATAACATGGCACAGGGAGTGCTCGGCGCATTCGAGACGAATCCAAAGGCGGATATCATCATTTTTAGTTGCACCGAGACGGATTCTTCCGGTAATATCGTTAAAGAATATTCTCACGCAAACAAGCGGCAGTTCCCGATTAATTCTCTAAAATATCCCACATATGTTGTGGCGGCGCGCCGCAAGAGCCTCAAGCGAAAGAAGATTCGTTTTTCACAGATGTTCGGCGCCGGCAGTGCATACAGTTTCGGCGAGGACACCATTTTTCTTGCTGATTGTTTCAAACGCGGACTCAGGGTGTATGCCAGTGATTTTAACATCGGCACCAGCACAAAGGATCTGCATTGGTTCGACGGATATACCGACAGTTTCTTTTTTGACAAGGGTGCACTCTATCGCTGCATATTCGGCGTTGCCGCGCCGATATATGCGCTGCACTTTGCGCGCAAATATGCAAAATTGTCCGGTGTGCGCCGCTCCAGAATAATGCGTTTTATGGAGAAAGGCATGCATGACTATGTTAGAAAGATAAAGCTGAATAATATGCACTCCAAAGGAATGTGATGGATAATAAGAATTCTCCCTGACTTGCCAAGTCAGGGGATTCTTTGTTTTTTATGGCTTTAATCGGGTCCTGTTCGTCTGCTCTATCATAAACTGCTCGGGTATGATTCTATTGCGCTGTTTTGCTTTGCAAGCTCAATTGCCCGTTTATGCGCAGCTTTCATAGGAAATTCGACGAGCGAAACGACGCAAAAATCGACATGGCAAAACAGGCTGTTAATTATGTGAACGACTACGATGTCATTTTCCTTGATGCGTCATCCGGCGCATACAACTTGATTCCGTTTCTTGCCACCAAAAATCATCTCACGGTTATTACAAGCGGAATAAAAGTTCTGTTAAAACTCGGCGAAACGGAATTAAAGCAATGAGCACCGGCGGAGAGCTTTTGCCGTCGTGTCAGTCGCTCGTCGGCGAGGATGCATATCGAACCATAGAGTGCTATAACGCGAATATCTGTTTTTTCTCTTGCTGCGGTTTGTCGAACGAGGGTTTTCTTACAGATATATCCGACCGTGAAAATCATGTCCGCAAGCGCATGATAAGTCATTGCGAAAAATCATATCTTTTGTGTGCAGGTAACAAGTTCGGCAAAAAATATTTTCATAATCTGTGTACGGTTGATGACATTTCGGGAGTTATCAGCGATGCGCCGATTCCCGAATATATTTCTGCTTTTAGTATATCATGAAATAAGGCGGCGGAAAAGGAGCATAAATTATACTTTTGTATGTGAATCTTGGAATTTTGACTTTTTGCGTTCTTTATGGTATGATAACAGAATGATTAAGAAATACTATTGAATCGGAGAGATTAATAATGCTTATTTCCACAAAGGGCAGATACGCCCTGCAAGTAATGATTGCTCTGGCATCGCATGGCGGGGGCGAGTTTGTGCCGCTCAAGTCCATTGCCGAGGAGCAGAATATGTCCGCATCGGGAAAGTATCTTGAGGCGGTAATAACTGTGCTGTCCAAGGAAGGCATAATAGACGGTCACCGCGGCAAAGGCGGCGGATACAGGCTCAACCGCGATGCGGCGGATTATTCTGTCGGCGAGATTTTGCGCGTGGCAGAGGGCGATCTTGCTCCGGTGTCGTGCATGGGGCTTAAGTCGCAACGCTGCGCCAATGCGGCGTCGTGCAGCACATTGCCGCTGTGGCAGAAGCTTGATTCGCTCATCTCGGATTATCTTGACGGGATATCGCTTGCGGATCTTGTCAGGATGGCAAACTGAGGGTAAGTCTGATATGTTTTTCATATCTCTCTGTGAACCGCCCCGGAATGCTTTGTGATTTTTTTGTCAAACGGCGTTGACATGTCGGATATCTTATGATATAATCATATTAACCCACAAGGTATATGGGTAATTAAAAACTACAATACAATGCGGACAAGATTTTACGCTTGTCTGCGGCTTAAGGAGACGATACAATGACTATATATGCGGACAATGCGGCGACAACCAAGATGAGCCGTACGGCTATTGATGCCATGTTGCCCTATATGGACAAGATTTACGGCAATCCCTCCAGCCTGCACAGCGTCGGCCAGAAGGCGGCGGAGGCACTCACAAAGGCGCGCGGGATCATTGCAGGGTGCATAGGCTGTTCGCCGAAGGAGATCACCTTTACATCGGGCGGCAGTGAGGCGGATAATCAGGCGATAATCTCTGCCGCAAAAATCGGCGAGAGAAAGGGCAAGAAACATATCATTTCAACTGCTTTTGAACATCACGCAGTGTTGCACACTCTAAAAAAACTTGAGAAACAGGGATTTGAGATAGAGCTTCTCCCCGTCGGCGATACAGGTACCGTGACAGCGGCTCAGGTTGAGGCGGCGATACGCCCCGACACTTGCCTTGTCACTGTAATGTACGCCAACAACGAGATCGGCTCGGTTATGCCGATTGCGGAAATTGGCGCAGTATGTAAGGAAAAGGGAGTTATATTTCATACAGACGCGGTTCAGGCGACGGGTCATCTTCACATAGATGTCAAGGCAGAGAATATAGACATGATGTCTGCCTCGGCGCACAAGTTTCATGGACCCAAGGGAGTCGGATTTCTGTATGCAAGACAGGGTATACCGCTTACGAACATCATCGAAGGCGGTGCGCAGGAGCGAGGCAAGCGTGCCGGCACGGAGAATATTCCGGGCATAATGGGCATGGCGGCGGCGCTTGAAGAAATCTGCACAAAGATAGACGACAACGCGGCGAAGGTATCCGCACTGCGCGACAGACTTATCGGAGGTTTGTCAAAGATATCTCACTCGGCTGTCAACGGCGACACGGTGAACCGTCTTCCGGGCAATGTCAGCTTTTGTTTTGAGGGAATAGAGGGCGAGAGCCTGCTGCTTTTACTCGATGAAAAGGGTATTTGCGCATCGTCCGGATCTGCGTGCACTTCCGGATCGCTCGATCCCAGCCATGTGCTGCTTGCTATAGGCAGGGTGCATGAGGTGGCTCACGGTTCGCTGCGCCTTTCGCTCAGCGAGGAGAATACCGATGCCGATGTGGATTATATGCTGAGGGCAATCCCCGAGGTTGTGGATTATCTGCGCAATATGTCTCCGCTGTGGCGCGACAAGGTGAGCGGCAAGAAAGAGTTTATACTTAAATAAACAGGAAAACTGACTGGAGGAATTTTATCATGGCTTTATACAGTGATGTGGTAATGGATCATTTCAAGCACCCCAGAAATGTGGGCGTTATAGAGAATGCCGACGGTGTCGGTGAGGTCGGCAATGCAAAATGCGGAGATATAATGAAGATATATCTCAAGATAGATGACGGAATCATATCCGATGTCAAGTTTGAGACATTTGGCTGCGGTTCTGCCATAGCGTCAAGCTCCATGGCAACGGAGATGATAAAGGGCAAACCCCTCTCCGACGCCATGAAACTCACAAACAAGGCTGTTGCCGAGGCACTGGACGGACTTCCGGCGCATAAGCTGCACTGCTCCGTGCTTGCCGAAGAGGCGATAAAGGCGGCAATAGAGGATTATTACAAAAAGAACGGCATTGAGTACGATGCATCGCAGTTCAATAACTGTGAGACATGCGGACATTGTTGTGATAAATGAACCAAGGCATCGAAAGTTTTGAGGTTGACAAACCCGGTTTTCGGATGGATAATGAAAGCAGATAAAGGCAATACTTCAAACGGTTATGCCACATTAGAGTTAAGAGACAGCCCCAACTTAGTCGGTGGGGCTGTCTTGCTTTTTCTGTAAGCAATTTTCGTATCAAATTATATATTGCATAGCAACTATAAAAAAAGCAACCAATAAAGTGATTGTTCGCTGTATTATTGACTTGTTGCTTTGGATGAAAAATTTATACAAAACAGGGTTGCCCGACACGGCAACCCTGTTTTTGACTTTGTTTATGGAATTTTTGTATTAATACATTCCCATGCCTGCGCCCGGTGCGCCGCCTGCGGGAGCCGCAGCATTCGGGTCTTCCTTGTCTGCAACAACGCTTTCTGTGGTGAGCACCATGCTTGCGACGCTTGCCGCATTCTGCAGAGCACTTCTTGTAACCTTTGCCGGGTCAACTATTCCGGCGTCTATCATGTCAACATATTCCTCGGTGAGTGCGTTAAAGCCTACTCCCGGTTTGCTTGCGCTTATCTTGTCGAGAATAACGGATCCTTCGAGTCCGGCATTCTTTGCAATCTGCTTAACCGGCTCTTCCAGTGCTTTGAGGATGATTTTCACACCTGTCTTTTCGTCCGGCTCTGTCACTGTGTCGAGCACTTTTTCAACAGCCGGGATAGCATTTACATATGATGTGCCGCCGCCGGCGATAATGCCTTCCTCAACTGCCGCCTTGGTAGCTGCCAGAGCGTCCTCTATTCTCATCTTCATCTCTTTCATCTCTGTCTCGGTTGCTGCGCCGACTTTGATTACAGCTACACCGCCGGAGAGTTTAGCCAGTCTTTCCTGGAGCTTTTCTTTGTCAAATTCCGATGTTGTCTCGGCAATCTGATTCTTGATTACCGCTATTCTGTCGGCAATCGCATCTTTGTTGCCGTTGCCGTCAACTATGATTGTGTTCTCTTTGGAGATCTTAACCTGTTTAGCACTGCCGAGCATATCAAGTGTCGTATCCTTGAGTTCGAATCCGAGGTCGGAGCTGATTACCTGTCCGCCTGTGAGGATTGCTATATCCTGAAGCATCTCTTTTCTTCTGTCGCCGAATCCCGGAGCTTTAACCGCAACGCAGTTGAATGTTCCGCGCAGCTTGTTTACGATGAGTGTCGTGAGTGCCTCGCCCTCTATGTCTTCTGCAATGATAAGCAGCTTTTTGCCCACCTTTACTATCTGCTCAAGCAGCGGCAGGATTTCCTGTATGTTGGATATCTTTTTGTCTGTGATGAGGATGCTTGCGTCGTCGAGAACAGCCTCCATCTTCTCGGTATCGGTAACCATGTAAGGGGAGATGTAACCTCTGTCGAACTGCATACCTTCAACAACATCGCTGTATGTCTCGGCTGTCTTGGATTCCTCAACGGTGATAACGCCGTCGCTCGACACCTTCTCCATTGCGTCTGCAATGAGTGAACCGATATAGTCGTTCGCCGCAGATACGGATGCAACACGAGAGATGTCGTCCTTGCCGCTTACGGTCTTTGCGTTGTTTTTGATGTACTCAACAGCCGCATCAACAGCCTTTTGAATGCCTTTTCTCACGATCATCGGGTTTGCGCCTGCGGCAACATTCTTAAGACCTTCTCTGATGATTGCCTGTGCAAGCAGAGTTGCGGTTGTGGTGCCGTCACCGGCAACATCGTTTGTCTTTGTGGCAACTTCTTTCACAAGCTGAGCGCCCATGTTCTCAAACGGGTCTTCCAGCTCTATTTCCTTTGCGATGGTAACACCGTCGTTTGTAATGAGCGGTGAGCCGAATTTCTTATCCAAAAGTGCATTTCTGCCCTTGGGTCCCAGTGTTATTTTAACTGCGTCCGCCAGCTGGTCAACGCCTGCCTGGAGAGCGCGTCTTGCTTCTTCTCCGAATAAAATCTGTTTAGCCATGATTAATTACCTCCGATATATAAATGTTATTTCAGCAATACACAATTACTCAACCACTGCAAGAATGTCGCCCTGTCTTACGATGATTTTTTCATCGCCGTCAAGTTTAACTTTTGTGCCGGCATACTGGCTGATGAGCACCTTGTCGCCTACTTTTATCTCCATTTTTATTTCCTTGCCGTCAACCACGCCGCCGGGGCCTACCGCCAACACTTCGGCAACTTCCGGTTTTTCCTTTGCGCTGCCGGTGAGCACTATGCCGCTTTTTGTGGTCTCCTCTGTCTCGATCATTTTGATAACTACTCTGTCTGCCAATGGCTTGATAGTCATGATAAAATTACCTCCCGTATATTAAAAAATATAATTTTTTTGCATTTAGCACTCAAATGACTTGTTTGCTAATTTATAAATATAATTATATATCAAATCGCCATATTTGCAAGCAAATAATAAGGCGATTTTTTGAAAATATCACTCGATATCTCAAAAAATCGCCGTTTTTCTTTGAATTTCTTAATAAGTCATTTGTTAACAGTTTGTTCTCAATTTATCATGCCGAGTGCCAAACCGTGTCGAACCGTGTCCATCGATCACACATTAAAGCGGAAAAGAACTATATCTCCGTCGTTCATGACATAATCCTTGCCCTCAAGACGCACCAGCCCTTTTTCGCGTGCCGCGGCATAAGTTCCGCACGCCATCAGATCATCATATGACACAACTTCGGCTCTTATGAAACCTTTCTCGAAATCCGTGTGTATTTTTCCTGCTGCCTGGGGTGCTTTTGTGCCTTTTTTGATAGTCCATGCGCGGCACTCGTCAGAGCCGCTTGTGAGAAAGCTTATGAGTCCGAGCAGACTGTAGCTCTTTTTGACCAGGCGGTTGAGTCCGGATTCTTTGAGACCGAGCTCATTCAGATACGCTGCTTTGTCGTCATCGTCAAGCTCGGAGAGTTCTTCCTCTATCTGTGCGCTTATCGGCAGCACTTCGGCATTCTCCGACTTTGCAAGTTCTTCAAGCTTTTTTACATTCGGGTTGTTCTCGATTCCGTTCACAAAGTCGTCCTCGGCAACATTTGCCGCATATATGACGGGTTTTGTGGTCAGCAGGAACAAATCTTTCATATATTCCTGTTCTTCTTTGGATATCTCCACGCTTCTTGCCGGTTTGCCGTCTTCGAGTGCCGCATGGATTCTCTCAAGCATTTCAAGTTCGGCTTTGTATTTTTTGTCACCTGTTTTCACCATCTTTGCGACTCTGTCGCGGCGTTTTTCCACCGCCTCCAAGTCTGCGAAAATCAGCTCCATATTGATTGTCTCTGCGTCGCGGCAAGCGTCTATTGAGCCGTCCACATGGACTATGTTGCCGTCCTCAAAACAGCGCACAACATGGACAATTGCGTCCACCTCGCGTATATGCGACAGGAATTTGTTGCCCAGGCCCTCGCCGCGGCTTGCACCTTTCACCAATCCGGCTATGTCCACAAACTCTATGATTGCCGGGGTGGTTTTCTTCGGCTGATACATCTCGGACAGTTTGTCAAGCCTCTCGTCCGGCACTGCCACAACACCAACATTCGGCTCTATTGTGCAGAATGGATAATTGGCAGATTCTGCTCCTGCTTGTGTTATCGCATTAAACAGCGTGCTTTTTCCTACATTTGGTAATCCGACGATACCTAATTTCATTTTGTCTCACTTCTCCTTGTTTTTTTACATGCTCATATTTTTTGGTCGGTTTTCGTTAAAACTGATTAGTGTTCTCCGGGTTTCTTACTTGGTTATAACAACCTTTTGCTCATCTTCTATCCACTCAACGCTTGCGCCGAGTTCTTCGGATATAAAGCGTATTGGAGTGTAGGTACGGTCGTTCTCAACAAATGCTGCGGAATCAAGTTTTACTTCCTTGCTGTTTACATAAGCAATGTCCGATCCGATGTAGATAAGGATTGTTATGTCCTCATTTGTCTTTAGATTTTTGCCGACTACCGTCACAAGCTCTTTTTCGCCGTCCCACGACACATAGGCGCCGAGACTTTCCGCAACAAATCTTGCCGGGAGCATCGTACGATTGTTTACTATTTTCGGAGCGACATCATTTGTCTTTGTCTGTCCGAATACCTGTGCCGATTTTTCACTTATGGTTAAGATAATCTGATTGATTGAATCATCTTTCTCAGTCCATGCGGCATAGAGAGTCATGCTCTTTGACACTTTTGCGGAAAAATCATACTTATTTTTAAGCTCTTTGTCGGTGTACCAACCTGCGAAGTCGAATCCGTCTTTGACAGGTGCCGTCGGCTCTTTAATTACGCTGTTTTTGGCAGCGGTCTGTTTTGACACCTTGCTGCCGCCGTTGGTCTCAAATGACATCGTGTATTTGCTCGAACCGCCGCTGCCGGAGCGGACAGGAGTGAGTTCTATTTCTTCATTGCTTATCTGATGTGTCTCGTCGGCGTCGGCACCGCTGAGCGTAATTTTGACGGTATATTTTTTGCCGTACTCAAAAACTCCGCCCAAAGTATAGGTCATGCCGTCCGCTGATACGGAGACATTTGTGATTGCAACAGCATTGCCTGTATCGTCTTTCACTGCGAAGTTTTCGGTTGACAGAGCTTGCAGAGCTCTGTCAAACACTATGCTCAGATATGAGCTATTCGCCGTTCCGGCGCTTGCGTTTACGGCAATCTTGGTTATGGTGACATTGCCCGGTTTATAGTCTATGAAATAGTTCTTTGATGTAAGTCCCGATGCCTTTGCCGCGCCCGGGTGAGTACCGACAGATGTCGTCTCATCAATGTTTTCATACACAAGACTGAGCACACCCTCCAGCACGCTCTCGTTTTCGCTGTCAATGAAACCGTCATATATAACTGTAAGCTCGGGATTTGCCGCACCGTATTCGCGGCTCACATTATTTACCGTTATCGTGAGTAATGCTTTTTCTACAGTCAATTTGCCTGTGCCGACAGTGAAAATCAGATTGTCCGTCTCATTTTGCGAGAGGCTGACCGTTATTCCATATCCATCTGCGATGACCGGTGCAGTTTTTGCCGCACCGTCGCTTGTGAATGTTGCGCCTGCCGCAAGCTCTGCAAGCTCCCCGTCGGTTATGATGTCGCTGTCACTTTCAAGTGCAAATTTTGGTTCGCTGCCGTATGTCTTTGTGATATCCTTTGGGGTCACCTTGACATTCGCCTTGTTAATCGTAAATTGCTTTTGGACTGCGGCGAATCCGTAATTGCCTTTGCCGGTTATCGTAGCTGTCGCAGTGCCTGCGTTTTTGTTGTTGGTATATGCGATTTCGTAATCCTCACCCTCGGTAAGGTTCTTGCCGTTGACAATAACCGTTGCGGACGGTTTCTTTTCGTTTCCGTCGTAGTCATAGGTCGTCTTAGACAACGCTGCCGTTGTCGGCTCGGTCCGGCACGGAGTTATGCTTACATCAACCTCTTTTTCCGCCGGATGGTAGGCGTCGGTATCACTCGGCGTAAACACAATGGTGTACTTTCCGTTGTCGTCAACATTTGTCGGCGCCTTGCCGTCTTTCCAACTCCATGTGCCGTCTACATCCGCGCCGTTGTATGTCGCTGTGGCGTACATGGCGATTCTCTCTGCCGAAAGCGGTTGCCCGTCATATATCGCAGCAATGGTGCTCGATGAAATCACCGGAGTTGCCTTGTCAACAATTCTGATTATAACCGAGAGTGTCTGTTCTCCGTCGGGGTCGTTGCCGTACTTGTTGTCTTTGGTGAGCATTCTCATTTTTTCAACGAACACCTTGCCGATGTAACTCTCGTCAAGCGGAACCCTGATGTAGAAAGTGCAAGTGCCGTCAGAATTTAACGATCTGCTTATTTTAGCGGGCTTAAACATTTCCGGCGATGATCCTTCATGTCGGACCCCATCCGAAGAAATCTCATAGTCCTCATCGTTCGGTGCGCCGAAAGCCGTTGCTCCGAATCTTTTTCCTGTCATGTCGTTGTAGCGGAGTTCAAACTCATAGTCATGGGCTTCAAAATCCGGGAATTTGGTTGTTCTTATATAACCGTATATCAGATCTCCGTTTTCTGCCAATTTGTAATTGCGCGCAGCCGGTGTGTCTTTCAGCGTGATGTCACATGTTGCATATACACGGTCGTAACCTAAGTATCCATTAGGATTGGCACTTTCGTATTTCAGATTTTTAATTTCATAGTCAACACCGTCGGTGAGTTTAATTTCTTCACTGTCGGTCCTGCCGGAAACCTGGAATTTTACGCTCTCAACCTCTGCATCCGTAGTTCCGTCATACGGTTTATCTTTGCACTTTACCGTGTAGAAAAGCCCATATTTCTCGATGTGGCAATCCTTTATCTCATAGCTTTTCGAGTCGTTGTGATTGCTGTCTCCGGACACCTTGTAGTATATCGCATAATCACCGGCATCCACCATGGAAATCGGTGTGTCCTGCCAGTCGCTTTCGGTGGCTGTTTCGGGGTTTGCCGCGGTGTATTTAATCGTGCCGTAGCCTTCGGCAACAGTGCCCTCGGTGTGCAGCACCTGAGGTGTGTTGTCTCCGTGCTTGTATTCCAGTTCCGCTATTGCCGTCGGAACTGTCGTGATTGCACTGTCGGGGATGTCTGCTTTGTTTACGGTAATCTGTGCAGTACCGGTCGTGCTTGAATATGTGGTTGTATCTGTCGGAGTGAATATCCATTCAGCCTCGTAACTTCCGGCGTCGGGTGTAACCACGGCATCTTTCGCTGCCCATACAAATGTACCCGTAACTGCGGTGTTGTCAGAGCTGTCATGCATATCGCCCGTAAGCGAGATATTTTCCACTTTTTCTCCATAGGTGATTGCGCCGTTGTTGCTGAGAGTCGGGTTGCCTGTTGGTACAAGTTTCTCCACGACATTGAGCGTGTGTTTTTTGCCTGTGCGCGTATAACCGTCCTTACTTACCTCCGCCCAGATCTTATAAACGGCGGGTTGCAACTCCCCTGCCGGGATTGTATAGGTATAGCTGCCGTCTGCGCCGTCGGCATTAATCGGTGTCGGCGCGGGATCGCCCTCTTTTTGAATGTACAGTTTGCCGTCTCCGCCCCAGGAGTTGGTAATTCTGGCTGTGAATGCTAACTCGATCGGTTTTGAAAAAATGACCGTAGTTTCGTCTGCCATGTCTGCGCCGCCAATCTTCAATTGCGGATCAGAGATTATGGGAAGTTGAGTTGTGATGACATTATCCATTGACTGCATGTCTCCGGCAGTATTCCTGTCATACCATTTTTTCGTAGTGCTGTCGGATACATTGTAGCCGTAAGTTTCATTTGGCAGTATGCTGCCCCATGTTGCACCGTCCGAAATAGTCAGCTTGCCTATTTTAATATACGGAGTGGGGGCGTTAAACCTTGCATTTTCTCCGCGGAAGGTGACTTTGTTTATCGTCACCGGTGAGCCGTTGTTAAAAGCCACGCTGCTGTCACCGGAGATGGTAATCTCATTTATGGTTTTATCGTTCATTACAAATTTTGTTGCGCGGCTTTTTGTGACGGTGTAACTGCCGTTTGCATCATCAAGCAGTGTAATCACAAAAATGTTGGTGTCATTCATTGAATCAATGGCATCCTGAAGATTAAAATACTTCGTTGTGCTATCTTGACTTTGGTTATATACTCTTGCCGCAAGATGAGCGCCGCAGTCGGGGCATTTGTCATCAACAGGTTCGTTCGGGTGCGAGCAGCTCAGACCGCATGCACATGCGCCTGTTGACATGTCGTGACTGTGACTGACGATTTTAACACCGGCAAGTGTATTAACATAGCCGTTTACCACATTGCCGTCGGCTGTGCTTGCAAACGCATACCCCTCTGCCAGAAACTCATAAGCTTTCTTGCCCGTTTTGCTCACATCGAATTTCCCGAATTTTCCGTGGCTCAGATTCGTTGTCGGGGTCGGTGCACTTGCAAATGTCAGTTCTTTCACCGTCAACGCGTCATGTTGTATGTCGAGAGCACCGTTGACTTGTACGGTTTCTATGGTTCCCGCGCCGTCAAGTGTCAGTGTTTTGCCGGAATTAACGGTGACAGCGGCATTAACATTATAATAATTCGGGTTAATTGTGATGTTTTTATCAATGGTGAAATCATCTGTGATGTTTTTTCGCAATTTGATTGTATTATCTGCCGATGCATTGCTGAGAGCTTCGCTGAATGTCTCGTGATACCAGCCTTTGCTGACATTCTCTGCTACCAGTCCGGACAACATATCCGTTCCGCAATATTGGCATTTGGTGCTGCTAAAGGCACTACCTCTGTCATGTTCATCACATTTAGCGACCCTAAAGTTTTTTCCTTTCAAAAACTGTATTGTGTTTCCACACTTAATCTTGCCTTCATCTGAGTAGAGTGCACATCCCGGGTGGTTGCTCAGCAACTCCTCAACCTTGTCATTAGTACTAAAAGTATGAATTTTGTCGGCAATTGTGCAATAATTGCCTTTATCATCCGCGAGGGTTACATCAAAACCTTGTTGATGTATTAGCGACAATTTACTGATTGTACCTGTGGTACATATCAGTTTGCTGTCTGTGTCCGCAATGTCAATATAGTAAATTGATTTAGTTGCACCGTGAGTAACCTCCAGTGTCTTGCCGTATCTTATGCAAAACTTAATATAAAGCTTTTCACTTGTTGCCGCCGAACTGACAATCGTCAGCTTCCCTTCCTCAATTGTGATGTCCGGGGCGGTGTAATAATAATACATTCTGTCAGTATAATCGTCATAGTTTGCAGTAATTGAATAGCCGTTTGTGTCAAGCGTGACATTAGCATCAACCTGCCATTTGATGTTTGTGTCCAATGTCACATTTTTCAATAGCTTAATGGTGCCTCCGCCTTGTGCAGCGGCAGCGGCAAATGCGCTTTCCAGTGATACATAATTAGTACCGCCGACACTTGCGACATCATATGCTGATTGCAAGGCAATCTCGTTTTCCTCATTGCTCTGCAATGAAGGCAAGGACTCGTCGTTTTGCGGTTCCGTCTCGTCTGACGGAGCGTCGGGTTCTTGCGTTTCTTGTTCGGCTGCCGCATCGGGCGGCTCCTGTTCTTCCTGTTCTTCACGCTCTTCCTGTTCTTGCTGTTCTTCCTGCTCTTGCATTGTGACGGTTTCTGTTTCCGCATCTTCCGCAAATGCCGTCGGCTGCAGCATGGAGAAACAGAGCATAAGCGTCATAAACAGGCTCAAAAATCTTTTGCTCATAGTTGTCTTAACCTCCCGAATTTTTTAGCGCATTTTTTGCACATAACTATCCTTAATTATATCATATCATATGTTTTGGCTTTTGTCATCAGTCCAAGGTATTATTTTATAAATTTCGTCGTTATGCATAATTACGGATTGCATTAATTTTTGATACGGAAAAGCAACATTAATTCTGATTCATTATCTCTGACATCATCTCCGAATTATAATTAACTTTGAAGTAATTAACTCTAAAGTTAATTAGAACGCATTTTCGGAATTTGTCAAGCATAATCGCAGATTTACTCCGGTTTTTCGATTATGACAAACGGGCTCTGCAAAAAATGCAAAACCCGTTTGTTAAGCTGCGTCAGTGACCTATAACGCCCGACTCTCCGAGCATTTTCAAAAATCTCTTAAGTGCTTTGTTCGCAAAGCGTTTCAGCACCAGACCGATAGCGAGGAACAGTGCAAAATACAACAGCAGCACCGCTATATCCAAAAGCAGATTTTCTGCCACTATCCCGGCGACGGCCTCTCTCATGCCGTTTATGGCATAGGTGAACGGCAGAAAGCGGTTTATCTTTTGAAAAAACATCGGCGTCACCTGTATGGGGAATGTGCCGCCTGCCGCCGCAATCTGGAACACCAGGAACACTACGCCTATCGCCTTGCCCACATTGTCGAACAGTGCCACGAGGGTGTACACAATGCAGGTAAAAACCAGGCTGTACAGCATGGACAGGGCTATGAAAAGTATCGGGTGCATTATTTCCACTTTCAGCACTACCACATCGCCCAATGCTGCAATGAATCCCTGAATCACCGCAAGCGAGCCGAACAGGAAGAACTTGCCCATGTATTCCTCATTGGGCGAGTAGTCGAAGTCGGCGTTTGCCGCATGGGTCGTGAACAATGCACACATCAGCAGAGCGCCCACCCACAGGCACAGCGTGGTGTAAAACGGCGTGAGTCCCGCGCCGTAGTTCTTTATCGGGAACAGTTTTGTTGTGTTCAACTCCACAGGGGAGGCAAAGAAATCTCCCGTGGATTCGCTGTCGTATTGCAGCATGTTTGCCACATCTTTGAGGTTTATTATATTTGACAGCGCTTTTATCTTGTCTGCGACATCTGCCATGTTGTCAAGGTATGACGGGAACTTGCTGCGGAATTTTTCCGCATCTTCCACCGATATTACCCGATTGTTGTTTATTTTGTCAAGAAACTCCTGTGCCGCGTCCACGCCCTCTATCGATCGCGAGAACACATCACGCAGATCTGTGCTTGCCGAATTGGCGTTTCTGAGCAGAGTTTGAATCCGATCGTCAAGTGAGCCGCCGAGTGCGTTCGAGAGAGTTGATGTCAGTCTGCGCAGATTGGAACAGAGCGATTTTGCCGCATTTATGGAGTCCTCTGCAGTGGCAGAACTGCTCAGGTCGTTTTCTATATCGGATATTCTCCTGCTCAAATCTGTCAGGTGCTGCGAAAGAGTCGACAGCTCGGACGAGAAGTCGAGTATTTTGTTATCGTCGCTGCGGCTGAGAATATTGTTTATCTTTGCCAGTGTAGCGCTCGATTCGTTTATCTGCCTGTGCAGCATCCGTATCAGATAGTCTGAGGATTCACCGAACGAATTAATCGCGTTTCTTGCGGATTTTGCCGCTCTCTGCACCTCGGCTGCCGATTCGCTCATCGCGTCCAGGCGCGTGGTTATGCGGTTGCGGCGCAACTCCAGTTTGTTTATTATCGAGTCAATCTGCGAGTCAAACTTGAGGCTTGCCATCGAGGAATCCGCACTGTTCGCAAGGAAATCTGCGGCATTCTTAAGCTGATCGGAAAGCACCGAATTGCCGTTAAGCTTTGCCGCTGCGCCGCTTATGTCCGCTGTGGGGGCGTTTCCGCGGTTCTGCAGTTTTTCAAGTTCGGCAATCACAGCGTCAAATGCACTGTTCACGGAGGCGGTTATATCGTCAACATCGGATTTTATCTGTGCCGCCGCGTCCTCTATGTGTTTCATGTTTGCCGAGAGGGCATTCACTATGTCGCCACCCTCCTCCAGCGTGTCGAGGAAATCGTCAAATGCCTTTAAGGTGGTGCGCAGACGAGAGATTTTGCGTTTTATGTCATCACGGGTAAACTCGTCAAAAACATCGAGATCGCTCTCTATTGAGTTGAGTTTGTCACCTATCATCTGTGCGTCGGATGCCAGGTCGGACAGCGAGTTTGTCAGATCCGGTTTGCCGGAGGCATATTTTCCGCCAAGACTGTCGAGTGAATTTTCCATTGATGCGAGCGCATCAGTCATGCCGTCAAGGCTTGCACGCATCTCTGCCGTGGTGTGCCCCGAGCGGTCAATCAGATCGTTCGTGTTGTTCTTCACATCGTCGGTAAAAGATATCGCATTGCCGAGAACTCGACGCAGAAAATCCGCGTCATCTCTGTGTTTGTCCAGGTCTATTTTGCCGCCCTCGGCGCTGTCTATCAGATTGTTCAGCCTTGTGCTCACTTGCGGCAGATCATCGTCCACCAGGTTTATCAGACTTTGAAATTTCTCTATCTCTCCGTAGTGCTCGTCTATGTCATATCCGAGGGGATTGAGGACATCAAATGCCTTTTGCACCACGGTTTGTATAAATGATTCAGTTATCTGCTTTTGCAGGGTAGATGCACCGCTGTCGGTCATTTTTGGAGCAATGGCGTTGATTTTTTCGTTTACATAATAATCAAGCTGAGGCTTGACATGCACTTCGTCCGCAAGAGTCGCCAGCTTTGATGAAAAATCTTTCGGTATTATTATGGTTGCATACACCTTGCCTTTGCGGCATTGCTCTATGCCATCGTCGGCGGTGTCAAAGAATGTCCAGCCGAGTTTTTTGTTCTCTTTGAGCTGACCTATCAACTCTGACCCGATGTTTATGTTTATATCGCCTATGGATGCGCCCTCGTCGTTGTTCACCACGCCGACTTTAACTCCGCCCGTGTTGCCGTACGGGTCCCACGAAGCAAGGATGTTTATCCAGGCATAGAGCGACGGCAGCAGAGCCACGCCGCACGCTATGACGAGTGCAACCCAGTTGCGCGCAAGCTTCTTTAGATCACATTTGAATATGCGAAAACTGTTTTTGAAAAACATAGAGACACTCCCTATTTAGATTCGTTATTGATATTAGATTATACAATATTTCAAATGATTTGTAAAGGAATTTCGGTTTTATCATTTCATAAACAGCGCAAAACTATTTATTTTTCTTTGACGGGAGTCTTCGTATTTAGGGAAACAACCCGTTTTACAAAAAACATTTATGTTGCATTCGGTATGTTTTTTCTTTGTTTCGGTACTTGTTTTGATAAATTACATATGATAGAATTATGTTTGAAAGAGGTGATAAAGCATGAAGATTTTGAATTTCGGTTCGTGCAACATTGACTATGTCTATAAACTTGACCACATAGTAACACCGGGTGAAACGGAAACATCAGAGTTAATGGAAATGTTCCCCGGAGGAAAGGGACTTAACCAATCCATTGCCGTTGCCAATGCCGGAGCCAAGGTTTATCATGCAGGCTGTATAGGGAACGATGCGCAGATTTTGACGGATATTTTTCTCAAAAGCGGCGTTGATATATCGTATCTGAAAAAAGAGAATGTCAAAAACGGTCATGCTGTTATTCAGGTGAACTCACACGGAGAAAATTCCATATTCTTATACCCCGGTTCGAATCGGATGATTACTGATGAGTATGCGGATGCTGTTCTGTCCGATTTTGACAAGGGCGACATAATTATTTTGCAGAATGAAATAAGCAATATTAAATACATTATTGACATTGCTTATGAAAAGGAAATGATAATTGTGCTCAACCCCTCGCCGATGAACCGTCAAATCCTTGAAATTGACCTTGGCAAAATATCATATATCATTTTGAACGAGGTGGAGGGAGGGGCGATTTCACAGCAAAGCGAACCCTCTGAGATATTGTCGTATTTCAGACAGAGATATCCCGATGTTAAGGTTGTGCTTACTTTGGGGAGCAAGGGCAGTATTTATATGGACAACGATGTGGAAATTCATCAGCCGATTTTTGAAACGGATGTGGTTGATACAACTGCGGCGGGAGATACCTTTACCGGGTATTTTGTTGCCGGTATTGCAAACGGCGCGGAATATGGGAATATATTAAAATTCGCTTCGTGTGCCGCTGCCGTTGCGGTGTCGAAAAAGGGTGCCGCACCGTCCATACCCATGCATGACGAAGTGCAAAAAGCTATGAAAAACATGAAAGAAAAAGATGATAAATCCGACATTGTATATCACAAAATCAAGCATTACCTTGAAGAAAACCTGAGCACCGCAACGCTTTCAAAACTTGCAGACTTTTTATGCTATTCAACCGTGTATACGGGAAATGTCGTCAAAAGGCTGTTTGATAAGTCATTCACCGAAGTTTTGCTCGATATGCGGTGCAATGCCGCCGCAAGATTGCTCTGGGAAACGGAAATGCCGATTGACGATGTTATCAGATATGTCGGATACACAAACGGTGGCTTTTTCAGGTCGGCTTTTAAGGAACGGTATGGAATGAACTTGCTTGAATACAGAAAAAGCGTCACGGGAAAAGCTCAATGAATTATGACGGAAAAAGGAAATATTACAGATATTATAAAGCACAGGCAAACGAGACTCGAACACGAATTGCCCGACCATGATTTTTCGGAAAAAGTATCATTTTCGCTTATTATTTATCGGAACAGATGACAAAAAAGTATAAAATATGTTGTATAAATGACATCGATATGGTACAATGATACCGAGGTGTTGTGATGAAAAAGGCAATTGCAATAATATCGGTAATATGCATAGCCGCCGCGTCAATTCTTACGGCGACGCATTTTTCGGGCAGACGCGGTCATGTGTCCGCGTGCTTTGTGCGCACCGGCGGAGCACTTTATTCCGATTATCAAAACATGATAAAAAAATTCGGCATCACATCACTGCCGAACGAATATATCATATCTGCGGCGGGTCAGCGCTATGCGTATCCGCCCGAGAGAAACACCGATTCGAAAGAAAACAGCGGCAAAACCGCGCCGCAAAACGATACCGAAAAACAGACCGATAAGGACAGCGGCGGCAACTACGCCGAACGGTTCTACAAGACGCTTAAAGTGAAAAAAAGCGGATATGACACGATTGTATTTGAAAAAGGCGAAAAAAGGTGCACTGTGTACACTCTCACTGCAAGTAAAGAGAATTTGTCGGAATTTCTTGATAATCTGCGTGCGGAATATATCAGCATCCGCCTTCGTGATTCACTCACAAATGCCGTTTTGAGCACTGCGCAAAATTTTAATCTGACGGTTGACGAAACTGCTGTGCGCAACATTCTCTCGGGCGCAATGCCGAGCGGCGAAAAGACGGATGAATATATAACGGGTGACACCGACATCACGGTTTATGCGGCAGACGGCAAGATTTATCGTGTGGCGGCAGACATAGATTACGGCGGTATAGATCTTGAAAACGCCACGCTCGACATAACACTGAGCGATGGGGTGAATATGCTCGGCAAGTTGAGCGCACACCTTGGCATGACGATAGGCGGCAGACGGTTCAATGCCGACATATCTGAGACGGCAAATGTTGCGGCGAACGGTTCGCCGTTTGAAAGCGGCATAAAGGCATATATTTCTTTTGACAGGCTCAGCATTTATCAGCTAAATCTTGCGTTGAATCAGAATTCGGAAAAGAACGGTTTCTTTGCGGACGGATATTTTGTCAGAGGCGGCAGAAAAAGCATTATAAAGGGCGGCGGAGAGATAAATTGCCGCAACGGCCGACTGGAAATATCATATGAAAAACAGTGAGGATCCTCACGGATAATTTTATGTTTTTTGTGAAAAATATATTTGATACTTTGCGCACTATATGTGATTTTTGATTTTTGCATTTTGCGCACTGTTGATTTTTTGTGTTTTAAGCCCATACATTGTTCCCGATTGATTGTTGTGTAAAAACAATCAATCGGGATTTTTTTAATTTCACATACATTTTACAAGTCTCTTCTTTTGGATTTTACAAAACAGCAATATAATCATCTTGTAAGATGAAAAAAGAAAAACAAAAGGAAGAACAAATTTGTGAAAAGAGGAGACTTAATTATGAAAAACATTAAAAAATTAATTGCATTGGCAACGGGAGTTATCTTTGCGGCATCTGTATTTGCAGGCTGCGGCAGCAACAATTCGACAGGCGGTGACACGGCGGCAACGGAAAACAAAACATCATCAGTTACAGGCACCGTGGCAACAGACGGTTCAACATCTATGGAAAAAGTAATCGGTGCGCTGGGCGAATCTTTCATGGAGCTTAACAAAGGAGCAACATTCACCTACAACCCCACAGGTTCAGGATCGGGAATCACGGCAGTGTCCGAGGGCAGATGTGACATCGGTCTTTCGAGCAGAGCGCTCAAAGATGATGAAAAGAAAAGCGGACTCAAAGAGACAATCCTTGCGCTGGACGGCATTGCAATCATAGTTAACCCGAGCAACTCTGTTGAGGACCTCACCACAGAGCAGATTGCAAAAATCTACACCGGCGAGATAACCAACTGGAGCGAAGTCGGCGGAGCAAACGGCGAGATTGTGCTGATTGGCAGAGAGGCAGGCAGCGGCACAAGAGACGGTTTTGAATCCATCACAGACACCAAGGACAAATGCAAATATCGTCAGGAACTCACATCAACAGGTGATGTAATAACAACAGTATCGCAGAACCCCAACGCTATCGGCTATGCATCACTTGCAGCGGTAAAGGACAGTGTAAAGGCACTCAATGTAAACGGCGTGGCACCGACCGAGGACACTGTCAAGGATTCGACATATGTTGTGCAGAGACCTTTTGTACTGGTAACAAAAGAGGGCACTCAGCTTTCGGACACAGCTCGGGCATTCTTCGATTATGTGACATCTCCGGACGCAGCGTCAATCATAGCAAAGGCAGGCGCAGTTGCGGCAAACTGAGTCAGAAAAATCGAGGTAATCGGATATGAACAGAAAAAAATTATATGAAGACATCATTCATGCAATCTTTCTCATACTCGGTCTGATAACCGTCGGCAGTGTGCTTTTGATAACGGTATATCTGGTTATCTCGGGCATCCCGGCAATACGGGAGATAGGTCTTGTCAAATTTATATTTGGCAAGACCTGGGCGTCTACGGCGGCAGAACCGCAGTTCGGCATATTGCCGTTCATCCTCACAAGTGTGTGCGGCACTGCGGGGGCAATCCTAATAGGAGTGCCCGTGGGATTCTTCACGGCGGTTTATCTGGCAAAGGCGGCGCCGAGGAAAGTGAAAGCAGTTGTTGAGGAGGCTGTCGGATTGCTTGCCGGCATACCGTCCGTTGTATACGGTCTTGTGGGTATGCTGGTGCTTGTGCCCGGTATAAGCCGAATATTCGGCATCCCGGACGGATCGGGTCTGCTTGCCGCGATAATCGTGCTTGCGATCATGATTTTGCCGTCAATCATCAAGGTGTCGCTCACCGCACTCGAGGCAGTGCCTAAGGAATATGAAGACGCGTCGCTTGCCCTGGGCGCAACGCCTGTTGAGACATATTTCAGGGTGTCCGTTCCGGCGGCTAAGAGCGGCATTGCGGCGGCTGTTGTGCTCGGAGTCGGCAGGGCGATAGGCGAGGCAATGGCGGTCATGATGGTATCGGGCAATGTGCCCAACATGCCGTCGCTGTTTCAGAGTGTGCGCTTTCTCACAACCGCGGTTGCAAGCGAGATGTCGTATTCATCGGGTTTGCAGAGAGAGGCGCTGTTTTCCATAGCACTTGTTTTGTTTTTGTTTATAATGCTGATAAACGCGACTTTGAATTTCTTTCTCAAAAGGGATAAGAGCCGATGAGTTGTAGCTTGCATACAAGTGTGAGTGATTTATAATTCCGTCATTAAAGGCAGCGCAGCGGCTCGTGACATATGTTATGTATCTGCTCGACACGCACCTGCGTCGAAACAAGCTGCGCATCTTGCGCTGCAAATCGGAGATTTACAGCTTACTCGCTTTGCTGTTTCTCCTTTTTCCCAAAAAGGCACGCTTACGCTACCACCTTTTTGGGAACCCTGATATAGCTATGGATCTCGCTGATACACAACATATGTCCCTCGCTTTTGTGCAGAGTTTGCATTTGTGATGAGGGGGCGATGCCCACATCGCCCCGAATAAAGAGAGCAGACTTAACGGGCGATGAATGAATCCCCCTCCCTTTAGGCAATGGAGGCTCTCGCACAACGCGGAATTTTCCACAAAGGCGAGGGGGTGTGTATTTTATTTTGAGTGAGCGAGTTCAGCGCTACTGCACTGCTGTTTGAGCGAGCCAAAATAAAATATATACCACCGAGTCGTCACACCAAGTTTTATAAAAGCGATGGATGAATTATCGCCCCGAACTAAACTCTGTCACTTTACAAACCGCCGAACAGGTGTTATTATATAAGGAGAAAAAACCATGCATAAATCAAGAAAATTATATATTTCTTCAATGAAACTTCTCATGTGGTTATGCTCGGCGCTCACCTGTGCGCTCGTGCTGTTCCTCATTGCATATGTGCTCTTTAAGGGACTGCCGAATGTCACCTGGACATTGCTCTCCACCGCACCGAGTTATCTGACCGAATCAATAGGCATACTGCCCGATATACTCAACACGCTCTATATAGTTGCGGCCACTCTTGTCATAGTGCTGCCGCTCGGCGTGGGCGCGGCGGTGTATCTGACGGAATATGCACAGAACAAAAAAATTGTCGCCGTGATAGAATATGCGGCAGAGACTCTATCCGGCATACCGTCCATAATCTACGGACTTGTGGGTATGCTGTTCTTCTGCCAGTTCCTCGGCTTGCAGACTTCACTGCGCGCCGGTGCATACACCCTGGTCATAATGAATTTGCCGACCATAATGCGCACTACTCAGGAGAGCCTCAAGACCGTGCCTCAGAGCTACCGCGAGGGCGCTTTCGGACTTGGCGCCGGCAAATGGCGCACCATCCGCACCGTGGTTTTGCCGAGTTGTGTTGACGGAATCATCACTGGGTGCATCCTCTCCGTCGGCAGAATAATCGGCGAATCCGCCGCACTGCTTTTCACGGCCGGTTTTGCGCACTCACTTAACAACATCATCGACGGTCTCGGCAGTGCCGGGGCGACTCTCACCGTGGCACTGTATGTATACGCCAAGGAGCAGGGCGAGTTTGCCGTGGCGTTTGCCATAGCGGCGATACTGATGATTCTCACACTGATTATCAACCTCATCGCCGTGTTTGTCGGCAAATATTTTGAAAAGAGGAGAAACATATGAGCAACATAATGACAGTCAAAGATTTGTGCTTGTGGTACGGGCAGTTGCAGGCGCTCAAAGATATAAACATAGATATTACCGAAAACACGATTAACGCCCTCATAGGGCCGTCCGGATGCGGCAAATCCACATTTCTTAAAACTCTCAACCGCATGAACGACCTCATCCCCGGGGTCAGGATCACCGGTGAAGTGAAATACGGAGGCAAGGATATTTTTGCACCGTCATCGGATGTTTGCCAACTCAGAAAAGAAATCGGAATGGTATTTCAAAAACCAAACCCGTTTCCTATGAGCATATATGACAACATTGCCTACGGTCCGCGCACCCACGGCATAAAAAACAAAGTGAAACTCGACGAGATAGTGGAGACTTCACTGCGCGGCGCGGCAATATGGGACGAAGTAAAAGACAGACTGAAAAAGTCCGCCCTGGGACTTTCCGGCGGTCAGCAGCAGAGGTTGTGCATAGCGCGTGCCCTGGCTGTTGAACCCAAGGTGTTGCTGATGGATGAACCGACAAGCGCTCTTGACCCGATATCAACATCAAAGATAGAGGAACTTGCAGCGAGTTTGAAGGAAAAATACACCATAGTCATTGTCACACATAATATGCAGCAGGCGGTGAGAATATCTGATAACACGGCGTTCTTTCTGCTGGGAGAGCTTGTCGAGTGCGGTAACACGGAAAGGCTGTTTTCAAAGCCGGTTGACAAGCGGACAGAGGATTATATCACGGGGAGGTTCGGTTAATTATGAGATCGAGATTCGACGAGCAGCTTGAACAGCTCAACAAAGAAATGATAGAAATGGGTGCGCTGTGTGAGGAGATAATCGCGGTATCCGCAACGGCGCTCTCGGACGGAGATTCTGCCGCCAAGGAAAAGGCATATGCCATAGACGGCGAAATAGACAACATGGAGCACATCATAGAGGGCAGATGCCTGAAACTTTTGCTTCAGCAGCAGCCGGTGGCACGCGATTTGCGACAGATATCCGCAGCGCTCAAGATGATAACCGACATGGAGCGCATAGGCGACCAGGCGTATGACATAGCGGAGATAATCTCTTTTATGGACGGGCGCACGGCGGCAGATCCGAGCGAACTTGTGCGCGAGATGGGCAGAACCGTCATCACCATGGTGACGGACAGCATAGACGCCTATGTACGCCGTGACGAGGAGTTTGCCAATGCTGTAATCAAGAGTGACGACAAGGTGGACGACTATTTCCTCAAGGTAAAAAAATCACTTATAGATATGATTGCCCAAAATCCGTCCGACGGTGAATTTGCGCTTGATTTGTTGATGATAGCAAAGTATTTTGAACGCATAGGCGACCATGCGGTGAACATTGCCGAGTGGGTGGTGTTCTCCATAACAGGATTCCATAAGGGAGTTGAAGAAATATGATTTGGTGTGTTGAGGATGATGCAAGTATTCGGGATATAGAGATTTACACGCTGCAATCGACAGGTTTTCATGCAAGGGGATTTGCGGACGGCGGCAAGTTTTTCGGTGCGCTTGGGAGCGGAGCCGATGATAGACCCGAGCTTATATTGCTTGATGTTATGCTGCCCGATATGGACGGAGTGGAGATTCTGCGCCGTCTTAAGGCATCGCCTGACACACGGAGCATACCCGTCATTATGGCGACGGCAAAAGGCGCGGAGTATGATAAGGTACATAGCCTTGACCTCGGTGCGGATGACTATCTCGTGAAGCCTTTCGGCATGATGGAGATGGTGTCGCGCATCAAGGCGGTGCTGCGCCGCTGCACTCCGCAGACAGTAACTACATTGCGCAACGGCGGAATAGAGCTGTGCCCGGAGCGCCGTACCGTGACGGCGGACGGAGAAAAAATCACGCTCACTTATAAGGAATTTGAACTGCTTAAATTATTTTTGTCCAACATAGGCATGGCTTTCAACCGCGACAGGCTCCTTGACATAGTGTGGGATACCGAGTACGGCGGCGAGACGAGAACCGTCGATGCCCATATAAAATCACTGCGCAAAAAACTCGGAGCAAGCGGTGTGCTGATAGAGACTGTGCGCGGAGTCGGCTATAGAATGGAGGCACAATCATGACCAAAAAAATCTTTAATGCCTGCTTTGCTGTGGCACTTACCGTTCTGGCGGCGGCTCTTATAATCATATTCGGCATCTTGTATGACTATTTTTCGGCACTCCAGGACAAACAGCTCGACGGCGAGCTTGCCCTGGCGGTACAAGGGGTGGAGCTCTCCGGTGAGAGCTACATCGAGTCTCTCGGTGATACGGACTGCCGCATGACCCTTATTGACCGTGACGGCAGCGTCATCTGCGACACACGGATGGATGCGGGTGGCATGGAAAACCACTCCGACAGAAAGGAATTTCGCGATGCCGTGTCAATCGGCATAGGCAGAGATTCACGCTATTCATCCACACTCATGGAAAAGACCACCTACCTTGCGCTCAGGCTGAGCGACGGCACCGTGTTGCGTGCGTCCGTCACGAGGTATTCTTTTCTGCCGATTCTTCTCGGCATGGCACAACCGATGATAGCGGTTATTCTGCTTGCAATAATCCTGGCGTTTCTGCTTGCACGGCGCATGGCGCGCAAGATTGCCGGGCCTCTCAACAGCATAAATCTTGACGATCCGTTGTCAAACGATACTTATGACGAAATAGCCCCGCTGCTGGGTCACATAGAGCGGCAGAACAGACAGATAGGCGTCCAACTTGAAAAACTGCGCAGCGACAAAGAGGAACTTACCGCAATCACGGACAACCTGAACGAAGGACTGATACTCCTGGATTCAAGAAACACCGTGCTCAGCATCAACCCGGCGGCAAAGCGTATATTCGGCGTGAGCGGCAGTGAGTGTAAGGGCAAGAGTTTTCTTGTGATAGACCGCAGCGTGGACATGGCGAAGCTGATAGATGAATGTGTGAAAAACGGCAAAAGCGAGCTGTGCACCGAACGCAGCGGCAGGGTATACAGCCTCAGTGCCGGCAGAATAAGCGGCGGTGCGGCGGCAAAGGTAGTTGTGCTTGTGTTCGATATATCCGAGATGGTGTTTGCGGAGAAGAACCGCCGCGAATTTACGGCGAATGTGTCGCATGAGCTGAAAACACCGCTCCAGTCTATAATGGGCAGTGCGGAGCTTATGCAAAACGGACTTGTCAAGCCGGAAGACATGCCGGTGTTCGTCGGCAGAATCCGCACGGAATCTCAGCGGTTGCTCGACCTTATAGAAGACATTTTGCGTCTGTCTCACCTGGACGAGGCGGAGGAGATCCCGCTTGAAACCGTGGATTTGTACGCGGTTGCCGCCGAGGCGGCATCAGAGCTGAAGGAAAACGCCGACAAGAGAAACATAACCGTTTCGCTCAGCGGTGGCGAAACAAAAATCCATGCGGTGAACAGGCTTGTGTATGAGATAGTTTACAACCTTATTGACAACTCCGTGAAGTATAATAATGACGGCGGCAGAATCGACATAAGCGTAGAGAAACGCGGCGATGCGGCAGTCTTTGAGATTGCCGACACCGGAATCGGTATACCCGCCGAGGCTCAGTCACATATTTTCGAGAGGTTTTACCGTGTGGACAAGAGCCGCTCAAGGGCTATCGGCGGCACAGGACTCGGCCTTGCCATAGTAAAGCATGCCGCAAATTATCTCGGCGCGGTGATACGCCTTGACAGCGAGCCGAATAGGGGAACAAAAATCACTGTGGAATTCAAGTGATTTTGTATAAATTCATTTCGATTTCTCACCTGCCGAAGCGGAGGTGAGAACGGGATTGCCATCAGCACAAACTATCAACTGAACGAAAGGCGCCCTTGCTAAAGGGAGCCGGCGGCGCATATAATATTATTTTTGGCAAAAACAATATTATATGGAAAAAGCCGTCTGAGGGATTCAAAAACACAAAAAGTTATCCACATTTTTCAGTCCGTAATTTTACTTAATAAGGTCTTTAATAATCTCTCCCGCCATAATTAATCCAACCACGGATGGCACAAAAGCCGTGCTCCCGGGCACTTGGCGGCGCTGTGTGCATTTGCGCGCCGTCCCCGGCGGACAGATGCAGTTCGTCTTGCACCCTGTCGCTCCGTCATCAATGGGAGTGAGCGCTTTTTCACGGGAATAAACCACTTTCAGGTGTTTTATTCCTCTTTTTTTTAGTTCATAACGCATTACCCTTGCCAGCGGGCACACGGATGTTTTGTATATGTCAGCTACTTCAAACGCCGATGGGTCAAGTTTGTTTCCGGCACCCATTGAGCTGATTATGGGTGTACCGCTCCTGTCGGCGTTCATTACAAGCTCTATCTTGCCCGTCACGGTGTCTATGGCATCCGCAACATAGTCGTAGAGCGAAAAATCGAATTCATGTGCCGTCTCGGGCGTGTAGAATGTCTTGTGGGTGTGTACTTTTACATCAGGGTTGATGTCTGCGATGCGCTCGGCGGCAACATCCACCTTGTATCTGCCGACGGTGCTGCGAGTGGCTATTATCTGCCTGTTTATGTTGGTCAGGCACACCTTATCGTCGTCAATTAGGTCTATTTCGCCTACTCCGCTGCGCACAAGCGCCTCAACGATATATCCGCCTACACCGCCTATGCCGAATACGGCAACGCGTGAGTTTTTCAGTCTTTCCATTGCTTCGTTCCCGAGCAACAGCTCTGTTCGTGAAAATTGATTCATGTCCTACTCCTTTTTGCATTTCCGATGTCGGTCACAATACGATATCCGGCACTCTCCACGCGCTTTTCCAGGCATCCGCGGCACTGCGCCGCCTCATCGCCGGTGCATATCTTGTTTTCGTACAGTTCATACAGCTTGCGTATGTCCGTCGGAGAAAGATTCGGCATAACCACATTTGCCCCGGCTTTCAGCCCCATTTCACGCCCGTTGGGGTCTATGGTGCCGAGTGCCGTGGTGGAGGGTATCAGTGCATAGGGGAACATCAGCCGCAGTATGGATATCAGCCGCACCGTCAGTTGAGCCGTGCCGCACTCAAAGTCGGCAAACGGAGTTTCGCGGTGAGTTATGAACGGTCCTATGCCTATCATGTCCGGCTCAAGCTCCTGCAGAAAACGCAGGTCGGCTATGAGGTTGTCCGTCGTTTGGTACGGGCTGCCTACCATAAATCCCGAGCCGACCTGATAGCCGATCTCTTTCAGGTTAAACAGGCATTTTTTGCGCGCCGCAAGACTCATCGACTGTGGGTGCAGCCTGGCGTAGTGTGCCTCGTCTGCCGTTTCGTGGCGAAGCAGATATCTGTTTGCGCCGCATTCGAACAGGCGTTTGTAGCTCTCGCGGCTGCGCTCGCCCACAGACAAGGTTATGGCGCAGTCGGGGAATCTCTCGCGGATGCTGCTCACTATGTCACACAGAGTGTCATCCGTGAAAAAAGCGTCCTCGCCCCCTTGCATCACAAATGTGCGGAAACCGAGCCTGTAACCCTCGTCGCAGCAGTCCAGTATTCCGTCTTTGGTGAGACGGTAGCGCAGGGCGTTGCGGTTGCTTTTGCGTATGCCGCAGTAAAGGCAGTCGTTGCGGCAGTAGTTTGTGAATTCTATCAGTCCGCGAATGTACACCTTGTCACCGTATACGGTGCGGCGCACTCTGTCGGCACTCTCGTGCAGAGCGGAATCGTAGTCTGCCGAGTCTATAACGGCGGCAAACTCGCCGTCACTCAGGGTTTTGTCTCTTTCAAGTTTTTTTATCAAGTCCATGTTTTACAATCCTTCGATTTTATATGATGTAGTCGTTGGCATACATTCCTCTTTTTTTGTCGAGGATGTCCTGCAGAGTTATTCCGTCCAGGTAGTTGTTTATCACATCGTTCAGTCCTTGCCACACATAGAGCGTGGGGCAGTCCGCGCTGCGCTCGCATTGATTCGGCTGCTGCTCAAGGCACGCTACGGGCGCAAGTCCGCCCTCCGTCAGCCGCAGTATCATGCCCACGGTGTATTTGTCCGGGGTCTGCGCCAGTTTATAGCCGCCCTGGAATCCTCTGTTTGTCAGCAGTATGTTTGAGCGGTTGAGTATCGGCACTATCTGCTCCAGATATTTTTTTGAAATCTGCTGCCGCTGCGCAATTTCTTTCAGCGACATATAACCCTCCCCGGCGTGCTCCGCCAGGTCGAGCAGCATACGAACTGCGTATCTGCCCTTGGTTGAAATCTTCATTTTTCATACACCTCTTTCATATATCATAATAATAACATATATTTAGTAGGTTTTCAAGTAAAAATTACAGCGGTGGCGGCAAAATATTTTTTGCCGCCACCGCTGCAACTTTGGGTTTGCGTTTGTGCAAATAAATGCCTGAGCACAAAATTTTTAGAAATACTTTGCGCTTGATGTGCTCTTTGACTCCACCACTCCGCCGTGCGCAGTGTAGTGGTCTACATATACATCTATGTAGTCACCCGAAACTGCGTCTACTTTAATTGTGGTTGACAGTGATGCAGCATGGTAGTCATCATATCTGCCCGACGAATACAGTACACCGTTCTTGAAAACAGTGACATCGTGATAAATGTGGTCGACCTTTTGCAAGGCTCTTGTTTTTACAGTCACAATCATTGTGCCGGTTGTTGGCGTAAGTGAGATACTCCCTGAATGAAAATATTTGCTGTACGGCACTATTTCGCCGGCAGTCATCACCGTATCGTCCGCCGTAACCGTCGACGGCTCTGCGGCATATGCTGCACCCATGGGTACAATCAGACAGCAGCCCAGCACTGCCGCGGTAACTTTTTTGCTTAAATTTTTGTTCATTTTTAATCAACTTCCCTTCGTGGTTTTTTGTGTTACACTATAATAAACAATTTCGAAGGGAATTATTCTTCAAATTCTCGAAAAAAACTTAAGAAATTTTTTATTTCAGAAATTTCAGCGTATTCAGAATTGCGTTAAACTCCTTTTCGGATACATTCGAGAACAATTCATAACTTGTTGTGTCTGAATTCCACACAGCTGAGTATGTTGTTGTATTGAGTTCTCCCGTCATCTTCACCAACACGCCGGACATACCGAGAATTTCAATATTGCGTACCTTGTATTGATTGTTTTCCGTCACCATTTCGTCTTTATTTTCATCAGTGACTATACTTTCCGTCAATTCAACTAACTTGTCACCATCTTCAAAGACTATGGTTACCTGATGACGATCATCCGTTATCTTTTTTAGTTCCATTCCGCGCGGCAGCCAGTCAGGGACGATGAGGGTGTCTTTTTCCTCAAATTCCTGTATCACATCATATTTCGCACTGTCTATTTTCTCCGCTTTGATAATCAGCGTGTCACCGTTTAGACTCGCCGAAGTTTTGAAAACAAACACACGCAGTGCCGAGACTGACAGCGCACCGACAGCCAACAAAGCAATAATTGCAACGCATATGATAAGTTTTCTGTTCGGCATTTTTCTTATGTTGTTTTCCTGTTTTTGATCTTTTTCTTCGGATTCTATTTTCGCCAGCACTTTGCCGAATATCTCGTCTTTCATTGCGAGCATATTCTGCTCTTCCTCGGGGGTCATGTCACAGTCAAAGTCGTCGTTCTCAATGTCGCAGGCGCATTTCTCCGCTGCCTCCTCGATGATGATATCCATTATTTTGTCGTTTCTTTCTCTTTGCCTGTCCATGATGCCACCTCCTTGTTACCGATTAATTTTTCTTTCAACATCGCTTTGCCGCGGCTCAGCCTTGTGTACACTGTTTTCAGACTTGTGTTGCTCAGGTCGGCAATCTCTTTCGGCGTGCATTGAAAATTCAGATTCATCATCAGTGTATGGTAATATATTTCGTCCATATTTTTCATTTCTTTGTATATGAACTCCACAGTTTCGTTGCTTGCCACAATGTCTGCCGGGTCATCGCAAGTCGATTCCGAGCTGTATTCCTCATCTGTTGTCATGATAAAATGTTCTCTGCGTCTGCAATCTTTTATTGATTCGTTAATTGCTATGTTGCAGCTGAGCGTCACCATCCACGATTTTTCCGAGCCTTCCTTGATTTTGTCGATGGTAGACCATATCTTCAGCCAGATGTCCTGTAACACATCGCTTATTATCTCCGGGTTTGCTACCTTTTGTGATACCAATACATATGTAAGTTTATAGTATTTGTCATATAGTTGCGCCAATTTTTCTTCTTTCGACTTGCGGTCATCTATTGTTATTGTGAATGTAAAAATAGCAATCACTTCTTTCGTAAAAGTTCCATGTCCCAAGTATACATGTTTTGCTTACAAAAATCAACTGTTTGTTACAAAAATAAAAAATTTTTTTCGACTTTTTTCTGATTTTTTGAAGAATTTTTATCGGCAGAACTGTTTATTAATAATGAGAGACATCTCAATTTCCATGTGTTGCCGTGCTGATTGTTCCTTTTGCCAAAATTCATATAATCGGCACGGCGGCATACTCCAAAAAATTTTTTGATAAATTTTTGGAAATTTGAAGATTTTGTCGCCCTGAACTGTTTATTATAGTATAGAGCAATTTACAGACGATATTTTATGTCTCTTGTTTTGCTTTATCATAGTTTGAAGGTTTATGATTGCCTTAAAACTGCAGATAAGCTGTTGGAATGGGTAAAGACAACAAAAGTGTTCGATGGCGGATACGATTCGGCTAATGCAAATATAAAGTTTTACGGCTCAATTATTGGAGTGACAAATTAATTACCATAAGTATATTTGTCAGTATTTATATATCAATAAGATTACACAATAATTACAATTATGTTAAATTTACGAATAATTGATGAAATATTCCAAAAATTCATGTAAAATAGAGACAAAGGGCGGCGATTTGTCGCTGCCATTTGTCTATCAAAATTTTTGAAGGGAGAATTTATTATGAACCATTATTTCAGGAAAACCGCCGCATTTGCCCTAACCGGTGCAATGTTGGCAAGCTCAATCCCCCTGCCGTCATTTGCCGAGGAAGATATCCCCGAGGTGGATGACCTCCCGGCAATCGTAGAGCCGGGCGAAACAACACCAAGTACGGATGCGGATTTGTCCAAGAACATAAACGATACCGAATCATCAAAGAATACAGACTCAAAGAATGACAATTCATCAAAAAATGATAACGATGCGCAAAAGAGCGGCATTACGGATAAAAGCAAAAAATACATGAATGAATATACAGAGCTTTTTACCAATGCAAGGACGGACTTGGATTTAGCCGAAATATATAGCATGGCGAGAGGTTTTGCCGAAGATAGCAATCAAAAGTACATGGTTGAATTTACAACAAGAACATCTCAATATGAAAAGACCGTCAATGTAAACGGCGACAAGGAAACCATAAAAAACATGGTGAGATTTATTAATGAAATTTACGGCATGATGCTGACGGAAAGCGGTGTGCACGAGTTGCCGGATGACACCAAATTTTCAAAGGGAACATCATATTACGGGAGGGATACCGAGATAAGCGGAAGCAATCTCTTGAGGGGTTGCTTTAATGTATATGACAATTATGCGGTTGTTGTTAATTCTGTTTTTTATCTTGACAACCCGACAGATATTTTGAGCAAAATCACAGCTTTGGCGGATAAGTATCTCCCCGGCACGGCAGCCACGACAAAGTCCGAGATGGAAGAAAGCAAAAACACCGAAGACAGAAATACGGTTATAAATTTCAAAAGCGAAAAAATAATTAATCTGATCACAAGAGCGGGCAATGATATTTATCTTATAGACGAGATAGATTTTGAATTTGTAAATAATGACTCCTTTGCGGGATCTGTCACGGATTCGGTCGCAAAACGCGGCGAGACTGTGAAGTGCATCATGTCTGCGTACAGAGAGGGGAGCGTTTGGATTTTCCTCAAATTCCGCGGCAGTAAGGGCAACAGGACAATTTATACCGTCATGACAGGGCTTTCCGCCGGTTATGGCAATTCGCTGCTGTTCGACGAAAGTTGCTATCTCGACGGCAATGTGGTTGTGCGTAAGGCAACCTGCGGACCGAACGGCGAAAAAGGTGAGTTTGCCTTTTCGGGAAAAGCGACCGAGGGTGATTTGATTATGACATACAAGCCGAGTTACAATCTGAAAACCGCGGAGACGATTAGACCCGACAACATCACTTACACAGTGTCCG
>CAKSFP010000023.1 GCA_934454585.1 uncultured Clostridia bacterium
GAACACAGAAGTTAAGCTCCGCAGTGCCGATGATACTTGGTGGGTAACTGCCCGGGAAAGTAGGTCGCTGCTAAGGTAGGGTATATAAAGGCTGTCAGTAATCACTGACAGCCTTTTTTTATGTTTTCTGTACATCTGAATTAAATTAATTAACCGAAATGGGCAGAGCAGAGCCCTGCCCCTACGACCGATTGGGGGGAATCGTGGAAAATGAAAATAACGGGATTGACCAAATTCATGATTATTTACAAACGGATATTATTTTGTGGATGTGTGTAGGGGGTTCTACTTCATCGATTATCAAAAAATGTCATTTTGATTATTTTTTTCATATAGGTAATCATATTTAATCTTTTCCAAAAAAACTATTGCCAAAATACGAAATTTGTGATATTATAATTATGCCAAACTATTTTAATATTTTTTCAAGATGTGCTATTTAGGATAGCTGTATATTTTTGCGCTTATTTTCACATTCTACTTTTGTATCTTGTAAAAAATGCAAATCCATTTTAGTAGAATGTATAGCATATCAATCTATTAAAATAGTTTGGCGACTGTCGGAGTTTGCGTTTTTTATGCGCTTACTTCGGTAGGCGCATTTTTTGTTTGCAAAAAGACTTACGAGGAGGGTTGTGTTTTGAATACGCAAAACAAAAAATGCAATAAATATTCTACGAAAGGATTATTGAAAATGAGGAGATTATTAGTAGTTTTATTAGTGTTTTGCATTGCACTTTCAACTGCGGCTTGCACGGGGGACGGTACACAACCTCAAAAAGAGAGTAACGAGACAAATACAGTTGCTAACACTTCATCGAAAGATGAAAATGAAATGTTTGGGTTGAATGACACTGCGGTGTTCAAAAATCTTAAAGTGACCGCAACAAAACTTGAGGAATCCCAAGGATCGGATTTTTTCAATGCGGAGAGCGGCAAGATTTTTGTCGGAGTGAATTTTGAAATTGAAAATATATCGGAGGAGACGCAAAATATCAGCAGTCTTTTGCTGTTTGATGCATATGCGGATGATGTAAAATGTGATTACTCCATATCAGCAAATGTGGTTTTCGGTGACGGTACGCTTGACGGAGAATTGTCTCCCGGCAAAAAACTTGTCGGTTGGTATGCGTTAGAAGTGCCCGAGGGATGGCAGCAGATTGAATTGGAAGTCAAGAGCAGCTGGCTGTCGGGCAGCAAAGCGCGATTTGTTTTTGATAAATGATATATGAGGGAGAGTTTATTATGAGAAGTAAAATTCTGCTTGCGGCAAGCGCACTTGCTACCGCATACACTGTTTATTTGATTGTATATTTTGGTAACGGGGTTATGAATACTGACGGCGCCGAGGCTGTCGGAGGAGCAATAGCCACGGCATTGGTTATGCCTCACATGGTCATGTTCTTAATCGGGGCGATTTTCGGATGGATCGGTTTTCTCGGCAGAAAAAGTTGGGCTGCGTTGGTCGCCGCAATTTTGTATTCGGTCGGCACATTAGTGTTTGTTATGTATGCTATGTTTGGGATTCCGATTTTGGTGCTTGGATTTATAGGCTATTCCAAGCAGAAGAAGATTAACCTACAAAATACTCAAAACAGTTGATTTGCGGACAGAGGCTTTTCGAAAACTAACGGCGAGCCTCTGTTTTTGCTTTGGAACGGTTACGGATTGCTCTCTACAGATCAGCTCGTTTGGGAAATGACGAAATTGAACAAAACCGCAACAATTGAACACATAGAGCCCTGCCCCTACTTGACATAGGCACATAAAAATGATAGAATAGCTTACAGAGCAGCTCAGACAGTTGCGGACGGCAAATTGCCGTATGAGGAAAGTCCGAGCATCACAGGGCAGGGTGCCGGGTAACTCCCGGTGGAGGCGACTCTAAGGAAAGTGCAACAGAAAATTACCGCCGTCCGTTTATCGGACGGTAAGGATGAAAAGGCGAGGTAAGAGCTCACCGGTGTCTGGGAGATCGGACAGCCGTGTAAACCCCATCCGATGCAACTCTGACTGAGAATTAAGTTTGCCCGACATTCTCGAAAAGAGGCTGGAGGTGTGCAGAAATGCACATCGTAGATAGATAACTGTCTGATACAGAACTCGGCTTACAGAGCTGCTCATTTTTTGATTATATTTTAGATTCGGGGCACATATTAATATGTGCACCGAGTTCAGCATTAAAATAAGGTGTGTATCTTATGGATAATTTGATTTTCTGGACGGAAATTGTCGGCTCTGTCGCCTTTGCGGCATCGGGAACGGTACTTGGCATAAAAAAACATTTTGATATATTCGGTATTGTGATACTTGCCGTTATCGCCACGGTGGGAGGCGGTTTCATGCGTGATCTTATCCTTGGTGTGCATCCGCCTGTCATGTTTTCCGATCCCGTTTACTGCTTCACCGCGGTTATAACGGCGCTGTCGCTGTGTGTTGCGCCTGTACGCAGGCAGTTTTCCAAAAAACTTGTGTACAGCACGGTCATGATTTTGCTCGATGCGGTCGGCCTTGCCGTATTCACTGCCAGCGGTGTGATATATGCCTATGAGATGAATGGCGCAAATCATTTCCTCATGATTTTCACAGGGGTGATAACCGGCGTCGGCGGCGGACTGACGAGGGATATTATCGCCGGGGAATTGCCGTATATATTCCGCAAGCATGTGTATGCCTGTGCCGCCATAATCGGTGCTGTGGTGTGCTCATACAGCATTGCACAGATAGGCATTGGATATGCCATGTTTATCTCGTCGTCGATTATATTTGCAATAAGGGTTCTGTCGGCTTATTTCAGGATAAATCTGCCGAGGATAAGCGATGAAGAATGATTTTTTCTTGAAAAGTGCATTGTCTTTACAGTGAATATTTTATCCTCTGCGCATAAAGTTTTATGCCGTCTGTGTATGTATTTTTATTCTCGGCGTCTCAGACAGCAGTGCAGTAGCGCCGAACTCGCCGCCTAAGAATAAAAAACACATACACATCCTTTGATGGAATATTACTTGCGCACGATAGAATTTGTTCACACAAAATAAAATATACACTGCCTTGCCTTTTGTTAATCAGTCGGTGCAAAATCTTTTTACCACATAATCGTGTGCCTTGTTTTCCGCCTCGTCGTCGAGCGGAGACAGGGCGATTTTTTTGCCGTATTTTCTCTCAAGTGCATTAGAAATTATATAATCTGCAAGTTTCGGGTTCTTCGGCAACAAGGGACCGTGCAGATAAGTGCCGATAACATTTTTGTACACAACGCCCTCTTTGCCGTCCTCGGCGTTGTTTCCGCTGCCGTATTTCACCGTGCCGAGCGTGGCATAATTTCCTGTGTAGGTTCTGCCGCCGTGATTTTCGAACCCTACGACGGTAGAAGATATTATCTCGCTGTCGAGCACTATGTTGCCAATAAGTCTGCCGGGTTTCTGCTCAGTGTATATGTCGAGCAGCTCCGTGCCGGCTATGGTTTCGTCGTCGAGCTTATAATACTTGCCGAGAAGCTGATATCCGCCGCAAACCGCGAGGATTGAGCCGCCGCTTTCGGCAAAATCGGAAATCTCATTTCGAAAATCTCTCAGTCGGGAGCAGACCAATTTTTGCTCTCTGTCCGAACCGCCGCCGATGAATATGATATCCGCTGCGGCAAAGTCTATGTCATCGCGCAGTTCATATTCATTCACTTGTGCTTCGATTCCGCGCAGCTGCAGGCGGCGGCGCAGGGTTATTATGTTGCCGCGGTCGCCGTAGAGATTCAGCAAATCCGGGTAAAGGTGCGCAATTGTTATTTCCATTTCTCTCATTTGCCTCCCTTGCTTTCCAACTCTTTAAGGCTGTTTTGCGTGCCGAACAGCGCTGTGTAGTTTATCAGCACATAGCATATTTCGCCGTTTTTGTGAGCAATTTCTTTTATGGCTTCGGTGTTGTTGTCACGCGTTGTCACATTGTCAAAGCCTGCGTATTTCAGCCGCAGCGCCATGTCATATTTACGGATGCCGCTTGCATAGAGCGTGTCTATGTTGGCATCTGTCAGCTTTTCGTAATCGACATCCCATATCCACGACACATCTCTGCCGTCCTGGGCGTTGTCGTTGAGCACGATCATGACATCTTTTCTGCGCTTGTCCGCCGCAAGTGTGGCTATCGCCTGGTTGAATCCGGCAGGATTTTTGGAAAGATTCAGGATAACTGTTTTGCCGTCTATGTCAAACGGCTCCATTCTGCCTATCTGAGGTTTGTAGCGGTTGAACACCTCGTTGATGCCGTCCTCAGCCATGCCGAGAGAATCGTAAACGCAAAACGACGCCAATACATTGTATATATTGTAGAATCCGCGGTAATTGAGGTTGAGCGGAGTGAGCTTGCCGTCATGGAACACATCGAATTTCATTCCGTCCGAAAGGTCGATGTTGCGTGCGCTGTAGCGGGGGGCGGGGCGCTTGAAGCCGCAGTTGGGACATTCATAGTCGCCAAGCTGACTGTAGTGATAGTAATTATATTTCAGCTCGCCGCCGCATTTCAGGCAGAATCTGCCTTCCTTCGTCTCGTTGACGCTTATGCTGCAGTCCTCGTCAACTCCGTAATATATGCAGTCTTTGTCCGAGCCGAACTGTACACAGAGGGGGTCGTCGGCATTGAGAATCAGTTTGGTGTCAGGCAGTTTGGATAGAGCCTCGTTGAGCAAACCGATGGTTATGTCTATTTCGCCGTATCGGTCCAGTTGATCGCGGAACAGATTGGTAATGACAATCTTTGACGGAGTGAGGTGCTTAATTATGTGCCGCAGACTTGCTTCGTCGCACTCTATGGCGGCGTAGTCCGCATTGAGCCGTCCCATGAGCGACGCTTTGGCGATGTATGCGCACGCCACTCCGGGCAGCATATTTGCACCCACACGGTTGCAGACAACCTCCTTGCCTTGTGCCTCAAGCAGATCGCATATGAGGTTGTTTGTGGTGGTCTTGCCGTTTGTTCCGCACACGGCAACCGTCTCGCCCCTAACTTGCGCGGCAAGGCGGCGGAGCACCTCGGGTGATATTTTCAAGGCAATTTCACCGGGTGTGGAGCTGCCTTTCTTACCCATCATTTTGCCAAGCTTTATTAACATTTTGCACGCCGCAATCGCGGCAATATCTCTGATATTCATGTTTATGATTCCTTTGCTTTTTACAGGTTGAGTTTCAGGTCACCGCTCTTTATCCAGCCGATTTTGCGCAAAAGGTTTGCAAAAATCGGTGTGAGCACCGCCGGAAGCACAATGCAGATGAGCACCATGCCCACAAAATCGAATGTGCCGAAGTTCTCGCCGGTCATGACGCCGATAGGTCCCACAAGTCCGCAGGTACCCATGCCCGAGGCGATGGCAACGGGGTTTTGCATTTTGAACACGCAGGTGGCAATCGGCCCTGTGATTGCGGACACGAGCGTTGGCGGAATCCATATGCGCGGATTTTTCATTATATTACCCATCTGCAGCATACTTGTACCCAAGCCTTGTGCGAGCAGACCGCTTAAACCGTTCTCGCGGAAACTCATCACCGCGAAGCCTATCATCTGGGCGCAGCAGCCGGCTGTTGCCGCACCGCCGCCGAGTCCGACCAGGGCGAGTGATGCGCAGATTGCCGCCGAGCTTATCGGCAGAGTGAGGCAGATGCCGACCACAACGGATACAAGCACACCCATCCAGAACGGCTGCAACTCCGTACAGGTCATTATGAAGTTGCCGAGGCTCGTCATAACATATGATATTCCGGGGCCCGTCAACAGGGCAATGCCGGTGCCGGCGGCTATTGTCACCGACGGAGTGACGAGTATGTCAATCTTGGTTTCTTTGGATACAATTTTTCCGCATTCCGCAGCAACTACCACGGCGAAGAATGTGCCCATCGGTCCGCCGAGAGTGTTTGAAGCGCAGCCTACCGCGCAGAGCGACAGCAGCACAAGTTGAGGTGCGCCCAGTGCTGAGCCGATGGCTATTGCCATTGCCGGGCCCGTGGCTGCGGAGGCGTATTCTTTCATAGTCTTGAAAAATTCCAATCCCGTTTTGTCATACACGGTGCCGAATATTGTGCCTATCAGCAGCGAAGCAAACAAACCGAGCGCCATTGCGCCCAGTGCGTCAATAAAGTATGTCTTGAAAGAGAGTTTTATTCCCTTTCGCTTAAAAAAACCGATCATTTTAGATTTCTCCCTCTTTTGTGTATTTTCATATCCTTTACATTATACATTAGCTGATGTGATTTTTCAATGGTTTATCGCTTTTTTATGAATATTTACCCTCATTTTCATATATTTATGTATTGAGATGTAATGGGAGGGAGTTTTTTTGATTGAAAAAGATAATTCTTGACGATATACACGGCGAGCGGCAGAATTTTGTCGTGACGGAGGACGGCAAGCTTTACTGTGAGTGTGAGGGCAAGGAGAGGTATTTGCTGTCCGACGGGATAACACCCGTCTTTGACGCGACTGTAGATGCGCTCGGTCATGTGCACCTTGCGGCGGTGACGGCGGACGGGGAGATAATGTATTTCAAATACGATTTTTCATCATGGAAAAAGTTCACCGTGATGTCCGACCGCAGCGGAAATGCGCGCATAAAGTCGCTGCGGATAATATGCATAAGCGGACGGATGAACCTGTGGTACAGTTTTGAATATGACGACAAAAAACTGCTCACTCACCAGATTTTTGACGGGCCGGACATGATCGGCTCGCCGGAGGTCGTGGATGAGCTTGGCTATCGCGGTTCGTTCTCGGTGTGCTGTGACAACGATTTGAACACGCATATTTTTTATGCCGACGGCAATGAGACGAGCAGATATCGGGTATTTTCGTGGTCGCGCAAGGCATATGAGGAGTTGCCTTTTGAACACGAGAACATCGGTGCGATATCGAGCATTTGCGATGCGCACGGGGTTGTGCGGGTTGCATTTGTGGCGCGCTCTCACGGATATTATGTGGTGTGCTGTGCCGTACCGGGCGCAGAGCCGCGCACGGTGGGGTTCGGCGTTGGGGCAGGCTGCGTGCCGAACATAATAGCGGTCGGCGACACGGTGTATGTGCAGTGGAGCGACAATTTTGAAACTTCGGAATGTGTCAGCTATGACGGCGGCAAAAACTTCTCTCCGCCAAAGACTGCTGATGCTTTGCCGGGAGGTGCTGAGTCGTTCGGGGCATATCGCCGCGGCAAAGACGGGCTTTGCATAGGCTTGTGCCGTGCGCTGATGTCGCGTATAAACGGCGGCATTATACATGAGACGGAGATTTTGGAGCAGATGGAAGATGTGGACGAAAAGGAGAGCGAGATAATGGATTATTATAACAAGTCGGGAGACAATATGCAGGTGAGCATAGATCTTGCCGCACGGTTGGGGAACATTGAACAGGAGCTGGAGACCATCGCGCGGATCTTGAGCGAGAGGTTCGGCGCGGAAAAAGCGGAAAACGGCGAAAATGGTGAGAATGGTGAAAACCTGTGTGATCGCGATATCGGCGAGGTGGATGCGGATAACCTGGAGATTTTCGAGAATATGAATATCGAGCCGTAGTTTTTTTGTGAATAAGTTTTATGGAGGATTTTATGATTAAAAAACCGTATGTAAGATTTTTCAACGCCGACTCTCTCGGCAGAACAATGAGTTTTTTCATGGGTGATGAGGCGCTTGCCGCCGATTTGCCGTTCGGCGCATTTTCGCCTTTTACAGAGGTGCCCGTCGGCACGGACACATTCACGGTATCGTGCGTAAATTGCGATTGTGCAGGCAAAATAATGCTCACATTCGGCGATTCGTCCGTTTACACTGTGGCGGCCGTGTGCATTGACGATTCCGTCAGCCTGTACGGCATCCGTGAGATGTTCGACCAAACAAACCGCTCTTTTGCGCATCTGCGCGTTTGCAATCTTTCGCCGGATATCATCAATGCCGATGTGTTTGCGAATAATTCGCAGATCCTCGGCGGTGTGGATTACCTGGAAATCAGCCGCTATATCGACATGATTCCCGATACATATAATTTCACGGTGCGGGGTTGCGATTCGGATAAGGTTTTGCTCAATTGCGGCAGACAGACCGTGCGCAGCGGCAAGTACAATACTCTGTATTTCATAGGTAAGGTCAATTCCAATCCGTCTGTGCGGTGCGTTTTCAGTGTGGATGCGCAGGGTTATGATGGGGAGTATTTGTAGGATGTAAATTGGCAGAGGCTAACTGTATGATGAAATGAAATTTGCCTTTTAACATCCGCGAAGCGGATATTTCACGCACCGCAGGTGCATTTCACAGCGCAGCTATTTCACTTGTCGCGCAGCGGCAAATTTCGTTGAAAAAAGCACTTGCTTTATGCAAGTGCTTTTTTCTGGTCGGGGTGACCGGACTCGAACCGACGACATCCAGTTCCCAAAACTGGCGCGCTACCAGCTGCGCTACACCCCGAAAAAACTATGTAAATTTACGATACCGCTATATTATATAATATCCCGGCAAAAAAGTCAAGCAAAAATAACTGCAAAAATATACAAAAACCGCGCAAAACGCTTGACAAATTCGCCGCACTACACTAAACTATAGGTATATGATTTTTTTGACACTAAACGAAAGGATGAATATAAAATGCAAAATTCCGAAAAGACAATGGACAAAATCGTTGCCCTGTGCAAAGGCAGAGGCTTTGTGTATCCCGGTTCGGAGATATACGGCGGTCTTGCAAACTCATGGGACTACGGTCCGCTCGGCGTTGAATTCAAAAACAATGTAAAAAGAGCGTGGTGGAAAAAGTTTGTACAGGAGTCACCATACAATGTGGGACTCGACGCGGCAATACTTATGAATCCCGAGACATGGGTTGCATCGGGTCATGTGGGCGGTTTCAGCGATCCGCTTATGGACTGCAAAGACTGCAAATCCAGATACAGAGCGGACAAGCTCATTGAGGACTGGTATCACGACAAGGGCGAGACGGTCACGGTCGACGGCTGGAGTGCCGACGAGATGAGCAAATTCATAAAGGAAAATAACATAAAGTGTCCCAAGTGCGGCAGCATGAACTACACCGACATAAGGCAGTTTAACCTTATGTTCAAGACTTTCCAGGGTGTTACCGAGGATTCGAGCTCACAGCTGTATCTGCGCCCGGAGACTGCACAGGGTATCTTTGTCAACTTCAAGAATGTTCAGCGCACATCGCGCAAGAAAATTCCTTTCGGCATAGGTCAGATTGGTAAATCGTTCAGAAACGAGATAACCCCCGGAAACTTTATTTTCAGAATAAGAGAATTTGAGCAGATGGAGCTTGAGTTCTTCTGCAAGCCGGATACAGACCTCGACTGGTTTGTATATTGGAAAGATTACTGCAAAAACTTCCTGCTCAATCTCGGCATAAAGGAAGAAAACATCAAGATGCGCGACCATGCCCGGGAGGAACTTGCATTTTACAGCAAGGCGACCACGGACATAGAGTATATGTTCCCGTTCGGCTGGGGAGAACTGTGGGGCATTGCGGACAGAACCGACTATGACCTCAAGCAGCACTCGGAGCACTCCGGCGAAAAGATGGAATACATTGACCCGGAGACAAACGAAAGATATGTACCTTATGTTGTAGAGCCGTCACTCGGAGCAGACAGAGTTGCGCTTGCGTTCCTGGTGGAGGCATATGACGAGGAGGAGATTAAAGAGGGCGACACAAGAGTTGTCATGAGATTCCACCCGGCGATTGCCCCGGTAAAAGCTGCGGTGCTTCCGCTCTCAAAGAAACTCAGCGATAAGGCATACAAGCTTTATGAGCAGATGAGCAAAAAGTTCAACTGCGAGTTTGACGAGTCCGGATCAATAGGCAAGAGATATCGCCGCCAGGACGAAATTGGTACGCCGTGGTGCGTAACATATGATTTTGACAGCGAGGAGAGCGGCAATGTTACGGTGAGAAACCGCGACACCATGGAGCAGATAACACTCTCTATGGACGAGGTTATACCATACATCGAAAAGCAGCTGGAGTTTTAATCCGGCACAAATCAATTTTAGGAGGAATATATAATGTTAGTTTCAGCAAAAGAAATGCTTATCAAGGCAAAAGAAGGCAAATATGCAGTAGGTCAGTTTAACATTAACAACCTGGAGTGGACTAAGTCCATTCTCCAGACAGCTCAGGAGCTTAACTCTCCGGTAATCCTCGGCGTATCCGAGGGTGCGGGCAAATATATGTGCGGATACAAGACTGTTGTCGGCATGGTGAACGGAATGTTGGAGGAGATGGGAATAACCGTTCCTGTAGCGCTCCACCTCGACCACGGCAGCTACGAGCACGCTTTCAAGGTAATCGAGGCAGGTTTCTCGTCCGTAATGTTTGACGGTTCACACTACGACATCAACGAGAACATAGAAAAAACAAAAGAAATCATCAGGATTGCGCACGAAAAAGGTCTTTCCGTTGAGGCGGAAGTTGGCTCGATCGGCGGAGAAGAAGACGGCGTTATCGGCGGCGGTGAGGTTGCTGATGTTAACGAGTGCAAGATGATTGCAGACCTCGGCGTTGATATGCTCGCAGCCGGCATAGGCAACATTCACGGCAAATATCCTGCAAACTGGCAGGGACTGCGCTTTGATGTGCTCGAGAAGATAAGCGAAGCTACAAATCCGATGCCGCTCGTTCTCCACGGCGGTACGGGCATCCCGGCAGACATGATTAAAAAGGCTATCTCTCTCGGCGTTTCAAAAATTAATGTCAACACAGAGTGCCAGCTCTCCTTTGCGGACGCAACAAGAAAGTATATCGAGGCAGGCAAGGATCTCGAGGGCAAGGGTTTTGACCCGAGAAAACTCCTCGCACCCGGTGCAGCGGCTATCAAGGCTACCGTTAAAGAAAAGATGGAACTTTTCGGTTCGGTTAACAAGGCATAGGCAACCATCGCCCTTGCACAGGGGAGTCTTTCTTTTAGCGAAAAAATTGCTCAAAGGTGAGCGGTATATGTATATGTTGTGTATCGGCGAGATCTATAGCGCCGTTAGGTCGCGTGTCGAGCAGATACACAACATATACCGAAAGCCGGTTTGCTGTCTTGCAATTATTATCTGCTGTCACAGAATGACTGTGGGCGGCAAAAAACATTTAGAATCGTATATTCGTACATTGTTTAATGGCATAGAAAAAATGTACCCGTGTTTTTGGGGTACATTTTTTGTCTATTGTCGCGGCGTCGGCTTTCAGCTGCCCAGAATTTTCATAAATTCATCGCCTGTTATGGTTTCATTTTTGTAGAGATACTGCGCCGCCTCATCGAGTTTTTCACGGTTATCACGCAAAATCTTTATCGCCTTTTCGTGCTGGGTTTTCACCAGTTCAACAACTTTTTCGTCAATCTTGGTCTGCGTCTCGGCGCTGCAAGCAAGCGAGGCGTCGCCGCCGAGATACTGATTTGTGACGGTTTCCATGGCAACCATGTCGAAATCATCACTCATGCCATATCTTGTTATCATTGCCCTTGCAAGCTTTGTCGCCTGCTCAATGTCGTTTGACGCACCCGTTGTCACCGAGCCGAAAACAACTTCCTCCGCCGCTCTGCCGCCGGTGAATGTGGCAATTTTGTTTTCAATTTCCTCTTTGCTCATGAGATAGTGATTGCCCGATTCAACCTGCATAGTGTAGCCCAGCGCACCGGATGTGCGCGGAATTATGGTTATTTTCTGCACGGGCGCGGAATTGGTCTGTTTTGCCGCAACAAGCGCATGACCGATCTCGTGATACGATACAATGAGTTTTTCTTTTTCGGTGAGGATGGCATTTTTCTTCTGATAGCCGGCAATGACAACTTCTATGCTTTCCTCAAGGTCTGTCTGCGACACGAGCGTTCTGCCGTCGCGCACGGCTCGCAGAGCCGCCTCGTTGACTATGTTTGCAAGCTCGGCACCGGACGCGCCCGACGCCATTTTTGCAACCTGTGAATAATCTATATTCGTCTCGGCTTTAATCTTTCTTGCGTGCACTTTGAGGATTTCCTCTCTGCCTTTGAGATCGGGCAGCTCCACGGGCACGCGCCTGTCAAATCTGCCGGGGCGTGTGAGTGCCGGATCGAGTGATTCCGGGCGGTTTGTTGCGGCGAGGATTATCACTCCCGTGTTGCCGTCAAATCCGTCCATCTCGGTGAGCAGCTGATTGAGGGTTTGTTCCCTCTCATCATTGCCGCCTATGTTACCGTCTCTCTTTTTGCCTATCGCGTCTATTTCGTCAATAAACACTATACACGGTGATTTTTCTTTTGCTTGTTTGAAAAGGTCACGCACCTTTGACGCACCCATTCCGACAAACATCTCCACAAACTCCGAGCCGGACATAGAGAAAAACGGCACATTTGCCTCACCGGCAACTGCTTTTGCAAGCATGGTTTTTCCTGTTCCCGGGGGGCCCACAAGCAAAATTCCTTTCGGCATGGACGCGCCGATTTCGGAATATTTTTGCGGATTGTGCAGATAATCCACAATCTCGGTCAGGTTGTCTTTTGCCTCGTCCTCACCGGCAACATCCGCAAATTTTATGCCGTTGGATGACTTGACATAGACCTTGGCATTGCTCTTTCCCATGTTGAACATCATGGAGTTGGAGCCGCCCATTTTCTTCATCATCTGCCGCGAGAGCATCTGCCCCACAAAGATGAAAAGCAGCATCGGCAAAATCCACGAGATGAGGAACGACGCCAGTGGTGACGCTTCTTTCACAATTTCCTTTGAAAACTTTGCACCTGATTTATACAGTCTTTCTGTCAAACCGGGGTCGTTTACCACGCCGGTTTTATATATGTTTTCTTTGTTTTTGTCGGTGAATACAATCTGGTTGTCCTGAATTTCAACCAGACCTATTTCCTTGCTCTCAGTCATATTCATGAATGTTCCGTAGTCCACTTCTTTTACCTGCCGCTCGAGTAAGCTCGGCATTGCAAAGAGGTTAAAGAGCAGAAGTACAAGCATCACCATGCAATAATAAAACGCAAGCGGTTTTTTCGGTTTTTTCACTTCGTTCATTCCGGGTTCATCTCCTTAATCCATTCCCGGGTCAACAATCAAATTGTCGCCCTTTATCGCCCCTGTGGCAAGTTCGTCGCAGCGCTCGTTTTCCGGGTGACCGGCGTGTCCTTTCACCCATACAAAGGTGACATCGTGCCGCTCTTTTTGTGCAACAAGGCGGTTAAGCAGGTCAATGTTCTTTGCTTTTTCGCTCTTTGTGCGATACCAGTCGTTTTTTCTCCATTTGTCTATCCAGCCTAAATTTACTGAATCGACAAGATATTTTGAATCGCTTGTCAGCACCACACAACACGGCTCTTTTAGCGCCTCGAGGGCAACTATTGCCGACATCAGCTCCATACGGTTGTTTGTGGTTTTGATAAAGCCCTGCGACAGTTCCTTTACCCTGCCGTTGTAGCGGAGAATGGCACCGTAGCCGCCCTTGCCAGGATTGCCGCTGCAAGCTCCGTCCGTAAATATTTCAACTGATTTCATATTATTCCTCTCTGTCGTCGCTGAATGTTCTTTCTTCGTCATCGGTCTCATCGTGAATCGTCACGGGTTCTATGAGGTAGCTGTCAATTGTAGGATACACGGAGAACACCACAATATACCCGAGCAGCGACAGAGTTATTACAAAAGATAAAATTGCGCCGATTGCAATGTAGTAGAAACTGAAGAACACTATTGCGCCGCATATTATGGTTATGAGAATATTCAGCGGCAGTTTGCCTATGGCAAACAGCAACGAATTGCGGAACAGGTCTTTGAGCTTTAAGTCGAATGTAACCATCATTACATATATGTAATAATGCATCCATGTGTATATCATGCTCATGACAATAATAAGCGTGGTGAGAATCGGAGTTATCTTTGCCATGCCGGGGTTGATAACAGGCATCTGAAATCTGTAGAAAACAAATGCAACATACATCAGCAGATATACCAGCGCATCTATGAATCCGAGTGCGACAGCCTGCTTGAAGTTGCTTTTGAAATTGTCCTTAAAATCACTGAAAACCCAGGCGTGCTCCTCTCTCTGAAAGTTTCTTATGACATAAGTAAAGCCTGCCATAGCCGGCGCCGCCAAAAGAATTGACAACACAAAAATCGCCATGCCGACTATATCGCCCGAGAAGATGAACAGCGGCATTTTGGAGATGTTTTCAGTAAAGACCTCGCCGTTTGATATAATCTGCGGATTGATGCTGACCGACATATATATACCCAGTGCCAATGGCAACAGGCACACAAACATCATCATATTCAGCCGTATAAGTTTGGTGAATTTTCTGCCGAACAGTTCAAAAAACAGAAAAAATCTGTGCTTTTCCGGTGCGTTTTTTGATACGCCCGGTCCTTCTTTCATGTAACCGTTAAATAAACCCATAATTAATTTTCCTTGCCTTTCGGTATGTTTTAATCTGATTTTAATAATTAAAGTATATCATGAACAAGTGTAAAAATCAATGACTATATTGTGAATAAAAATTGTAGACGAAAAAAAGCTTTTGTGATACAATATAAGACAGTTTTAGGAGGCGATATGATATGAGCAGAACAGCTGTTGTCACGGGCGGAACCAGAGGAATAGGCAGAGCCTGTGCACAAAGATTTTATGATATGGGATATAATGTTGCGATGATTTATGCACACGATGACGAAAGCGCACACAGCATTGCGCGGTTGTTTGACGAAAAATCGTCGCTGATCGTGCGCGCCGATGTTGCCGATGTTGCCGCGGTTAAAAGTGCGGCCGGCGAAATTCTTTCAAAATTCGGCGGTGTGGATGTGCTGATAAACAATGCAGGCATAGCACGGCAGATGATGATGAACGACATCACTCCGGCGGACTGGGACAGAATGTTTTCCGTAAATGTCAAGGGGGCGTTCAACTGCACCAAGGCTTTCATGGATTCCATGATACACAAAAAATTCGGCAGGATAATAAACATTTCCTCTATGTGGGGAGTGACGGGCGCATCGTGTGAAGTGCATTACTCTGCGTCAAAGGCGGCGCTCATCGGTTTTACAAAAGCGCTTGCAAAGGAGCTTGGCCCGTCGGGCATAACGGTCAACTGCATTGCCCCGGGACTTATCGACACCGACATGAACGCCTCGCTCGACCGTGAGACGATAGACGAGCTTGTCGCCGAGACGCCCATGATGCGCATCGGCACGGGTGAAGATGTGGCGGCGGCAGCGGCGTATTTTGCGTCGGACGGCGCCGGGTTTGTCACCGGGCAGGTGCTTGGAGTAAACGGCGGATTTGTGGTGTGAAAGGCATTTGCCGGCTATTGCCATATGTTATGTGTCGTCTCGACACGCGTTCGCTATGAATCTTGCCTGTGCACAACTTATGGTGATAATCTCCGCAGTTTTGTGTACGGAGATTACAGAAATTAATTATACAACTGTTTAATCGGTTGCATATGAACAGAAAGGAGATTTTTATGAAAAAATTAAAAAATGGTTTGCTAAAAGGCAGCCTGAATCTCAGACTCGGCAAAAAAACTTTGTCGGTCAGCAAAAAAATCATTGCGGCGGTGCTCGTCGTTATAATAGCTGCGGGTGGATTTTTTCTGTATTCCGGCAGAGGTGCGAAAACCTCGGCAGAGCTTATCACCGCGCGTGTAACCAGGGGCGACATTAACTCCGTCATAGAGGGTACGGGCACTATAGAGGCAATAAATCAATATGAGGTGACATCGCTTGCCAAGGGTGATATCACTGCGGATTATTTTGAGGAGGGCGATTATGTCACCAAAGGACAGCTTCTCTATGAGATAGACAGCTCGTCAGTAAGCAGTAATATTTCCAAGGCGGAATCGAGCGTGGAGAAAGCGCAGATGAACTACGACCAGGCGGTAGAGGATGCGTCCAATCTCTACATAAAATCCGATGTGGCGGGCGTCATAACAGAGCTTAATGTCAAAAAGGGCGACCAGGTGTCAAACGGAATGACCGTAGCCAAGGTCATAGACAAGGACAATCTGATACTCAACATTACATTCAACACCGAGGACGCAAAGAAACTTTACATAGGTCAGGACGCATCGGTATCGCTTGAAAATTCGTTTACCGAGGTTTACGGCAATGTGTCGAGAATCGCAAGCGGCTCTACAGTAAACAGCTTCGGAGTTGCAGTGACCAATGTGGAGATATATGTGCGCAACCCCGGTTCAATAGTCCCGGGGCAGAAAGCGACCGCCATTGTCGGCGATTACGCGTGCAACGATGCGGGCACATTTGAATACAAAAACGAATCGACAATCACCGCCAAGACGAGCGGAAAAGTAGTGTCGCTCAACCACAAGACGGGCGACAGTGTGTCATACGGCGAGACGCTTGTCGTATTGCAGAGCGACAGCACCAATTCAAATGTGAAGTCGAGCAAACTTTCGCTCGACGATGCCAAGCTTTCGCTCAGAGACTCCAGGGAGAGCCTGGACGACTACCGCATAACCGCGCCGATAGACGGCAAGGTTATCGAAAAAGATGTAAAAGCAGGCGAAAAAATGGATCAGAACTCATCTTCCACCATGGCTATCATTGCCGATTTGTCGACGCTTGTGTTTGAGATGAGCATAGACGAGCTGGACATCGGCTCTATAGAAGTGGGACAAAAAGTGGACATAACCGCAGATGCCATGGAGGACAAGACATTTACGGGATATGTCAGCAACATAAGCATTGTGGGCACATCGGCTCAGGGTGTGACGAGCTATCCCGTCAAGGTTACCATAGAAAACGGCGAGGAGAGCGGACTCATCCCGGGAATGAATGTTACGGGTGACATAGTTGTGGAATCGGTCAGCGATGTTTTGCGCGTCCCCGTCTCAGCAGTAAGGAGAGGTAATTTTGTTATAGTAAAGGACGACGGCAATGTTTCCGATAACACCTCTGACAGCGGCAACGGTGACGATCCGCAGGGGGCAAAGCTTGACGGCCCGCCGGATATGAACGGCGACGCCAAGATGCCAAAGGGTGAGCAGTCATCGTCTCTGTTCGATGTAATCGGTCAGACGGCCTATGCCGCGGACGAAACTCCGAGCGACATGACAGATGAGGAAAAGAGCAAGGCGCGCACAGAAAACATGAAAAATCAGCTTGATGTGCCGGACGGCTACACTGTGGTTCAGGTGGAGACAGGTCTTAGCGATGACACATTCATAGAAATCAAGAGCGGACTTTCCGAGGGGCAGACGGTACTGCTGCCCGACACAAGCACCGACGACACAAGCACGACTAATCAGCAGCAAGGCATGATGCCGGGTGGCGGCGGTATGCCCGGCGGCGGAGGAATGCCCGGCGGTGGCGGCGGAATGCCCGGCGGCGGTGGCGGAATGCCCGGCGGAAGATAATTTGTCAACGGGAGTGAACTTTTTATGATAGAATTGAAAGACATATACAAGATATACTCCGACGGTGACAGCGAGATAAGGGCGCTCGACGGGATATCGCTCCATGTGAACAAAGGCGAATTTGTCTGCATAGTCGGCTCGTCCGGCTCGGGCAAATCCACCTGTATGAATATCATAGGCTGTCTGGATATCCCCACACGGGGAGAATATTTCCTCAACGGAACCGATGTCAGCACCATGGACGAAAATCAGCTTGCCCATGTGCGCAACAAGGAACTGGGATTTATATTTCAGCAATATAATCTAATCCCAAAGCTGTCTGTGCTTGAAAATGTGGAGCTGCCGCTGCTGTACAAGGGAGTGAAGTCTCACGAACGCACCGAGCTTGCCATGGCCGCGCTCGGCAGGGTGGGACTTGCCGACAGGGCGCACAAGTATCCCACACAGCTCTCCGGCGGTCAGCAGCAGAGGGTTTCCATCGCCCGTGCGCTTGCCGGAGATCCGCCGGTGATACTTGCGGACGAACCCACAGGCGCACTCGACTCCAAGACAGGCAAAGAGGTGCTTGAGTTTCTCAAACAGCTCAACGCCGAGGGAACGACAATAGTGCTCATAACCCATGACAACTCCATTGCGGACCGGATAAAACGCGTGGTGCGCATACAGGACGGGCAGATAATATCCGATGAGACCAAGGAGGCGTTTGCATGAATATTAAACAGGCTTTCAGCCTTGCAATAAAAAGTCTCATGTCGAGCAAGATGCGATCTTTCCTTACCATGCTCGGCATAATCATCGGTGTGGCGGCGGTTATAATCATAGTAAGCATAGTCAACGGCATGACACAGGATGTGCTCGATGAATTTGAGAGCATGGGCGCGACCACAATAACCGTGAGTGTGCGCGGCAGGGGTGGCAACAGGAGCGTGTCGATAGACGATATGCAAAATCTTGTTGATGACAACCCGGAGTACCTGGAATCCATGTCGCCGAATATCACCGTGCCCGGCGTTACGGCGAAAAACGGCACTGAGAATGTGGATGTGTCCACCTGTGCCGGAGTGAATGAATATTACACTCACATAAAAGGGCTCACCGTGGAATATGGCAGGAACATCGAATACATGGACAGCAAATCACGGCTGCGCAACTGCGTAATCGGCACATATATCGCAAATGAGCTTTACGGCAGTCCTAAAAGTGCCCTGGGTCAGGGTATAAAGATCAACGGTCAGCTGTATACTGTTGTGGGTGTGCTTGAGGAGAAGGACGACAGCAGCGAATCAAGCTCGGACGATATAGTCCTTGTGCCGTACACACTTGCGTCGAGATTATCAAGCGGCTTTACCATGGGCAGCTACATTTTCAATGCCTCAAGCAAGGATGTGTCCGACAATGCACAGGACCTGATAGACAATTATCTGCTTGGCGTGTTCTCAAACAGCGACGCTTACAGTGTGTCAAACATGGCGTCCATGATAGACTCCATAAACGATATGACAAAAACCATGTCGCTTGTTCTCGCCGGGGTTGCCGGGGTGTCGCTGCTTGTCGGCGGCATAGGCATTATGAACATCATGCTTGTGTCCGTCACAGAGAGGACGAGGGAAATCGGCATACGAAAATCCCTCGGCGCAACTCCATGGGACATCATGAGCCAGTTTGTGGTAGAGGCGATAACAACAAGCTGTCTGGGAGGAATGTTGGGCATCTTGCTCGGCATAGGCGGTTCATATGCGGCAACGCTGTTTGATATGACCGCCGTAATATCCATACCGGCAATCATCATTTCGTTTTCGGTGTCGGCAATTATCGGAATAGCTTTCGGATACTTCCCGGCAAAAAAAGCGTCGAGGCTCAATCCGATAGATGCCCTCAGATATGACTGATACAAAAAGGAGGAAACAGCTTTGAAGAATAAATTTATTTCATTGATTCTTGCTCTTTGCCTTTGCGTGCCGTTTGTGCCCGTCTCGGCGGCGACAAACACCGCGAATTATGATGAGAGCAACGCAATAACGCTTTCCAAAACTCTTAATATAATGGTCGGCGACGAGAACGGTGATATGCATCTTGACAGCTTTGTGTCGAGAGCGGAGTTCACCAAGATAGCCGTTGCCATGTCGCAGTATCGCAACATGGTGCCGACGAGCGGCACAACATCTGTGTTCACCGACTGCACATTTCGTCACTGGGCGTCGCCGTATGTGCGCGTGGCAGTCACCAACGGCATGATGAACGGCTACCCTGACGGCACTTTCCGTCCGGACAACACTGTGCTGCTTGAGGAGGCGGCTACGGTTATGCTCAAACTCCTGGGCTATACCACGGACGATTTCGGCACTTCATGGCCTTACGGTCAGATAGGCATCGCAACCAACGCTCATGTGATCGACAATGTGGCGGCGGGAGTGGGCGCCGAGCTTACTCGGCGTGATGTGCTCAAACTTATTTACAATACGCTCATTGCACAGCCCAAGGGCGGTCAGTCGGGCGATAAATATCTGCAAAAACTTGACTGCAATCTCTATGAGGACGCTGTTATCATCGCCACTAACGACGAAAACAGCGGAGTTACCGCCGGTTATGTGCTTACGAGCGCAGGCAGCTTTAAGATAGGCAGCGATTTTGATCACAACCTCATCGGCAGAAAAGGTGATCTCATTGTAAAAAACAGTGATTATGCGGCATTCATGCAGTCTGTGCAGACGGTGCAGAAGAATGTGGTTTACTCTAAACTCGATGACAGCATTGTCACATATCATGACGGCATGATGACAAACTTTAAGCAAGATTCTGCCACAACGGTGTATGAGGACACAAACAAAACTACCTACGGCGCAATCAAGAGCAGCCTGACGACGGGTGACACCATATATCTTATGAAAGATGCCGGCGGCAATGTGGATTACATGACAGTTGTCAAGGACAATCTCGACGGACCGTACACCGCGACGGGTTCGGCTTATCTTGACAGATTCTCGACAGATTCGTCCATGACGGTTATGCGTGACGGAGTTAAGTCGTCGCGCAGTGCAGTGGGCGCAAACGACATTGTGTACTATCTCAAGGACATCAACACTGTGTTTGCATACAGCCGCAAGGTGACGGGCGTGTACGAAAAAGCTACACCGAACAAAGATATGCCGAGCAGTGTGACTGTCTCCGGCACTGAGTACACCCTGGAGAGCGCCGCAGCGTTCGACAAGCTTTCGTCAAACGGAAGTTATAAATACGGCGATACGGTTACTCTGCTCATGGGTAAGGACGGACAGATTGCCGATGTCCTCACAGCCACTGCTCAGGCGACATCGGAGAGCCTTGCCGGCTATCTGACAGCCACGGGCACAAAGGAATTTGACAATTCCGACGGCGATCGCTACACCGCCGTTTATGCCGACCTCATTCAGCCGGACGGCACATTGCTCGAAGTAATCACAGACAAAAACTACAGCTCATATATCAACCGTGCAATGACGGTGAATTTCAGCGGCGGCGTCGCAAAGCTGAACGCCGTGAAAAACGGCAGCTCGGTTTCGGGTACGGCAGACGCATCGGAGATGAAAATCGGCTCGGCGTCCGTTGCGGATGATGTGCAGATTCTCGATGTGACGACATCAAGTGACGATAATCCGGGTTCATATCTCCGCGTATACATGCAGAGATTGGACGGAGTGAACATATCGGGCTCTCAGGTCATGTATTACGACAAAAACTCCGACGGAGAGATATCTAAACTAATACTAAACAATGTGACAGGCGATGCATTTGAATACGGCGTTGTAACCAATGTGTCCACAAGCGGCGGCGGTGGCGGCTCCATGTCGACCACATCGCGCAGATACACCTGTGATGTTGACGGCAAGACCTACACTTGCTCCATAAACTACGGCGGCGCAATAACGGGCTCTTCTCCGGCAGGCTTTGCGGTGTCGAACGGAAACATAAATTCCATTGTCAAGCTCAATTCGGCGGGACAGGTGTCGTCGATCGGTGACGGCACGGTCACGATAAACGGTGACGAAAGCCTCATGAGCGACAAAGTGGTTGTGTACAAATACAGCGGCGCAAGCGAGAGGACATATACCATCATGCCGCTGTCCGAACTCAAGGCAAACCTGTCGTCATACAGTGTGGCGGCATACCGCGACAAGACAGAAGCGCGCGGCGGCAGAGTGAGAGTGTTGCTGGCAAAGGCGAAGTAAGCGTCCGTAAGTGAGTCTGATGTCGGCTGAGCATTACCACAGCCGGCTTGCTACTGGAATTTGGCAATTCTATTTCCGAATTTATGCGGCGATATGCCGAATTTTCTCTTGAATACTCTGCTGAAATAATTGTAATCGGCAAAGCCCACCTCTGCCGCAGCCTCGGCGACAGACATTCCGCCGCTCTTTATCAGCTCTGCGGCGCGCTGCAGGCGCTGTGAGCGGATGTATGCGGCAATGCCGACTCCGCACTCGGTGCGGAAAATCTCATAAAGCTTTGTGCGGCTTGCGCCCGAGTGCGCACAGATGTCCGCAATCTTTATGTCCTCGCCCATGTGCTGAGCGATGTATTCTTTCGCACGGCTTGTTATGCGGCTGTTTGCCGGGGTTATCATCTCTTTGAGCAATATGTAGTCGGTGCACATCTCAAGCAGATTTGCGGCGGCGTTAATCTGCCGTTCGCTGCGGAATCTGATTCCCTTTGCACTGCAATTGAGCTTGTATTTTTCGTTGGTTTTCTCAACGAAATTTGCAAGCTCGTTTTTGTCTTTGATGTCCGTTATCTGCCCGAACATTATGTAACCTATGATTTTTTCTTCGTCTTTGAGCGGCATTGCCGCCTCGGTCATTCCTGCGTGACATTTGCTTATATACATCTTTCCGCTTGCGCGGCATTTTTCAAACGCCGTCCTGTCGCTCTCTATGCATTTTGTAAGTGCGGCGGACGAACGGATTTCTCTGCAAAACGGGCAAAAATCTTCCGGATATGCCATCACCTCGTTAAAATCTGCGTCAAACACCACTATCCTTATGCCGCACAGTGTGTGAAACAGTTCAAGCGTTTTCTTAAGTTCTTCTCTGTTAAGCTTTATACTCACAAAAATCCGACCTTTCGGACAAATTTACAAATTCCAGAATGAATTTGACTATAATTATACCATATATTCTGATAAAATCAAGTCATAAATATAATTTTTGAGAGGACGGTTGTTTGTGATGAAAAAACAAAAATTTGCTCTGTATTTCGGTAACCGCGGATTTTTCCCGTCAAGCCTCATCTCCGGCGCACGCGATGAGATGGTGAAAGCTGTTACGGATGCCGGTTTCGACTACATCATTGCGCCCGAGGAGCTGACTCGCTACGGCGCTGTCGAAACGCGGGCAGAGGGTTGGAAATATGCCGAGTGGCTCAAGTCTCACGAGGGTGAATATGACGGGGTGATAATGTCTCTGCCGAATTTCAGCGACGAAAACGGCGCCATAGCTGCGCTTGAACACTGCGGCAAACCGATATACATCCAGGCGTATCCCGATGAGATAGGCAAGATGGATTTTGAGCACCGCCGAGACTCATACTGCGGCAAATTCAGCATTGAAGATGTGTTTCATCAGTATGGCGTGCAATACAGCGCTTTTGCACCCCATGTGGTGTCGCCGCTCTCGCCGGAATTTGGGCAGAATCTTAAGGATTTTGCGGCTGTCTGCCGTGTGGTCAGCGGTATGCGCCATTTCTCAATCGGCGTTCTGGGCGCAAGGACTTCCAAGTTCAAGACCGTCCGTTATGACGAAATCACTCTGCAAAAGTACGGCATAACCTGCGAGACATTTGATCTGTCCGACCTTTTCTATCGTGTGCGCCAATATGCGGACGGCGATGCAAAGGTGACTGAGCGCAGAGCGCATCTTGAAAATTACACCGATTTTTCGCTTGTGCCCGACGAGAAGATGAATACCCTAGCCAAGGTTTCAGTCGTGATAGACGACTATATGCGCGAATATCGTCTTGATTGCATAACCCTCAGATGTTGGGAGGAGATGCAGACCGAGCTTGGCATTGCACCGTGCGTGCTTCTGAGCGAACTCAACGACCGCGGCATAGTTGCATCATGCGAGATAGATCTGTGCTCGGCAATCAATATGTATTCCATGTCGCTTGCATCCGGTCAGCCGACGGCTTGCCTTGACTGGAACAACAACTACGGCGACGACCCCGACAAGGTGATACTTTTCCACTGCGGTTCCACCGCACAAAAGCTTATGAAAGCAAAGGGTACCGTGACAGACCACAAGATGTTTGCCAAGGCTTGTCCCGGCTGCGGCTGGGGCGCTAACGAGGGCAGAATTGCCGCATTCCCCATGACTCTGTCCAACTGCAAGACGGAGGACGGCAAACTCACATTCTATGTGGACGAGGGCGAGTTTACCGATGACGAGATAGAAAAAGGATTTTTCGGCTGCGGCGGTGTTGCGCTGATTTCCGATTTGCAGCGCAAGCTGATAAAACTCGGCAGATGCGGATTCCGTCATCACACGACAGTCGGCGTGGGTCACATGGCGGATATCCTCAAAGAGGCTTTTGAGAATTACCTCGGCTATGATGTAATGGAGCTGTGATTATGGATAAATTGTATGCAGGACTTGACATAGGTACAAGCGGCTGCAAAATTGCCCTGTACGATGAGAACGGCAATTTTGTCCGCGACAGGTATGCCGCATATGATGTGGTGCGCCGCGGAGGACTCCACGAGATAGACGCGGCGACCGTGTGGGATTCGGTTAAAAAAGTTATCAAAGAGACAGATTGCCGAAACACCGCGGCAATAGCCGTGACGAGTTTCGGTGAGACATTTGTAATGCTGGACGGAGACGACGCGCCCTGTGCTCCGTCCATGCTGTATACCGATCCGCGCGGAGCGGAGCAGTGCGCAAGGCTGACTGAAAAATTCGGCGGTGATAAGCTTGCTTTCCGAACGGGTGCAAAGGCACACGAGATGTATTCGCTGCCCAAGATTATGTGGATACGGGAGAATATGCCCGAGTCGTACGCAAGAGCGGAGAAGATTCTGCTTATGCAGGACTACATAGTGTATATGCTCTGCGGAGAGCGGCAGATAGACTATTCGCTCGCCGCACGGACGATATGTTTCGATATAGATAACAAATGCTGGGCGGACGACATACTTGCCTTTGCCGGGGTGGATGAACATCTGCTTTCGCACCCCGTGCCGACGGGGAGTGCGGCGGCAGAGATAAAACCGGAGCTTGCGCGCGAACTCGGCGTGTCGCCCGGCGCTGTGATTGTAAACGGTGCTCACGACCAGATAGCAGCCATGTGCGGCGCCGGCATCACATCCAACGAACAGGTGATGGATGGCACGGGCACCGTGGAGTGCGTCCCTGTGCTATTTGAGAAAATTCCGAGTGATTACTCGCTTTACGAAAAAGGATATTCGCTTGCACCGTATCCGAGTGGCGGTTACGCTTGCTATGTGCTCTCATACACCGGCGGTGCAACGCTAAAGTGGTTTCGGGATAATTTTGCGGAGGTGTCGTATGCCGAGCTTGACTCCATGGTTAGCGGCGAGCCGACAGATTTGCTCATAATGCCCCATTTTGCCGGAGCGGCAACTCCGTATATGGATTCATCGTCGTGCGCGGCAGTCGTCGGGCTCACTTTTGAGCACACAAGGTTTGACATATATAAGGCGCTCATGGAGGGTACGGCTTTTGAGATTGCCGTTAATCTTGAAATAATGGCACAAAACGGACTTGAGGCAAAGTCCGTCATTGCCACGGGCGGTGGCGCACGGTCAGATGTGTGGTTGCAGATAAAGGCAGATGTGCTCGGTCTGCCCGTGACTGCGCTTGACTGCGGAGAAATCGGCGGCGCCGGCACTGCGCTCATGGCGGGCAGAGCAGTAGGGGCATACGGCGGAGTCTCCATTCTTGCAAAAAAGCGAAAAGTGTTTTATACTGATAAGGTAAAGCATGAATATTACATGAAACAACTTAAAAAGTATAAAAAAATTTATGGTTTTGCAAAGGAGATTTTAGAATGAATAAGTATATAGGCAATTCACAGCAGATAAGCGGCGCAGAGGAAGTTATTCTTGCAAAAGGAAAAGGCAAGGGCATGACTCTTATTCAGGTGCGCAACGGTTTGGGACTGGAGATTACCTTCTCAGCGGACAGGGCAATGGATATCTCCCGCGTCAGTTTCAAGGGCGACAACCTCGGCTATTTTTCGCCTTGCGGCTATGTGTCGCCGTTTCTTTATGACAACAAAGACACGGGGTTCCTCAAGTCCTTTACGGCAGGTTTTATGACCACCTGCGGACTGACGGCAGTCGGCTCTCCGTGCACGGATGGCGGCGAGGAACTCCCGCTGCACGGTTCAATTGCAAACACCCCTTGTGAGAATTACGCATATCGCGAGACTGACGATGAAATCATTATCACCGCTGCGGTGCGCGATGCGGCGATTTTTGCCCATCAACTCATTTTGGAACGCGAGTATGCTGTTTCCAAGCGGTGCAACAAGGTCACTCTCTGCGACAGGATATCCAACATCGGGTCGGCCGTTGCGCCGCTCCAGGTGCTCTATCACTGCAACATGGGTTATCCGCTGCTCAGCGAAAACGCGGTGCTCACCGTGCCCGTGACGGAGACGGCGGCGCGCAATGCTCATGCGGAGGACGGCATAGAAAATTGCTTTGTTATGGAAAAACCGCAGCGCGGCTATGAGGAAAAATGCTATTATCACAAGTCTGCCGACGGCACTGCGGCGATATATAACCCCGACATCAACAAGGGCGTGAAGATCAGCTTTGACAGGGAAGAACTGCCGTTCTTTACGGAGTGGAAGATGATGGGCGAATATGATTATGTGCTCGGTCTTGAGCCGGGCAATTGTCTGCCGGACGGCAGAGATGTCATGCGGGAAAAGGGATATTTGCAGTTTTTGGATCCCGGCAAGTGCAAGACACATCACTTGACTTTTGAATTTGAGGAGAGATAGACAAATGCTTGTTACACTTAAAAATATACTTAAAATCGCACAGGCGAACAACTGCGCGATAGGTTCGTTCAACACACCGAATTTCGAGAGCATCCGTGCGGTCATCGGCGCGGCGGAGGAACTTAATCAACCCGTGATTATCATGCACGCCCAGGTGCATGAGGAGATGGGGATTTGCAAGATGGACGAGATAGCGCCGATAATGCTTTTTATGGCGGAGCGGTCAAGTGTGCCCGTGTGCGTTCACCTCGACCACGGAACGGATCTTGATTACATCCGCAGAGGGCTTGACTTGGGCTTTACTTCGGTTATGTATGACGGCTCATTGCTTGCGGACGAACTTAACTTTGCCAACACTGCGATAGCTGTTGAGGCAGCGGCAAGGTACGGCGCAAGTGTTGAAGCTGAGATTGGCTCAATGGGCGCGCGCGAGTCGGGCGCAGAGGGCGGCGAGAGCATCTACACCACACCGGAGGCGGCGCAAAGATTCAGCCGCGAGACGGGCATAGACGCGCTCGCTTGCGCTTTCGGCACCGCACACGGAATATATCTTAAAGAACCCAAGCTTGATTTTGAGCGGCTCGGCGAGATAAACCGTGTCACCGATGTGCCGATTGTCATGCACGGCGGCAGCGGAGTGAGCCACGATGACTACAGACGGGTCATCTCGCTCGGCGTGCGCAAGATTAATTATTACACCTATATGGCAAAGGCAGGCGGCGAGGCGGTGTCCGGCAAGACTTACGCGCAGTTCCATGATGCGGCAAACGACGCCACCGCCGCCATGAAAGAGGATGTCAAGGCGGCGATAGAGGTGTTTTGCGGAGACGAAAAGTAGAGGATAATTATGAGAAATTTAGATTTTTTCAAAAACGGCATCTTTTTGCAGTTTGCCGTTGATGACGACGGCAGACTGCTGATTAAACACATCGGAACGGAGAGAGCCGACACGGCGGAAAATAAGTTTTTTGCCGTGACGGAGGTTTTCGCAAGCGGCGAAAACCCGAACGATCACCACGGCGCAAAGCACACCGGCAGCAACGGATTAAAATACGAATCGCACATCGAGGGTGAAGATAAGCTTATCTTTATAATGAAAAGCGAAAAATTTCGGGTGACTCAGCATTATGAATTTTTCGGCGGCATAAAGGCGGTACGCTCATATGCGACGGTCGAGAACATCGGCGAAGATGTCGGTCTTGAATATGTCAGCTCGTTTTGTATGTACGGATTCGAACTTGAAAAACTGTGGCTCTGTCACAACTCATGGTGCAGAGAACTGCAATGGTATGATTATTTGCCCGAAAACCTGGGGTTCAATCATATAAACGATTTTTCCACAAAGCGTATTGCCGTTTCAAACACGGGTACATGGTCGACCAAGGAATATTTGCCTCTCGGCATTATTCAAAATGAGAGCGAGAGCATATTTTGGCAGATAGAGAGCAATAATTCGTGGAATTTTGAGCTGAGTGACATACAGAATGTGAATTATCTCAAGTTATCGGGGCCGTCAGAACAGGAAAACGCATGGTGGAAAGAATTGAAACACGGCGAAAGCTTTGAGACTGTGAAAACGGCAGTGTGCTTCGGCAAAACCGTCGACGGAGTTTTTGGGGAAATGACGGAGTACAGGAGAAAAATCGCGTACAGGAGCGCCGCAGACGCAGAGTTGCCGGTGATTTTCAACGACTACATGAGATGCCTTAATGCCGACCCGACAAGCGAGAAAGAACTCGCCGTGATAGATGCCGCCGCGGCAGTCGGCGCGGAAGTATTCTGCATGGATGCCGGCTGGTATGCCGACGGCACATGGTGGGAGACGGTCGGTGAGTGGAAAGTCTGCGAAAGCAGATTTGTGCACGGCATGGGCGAAGTGTTCGATTATATCCGAAAAAAAGGATTGAAACCGGGGATATGGCTCGAACCGGAGGTCATGGGTATCAATTGCCCCATCGTGAATGAATTTTCGGATGATTGCTTTTTCATGCGCCACGGCAAAAGAGTTATTGACCACGGCAGATATCACTTTGATTTCCGCTGCAAAAAGGTGACTGATTTCCTGGATCGCGTGGTAGACGGATTGATCAGCGACTATGGTATAGAGTATTTTAAGTTTGATTACAACATAGACGGCGGGCTCGGCACCGAGGTGAATTCCGACAGCTTCGGCGACGGGTTGGTGCGCCATGGCGAGGCATATCTTGGGTGGATTGACGGCTTGTACGCGCGTCACCCGGGATTGATTATAGAAAACTGCGCAAGCGGCGGCATGCGGATGGACTACAAATCACTTGCGCATACATCAATGCAGTCGCTCAGTGATGCGGCGGATTTCAAGCCGACGGCGGCGATTTCTGCAATGTCCGCAACTGCAGTGATTCCGGAGCAGGCGCAGGTGTGGGTGTTGCCCATGAGGGATCACACCGAGTATGAGATATCACTCAACGCGGCAAATGCCATGTTCGCGCGGCCGGTTGTGTCGGGTGAGACGCACCTTTTATCGCGTAAGCAATTTGCAGCGCTCAAAGACGGAATTGACTTTTACAAATCGATTCGCTGTGAGATTCCGTATCTTAAGCCTTTTTATCCGTGCGGCGCGGCTCATTTCGGCGATGAGTGGATGGTAAACGGATATTTCGGAGACGGGCACGACTATCTCTGCGTGAAAAGGATCGGCGGTGCGGATGATGCGGCGAGCATAGATATCCCGATTCACTGCGATGAGTATGTCGGTGCAGAGAAGATTTATCCGCAGTTTGGCGCCTTTTCTGTCGATTTCGAGGATAACGGAAAGTTGAGAGTTTCCGCACCGCGCAATTCTGCGGTGATAATCAGGCTGACAAAATAGAAAAATTCGAAAAATATTGACAAAATATCAGATATCCTATATAATAACATTGGTAATATGAAGAATTAAAGTGCTTGAAAAATGAAAACATTTCATGTGCAAATTATTTCTGATTCATATATATCAAATTTGACTGATGTATTAATTACTTGGGAGTGTCATAAATGAAGTACAGAATAAAATTTTGTTTTACTGCTGTCCTGTTAATAGGTGGTCTCTGTTTTCCGGCAGTCAGTGTAAATGCTGAATCGGTAACTAGTGGCACTTGCGGAGAAAATTTGACTTGGACGCTGGAAGATGACACGCTTACAATAAGCGGAACCGGAGAAATGGCTGAATATGCGCAATACGGAGAGACTTCACCGTGGTATTTATACCGAAACAACATTTCTCGTGTTGATATTAAAGATGGTGTTACAGCTATTGGAGAATGGGCGTTTTACGATTGTGCTGATTTGGAAAGCGTGAACATACCAAATAGCGTTATTTCAATTGGAAGAGCTGCATTTTACGGTTGCACAGGCCTAACGAGTGTAACTATACCGCGTAGTGTTGAAAGCATTAACAATAAAGCATTTTACGATTGCACAGGCTTAACGAGCGTAACTATACCGGACGGTGTTACAACTATAGAAGGACATACATTTTCCAGTTGTACAAGCTTGACGAGCGTGAACATACCAGATAGCGTTATTTCAATTGGATATGCTGCATTTTATGATTGCAGCAGTATGTCAAGTGTAACTATACCGTGTAATGTTGAAAGTATTGACAATAAAGCATTTTCGGGATGCACCGATTTATCAATCATATATTGGAATGCCGGCAGCATAAGCAGCTTAAACAAAGGTTTGTTTCGTGATGCAGGTATAGGTGGTAACGGGTTTGCTGTTATCTTTGGTGATGATATTGAAAATATCCCTGCGTGGTTGTTTACAGAGTGTACGGGACTAAAAAAAATTTTTATGCCTGAAAATATCAATACCGTTGGTGCTGGTGCTTTTAGAGGATGCACTCAGCTTACAGATGTATATTTTGGTGGTTCACCCGAGCAATGGAATAAGATAGGCAATATTCAAAGTCTGTTGAATGCCAATGTACATTATTATGCAAAAAATATGATGCAAACGGCAATCGAGATTTCCGAGACGCAAATTGATGTAAAAGGTGTAATAGGTAAATGTGTGCTTGCTGTAGCAATTTACAATAATCATGCACTTGTTGATATTAGTTTTATTGATGTTTCAGCAGATGTATCATTGCCGATATCTGATATACAACTTGATAAAAGTGATGCCGATATGTTGAAAGTTTTTTTGTTGCAAAGCAAATCAAGTGCAAGACCGCTGTGCGAATCAGAATATATTTTAATAAATAATTAGGCCATGGAAAGTTAAACAAAATATTTTTTATAAACCTCTTGACAGGTAAACGATCGTTTGCTATAATATATAGTGAACGGTCGTTTACTCATTTTATATGTAGTCGATTGTAAAATTACGAACTAAAAAATGTGGATAACTTTTTGCGCTTTTTGAATCCCTCAGACGGCTACGCCGCCAGCTCCCTTTAGCAAGGGAGCCTTTCGCTCGGTCGACAGTTTGTGCTGATGGAGAAAGCCTCCCTTGCCTTAAAGGGAGGGGGACCGCCCGCATGATTATTATTTTAACATTAAAATAATAATCATGCGAAAAAGGCGGTGGTGGGATTCATAAAGTGGAGAAAACCAAACTTGTTTATGCAATTGAAATGCGCCTAAGATGTGCATTTTGGTAATTTTACAAACGGCTATTATTTTATATAAATAGGGGGATTCCCATGGGAGATACAAAACAAAACATTCTGCTCACTGCGCTCAGGCTCTTTGCAAAGGACGGATACGAGGCGGTGTCCGTCAGCACCATTGCCGCGGAGCTCGGCATGACCAAAGGGGCGCTGTACAAGCACTACAAAAACAAACGGGACATATTCGACAGCATCATAGACTGCATGAGATGCCGCGACGCCGAGCGTGCCGAGGAGTACGATGTGCCTGTCGGCACTCTTGACGAGATGCCGGCTGAATACTGCGCAGCGTCAATCGGGAATATAGTCGAATATGCCAAGGGACAGTTCCGCTATTGGACTGAGGACGAGTTTGCACGGTGTTTTCGCCGTATGTTGGCCCTGGAGCAGTTTCGCAGTGAGGAGATGTCTGTGCTGTATCAGCAATATCTGGTCTCCGGTCCGCTGGGATACATGACGGATTTGTTTGAGAGTATGCAGATTGAAAATGCCGCGGAGAGTGCGGAAAAATTTTACGGAGTGATGTTTTTAATGTATTCCGTCTATGACGGCGCAGATGACAAAGCTGCGGTCACCGCGCGGCTCGATGCCTGTCTGAACGGATTCTCGGAGGAATTGAAAGGAAGTTTATCATGAATAAAGAAAATTGTGTTATAAGACTTGAGAAAAAAGAGGAGAGGCGAGAGGTAGAAAACCTGGTGCGCAGGTCATTCTGGAATGTGTACCGACCGGGGTGTCTTGAGCACTATGTTTTGCATACCTTGAGGGATGACCCGTCGTTTGTGCCGGAGCTTGATTTTGTGCTCAAAGAGCTTAAAGAGGGTTATCTTGACGGGGTGACGGGCGAGTATGCCGCACCGGACGGATATTTTGTCGATGAGGCAGCGGCAGAGGAGTTTGACCGCGGGTTTCCACAGAAAGAAAAGCTGAAATTGCCGGGGCAGATATTTTGAGTCTTGAGTGAGAAAAAGCGCATAAACCCGATGAACGGTCGGTTTTGTGCGCTTTTTTATGAATTCTTTTTTGCGGTGGTGATTGAGGAGATGAGGAGTTTGCGGACAGTGCCGCACTGCGTATACAGATTTTTTGCATATTCCGTGTCTGCAAATTGGGCTCTGACAAAAAGTTCAATCCAGTATTCTGTTTCATAACATTCTTTGAGTGCAATCTGAAGTTTGGCAATGAAATCGGCTCTCCCGTGCGCATAATTTGCCTCACGGATATTTGCCCCGATTGATGAGGCGCTTCGCTCAAGCTGATTGACAAGTGAATAGTGCCCGTGGATGGAATCGCACATTTTTATGGTATTGACAGCCAAGTCCATTGAGAGTTCTTTTAGCTTAGAATATGACATTTGTTTTTTCCTTTTGTAGGGTTATATTTAAGTGAATCACACGAGTGGAAATTCATGTTGATAGCGTAAATTTAGTTAAGTGAAATATCTCGATAACGCTCGATGCGAAATAATTTGCTCATGCAAATTGTGAAATAGAGAGCTTACGCTCTCTGTGAAATGAAATAAATCACGCGCCGCAAGGCGCATTTCATATCACATGAGTGTAAATTCATGTTGGTAGTGTGAATTTAGTTAAGTGAAATATCTCGCTAACGCTCGATGTGAAATAATTTGCTCATGCAAATTGTGAAATAGAGAGCTTACGCTCTCTGTGAAATGAAATAAATCACGCGCCGCAAGGCGCATTTCATATCACATGAGTGTAAATTCATGTTGATAGCGTAAATTTAGTTAAGTGAAATATCTCGCTAACGCTCGATGCGAAATAATTTGCTTACGCAAATTGTGAAATAGAGAGCTTACGCTCTCTGTGAAATGAAATTTGCCTTTTAACATCCGCGTAGCGGATATTTCACGCGCCGCAGGCGCATTTCACGGCGAAGCCATTTCACTTGCCGCGCAGCGGCAAATTTCGTTGAAAAAACCACTTGCGGATGCAAGTGATTTTTTCTGGTGCCGGTGGTCGGGGTCGAACCGACACGGTATTGCTACCACAAGATTTTGAGTCTTGCACGTCTGCCAATTCCATCACACCGGCGTATATTAATCTGTAAACGCTACCTTAATATAATATCATATCCGCGCCCATTTTGCAAGCCTTTTTTGAATTTTTTTTTGCGCCTTTAATGCACAAAATCCTTTTGAGACGCAAAAACGGCTCTGCACGGCACTTTTGCGGGTTATATGCATTTTTCATAAAAATATTGCATAAAGTTTTACCCCAAAATTCTTGCTTTTGTTGGTCAAATGATATAAAATGAATATAATATAATGTAACGGTTTTCTTTCTTTTTTCGTAAGAAACTGTCATGTGGTGACTGCGAGATGGCAGCTCACGCAGTGAGTGTTACATAATTAATTCATAAAAAACGATAGAGTTCATAATAACAACTATCAGGACAATCAAAAGGAGGAATCGGCAATGGGCAAGTATAACATGGACAGTATCAGAAATGTGGTAATGATGGGTCACGGCAAATGCGGCAAAACCACTCTTGCAGAGGCGATGCTTCTCAACAGCGCCGCTGTTGACAGGATGGGAAGAGTGTCGGACGGCACTACGGTGTCGGACTATGACACCGAGGAGATCAAACGACAGATATCTATTCAGATGTCGATGATTCCGATAGAATGGAAGGGTATGAAGTATAATATTATAGACACTCCCGGATATTTCGATTTTGTCGGCGAGGTTAAAGAAGGTCTGCGTGCCGCAGATTCTGCGCTGATAGTGCTTAGCGGACGCAGCGGAGTATCCGTCGGCACGGAACAGGTGTTTTCTTATGCGCGCGCAAAGGGCGTGCCCACGGTGTTCTTTGTGAATAAAATGGACGATGACCGTGCGGACTACATGAAAACCCTCGAGCAGATGAAAGAGAAGTTCGGCAAGGCGATAACGCCGTTTGTCATCCCGATACGGGAGGGTGACAAGTTCAAAGGATTTGTAGATATTGTGGATATGACGGCGCGCCGCTATGAGGGAATAGACAGGATAGATATTCCCGTGCCGGAGGGGATGGAAGATACTGTTGCACCGCTGCGCGAGATGATCATGGAGGCGGTTGCCGAGACAGACGATGCCCTTATGAACAAGTATTTCAACGGCGAGGAATTTACCTTTGACGAGATAAAACAGGCGATAAGAAAAGGAGTAAAGGATGGCAGCATTTTTCCTGTGTACTGCGGCACAGGTCAGGAAAATGTCGGCGTGATGAGCCTTATGGACGGCATAGGCAAGTATTTGCCGAACCCAAACGAGATTACCGAGGTGGCTCATGACTCCAAGTCGGGTGAGCCGGTAGAGGTTGTTCAGGATGCACAAGACACGACATCGGCGATAGTTTTTAAGACCGTTGCCGATCCGTATGTGGGCAAGATGTCGCTGTTCCGCGTGTATTCAGGCTGCGTGAAGGCGGACAGCACTCTGTATAACCCAAACAAGGATACATATGAGCGCATCGGAAAAATATACACCCTCATAGGCAAAAAGCAGGTTGAGGTCAAAGAGGTTGTGGCAGGCGACATAGGCGTCGTGTCCAAGCTTGACAAGACCAAGACAGGCGACACGCTCTGCGCAGAGAACAAAAACATTATCTTAAGCGGTATCGAGTTCCCGTCTCCGGTTATATCGATGGCGGTGTATCCGATTGCAAAGGGTGATGAGGAAAAAATAGCAGGCGGATTGATGAAACTGACAGATGAGGATCCCACATTCTCCGTTACTAATAATTCAGAGACAAAGCAGACTCTGATTAACGGACTGGGAGAACAGCACATTGATGTCATAGTGAGCAAACTCAAGGCAAAATTCGGGATAAATGTCAGACTGGAAGAACCCATAGTGCCGTACAGAGAGACTATACTCGGCACGGCGACCGTCGAGGGCAAACACAAGAAACAATCCGGCGGCAGCGGACAGTATGGTCATGTTAAGATTAAATTTGAGCCCGGACTTACTGAGGACATGATTTTTGAGGAGCAGGTGTTCGGAGGCAGTGTGCCGAAGAACTACTTCCCGGCGGTTGAGAAGGGACTGCGCGACAGTTGTGAGCACGGCGTGCTTGCCGGATATCCTGTGGTAAACCTCAAGGCAACATTGCTTGACGGTTCTTATCACCCTGTGGATTCGTCCGAGATTGCATTTAAGACGGCGGCATCCATAGCGTACAAAGAAGGCATGAAACAGGCTAAACCGGTGCTGCTTGAACCTATCGGCTATCTGAAAGTATATGTGCCCGAGAGTATAATGGGCGACATCATCGGAGATATAAACAAGCGCCGCGGTCAGATAATGGGCATGGGCGAGAGTGATCGTGATGGTTTGAGTTTGGTTGAGGCGGAAGTGCCGGTATCGGAAATGCACAGATATGCGACCGATCTGCGCTCCATGAGCAAGGGCAGAGGCAGCTTTACATTTGAGTTTTCCAGATATGAAACGGCCCCGGCGGCTGTTGCCGACAAAGTAATTGAAGCGGCAAAGAAAGCGTGATGATATAGGATATAAAAAAAGCACCACACATCCGCAAGTTGCAGATGTGTGGTGCTCTTTTTATCTTTAACGCTTGCAAGCAAGCTACATTTCATCCGTCAGCCAACTTAGGTTTATTATTTAATAAAATAATATACCGGCTGCCATCTTCCGCTCAATGGGAAGGCTTATTATTTTGCAACAACCTTTGCGCTCTTACCCTTAAAGAGTACCCAGAACGAGCTTGCAAGGAATACTGAAGAATAGCAACCGCAAATCACGCCGACAATAAGCGGCAGAGCAAACTCTTTGATTGACGGTACACCGAGGATATACAGGCAGACAAGTGTGATGAGAGTCGTTACCGAAGTATTGATAGATCTCGCCATAGTCTGCCAAATGCTTCTGTTAGCTACATCTACAAATGACTCTTTTCTCAAAAATCTTGTATTCTCTCTTATACGGTCAAACACAACGATTGTCGCGTTGATTGAGTAACCGAGGATTGTGAGTATCGCTGCTATAAACGATGTGTTTACCGGCAGACGGAATATAGCGTAGATGCTCATCATAACCAGCATATCATGGCACAGCGCCAAAACTGCGGAAAGACCTGTAAGCAACTCAAATCTGAATGTGATATATATCAGCATGAGTACAACAGCAATTACGATTGACATAGCTGCGTTGTTCCAGAGGTCCGCACCCGATGATGCGCTCACATTGTCCACAGAGAGGATGTTTGCGTTTGCAAACTTCTCTTTAATCGCATCCTGAACGGCAATTTTCTGTTCCATGGAAAGCTCTGTTGTTCTGATTACGGCGCTGTTTCCGTCAGATTTCTGAACGGTGGATACGCTCACGCCGTCAATACCCTTAACTGCGTCTCTGATAGCGTTTTCGTCATACTCTGTGCCGAGGTCAACATATACTTCGGATCCGCCCGTGAAGTCGATATCCGTGTTGAAACCGCCGTTTACAATGAAACCTACTATTCCGGCAGCGATTATGATTGACGAGATAATAAAGAATATCTTTTTCTTTTCTATAATATTAAACATTTGCTCATTCCTCCTTAGGCACTGTACAGCTTAGGATTCTTGATGTTGAATCCGATCATCTGACGAAGTAAAAATCTTGTAACGAATATAGCGGTGAACATGCTGACGATTGTACCGATACCGAGGGTTACCGCAAAGCCTTTGATTGTGCCTGTTCCGAACAGATAGAGCACAACTGCGGCGATGAGAGTGGTAACATTTGAGTCGAGGATTGCCGTGAACGCTCTGTTAAATCCGGCGTCAACCGACGCTCTGAGGGTTTTGCCGAGCTTGAGTTCTTCCCTAACCCTCTCAAATATGATTACATTTGCGTCTACCGCAGTACCTATGGTGAGGATGATACCGCCGATGCCGGGGAGAGTGAGGTTTACTCTGAGAAGTCCCAGCAGAAGCGCAACTATGGATACATAGCCTATGAGTGCTATAGATGCGATGAATCCGCACATTCTGTACATAACTATCATGAATATTATAACGAGCACCAAACCGATGAGTCCGGCTTTAAGGCTGTTTGTGAGCGCCTTTTCACCGAGCTGTGCGCCGATGCTTCTCATCTCGGCAACTTTGAGTGAGAACGGCAGCTGACCCGACTGAATCTGTCCGGCAAGTGTCTTTGCGCTTTCGCTGTCGAAGTCTCCTTCAATGATGCAGTCTGTTGAGTTAATCTGCTCTTTTACGCTTGGGCTGGAGATTACATTTCCGTCCAACCGGATTGAAATGTAGTTTTCACCGCTTGCATAACCGGATATTCTGCCTGTGGCTTCGGCAAATTTCTGACTTCCTTCGTTTGTGAGTTCAAGCTTTACGATGTGGCCTTTTTTGCCGGTGCTGTCCACTGCCTCATATGCCGCAGTGGCACTCTTTACATCCTCTCCGCCCGAGAGGACAACATTTCCGTCTTTGTCCACAAATTCAAGCTTGGCGGTCGCGCCGAGCATTTCCACAGCCTCGTCCGGATTCTCCACTGCGGGGATCTCTACTCTTACTCTCTTGTCGTTTTGTCTGGACACCTCAGCTTCGTAGAATCCCTGGCTGTCAAGTCTGTTACGCAAAACAGAGATAACCGACTGCATATCGCTGTCTGTCACAGCTTCGTTTGTGTCTGCCTCAAACACGATGTACGAACCGCCGGCGAGGTCAAGACCTCTCCTGATGCCGTTCTCCTCATCGAGTGCGGCAGGTATCTGATATCCGCCGACATTCAAGCCAAATGCTGCGATGTAGGAAAGTGCCAGTATCACAACAATGACAATGCTGAATTTAGCTACGCTTTTTGAATTCATTTGTTTTCCTCCTAAGATAATTGTCGTTTTTGATATAGGCAAACGAGACTCGAACACGCATTGCCTGATGATGGATGTTTTTGCAATCTTTCAGCTTGTCGGATTTGACAGGCGTCAAGCCTGCCTGCATCATCCCGCACTGAAATCTTGCGAAAAACATCTCAGCGTCAGGTGCGAGCAGTTTAACATAAGAGATTTTTGTCGGTATAAGGAAAACACCGCAGAGAATACTTGCCGTATTTTCAAGGTGTTTGACGCAATAACGGCGAAAATCTCTATGTAAAACCAATACGGGTTCGGGTCCCGTTTGCCTAAGCCTTTGCTCATATATCAAATCCGCATATGAAACGATTTTTGTCGTGTGCCGGTATGCGCTCCGGACGCAAACGGCCGGTAGGAACCGGCGTGAAAATCCGCACAGACATCATATGCCGCTCCGGGCAATGCACCGTCCGTGTCGCGGTTTGACGCCGCAGCAAAATCTGCTGTGCATATGCGCGCATCATCATAGCCGGGCAGCGGCTCAAGCGACTGTTTGCGGTAGTCTCTTATGCTGCACACTCTTTGAAACGCTGCTGAAAAATACACTGTGCCGCCGTCATAATCATATCGTGCGACGACTGTGGCAAGAGATGACATCACAAGCGACGCGCACATAAGTGCAACAAAAAGTTTTTCGGTTGTCTTTCGCATTGCGTCATCTCCATAATATTTTTTGTATTTTTGCATTTGCACACAACAATCCATACCAATCTATTATAAGGTGTTTTTGACAAAAAGTCAATCATTTTTTGCTCAAACATTCATGCGGTTTTTTGTGTGTTTTTTTTGATTCTGAATATCAAGTTGATTAATCTCTTTGCGGCAGGGGCAGGTATTCTCTTTCGGCGCATACTGCCTTGTATGCCGGGCGGATTATCTTGCCGGCGTTTATCAGCTCCTCCATGCGGTGCGCGCTCCAGCCGGCTATCCTTGCCGAGGCAAACAGCGGAGTGAACAGTTCAAACGGGATGTCGAGCATACTATAGGCAAATCCGCTGTAAAAATCTATGTTTGCCGACACTCCTTTGAACATTTTTCTCTTTTTCGAAATTATCTCCGGGGCAAATTTTTCCACCTTGGAGTAGAGTTCAAATTCCTGTTGCAGTCCTTTTTCTTCTGCCAGACTGCCGACAAATTTCTTGAACAGTCTTGTTCTCGGATCGGACAGGCTGTATACTGCGTGACCTATTCCGTAAATGAGCCCCGATCTGTCGAACGCTCTGCCTTCGAGCAATTCGTCCAGGTAGTGTATTATCGCATTGTCGTCATCTGTGTTTATGTTCTTTTTCATGTCTTCAAACATATTCACCACTTTTATGTTTGCACCGCCGTGACGCGGACCTTTCAGGGAGCACAGTGCCGCGGCTATTGCCGAGTATGTATCCGTGCCCGATGATGTGACCACATGAGTGGTGAATGATGAGTTGTTTCCTCCGCCGTGCTCTGCGTGCAGCACCAGAGCCATGTCGAGTACCCTTGCTTCAAGTTCGGTGTAGCTGCAGTCGGGGCGCAGCATATGCAAAAAATTCTCTGATATGGAATATCCCTGCATGGGGCGGTGAATCACCAGGGAATCACCGTTGTTGTAAAACTTGTTGGCCGCGTAGCTGTATACCGAGAAAATCGGTATGGCAACTATCAGCTGGAGGCACTGACGCATGACATTCTCAAGTGAGATGTCGTTTGGATTGTCGTCATAAGGAAACAGAGACAGCACTCCGCGCGTAAGAGTGTTCATTATGTCTGCCGACGGGGCCTTCATTATCACATCGCGCACAAAGTTTTTCGGCAGAGTATAGAATGACGCCAGCAGGTCTTTGAAATCGTCAAGCTGTTTTTGATTGGGCAGGTCGCCTGTGAGCAACAGATATGTTACTTCCTCGAATCCGAAGCGCTTGTCCTTCATGAATCCGCCTATTATATCATGAATATTTATCCCTCTGTAGTACAGTTCGCCGTCTATTTGGACTTCTTTCCCGTCAACCGTTTTTGTGGAGCGGATGTCGGATATTTCCGTAAGTCCTGCAAGAACGCCTTTTCCGTTTTCGTCGCGCAGACCTCTCTTTACGCCGTACTCGGCATAAAGTGATCTGTCTATTGTGCAGGAAGTTTTGCATTTTTCGGTAATGTTTCTTATCTCATTAATCATATCGTCACTTTCCTTTCTGCATTTTACTATATCTATTGTACCATATATCTCCGAAAAAGGCAACAAAAAAAGTGACATCCGCAGACATCACTTTTTCGAAAAATTTAGAATAAATGAAAACTTACTACCACTGCCGCAAAAACTATGGAAACCGTGCTAAGCAGTTTTATGAGTATGTTTACTGACGGACCGGCGGTGTCCTTGAAAGGATCGCCCACGGTGTCGCCGACAACAGCTGCTTTGTGATTCTCGGAGCCTTTGCCGCCGAAATTGCCCGCTTCAATGTACTTTTTGGCGTTATCCCAGCTGCCGCCGGAGTTTGCCATCATTATTGCAAGTACAAATCCCGAAACAAGCGCGCCGGCAAGCATACCCACAACTCCGTCCGGTCCGAGAATAAGACCTACCGCGAGAGGAGCGATTATGCCTATGCACGCCGGCAAAATCATCTCTTTGAGTGATTCTTTTGTGCAGATATCCACGCACTTTGCATAGTCCGCATCCGCCTTGCCTTCCATGAGTCCTTTGATCTCTCTGAACTGCCGCCTTACTTCGACAACGACTTTTTCTGCCGAGCGTCCCACGGCTGACATTGTGAACGCCGAGAAAAGGAACGGAAGCATAGCTCCGACGAACAGACCTATGAGTACGAGCGGATTTGTTATGCTCAGGTTAAATTCAAAGCCTATTTGACCCACTTTATCTGTATACGACACAATCAGCGCCAGCGCGGTAAGAGCCGCAGAGCCTATGGCAAAACCTTTGCCCGTAGCGGCGGTGGTGTTGCCAAGAGAGTCGAGCGCGTCTGTTCTCTCTCTGACTTCCGGCTCCAGACCCGCCATTTCGGCAATGCCGCCGGCATTATCGGCAACAGGACCGTAAGCGTCGGTAGCAAGAGTTATTCCCAGCGTTGACAACATACCGACTGCAGACACACCCACACCGTAGAGACCAAGTGAAAATGCATTTTCCGCACCGGAGAATCCGCCGGCTACCGCATAGCTGATAAGCACTGATATGCCGACCACAATAACCGGGATTGCCGTGGATTTCATGCCGAGCGCAAGACCGTCAATTATAATTGTTGCGCTGCCTGTTTTGGATGATGCCGAGAGCTTGCGTGTGGGATCGTATGAATCCGAGGTGTAGTACTCTGTGAAGAAACCAATGAGCACACCTGCCAAAAGACCGGATATTACCGCCCAGAAGATGTTGAAATTCTCTGCCGGCAGTGCCAGGCGTATGATTACCGCTGCACCGATTGCGGAGATTATGCTGCTGATGTATGTGCCTTTTCTCAGAGAGCCGAGCAGTTGTTTCTGACTTGCGCCCTCTTTTGTGCTTACGAAGAATGTACCTATTATTGACGCGATTATGCCAACCGCTGCAATGAGCATTGGCACTACTGCGCCGTTTGTGCCGAGACCTGCCGCAACGGCAAGCGCACCGGAAGAATACATTGATCCGACATACGATTCGTACAGGTCTGCTCCCATTCCTGCAACATCGCCCACATTATCGCCCACATTATCTGCGATACATGCAGGGTTTCTCGGGTCATCTTCGGGGATGCCCGCCTCTACCTTGCCCACAAGGTCTGCTCCGACATCGGCAGCTTTGGTGAAGATGCCTCCGCCGACTCTTGCAAACAGTGCCATTGAACTTGCACCCATGCCGAATGTAAGCAGTGACAGCATGATATCGTTGATTTCAAGATTAAATATATATTTAAGAATGATGTACCAAATACTGATGTCAAACAATCCGAGTCCGACAACTGCGAATCCCATTACTGTACCGGACGCAAAGGCGATTTTGAGACCTCTGTTGAGTCCCTCGCGTGCGCCGTTCGCTGTTCTGGTGTTGGCATATGTGGCAATTTTCATGCCGACAAAGCCGGACAGACCTGAGAAGAAACCTCCCGTGATGAATGCGAACGGAACAAAAATCGTCAGATATCCGCTCATGGAGCATATCAAAAGGATTACAAAGAGCACAACAAAGAAAATGCCTACAGATTTGTATTGCCTCTTAAGATATGCCATGGCACCGCTTCTTATCTTATTTCCGATGGCTATCATCTTGTCAGTTCCCTCGTCTTTACTCTTTACCATGTTGTAGGACACGGCGGAATAGATGAGCGCAATGATCGAAATGCCCCAGATTATAAAAGGGGCAATGTCCATAAATGCCATAAATAAACTCCTCCTTTTAAGTTGTCATTCAATTTATTATATCCGCATAGCGGTTATTTTAAGCAAATTGAAATAACTTTTAACCTTAAAATCTTCTTGTGATTATCAGTATATTTTACATTATTATTTCCGTTTTGTCAAGCACTAAGCGGTGCGTAAACCGGGGGATTTTGTCAGATTTATAAAAAAATATTGCCCAAATCAAAAAAAGAGTTGACAAAACCGATTTCATGTGATATCATTGTATTAATCAAGCAGTACAATAATACAATGATACAGCATTACAGCCGAGAGACGGTGACGAAAGGAGAGAGCGGAGATGAAATGGAAATTTGACAATGACAGGCCTATATATCTGCAGATTGTGGAGCAGTTCAAGCAGTCCATACTCTCGGGCGAGGCGGAGCCCGGCGAAAAGCTAATGACTGTGCGCGAGCTTGCCGCCGATGCCGGGGTAAACCCTAATACCATGCAGCGGGCACTTGCGGAGCTGGAGCGCGACGGACTTATGTATACAAACCGCACAAGCGGCAGATACATCACCGACGACAAGGCGGTCATAGACGGGCTGAAGAAAGGGTTTGCCAAAAAAAAGCTTGAAAAATTTTTGGACGACATGGAGAGAATCGGTCTTGGCGTTGACGAAACGATTGAACTTTTGAGAGAATACGGGGGTAGAAAAAATGGGTGACATGATATTTGAATGTAAGAATCTGTGCAAAAACTACGGCAAAAAACAGGCGCTGAACAATGTCAGTTTTTCGCTTGAGAGAGGCAGAATAGTCGGATTGCTCGGACCTAACGGCAGCGGCAAGACCACGCTCATCAAAATAGCCAATGAGCTGCTTGAGCCGACAAGCGGAGAATTGCTCATCTGCGGAGCAAAGCCGGGCGTGGGCACAAAGAGCAGAGTGTCATATCTGCCGGACTGCGTGGCACTGCCGGATTGGATGAAAGTGAGCGATCTTGTGAAGTTTTACGGGCAGTTTTATGCCGATTTCTCATCGGAGAAAGCCGAAAAAATGCTTGATAACCTCGGTGTGGAGAAGGATGCAAAACTGAAAACTCTCTCCAAGGGGAACAAGGAGAAGGTGCAGCTTATACTAACCATGAGCCGCAATGCGGATGTGTACCTGCTCGATGAGCCTATGGGCGGAGTAGACCCGGCAACGAGGGATTATATACTCAACACCATAATCTCGAATTACAGCGAAAAATCGACAGTGATGATATCGACCCACCTCATAGCTGATGTGGAAAAAGTGCTTGATGAAGTGATATTCATAAACAAAGGGGAAATAGCGCTGCAAAGCTCGGTTGACGAAATTCGCAATGCTAAGGGCATGAGCGTGGATGAACTTTTCAGGGAGGTATTCAAATGTTAGGAAAACTTATGAAATATGAATTTAAGGCAAGCGGCAGGGTGCTTTTGCCGCTGTACGGTGCGGTCATTGTTACAGCGATACTTTCGGGCCTTGCGGCAAAGGGTGTCGATTATTCGTTTGCCGACATCGGCATTTTCCGATTGCTTACTGTTGTCATTATGCTGGTGTACTGCGTTTTAATGGTGGCGTCATGTGCAGTCGGTTTCATCATTGCAATTATCCGTTTCAAGAAGAATCTCTTTGACAGTGAGGGGTATCTCATGCACACTCTGCCGGTAAATGCGGCGGCACATATTTTTTCAAAACTTATCGTGGCAAGCGTCTATGAGATAGTTGGAGTTTTGGTAGCTCTGCTGTCGATGTTTTTGGTTGCTTTACCGGGGATATCATTCAGCAATCTTGACTTTGCCGACATGGTTTTTCAGCTTGAACAGCTTTTTGCAATGTACGGTGACGCAATTGTCCTTTACGGCATTGAGGCACTTATACTCGGTTTTGTCGGGTTGCTGTTTGCAAACCTGATCGTCTATGCGGCAATAAGCATAGGCCACAGCACAAATTCGCATAAGGTGCGCAATTCGTTCGGGGCATACATCGTCCTATACATTGCTGTGCAGATTATTAATTCCGTGGGTTTGGTGAGTACACCGCTCCGCCTGCTTGTGGAAAATGCCGCCAGAGGCGGCATATACGGCGCTTCGCCATTTATGATAGTGCTCATTTTTGTGAACCTGGCGTATGCGGCGGTGTTCTTCCTTATCACAAGGTATTTTATGAAGAATAAACTTAATCTGCAATAAATTATTAATGGTAATTGTAATTGTCTGCTTCAAGCTATCGAAAAAGTCCGGAATTTTCCGGACTTTTTCGATAGCTTGAAGCAGATCTTCGTGCAGATGGTTAAATTTATGAATGTTGTAACGGACGATGAGGTATTGTTTTTGTATTCTGAATCAACTGAGAATTTCAATATAATGTGTCCTTTCAAAAGCTTGCAGCGAAAAGCCGAGTCTGAGAGATAAAGCTTTTCGGCAAGCGCACTGTATGAAACATCGTTTGCAATACCATTCAAAATCATAGCAAGCGATATATCCGGTGAGCCGAAAATTGCGTCAAGACCGATTATCCTTTTTATTTTTTCATCGTCAAGTATGGTACGGGTACACGGCTCGAATTTATTTGAAAATATATAGATGTCAATTCCCAATTCAATATTCTGCGTGCTTTCGCGCACGATTATGTCGTAATCCGCAAGAATACTAACCGAGCTTACCGACGGGTTGTCGTCAAGATAGTAATATGCCTTGCGCGCCTGTGTGCCCATTTCGCGGTATTTGGGAGCAACGCTCGTAACCGTCGGGGTTATGTTTTCGCATATGGACGAATTTCCGTAACCTGCCACAAACACATCTTCGGGAATTTTAATTCCGATTTTGCGCGCCTCGGACATATGAGCTTTGAAACCGTCGGGTTATACGATGGTTCCGACTGCTTTTTTATGTTCGCTTTTCATTGATTTTGCCGCGTCGGACAGGGCCATCACAGATTTTTGATATTCCGTCGGCGTCATGCCCGTTCGCAGCTTGAATTGCCTCGAAAAGTAATGGATACTGTCGTACCCGAGTTTGGCGGCAATTTGCGATATATTCATACTTCCGCTTCGTATATATTTTTTTGCTTCCTCCGTTTTCAGATGTATGTAATACTCTGTCACACCCGAATTTGCATATGCGGCAAACAGCCGTTTCAGTGAGCTTTTGCTTAAGTTTGTGAAATTTTCTATATCCGCGACTGTTAGTTTGTCGCCGAGGTGTTCGTTCATGTATCTCACCGTTTTGTCAAACATCTCTCCGCTGCCGGGTGATGTGTGTATTTTCTCGGCACTGCCACTCTGTCTTGCATAACTTATCAGCAATTCGGTAAGGTATAGCTTTATTAACTGCTGCGCGCCTGTGGGGGAATCCTTGCGCTTTATCAGGCTTTTTGTCGGCTTGGTCAGTGTCGATTCGAATGCCTGCGGATATTCGCTTATGATTTTAGATATCAGATTTTTGTCATCGCCCGATGTGTGGAATATGCCGCTATGCAGTGCGCCGTGCGCATCGCGGCTCAGTGAAAAAGATATCACAAAAACATTAGGTGAGCTTATACTGTCGGAATGCTCGGCGTGCCACACATTTGGCGCAATCACAACCGCCTCGCCGCTGTGAACTAACAGTTTCTTTTCGTCCAGGCTGAATGTGAAATCGCCTTTATCAACATATATTATCTCCCAAAAATCATGATTCTCTCCCAAAAATTCGTAATTGCGCATAAATTCAAAATAATATATTGTATAAAGCTTGTCCACCGTGATGTCGTCGCAGATATCCGTCGGGATAAAACCCATGTGCACACCTCCTTCTTTTTTTGATGAGTTAGGCAAACGGGACCCGAACCCGTATTGGTTTAACATAGAGATTTTCGCCGTTATTGCGTCAAACACCTTGAAAATACGGCAAGTATTCTCTGCGGTGTTTTCCTTATACCGACAAAAATCTCTTATGTTAAACTGCTCGCACCTGCCGATGAGATGTTTTTCGCAAGATTTCAGTGCGGCAGGATGCAGGCAGGCTTGACGCCTGTCAAATCCGACAAGCTGAAAGATTGCAAAAACATCCATCGTCAGGCAATGCGTGTTCGAGTCTCGTTTGCCTACCGCGAAGCATTAGCAGAGTACAATATTACACAAAGCATATCAAGAAAGGGTGATCCGTATGACAATGCCGTAGCAGAAAACTTTTTCAGCTGTCTTAAGCGTGAACTTGTTCACCACAAGCACTACAGAACCAGGTCTGAAGCGCAAGCTGATATATTTGCTTACATTGAAGCTTAT
>CAKSFP010000024.1 GCA_934454585.1 uncultured Clostridia bacterium
TATCAGCGCACAAAAATCAACGGTTCGGACGCAAAACTTTCGGATGACGAAAACATTGTTTTTGAAAAACACCACGAGCCGATTATTGACGACCGCACATTTTTATATACACGCGAACAGCTGTCAAAGCGAACAACCGCACACTACCGCGGCGTAAAAAAATACGAAACGCCGTATACGGGATACCTGTTTTGCGGCGACTGCGGCGCACCGATGTTCAGTCGCAGCCGACCCGAACTCGAACCGTCATATATATGCGGAACCTACCACAAAAGAGGTCTTAAAGGCTGTACTTCTCATCACATAAGAGTGGATTTTCTCGACGGTGTGCTCAAAGATTATGTGCGCTTGGTCAAGATGAACTCCGCCGATATGCTTGAAAAACTCGAAAAAAGCATAGCCGAAGAATCACAGGCGATGAACGAGAATGAAAACATCATTGAGATACTGACTTCTCGCCTGGAAAATGCCAAAGAGGAACTTAAGGCTACGAAAAAGCAAAAAATCCGTGATATGATAAAAAGCGGTGATGACAAGGAATTGATTGAGGAAACATACGCCGAAATAGAACATGAGCTGACAGACAAGATTTACGGGATTGAAAATCAGCTGAAAGCAAACTGCGACAGACGAAGCGAAATAGTGAAAGCAAACCGCGCCGCAAAGACGGTGTTCGAAGTTTTTGACAACATCTTAAGTAAAGAAAAGCTCGACAAAACCGACATCGGACTGATTGCTGAGCGGATAAGCATTTTCAATGACGGCATAGTAAAAATCAAGCTGAAAGCAGACATAGAAAATGTGCTTAAAATCGGCGAACTGCCGAATGAGGAAATCGCAAATTTTAATTTTGACAGTATAGGCAGCTCATTTGACGCCCGATATGCCTGCAAAACAAGGAACAGACAGGCAAAGGCTTATACTGTCAGTGTTATCAGTGAGGGCGACCCGCTTGAAATATTCACAGACAGAGACGGCGAAGTTATATTCAAAAAATACTCTCCCATAGGCGAACTTGGCGAATTTGCCTCACAATACGCAGAGACACTGTACAAGACATCAGGATTCCCGGTTTGTATAACCGACAAAGACTCAATCATAGCCATCGCCGGCGCACCGCGCAAAGAGCTATACGAAAAACCGGTGAGCAGTGCCGTAGAGAAAGTCATGGAAGAGAAAAGGTACTATATGTCCGACAACGGAGCAAAGCTGTCCGTGACAGACTCAAACGACAGGTACAGCGCCGGAATTATATCACCTATAATGTCAGAAGGCGACATCATAGGAAATGTGATAGTAATGAAAGAGAGCGACACCGACACCGTTACGGAAACAGAGTTAAAACTCGCCAATGCGGCATCGATGTTCCTCGGCAAACAAATGGAAATATGAACGAAAAATCGGGATTTGTCGCGGCATGAATCCCGATTTTTTGCTTGACTTTTAACCCGGTCAATGATACCATATAATCATAAACTGAAAGTTCGGAGATATAATATGGATAAATTTTCAAAACATGACACAAGCGTGATAAAAGGGCTGGCGGTGATGATGCTGCTGTGCCATCACCTCGGTATGGGAATATTGCCGGCGCCGATCGACTGGAGAGCAAACTCGCTGTACACGATAATCGCGACTCTGTGCAAGGTGTGCGTAGCTCTGTTTGTGTTGCTTAGCGGCTACGGCATAAACGAGAGCCACAAACGCAAAGCAGACTCGATTTCCGACATGCGCTTTGTGAAAAATCATCTTATAAAGCTGATGAAACAATTCTGGTTTATTTACATAATCTTTGTACCGATGGGATTTGTTTTCCACGAAAATCCGATAGAAATATACGGAAAAAACTTTATGGGGTTCATATATTTTCTGCTTGACTTTTTTGGTCTGAAATCACTTTTCGGCACACAGACCATGAATCAGACATGGTGGTACATGGAGACGGTTATAGTACTGTATATACTGTTTCCGCTGCTTAAATATCTGTGCAAAAAAGCGCCCGTTCTTCTGCTTGCTGTCACATTTGTTCCGATAGTGATATATTCGTACTTCTGCGACGGCTCGTACGACAACTGCCGCGAGGTCTTCTGGATTTTTCCGTTTGTTGTCGGCATATTGCTGTCCGAGCACAATGTGCTCGGAAAACTGTCCGCAGCAATGGCAGTTCACTTTGCGCCGATTTGTGTGATATCGGTTGCTGCAGCTTTGATTATGACCATCGTGCGGTCGCACTTCGGCATAATTGCGGACACTTTTTATGCAATGACCATCATCGCGGCGTGCAAAGCAACAATCTGCCGAATAAAATATGTGAAGGGATTTTTCAACTCATTCGGAATACACTCGGCAAACATATTTATGATGCACTCATTCCTCTACTGCTACTTTGAACCCGTAAAACAAATTGTGTTCTCTGTAAATTCAAACATCGGCTGTTATCTGATACTGCTTGCGGAGTGCTATGTGGTGTCGGATTATATAGAGGTGCTGAAAAAGAGAATACATCAATGTCTCAGCAAAGCGTAATTTGAAACGAGGGTGCGACAAGATGAATTTATCTTGCCGCACCCTTGATAGATTTTTAATTAAAACTCCTCTGCTATACCATAATCGGCATAATCAAATATCCGCGCATTTTTGTCGGGATTTATTGCGATTACCGTGCCGGCATTCTCTATGCCGACGGTATGGTGCACCGCTCCCGAGATGCCTACTGCTATGTACACATCGGGCGAAACATTCTTGCCCGTAAGCCCCACCTGTGCGCTGTACGGCGCCAGTCCCATGTCAACCAGTCCACGGCTTGCGCACAGTTCTGCGCCGATTTTATCTGCAAATTCCTTAAGTTCGTCCATCTTTTCTCGTATTCCCTTGCCACCTGACACCATAACGCTGTCTGAATGCTCATCCGTGCGCACGGTTGCCATCTGCGGCAAAGTGTCGCAGCGAATTTTTGCAATAACATTTCCGCTCCTTGCCGGGCGATACATAAACAAAAGCTCGCCGTCAGTCTCGAGCGCGGTGCAGTCGGCGCACAGACCCGTGCCGAGCATTGCCGCCACCATGGGTGCCTTTGCTCTGCCCTCAAGATCGGCATTCCACAGCACGACTTTCGGCTTGTGCTCTCTTATCATATCTGCAATGACATGAGGGTTGGTCTCATCTATAACTGTAACATTCCTTGCAATCGCCGCAGCCTTTCCCTCAACCTTGCTGCCGATTGACCATGCGGCATCAAGCTTAGTCGCACTCTCGGGTGCGGCGGTTTCTTTCCTCTTTTTCGCTTTGAGACTGTCAAGAAGCGGAATGAGCTCATCTCGGGTAATGAATTTGCATTTTCTTCTGCCGCGCTCACTCTCAAACACCTTCATAACCTTAGTGGGCGAACCTTTGATACCGCAGCGTGACACATCCGCACCCACGCGGCTGTTATCCCAAATTTCAATCTCGACCGTCTTTGAACGGATGGACGGAAAGCGCAGCGTGTTTATGCGCTCTATGGTAAGTAGTGACGGATTGGTACACTCAGCATTGCCAAGGCGCGTTTCACATTTGAATCCGTCCCCCGTGCAGGTGAGTTTCATGACATTCGTTATCGGCGTTGCACCGAGCATGACCGCAAGACAAGGCCCCACTTGCGCAGTGTCACCGTCCACGGACTGTCTGCCGCATAACACTGCGTCAAAACCGAGTTGCTTTATGCAACACGACAATATATACGATGTGGCGAGTGTGTCCGATCCGGCAAAGACTTTGTCTGATATCAGAACAACCCGTTTTACACCAAGGCGCGCCACGATGCCCAAGGCGTCCGCACATGATGACGGACCCATACACACGACGGTGACCTCGGAGTTTTCTATGCGAAGCGCCTCCTCAAGGGCACATTCGTCAAATGGGTTTAGTGCGCCGTTTATTATTTTTATGCATACAATGATTCTCATGGGTATTCTCCTGTTAAAAACGAGATTTTTACAAAGGCGAGGGGGTGTGTTGTGTGTCGGCGAGAGCCGTAGGGGCGGGGTTCTGCTCCACCCATTTGAGAAAATCGCGGAATTCACAAAACACGGGCAGAGCAGAGCCCTGCCCCTACCGTAAATCTCCGATTTGCAGCGCACGATGCGCGGCTTGTTTCGACGCCGAGCAGATACATAACCTATGTCACGAGACGGTACACAAGCCTATTTTTACAACCGCTCAACCCTCGTCATATATCTCCTGCAGCGCCTTTTGAATCTTCTTATATCTCGCAAACACCTTTGCGTACTTTCGGTGATTTTCCTCATTCGGGCAAGTTACGGACAGAGTCTCGTTGCACCTTTCAAAAGCACTCACCGCATCGTCAAATATGCCGACCGCGATACCGGCGAGCATGCAGCTGCCGAACGACGAATCGGTGTATTTCTTCACCACAAGCGTAATGCCGAGCGCATCGGACACAATCTGTCGCCAAAGCGGACTTTTGCCGCCTCCGCCGATTATTGCCGCCTCATTGTCATGCGGAATACCGAGCTGAGTTAGCGCCTCCATGCAGTCGAGCATGGACATTGCCACGCCCTCAAGCACCGCACGCGTAAAGTGTGCCTTAGTGTGCCCTGCCCTCACTCCGGTAAAACTTGCGCAAAGCTTGGGATCCGCATACGGTGTGAGTTCTCCGTTGAGATAGGGATGAAAAACGAGCCCGTCACAACCGATATCTACTTTCTCTGCACCCTCGTTCAGCTCATCGTACACTCCGCCGAAAGTATCGCGATACCACCTATATGACGCGGCGCACGATTTGGTCGCCGTGCCCGGGTACCACAAACCTTTGCAGACATGGGAATAGTTGATGAGGTTCTTGTCTTTATACGCCCTGTCGGTGACAACGCATATTCTGCCCGCCGTGGCGAGTTTCAGAGTCATTTTGCCCCTTGCCACGCCCCCGGCGGCAAATACCTCCATGACGGTGTCTGTGCTGCCGCAGATAACCGGAGTCCCAACTGCAAGTCCGGTCTCCGATGCAGCTTTGGCCGTCACACTGCCCACAATGTCCGTAGGTGCAACAATCTTCGGCATAATGTCTGCCGTAAGACCCACTATGCCAAGCAGTTCACTCGACCACGAAAGCGTGTTGTAATCAAACATCATGCTGCCCTCTGCCTCTATGTAATCAGTCACATAGTCTCCTGTGAGCATATGGCGCACATAGTCTTTCACAAACATAACCCTTTTCACCATCGCCCAGGTGTCAGGCTCGTTTTCACGCACCCACATAAGCTCGGGCAAGCTCCATATGGTATCGGGATTGTGCAGAACCTGAGTGTCTATAAGCTGAGCATAATTTTTCCGCAAAAAGTCCACCTGAGCTGTGGAACGGGTGTCCGTCCAGTATATAGCCGGGCGCAGCGGTCTGAAGTTATCATCACAGATGACCGCCGTGTGCGTTGCTGCATCTATTGCAATCGCGGCTATGTCATGCGGATTTATCCCCGATTTATTCAACAGTGCCGCCACATTTGTCCGCACCGCAGCATACCAGTCATCAGGATTTTGCTCCGCATAACCCTCATGCGGATAATATGTGGGATATTCTACCGTGTTTGCGGCGACAACCTTACCGTCATCGGCCATAAGCGTTGCCTTGGACGCACCGCCGCCGAAATCTATTCCAAGCAAATATTTCATAAGTGTATGCCCTTCCTAAAATTTATAGTTTTCGCCGTATATTCCGGGGAAAACGCCCTTTTCTGTAAGTGCGGCATTGTCCTCGTGAGCAATCAGCCATTTGTTTTTTCTGAAAAGAAGTTTGTCCTTCGACTCGCCGTCGAGCGGAAGATTGGTTCCCTGCGGCAGCACAACTACACAGCCGAAACCGTCCGGGCTTGTTTCAATCGGGCAGAAGTGCAGTGTGGTGGCATACACCTCTATTGCCTCGCCTTTTTTTACAAGAAAAGCCTTCACATTTGCAGAATCGTACCTGCCATTCTTTACATCTCTGATATCGCCCAAAAGTAATATCATATCCGTGACGGCAATGTTTATCTCGGAGCACTTGTGCCATTCCAGGGCGTTGAGCGCATTGGAATGACCGTAGCAATAGCCCGTCTGAGTGGCAAGTTCGCCGAAATATTTATCTCTGATATCAGATGAGATTTTCAGGTTCTCAAACTCCGGCTGAGACGCAGTGTAAACAGAACCCGAAGCGGGCATGGAAATCCTGCCCGCTTCGTATACAATCTCGTCGGTATCGATATCAAGCACTTGTCCGTAATCGCAAAATTCGCTGTCGGTAACTCTGTAAATATGCATATCACATACCTCCGTTTATTATCAGTCGTTGAGCCACTTGTGGTCCTCGTCTGTTGTCATGTAAAATCCTCTTACCGGACCCGCCATTATCCACAGATAATAGTTGTCATAGCCCGGAGCGGTGTGGAACGGATGATAACCTCTGTGTATCTCCACAAAGTCGCCGCTCTTAACCGTGTAGGTTTCGTCAATATCGCCCTCTTTGGTGTACACCTTCTGAATGCCGAATCCCTGGGGTTTCTTAAATTCATAGTAATAGATTTCCTCGGTGTTTGCCTCTGTGGGCATATTGTCATCATCGTGCTTGTGCGGAGGATAGCTTGCCCACTGACCGCCCTTGACATAAGCCTCGCCTATGTAGATTATATTGGCGTCCGTCCTCTCGTCAAGAATAAAGTGAGCCTGTCTCTCCCAACCCGGTTTACCCATGTCTTTTATGACAACATCCTCAGGGTTGATTAGCACGGGTTTGAACTGCTTTGTGGCGGGAGACTTGCAGACAGCAATCTCAACCTCGCCCACAGCCGTGATGGTAAAAACCATGTTGCAGGGCACATAAACACAGGTAGCTGCGCCGCCGAAAACATTCTCGCGCTTGCCTATGTTCTCATACTTGAAGTTCTCGCCCTCAACGGTACATTTGCCGCCGAGGATAAGCACTCCGTATTCCTTGTTTTCCTCACTGTATTTTTTGCTCATGCCGTCGGAGAGTCTGAGCATATCAATCTCTACCATTTGGCAAGTACTGTTCTCTTTTGTTATAACAGCCGATTTTCCGTATTTTTTAGTCCAGGTCTTTTTCAAATTCATCTTTTCCACGCTCCTTCAAAAAATTAATGACCGTATCATACTGCGGCACGCCGTCTCTTGCGCCGACTTTGGTGCATTTGAGCGCCGAAACCGCACTTGAGAATATGCACGACTTATAAAAATCAAATCCCTTTGTCACGGCAAAGGCATATGCGCCGTGAAACACATCTCCTGCGCCGTTTGAATCCACCGCGTCCACCGGGAAAGCCTCATATGCACGCACAATGCCGCCGTCGCACATCACACCGCCTTTTTTGCCGCAAGTGACAACCACCACATCGGGATTATATTTTTCAAACAGCATTCCTGCCGCGTCAGATGCGTTGTCTGCGCCCGTGACGGCAAGAGCATATTCCTCCGACGGTATTATTATATCACAAAGCGGAAGTAAATCAAGCACTCCGTCATAAAGTCCGCCGGCGTCATAGAGCACCTTGGTGCCGTGCTCCCTTGCTATGCGTGCGCCATCTATGGCGGCGGCAAGGTCATTGCCGTCTACCATGAGGATGTCCGCGTCGCATATAGCCTGTTTTTGTTCGTCATCGAGCACAAGCGGAGGCACATTGCCCTTGTCAAAGACTATTGTCCTTGACGCGGTTTTTTCGCTGAGCATAACATATGATACAAATGAATCGCAATTTTCTTTTACCTTCATATACTTTGTCTCAACGCCGTATTTTCGGAAGTCTGCTATCAGAAATTTTCCGCCGGCGTCATCGGACACATTGCCGAGAAAGGCACAACTCTGACCGAGCTTTGCACAGGCGACAAGACCTGTGGCGCACGGGCCGCCGCCGACAGATATTTTCGATTTTGCCCGAAGTTTGGTGTCCTCTGCGGGATATTCGGGCAGTACAATCAGTGTGTCGTGCACATTTGCACCTATTCCAACAACTTTAATCATGCTTTGTTTTCAGCTCCTAACAGCTTGATTTTTGTCATGCCGAATTTTTTGACATTCTCTATAACATCTTTCATGAACAGGTCGATTGCAATGAGATCTCTTGAAGTCTCAAACACCTTGTCCAGGAACGAACAGCACACATCCGTGCCGAAATTAATCTTCCTGATGCCTGCCGCAACAGCAGCCTTTATCTGATCGTCCGGCACACCGGAACCGCCATGCAGAACCAAAGCTGCGCCTGTCGCCGACTTGATCGCCTTTATCCGCTCTATGTCGAGCACGGGAGCTTGTTTGTAGTGACCGTGAGCGGTGCCGACCATTATCGCAAGCGCCTTGACACCTGTTTCCTCAACAAATCTTTTTGCCTCTTCAACATCGGTGTATGCACTCATCTTCTCGTCGTTTACCGAGCCTATGTGACCCAGCTCGCCCTCAACGCCTATGCCGAGGTATGCACAGCGATCCGCAATCTTCTTTGTGAAAGCTATGTTCTCCTCAAGCGGCAGCATGGAGTTGTCCGTCATGATGCCCGTGCAGCCGTAGCGCAGCGCACGGGTAATCTCCATGTCGCCGGCACCGTGGTCGAGGTGAAAACAGATCGGCACGGCGGCCTTCTGTGCGGCGGCAAGCACTATCGGCGCAAGGTAGTAAGCCTCTTTGCTTGCAAAAAGTCTGGAATATGTCTGAATGATTATCGGCGCGTGCAGTTCCTCTGCCGCCTCAACAATACCCATGACCGTCTCCATGTTGTAAACATTAAATGCCGGAATGGCAAAATTGCCTTTCTCAGCAATTTCAAGTATCTCTGAAAATTCGACTATCATAGCAAAATCTCCTCTATTGTTTTAATATCAATGTCGTCCGGCTTAACCGATTTCATGATTTCATAATCACCGGGGCAGGCTGTCACAACAACCTTTGCACCCATGTTGCGCGCATTCATCCATCTGTCAAGCGCCACTTTCTTCATGACATCGGGCATATATTCATTCATAATGAGGTTGCCGCCGAGCATGGTATCTTTTCTGTTGAGCAGCATTTCTCTGTTCTCTCCGCAAGAAGCGATTATTTCTCTGGCAGGCTCTGTTTCCTCAAGGTCTCTTGCAAGGTGAACCGGATCCTGGAATGTGTAGACATTCGCAGTCTTTGTCACTTTAAGTGCACCGCCCTTTACAAGTTCTGCGACAAACGATGTAAATGTCTTAACCTGAGCGGTCACATCTATTCCCCACTCCTTGTACTCACGCACAAACATCATTGCGTCCTCGGGAGTATAGCAGATTACCGTCTTGAAACCATTTGCCGCATTTGCGGCTTTCATTGCCGCCTGTCTTGTCTCCTCGGCAGCACCGATGAGAAATTCGAGGTCATATGCGCTTGTAGGCTCGTCAGAAAGCATTGTGAACGATACACCGGCTTTATCGAGCAGTTTTGCCGCATTGGCAGCGTTTGCACCGCTCCTGTATGCCGCCTCTTTGCCGACAAAGAACAGCGTATCTGTCTTTGCGGAGTGTTTCTTTATCTCGTCCGCAAGCACTGCATCTGTCTTTTCCGCACCGTAAGCGTTGCCGGTCTTTTCTATATTATCGAGCATTTTTTCAACATACGACGGAAGCTTGCCTTCCAGAGCGGCAACCAGACGCGCATCCTTTGTGAACGCAACCGGATCCCAGCCTGTGACACACTCCTTGACACAAGCACCGCAGTATGCGCACTCATACACATTATCAACGATATCCGTACTGTATTCAACGCCTTCTCTTGCCACCAGTGCAAGTATCATGCCTCTTGCCCTTGCCGTATCTCTCTCCTGACCGGTCGCATTGCCGATAGGGCAGATGTGTCTGCACATCCAGCAAAAACGACACTGATCCATATGTTCTTTACTTTTTTGAGAAAATTGCATTTTTCTTTACCTCCCTATTAAAGTCCCAGTTTGAACGGATTCATGATGCCGTTGGGGTCAAGCTGCTTTTTCAAACCTTCGAATACCTGCATTGCAGGGCCGTACTGTTCTTTCATAAGTCTGCCGAGCTTTATGCCCACACCATGGTGATCATTTACCACACCGCCGTTTGCAATGGCAGTTCTCACACCGAGACTCCATATTGCATTGTGCAGTCTGAGTGCCTCATGCGGATCCTGAGGAGGATTGTCGACAATGAATCTGTCATAGATCATGCAGCCCCATTCATACCAGTGGGAGAAGTGTGCAATGAACTTAGCCATCGGGAAGTTTGTCTCAATTGCCTCTTTCATTGCCCAGTAGATGTTCTCTATCTTGTCGTACGGAGCTATGGTGTCCATGGTTCCGAACATCTGCGGCAGATCCATCATGTGACCGGGATAGAAGAATGTGATCTTCTCGTTCCACCACTTCTCGCCGTACTCTGAGCCAAGATCCTCTGCATGATATTTTGCAAAGGTGTCGAGCATGATTTTTTCCTCAACGGCAACAATCTCGCTCACGCCCTCTATTGCAAGGTTCATAAACGCACCGGGTTTTTCCACGCCGACAATCTTTTTGATGAGCGATGCGGTTTCCGCCTCATTGTACAGACGCATTACGGACGGTTTGAACTTCTGTAGCAGCTCTCTCGATGCCGAGAAAGCGTCGCTCATGTTCTTAAAGAGGAATCCGCGGAACTTGCGGACTTCCGGCTGATCGTAAATTCTCATCTGCGCCTTTGTCATTATGCCGAGCGTTCCCTCGGAACCGATGAATATCTGGTTGAGGTCGGGGCCGGCAGCGTGCTTGGGAGCAGGTGAAGTCTCTATTATGTCACCGTTCGGCAGCACAACTTCCATCTGCAAAACCATATCGTCAATCTTGCCGTACTTTGTGGACACAACTCCTATACCCCTGTGTGCGAGAAATCCGCCGACGGTGGAACAGGTAAGTGATGACGGATAGTGCATTGTCGCATATCCTCTCTCGTTTGCCGCCCACTCAAGGTGCTTGTATATAGCGCCCGTGCCGCACTCTATGTACATGCTCTTTTCGTTGAAATCATATATTTTGTTCATGCGCTTTGTATCGAGGATGATGCCGCCGCAAACCGGGAGCGCACCGCCCTGGGTACCGCCGCCGCCGCCCCAGGTGGTAACGGGGATTTTGTAGTAGTTTGCTATCTTGAGCACATTGGAAACTTCCTTTGCGTCCTTGGGGGCAACCACCACATCAGCCTCGGGCATACGCAGACCGCGGTCTGCCCACATTCTCGACAGCCAGAAATAGTCTACACTGTGAGTGATTTTGTCAACTGTTCTCTCCGAGCAGTTTTCTCTGCCGACAGCGTCTTCAAGCTCTGTCAGCACCATGGTAAAAAGAAAATCGTTCATAAGTTATCTCCATTCTCCGCCTTAAGGCGGTATTTTTATTCATTTATATCGTCATACTCAAGCTCGGGTATAAACTTGCAGAACTCTCGCAGATTATGCGCATAATGTCCGTAAACCTCGCTCATGTGGTGGATATACGGTCCCTCTATAAGCTTGCGCTCAACCTTGGACATATCGTCAAACTCTGCCCACAGATATGTGCCGAATGTCTTGGGACCCTCCGTGGTGTGAAAATCTCCGCCAAGGAGAGTGTATTTGCCGGCGTCCCCCTGGAATCTGGCTATGGTGTAATCGCCGTCCTTTGCAGGAAAACTTGGTTTTGTGTTGCAGAGCGTTGCGCGGACACCGTCTTTCTTCATGGAATACGGGAACGGTCCGCAATGCCACAGCAGCTCTGAGTTTTTATTCAACGGGTTCCTTGTGGTGAATTCACCGAAAAGCGGTTTGTATTCACCCCTTGTTGCACACTGCAGCAAAGCCTGGCTCACCGCACCGTGAACATCGGATTCACACGCTACTATGTAACCCATATCATAAAGGATAGACATTGCCAGGCAAGGATTTGCGCCGAATGCCTGCGGCATGGATGTCCAGCACTCGGTCGAGAGCACATCGGCGTCGTTGTCCTCAAAGACTTCTATATATGCATACACAAATGTGAGCATTTTTTTGAGCAGTTCATCGTCAAGTCCGGCAACATCATACTTGGTCTTAAGGTCGGCAACATCTTTTTCAAGCTGCGCGTCTTTTTCTTTGTAAAGCTTCTCAAGCTTTTGCGCCATTATCGTCATGTTGACGGTAGACAGGTTTATGCCGAATTTCTCAGTGAGCTCCAGTTCGTTGTACATAACGCTCTTGAATGGGTTCAGCCTTGTGCCGACCTGGGTTATGCGCAGCTTTTTGAAGTTCTTCACCATACAGGCAACAGAGAGGAAGTCCTTAAGTCCGTTTGCGAAGATTTCATCTTCAACAGGGCAATTTTCGATATATGAGAAAGGCACTTTGAGTCTGCGAAGCTGTTTGCTTATTGCAAAGAGTCCGCACTGCGAATCAGTGTATCTTGTGCCGTCCTCCTCGAACACCATGTCCTGAGGGCCCCACAGCAGCACAGGCAGATTCATCATCTTGGCTATCTGTCCGCAAGCCTCCTCGTTACCGAAGTTGCAATTGATGATGAATATAGCGTCCACGCCCTCAGCGTCGAATCTCTCCTTGACCTTGGCGCAGTCGGAATTTTCGCTTAGCAATCCTTCATCGTTGAGCCATTCAAGGTCTACAAAGCTTGTTTTGTCGTCAGTGAAATTGTCCTTTATGTATTTGACAATTTTGTTCTTGTTTTCCACGGCGCTGGACGGGCGGAAGATTCCCTGTCGCGTTGCTGCGTCCGCAAGCCATCTTCTCTCGGGCACAAGTCCGATTTTCAGTTTGTAATCAAGCATTGTTACATCTCCTTATAAAAAAGAAATTTTCATCGTTAACTGCATTGTATCACATAATGAAAATAATTTCAATAGTTTTTTAATATTTTTTCAAAAAAATTTATCCAAAATGAAAATTATTTTCATTTTGGCATATATCTTGAAAAATATTTTCATAAATGATATAATGGTTAAGTAAGGTTTATCTCAAAGGCTCGGCAAAACGACACAAACACATCCGGAACAGTCACGGACCGTTCCTTACCGCGAATACAGTCGATGTTCATCAAACATCACTCATTCATAACGAAAGGAAAAATATCATGCAAAGCACACACATGAAAATTAAAATGTACTACAGCGACATGAGCAAAGCGGAAAAACGCATCGCCGACTGGCTCGCCGCAAACCCGGGCGAGATAATCCCCCTGTCCATTGTAGAACTGGCGGAAAAATGCGAATGCAGTGAGGCAACGATAGTCCGTTTTGCCAAACACCTGGGTTTTTCGGGATATCAGGGACTCAAGATCTCCCTCGCCCAGGAACAGGGCACAAAAATCGTCAATGACGACATAACGGGAAAAGAAACTTGCTACGAAATCTACGAAAAGGTGTGCAACGACATATATATGTCGCTCGAAAAAACAAAAAAGTCGCTGAGCGCCGACAACCTGGCAAAGGCGGCGGACGCCCTTATGAGCGCAAACAAAATAGTCATCTTCGGTCTTGGCAACTCTGCTTCGGTGGCGGTTGACGCAAGCCACAAGCTGATGAGAGTAGGCTGCAATGCTATGGCATATACTGACAGCCATATGCAGGCTATTGCCGCGTCCCATCTCAAAATCGGCGATGTCGCCATAGGCATATCACACTCCGGCTCATCAATAGACATTGTGGATTCAGTAAAAATTGCAAAAAAAGGCGGTGCAACCGCCATATGCATCACATCCAAGGGGAAATCACCGTTGTTTAAGGCATCGGACATAGCTCTGTGCACCGATGCCGACGAAACGCGCTACAGCATACTTGCGCTCAATTCGCGAATAGCTCAGCTCGCCATCATAGATTCGCTCTACACATACATAGTGATTCACGCCGACGAGAAATCTATCGAGGCAATAAAAGCGACGGAACAGGCACTGCTCGGAAAGAAATATTGACTTTTTTCTCACAACAATGTACAATATATGCATGTTGATTTTCTATAAACAGAGAGCGAGTGAAAATATGAAATTTATATCATGGAATGTAAACGGGCTGCGCGCATGCCTGCAAAAAGGCTTTGAAGGTTTTTTTGCATCTGCGGATGCGGATATATTCTGTATACAGGAGACAAAGCTGCAGGCGGATCAGATGCCGTTTTTCCCTCAGGGATATCACACATACCTTAGCTGCGCCGAGAAGAAGGGCTATTCCGGCACGGCAGTTTTCTCGAAAAGCGAGCCGATATCGGTCACATACGGAATAGACGGCAAATACTATGACGAAGGCAGAGTGATAACCCTGGAGTTTGACGACATCTATCTGGTGAACTGCTATGTGCCGAACGCTCAGCCGGAGCTTAAGCGACTGGCATACCGCATGGAGTTTGAGGACGACATGAGGGCGTACCTGTCGGAACTTGCGGCGAAAAAATCCGTGGTTTACTGCGGCGATCTGAATGTGGCTCACAACGAAATAGACCTTAAAAACCCCAAGACCAACCACGGCAACCCGGGATTTTCCGATGAAGAAAGAGGCAAGTTTACCGACTTGATCACCGCCGGATTCACCGACACTTTCCGCACGCTCTATCCCGATACCGAGGGAGCATACTCCTGGTGGTCATACCGATTTCACGCAAGGGAGAAAAACGCCGGATGGAGAATAGATTACTTTGTGGTGTCAAACGATCTTGCAGACAAAATAAAATCGGCAACGATATATTCCGATGTCTTCGGCAGCGACCACTGCCCTGTGGGACTGGAAATATGATAAAAACGGGTCGATGTTGGCATCGATCCCTACCGCACGGACAAAAAATTGCACAAAGGCTCGGAGGTATATATTTTATTTTGGCTCGCTCAGACAGCAGTGCAGTGGCGCTGAACTCGCTCGCTCAAAATAAAATACACACCTCCGAGCCACATACAAATTTCCGGATTTAAGCCATGCACATTGCCATAACAGCCTTTTGCGCATGGAGACGGTTCTCCGCCTCGTCGAATATCACGGACTGCGGTCCGTCGATAACCTCCGCAGCCACCTCGTATCCGCGGTATGCCGGCAGACAATGCAGGAATATCGCGTCGTCTGCCGCAGTTTTCATCCTGTCCGCCGACACCTGATATCCGCCGAAAATTTTTATTCTCTCCTGTTTCTCGTCCTCCTGGCCCATGCTTACCCAGGTGTCAGTGATGACAACATCCGCACCGGCAATAGCCCTGTCGGGGTCGTTGGATATATCCACAACCGAGCCGACTTTCTTCGCCTCGGCAATAGAGCGCTCCGTAACGGTCGCATCGCACTCATAGCCGACAGGTGTGGCAACCGAGATGTTCACTCCCAGTTTTGAGCAGCCGTAGAGCAGTGAGTTTGAAATGTTGTTGCCGTCGCCGACATAGGCAAGGTTGATTCCCTCAAGTCTGCCCTTGTGCTCATATATGGTCTGGAAATCCGCGAGAATCTGACACGGATGCAGCAGATCGGTGAGACCGTTGATAACGCTTATTGTGCCGAATTTTGCAAAATCTTCGACATCGCTGTGAGCATAGGTACGAATCATCACGCCGTCAAGAAATCTCGACAAAACATTTGCCGTGTCGTAGATGCTCTCTCCCCTGCCGAGCTGAATATCGTGATTGGATAGAAACAAAGCCTGACCGCCGAGCTGATACATGCCAACTTCAAACGACACACGCGTTCTTGTGGACGACTTGGTGAAAATCATGCCGAGGGATTTGCCCTTGAGCAGATGGTGAGTTCTGCCGGCCTTGTTGTCGGCTTTAAGCTTTATCGCAAGCCTAAGAATATCCTCAATTTCATCTTTTGAGCAGTCGTAAAGACTGATTAAACTTTTCATATCGGTTGACCTCTCTTTATAATTATTCGCATTTTTTCTTGTTTCGTGTATAATTATACAACCGTTGCGCGCAAAATGCAATATGCATAGCAGACAAAAAATGAAAACTTATAAATATTTTTTTGCAAATTGCATATAATACGAATGTAATCGATTGCAACACAAAGAGGGGCGCAGGTGCGGCGAGGCAATGCGCGCCCCTCTTTTTTTGCAGACTGTTTACGATAAATTTCGTTTTTTATAATAAAACGGCTTTCACCACGCGCAAATTATTGACATTGAGTATAACATTTGATATAATGTGATATATAGATAATGTTATATAAATTGAGGCTGAATAATGAAAGATATAATAAAAGAAATACGGTTACAACTGAAAATGAGTCAGAGCGACTTTGCAGATTGTCTGGATGTATCATTTGCGACAGTCAACCGATGGGAAAACGGGCGTGCGATTCCGACGCAGCTTGCACAGTCAAAGCTTTATGAATTGTGCCGCAAGAGAAAAGTGTCGGTTTACAAAATGATTTTAGACAAAATAGCGAAAATCGCCGCCGACATAGAACCAAAAGATAACCGAATACTGCTGTATCACGGCTCAAAATCAGGAATATCGGGAGACATTGCACCCAAAAGCCGCCGTCAATGCGACTTCGGCAAGGGATTTTACATGGGAACGGACCCGAGTCAGCCGCTTACGCTCATTTGTGATTTTGACGAATCCAAATTCTACATTGTATCCGCAGACATTAACAAACTGCAAAAACTTGAAGTTGGTGTCGGCATGGAATGGGCGATGCTTGTTGCGTACAACCGCGGAAAAATGGAAATGATAAAAAACACTGCCCTCTACAACAAATACCGCGCCATGATGACGGACAAGGATTTAATAATCGGCAGTATAGCGGACGACAGAATGTTTTATGTCATAGACAACTTTTTTATCGGCAACATTACCGATGTTGCCCTTGTCAACTGCCTCTCTGCGCTGAACCTCGGCAAACAATATGTTGCGGTGTCGCAAAAGGCTTGCGATGCGATCAACATTGAAAGCGAAATAACGCTTTCTCACCTCGAAAGGCTCGCCATACGCAGCGTTGCGGCAGGCAACAGGGAAAACGGAATTTCGCTTGCAAACGATATATGCAAAAAGAACCGCCGCGACGGCAAATTCTTTGATGAAATTCTCGACGACGCGAAAGGAGAAATCCTATGACCGAAGAATTGCGATTAAAACTCTGCGACATTCAGGGCAGACTTTTTGAGCTGTCCGCCCAAAACGGATATCCGAGCGCCCCGTTTATCAAAGCGTTTATGAACTCGAAAACGGCAAAATATCTGGACTCGCCGTATAATCGTATGCAATGGGCGGGCGAAGAATATCTCCTTGATGAGATTATATCGGCAAATCCTGATATTCTCTCGGCAAACGGAGAAATATTTTCCGTTGATATCATGTACTGGATCGGATATATATATCGCTACTGGGGTTTTTATACCGGCGAGAGCAGCGCAAAAATTTTCAAGCAAGCGCCGTCATCTGCCATGAACCGCAATTATATGATGTTTCACACTATGGATCCGTCGCTTGCGATTGATGACCTGAAAGAAATTTATAACCAAAGACATAACAAACAGTCAAAAAAACACGGCTGACCGCAAGTGAGTTTAATCACAAGCGGCAAGCCGTTTTCAAAACTTCAATTCTGTTTCGGCGTGTTATTCATTTTCTTTAATAATTCTAAATGCTTTTGCTGATGTATCATAGAAAATTATATTATCATTTGATACAATAAGTTTTATGTCTGCATCTGAAAAACTCAATCCCGTTCTATCTTTAACTTCTATATCATTAATAGAAATTTCATCAAGCTCTTTACCACTATAATTACAAGTTTTTATAGCGCCATTTTTGAAATAAATAACTCTATTATCAACAACAGCCGATGCATAGAATGTTTTTTTCCATTTGTCATCTTCGTCCCTTTCTCCGTTAATTACCTTCCACAGTATTTCACACCTTACAAAATCATAGCAAATGAATGCACAGTAACCTCTATAAGTTGATTTTCCCAACCAATATATCTTGTTGTCCTTTTCAAAATATGTGCAAATCGGAAATCCGTCCTCGCCAATATTGCCGAAATATGTCACACAATCTTTTGCTTCATATTCCGTTGCGTCTATAAAATAATTACCATAATGATTATTACTCATTGATGCTATGAAATCGCCATTTTCTAAAACACCCTTAACATATAGCCATCGGAAGTTATCTGTAAGTTTTTCAGCCTTCCCGTCATCTTTAATCAAATATAGGTACGAATTATTAACTTCGATTGCTGAATTTACTTCATTGTACGCACCTGCCACAAGCAATCCGCCACGGGTATTATCCCAACAAATACTTGTAATCTTAAAATCCGAAAGTGTCATTTCGTCATTATCAACCGTAAAATCACTAGAAGTTGCCATAGTTTCGGTCTCACCGTTTGCAATGTCGGCTTTTCCTATTTCACTGCCGTCTGTATAGTAAATGCTTTTGCCGTCATCTGTAAAGTTGCAAACTCCCTTTGCCTTAAACAGCGTGTCCACCGCATACGGCTTTTTAACCGGTTCAAGTTCTTCCTCTTGCGGCTCATCATTTGTTATTTCTGTTTTAGGTTCTTCTGATTTAGTTTCTGTTTTCTTAGTTTCTTGTTTTGGTTCTTCATATTTCGGTTCTGCTTGTTTTGCGTAGTCCTCGTTACTTTTGCTTGTATCGCTTGTTATAGGCGTTGTCGGAGTTGTTGTTACTTTGTCAGCGTTACCGTGTTTGAAAGCTCTGTACATCAGTGTTGCTGCTTCGGCTCTTGTTAGGGTGTCTTGTCCTCTGAAAGTGTTATCTTCAAAGCCGGAAATCAAATTATTTTTTATTGCTACTGCTACATAGCCTTTTGCATAATTTGATATGCTGTCTACATCTCTGAAAGTGTTTAAGTAACTGTAATCAACATCGCTCAAATCATAGCCTTTGAGTTTTACCATTGCTACTGTTACATCCTCTCTTGTTGCTGCCTGGTCGGGACGGTATGAACCGTCTGAATATCCTGTTAAATAATTTTTAGCTGTGTTAATATAGCTGTTTGCCCAGTGCCCGTTTGTATCGGTAAAATATGCGCCATTATCGTTAATACTAAGACCTGCAGCTGTTACCATCATCTTTGCCCATTCAGATCGCAGAACTATGTTTTCAGGCTTAAAACTGCCGTCCTCATAGCCCTTGATTACTCCGCGCTCCGCCAAATCCGCTATGTACTCAAAACCCCAATAATCTTTGGAAACATCCCAAAATTTCTGTGCATAGTCACGCGCAAATGTTGCATTTGCCGTGCACAATATCAATACTGCCAAAATTACCGTTAATAATCTTTTCATGTTCAAAATCCTTTCATTACATAAAATGCCGTCACAATGAAGTGGCGCCTTAGTAATCCGCTAATGGTAAGTTGCCTATTGCCTTACTCACTAAAACCTTACAAATGTGCATATGATTGCAAGAACAATCATAATCACCAAAATACTCGCCGTAGCAAATGTTCTCGGTATGATTTTCATAATCAGTAATGCTATGTATATTCCCAAAGCATACATAAAAATAATTCCCATGGCATATCACCTCCTCGCTATAATTTCTCGTGTCTGATTGAAAAACATTATATGTTTCACGGCTGTTTCGTGGTGTCATTGAAATGCAACAACCGGTGTACACCTATAATTTAATATTTTGTCAATACGCTCACTTCATTCGGAAACAGCTTCAGAGCAATCCCCAATTTAGAAGGATTATCAATATCTGCAAAACAATAATACGATGAACCATAGAAATTAAGTTCGTAAAATGCATAGTTTATACCATTACGCTTTTCGAGATTCAAATACTTCCATGTACCGCCTCTGATAGCGCGTCCATATAGATCAATCTCACCCAAAAGCCCCTTTACCTCGCTGCCATCGAATGCACTACCGGCAGATTGATCATAATCCTTAAGCAAATTGGCTGACATATGTCCACCTTTTTCAAAAGTGTATATCACGCCGGTTGGTTTTTTCCATGTGCCGACAATTATATTATCTGCTTTTTCCCTGGCAACCTTGTGCACTATGCTGTTTTTAATTTCCTCGGCATGCGTCTTGGTGTCCTCTGAAACATAGATATTGCCTATGATTTTTTCTAACTTATCATATGCCGTGAGCACATCATCATTTTTTATATCCCTTTCCGCCATTTCAATATATGATAACGCATGATTCTCCAAAGATTGTTTCATGTCATATACATATCGACCATTTGGATAAAACTCAAGATATGTTTCACAATCGGAGATATCAAAATCTTCAGAATCCCGCTCATTGTACATTTTTGTTGTTATTACTTCTTCCAATTCGTCAGCTTTTTCGGAATACCTATCGCTTATATCGGCATAATCATCTCTAAAATCCTCCAGGTCGTTTAATGCCATATAAAAATCATTATCTTCAAGTTCCGCCAGAATACCGTCGTATACTGCATCGACCTCATTATCAAGTTTAGCCTGTTCATTCACAATGACAAATACGATAATCAAAATAATAACGACTATGGCACCGACTACCCATTTAGCTGCTTTGCTCGAGTGCAACAAAGGGTTTTCATAAACCGCGGAACCACATCCGTCGCACATCACCTCGGAATCACTTAATTCTCTGCCGCATTTTTTACACTTAATCATTTTACTTTTCCTCCCAAAAAATTTATATCAAGCGTTTTTCGCATGATAATTCTCAAGAACCCGACACATACATCTTCTGTTCGCCGTTCACACTAAATTCAATTGCCTGACTTTAATCATTATAGCGTAGTTATTGGATTAAAAATGGAACACAAGTTGATTTTTTGTGCGAATATCTGTACAAGAGCGTAGCAAATTTCTTTCTTTTTTTATGATGATACCACATTTTTGTCTATATGTCAAATATTTTGTCTATTTGTACATGACATACTGTATGTGGTTATAATAAAATATAGTTTGAGGTGGTTTGTTTGAAAAATATTGATTACATTAAGTTAGGAAAAAATATTCGTTCCAAACGGCTTATGTCCGGACTTACCATGGAGCAACTCGCGGAGAAATGCTATATTTCAACCGGATTTTTGGGGCACATAGAAAACGGCAACCGTGCACCGTCGCTTGACACGCTGTTTGCTATTGCAAATGCACTTGACTGCGGTATCGACAGTCTTATTTACGACTTCGATGCAACCAATTGCGATGTACCAAACGAGGTTTTTGAATATATAAAAAAACAATCACCCGAAAACAGTAAAAAATTCTACAACCTTATGAAATTACTCGCTGAACATATAAATGAATTTTAGATATATAAAAAACGGCTGACCGCAAGTGAGTTTAATCACAAGCGGCAAGCCGCGTTTTCAAATTGCGCAGTTGTGCAGATTATTCATCCATAAAATCGTACTGCTTAATGTACTCTGTCTTATAATCGTCATACATTTCCTTAATCTTTGCTACGGTATATCCAAGCTGTTCATCCGTATCTATAACGAGGTCATCACTGCCGAGCCAATCGGCATTAGCGCAGCCGGTCATAAACTTACTGTAGATGTAAAAACTCGGTCTGCCGCCATAGTCTTTCAATTTTTTGACGGCAGCGTCACCCTTGATGTTTGCATTCACGGTTGCTGTGGACGGGTTATACAAAATTATGCCGTGATAAACCGATTCATAAAAAGGTATCTCCTCGTCAAACAAATCGTTATCAAAATCCGGGAAATTCACATAAAGCGCATAATCAAGATATTTCGCCATGAAATCAAACGCTCCCTCGGACGCAAAACCACCGAATTCACGGTGACACAGACGCATTATCTCCTCATAACATTCAAGGGTTTTTGCCTTGTGCGACGGGTGGTTGCGATCATAGCACTCGCGCAGGGGCACAACCGACATGACATCTATATAGTGCAGTCCCCTAAACCCAAGCTGCGCCACGCGCGGCAAATCCGCCTTTGCATACTCGAGCGCCTTTACCGGGCAGAGGTTATACATTCTGCCGCCGCTCCATGCCGCCGGGTTTACACTTAGACTGCCGTCCGATTTCTTGCACACTATATCCTCGGAAAAGCTGTCCGCTATGTTATAACAATCCGTACTGTTGGTATGGCAGACTATCTGATATCCGTTAGTCTTGGCATATGATATCAGGCTGCGCAGTTTTTCTTCGCCGCCGAGTTTTTCCTCAACGGGAAAAAGCTGCGGATATCTGCCGTCGTGTCCGCTCTTGTTCCAGCCGACAAGGCAAATCTGCGCCTTGTCCACACCCTGTGCCTTAAGTTCATCAATCAAATCTTTCACGCGGTCGAAAGTACAGGCAATGTGCATCTTGGGTTCATTCTCAACCGTCTGTTCAAGCACTGTCGCCGGGGCGGGTTTCCACGCCATGCGAATGCGAATCTCGGGCGCCTCCACGGCATATTTGAGATATTCATTCGTCTTTGCCCTCTCTCTGAGCGGCACGCAAGCGCCTCTGCCGAGCTGATATTCACGGTAGATTTTCGCCATCTCACGATATCCGTCATTCATTCCGAGCGGAACTATGTCAAACGCAATGTCCTCATCCAAGCCGAAATCGGTTATCTCAAATCTCAGTTTGAGATAATATCTGCCGTCTTTAACCCCGACAACCACATAGAAATTCTGCGCCGCCCCCTTGACTATGCCGAGTGCGCAATACAACCCCGTCTTTATGCCGACAATGGGCATAAGGTCTTGCTTAAACGCAAACTCACAGTCACAGTGCGGCGTAAATTTGCAAAGATAACTTCCCTTTTTCCCGCAATCCGCAACAGCATACCAACCGTCCGAGCCGATATCGGCGCAAAACATCTCGTCGCTGATGTCAATATATTTCGCATTGCTTCTGATATCAGATTTGTCGATTGTATATGAATTGCCCGACACATGAATATCATATTTTCTGTCCAAATCATCCGAAACTCTCAATGTCAAACCTCCATTCGTCTCTTTTCCTGAACGGCGTCTTAAACTTTCTTTTTAGCACGCCCTTTTCCTCAAGGTGAATATAGCACGCCATGTCGCACGCTCTGCCGCAGATCGAGCACTGATATGCGTGCTGAGCCGGCGGATAGAAATATATGCGGTCAAGGATTTTCTTTGCTGTCTCGGGCGTAACCTTTGCCTCACCGGCAATTATCTCGAGTCTGTTGTCAAATCCGTCGAATGCCTCGGGCGGCATAAAAGGATTTTTGGTGCCGTTAGCACCGTTATAATATACCGCACACTGCCACGGGTCAATGCTGCCGTCGTCCGCAATTGCCTTGCCGGGACAAGCTTTTTTGCACTTTCCGCATTTGTCGCAAAGGTGCGGCACATACTCGTCCGTCGGCTCAAATTCGGCGTCGGTCAGCACAAAACAATATCTTATCATAGGCCCGAAGTCATCATTGAGCAGTGCGCCGTCAAGTCCTCTTTCGCCAAGTCCGCATTTTACTGCGGCGTTTGTGAAATCCATTTGAATCTCCTGCGGTTTGTCGCGGTACACCGCGTCATAAGCCACCTCGGGATTGGTGCTGTCGTGGGCAGCCATTATCTGCTGATGCCTGCGCTGCGGCAGAGCGACAAAGCCTTCGCCCTCGAGCGCCATGGCAACTTTGAGCTGAGCCATAGGCATTATGGTCTCCTCCATGTTCTCGACCGCCATGGTGGTGTACTGATAATATGTGCTGCCTTCCTCTATGCCGCGGTAGATTCCGCGAAGTATGCGAAAGCCGAGTCCGATAACCGTCTTAACTTCCGGCATAATCTTGAATATTGCGTCATCGGCGTCAAATCGGTCAGACGGAGCAAAGCCGACAACATCCGCCGCATTTTGTTTTGCGATTTTTATAATCTCATCTCTCATATCAAAGCTCCCCCACTATGTGTCTGTAACACGCAATATCGCATTTTCTGCCGCAAAGACACGGCGAATATCCCCACTGCGTATTGGGCAAAAAGTTCATCTCTTTGTAAATCTCCCTTGCGGACTTTGCGTCAAATCGCTTTTCGCCGTTTATAATTGCCTCTCTCTCGGGATTACCGCGCAAAAAATCGTCCGTCATAAACGGATTTGACTTGTGCGCTCCCTTGTAGTACACACTGCACTGCCATGTGTCGAGTCCGTCCTTGCTCACCGCACCCCCGGGGCACGCTTTTATACACTCTCCGCATTTGTCGCAAATGCTCTCGGCAAGCGGTTCGTCACACTCAAGCGGCGCATCGGTTATTATGAAACAATAGCGCATAAACGGGCCGTATTTTCTGTTGATGATCTTGCCGTTCAGCCCCGGTTCACCGAGACCGCACACCTTTGCTGCCTTGCCGAAATCTATGATGACATCCGGCGCCGGTTTTCCGTCCTCAACGGGATCTGATATCAGTTCATATGTATCCACAACCTCGGGATTGGTGGTCTTGTCACCCTTTACGCGCAAATTCGGTATCGCCTTTTGCAGACAGGCGTCATAGCCGTGGTTTTCTATCATTGCGCCCATTTCCAGCAAAAATATTTCCGCCATTTCCTCGTCAATATACTTAACACCGAGTGTGGTGTAAGTGTACTGTTGATTGCCGTTCTCCATTGCCTTGTATATGCCGCGCGGCACCGCAAACCCGAACCCGACTATGCATTTTGCCTTCGGCAGTATCATCATCGGGTCGCGCTGAATGTCGTCGTCCTTATATACCTTGCCGATGGCGCAAACCGTTGCGCCAAGTTCTTTTGCTTTATCCTTTATCATTTTTGCATCAAGCATAAAATCACTCCTTAATCTTCCGCTCGCAGACAAATGAGATAATTATTGAGCTCTCAACCAAAATTTCATTTATCACGGTCGGTATTGAAAAATAATGTATTGTGCAAATCCGTGGTGAGTTTCATCATCACCATCCTGTATCGCTTTGTCTTAATGTATATGAAAAACGAAACTGCTATTGCAGCCATTCCCATAAGCTGTCCGATGTAATTCACTATATGTGCCTTTTCTCCGTATTCTCCGGGGAAGTGTCGCTGTTTTCCACAACCATAACCGTTGCATCATCGGACACCGTTATGTGGTGCCACTCACCTTTCGGTATATTATAAATCATGCACTTTTCCATTTTCACTTCTTCATCCGCAGTGTGCAATGTTGCCTCACCGTCAAGCAAAACGAAAGCCTCGTCCGTTTCAAGATGTCTCTCAAGATATTCAACTTTAGAGAATCTCTCGGCATACTTGATAAAACCAATCCTCCAGGCGCCGAATTTCATCATCACATTAAACCCTTCGCCGTCAAATCTCAGTTTTTGCATCATCTGTCCAACCTCCATGCCTTTTTTGTACGCAGCGGCTCTTTGAACCGCCCCTCCATGCATCCGCCTTTTTTCTCAAGCACCGACACACATGCCCTTATGCATCCGCCGCACTTTGCCATGTTATAACCGACCCAGCTGGGGAAGTATTTTTGCAAAGCGCCGTACACCCTCATTATCTCGTGCTCGTCCGCAACCTTTGTCACACCCTCCATGAGATTGAGATCGCCGTTTTCGTTGGCATCCCACACTTCCTTGGGTACAAATGGATTGTAATATCTGCCGGCATGGGTATAGAACGCATAGCAACGCCACATATCAATGTCGCCCCACTCAAGGATTTTGCCGTCGAGATCGACCGTCACTTTTGCGCCGTCTTTTATCGGCGGTATGCATGAACCGGGACATTCCCGCACGCACGCACCGCAGCGGCGGCAGAGCGGCTTGCCGGAATACATCTCGTCATATTCAAGCTCGGCGTCGGTAAAGATGAACGCCACCCTCTGCAAAGGTCCGAACTCCGGCGTGAGCAGCATTTTGCTCCAGCCTATCTCACCCAAACCGCACGCAACCGCGGCAATTCTGAACTGAAACTGCAAATCGGGCGCCACATTACCGTCACGAGTGGGTCTGGTAAACTGCACGCTCCTGTGGTGCGCTGTTGCGGCCTTTGCATTCTCGTTGACTTCTATCTGCTCCTCAGGCGAGAGGGTGTTGCCGGGACTGCCGTCCATATCGGACACAACTCCTCGCGCGCCTGTGTTTCTGTAAACAAAAGCTTCGTAACCCTCGTCCTCTATCACCTTGCCCACCTGATACAAAACCGCCGGCGCAAAGATTTCGTTTATGCCGCCGTATGCCATGGATGGGTACTGAAAGAACTGAGTTCCCTCCTCAATGCCGCGCTGTACTCCGCGCGGTATCCTAAAGACAAAACCTATGCAGCTCTTTGCCTCGGGGAACAAAAACTGCGGATTCATCTCATCCGGCGCACCGTCAAAGCGTGACATGGGCGCTATGCCGCATTTGTCCGCTCCGGCGGTGAGCGCCGCCTCTTTAATCATCTTGCTTGTAAGCATTTTATCACATACCTTTCGTTTATTTGTTTTATTTCAGTCAGCCGATGCACAAATTTCGCAAAAGCGAGGGGTGTATATTATACTTTGAAAACCGATAGCATTTCGCCGGCGGATGTGTATGTGTTTTTTATTCTAAGACGACGAGTTCAGCGCCACCGCACTGCTGTCCGAGTCGGCAAGAATAAAAAATACATACACAGACTGCACAAGTTCTTTGAGCCAAAACAAAATATATACCTCCGAGCGAAATTCAAACTTCCCAAAAGCAAGGTGCGTATGCTGTGTGATATATCGTCACCATTAATATTCCAATGTTTTCTCGTCTATCCTTACCAACCTGAGCGGTTTGCCGTTCTCCACGACATAGGGATATATGCTGTGCTCCGGCTCAAGCAGACGCAGCACATCGCCGCTGTACTTGCCGCGCACATAACTGCGCAGCACAAGTTCCGGGTGACGGTGCACCCTGGTTGCAAGCTTTGCCGCCTCAACATAAGGTTCGTACAAATGTATGTCCTCGGGCAAAACAAAATTGGTGTCGTTTATGAGCGAATCATAATGCGATTCATCACTCAAAAACTCGTGACACATCCCCGTGAAGTTGTATGCGTTGTCCATCTTTGCAATCTCACTTTCATGCGCCACAAGGTTGTCATGAAAAATATGTGCCGAGCAATAGTTCAGACATCCGCTGTTTGCAAGCATAAAAAGCTTTTTGCCGTTTGTCGCCGCCCATTCATGCAATACTCTGATATCAGATATATTTCGGTTCAACTCGCGTTTAATGTAATAGCTGTCAAAATATTTCTCCAAGTATCTCATACCCTGTACCGTGCCTATCTCCATATTGACGGACGCGCGTACATCGAGCCGATCAAAGTTGTTTTTTATAAATTTTGCAATGAGCGGCGAAGTTGTGGTCACTGAGGCAAGTCCGTAATTGACCGCAACATAGTCAACCGCCGTTCCGATTTTATCAAAAAATGCGCGCGATTGGCTGTCGCTGCCGTAGCAATTTGCATTGAAAAGCATATTGAGTGCGATGCCGTTTTCGGACAGTTTTTTGAGATTACTCCGCTGAATGTCGGCAATCTCCCATGGTGCAAACTCTGCCGACGCCGACTGAGCATTGCGCCCGTTGGCAAAATCGCCCCATGAGAAATATACCTCATATATATGTTCTTTGTTTTCTAAGATGCAATTGACAAATTTGGTGTCTGTCGCCGCAAGCCCGACAGTAAATTTCATAATAATCACCCCAATATGACTTGATTTTATCACACGGCTGTGGTAATATAAACACATAAAAACAACAAGATGTTTAACAAAACAAACATTTGATATATCGGAGATGATATCAGTGGAACTAAACCGCATAAACCCCCACATCCGCTTTGCACAACGGATGAACTATTCCTCACCCGGGGTGCAGGTCTATGTGAGAGACTGTCGGATATTCTATATAACGGACGGCTGCGCACAGATAGAAACCGACGGCAAAAGATATGACCTAAACACGGATTCGCTCTTTTTCTGCCGTGAAAAAAGCATATACAAAATATCAGCCGGCAGGGTGGTCATCATCTCGCTGAATTTTGACATGACGCAGCGCAACTGCGCCCAGACAAAGGAATTTGCGCTCGTTCCGACGGATTCAAGCATAGCTGACGGCAGCAAAAAGGGAAACATAAATATTGAAAAAGGATTTATAAATTCGCACATCTGTATAGAAAACGCACGCGAATATCTGCCGGTACTCGAGGAAATCCTATCCGAATTCAAGCTGCAGCGGATATATTTCCGTGAAAAGGCATCGAGTCTGCTTAAAAATATGCTTACGGACATGGCACGGGAGAATGCACTGCCTACGCACCATTCGTCAAAGGCGGTCAGTGCGGCGATGGAGTACATAAACAAAAACTTTGCAAAGCAGATTACAAACGAGCAAATTGCCGAACCGATAGGCTATCACAAGCACCATTTGAACAGGCTGTTCATAGAGTACACCGGACAGAGTCTGCACAAATATCTGCTCATGCGCAGACTGACCGAGGCAAAGAAACTTCTGCTCGGCTCGGATTTGTGTCTGTATGAGATTGCCCTCAGGTGCGGATTTTGCAGCAACACGCACTTTTCGTCATATTTCAAGCAGAGCACAGGCATGACGCCGCATGAATATAGAAGTGTTTATTCCAAGAATATTTAATCTGCGGACAATTTTCTGAGGATTATTTTGCGGGGCGATAGGGTCATCGCCCCTACCGCACAAACCTTGATTTACCGCAGGGACGACCCTGTGTGGTCGCCCGGGCAAACTTGCCCATTGCTAATTAACAGGCAATTTCCTATCTTTCCATAATTTGATACTTGATATCCTCGCAGATATACGCTATTATATACACGAAGGTTGACATAAACCAAGAAAAATCAAAATTGAACATTATAAAACATTTTGTTTGTGGGGTTTATGGGCGATTTTAATTTTCAAGGTTATGTAAACCAAATACAAATGCACAGATACATTGTATCTGAAAAAACGAGGAGGATTTTTTAATGTTTAAGTTCAAGAAACTTATCTCATCCGTAGTTGCATTATCTATGACAGCTTCGATTGCTGCCTCCACAGTGTTTGCATCGGTGCCATCCGATGCACAGGGCACAAAGTTTGAGGAAGCGGCAGATGTGCTCGGCGCACTCAAAATAATGGTCGGCGACGCAAACACCGGCAATTTCAGACCCAACGACTCAATAATCCGTTCCGAGGTTACAAAAGTGGGCGTAGCGCTTATGGGACTTTTGAATGTTGCGGAAAACTCCAGCCAGGCTACAAAATATCCCGATGTTGTAGCCAACCACTGGGCGAACGGCTTTATCAATGTTGCCACAGACCAGGGCATGATAATCGGTGATGATGTGGGCACATTCCGCCCGGACGAGCAGATAAAGTTCTCCGAGGCAGTTGCAATAATGGTAAGAGCACTCGGCTATGAGCCGCAGGCAATCGCAAAAGGCGGCTATCCCTCGGGATATATAGTAACCGCATCGAACATCGGTCTTACAAAGAATGTTGCGGCTACCGCAAACCAGCTCATATCCAGAGGCGATGTGGCGCAGATGGCGTTTAATGCCCTCACAATCAACCTCATGGAGCAGACAGGCTACGGCAGTGATGTAAAATACGAAGTGGTTGACAAAACTCTGCTTAAGGATTACCTCGATGTAACTCTGGTAGAGGGCAATGTTACCGCTGTAGGTTCATCGTCCGTGGACGGCACAGCAAGTCTTGAAAAAGACGAAATCCAGATAGATGGCAAGATATACAAAATCGGTGATGCCGATGTGAGAACCATCCTCGGATTCTATGTGGACGCATATATCTATGAGGACAGCAAAACCAAGAACGATACTCTCCTGCTCGCAAGACCGATCGAGGGCAAAAACTCCTCTATAACCATTACGAGCGACAATATCGATTCTATAGAAAACACAGAGTCGTCAAAGGTACTCAACTACTGGAAGGACAAGGACTCTGACAAAAAGACCTCCAAAGCAACCGTAAGCACGGACGCAAAAGTGCTCTACAACGGCAAGTCAGGCTCGTTTGATGACTTTAAGGAGATCAACTCCGGCAGTATCTCCCTGCTTGATACCACCGGCAACGGGATCTACAATATCGTGTTTGTAAATGAAACAAAGAACTATGTTGTAGAAGAAGTAATCGAATCCACCCACAAAATTGTGGATAAATACGGTCAGAAAACCCTCGTGCTTGATCCCGAGGATGACGACCTCACATTCAGCCTTACAAAGGGCAGCCTCGATATAGAATTGAAGGACCTCAAGGAATGGAATGTAATAACCGTTGCAATGAGCCGCGACGAGGAACTCATCTATGGTGAGGTTTCCACAGAGTCTGTAACGGGCAAGGTTACCGAGACGGACGACGAGAAAGTATTCATCGACGGCAAGGGCTACAAAGTGGCTCCCAACTACCCCAACTCGATCAAACTTGAGGACGAAGGCACATTCTACCTCGACGCCGAGGACAAGATTGCGGCTGTAAACACCGAGGAGACAGTAAGCTCCAACTTTGCTTACCTGGCAGACATAGATATGTCCACAGGCATAGACAAAGTGCTCAACTTCAAACTCTTCACCAAAGAGGGCAAGACGGTTATCTTAAACTCCGGCAATAAGCTCAAAGTCAACGATACAAACAACCTCACACCCGATCAGGCTCTTGCCGCAATCAAAGGCGATAGGGAAAATGCAGCCGGTCAGCTCATCACATTTGAGAAGAACTCAAACGATGAGGTGTACAAGGTGAACACCTATACCAAGTCTGCAGCCATTAATGAGAATAAATTCCTGCTCAATATGCAGGAGAATGATGTGGTTTACAAATCGGTATCGTCCAAACTGGTCGGCAGTTCCATGAGCGTGAATGTAACCGACAGCACGGTTATCTTTGACATCCCGGCAGACGCTGACGACACGGACGATTACTCAATCAGAAACAAATCGTTCTTTGTAAACGATGACAAATACGATGTTCTCGTGTTCAATGTAACAGAGGATTACAACGCAAAGGCAATCGTCGTTACAAGTTCCACAGGTGAAGCAAACGAGGAGAGCTCCATCGCGGTTGTTGACAAGATCACCAGGACCAGAGACGCAGACGGCGCAGATATCGAAAAGCTGTATGCATTCCGGGACGGCAAGGCAATCACAATCAACACCAAGGAATCCGGCATACTCGTAAAGGGCAGCGGCGAGGGCAAAAAGAGTCTTGAACAGGGCGATATTATCCAGTACAAGACAAATGCCGCAGGCGACATTGACGGCATAACCCTGCTCTATGACATCAGCGAGAAAGAAACAGAAAAGAGCGTGGCTCACTCCGACAACATGAGCACGGCGTACGGTAAGGTAACCAAGAAATTCTCCGGCAGCTTCAATCTGCAGGTGAACGACAGCGCAGTGCAGAACTACACCATCGGCGACGCAAAGATTTATGTTGTTGACACAACAAAATCGGCTAAGCAGGTGACTGTGGGTGACGCAGGCGATATCCAGAAGTATGACGAGTCAGATCCGCAGAGAGTATTTGTAAGAGTATACAAGGATGTTGTACAGGAGATAGTTGTTGTAAAATAATCATCCAAATATCCGATCGGGTGCCGCGCGTGAAAACGCGCAGCACCTGATTTTTTTGTTGAATTATGCGCGATGTTATGGTAAGATAAAAGAAAATCATAACCACCCGTCCAACGAGTGGTTTGCTCTAGGGCTATAAGCCCATGTTACGGTGTTTCTTAGCGTATTCTTTTGGTGAATCACCAGTATGCTTTTTAAAAAATTTACAGAAATATGCTGGGTCAAAAAAGCCCAAAGTGTCTGATATTTCTGCAATTCTCATTGTGTGTGTTTGAAGCAAACGTTTTGCATTTTTAATTTTTATATGTGTTTGATATTCAATTGGTGACATTCCAGAGTATTTCTTGAAGAGTTTTCTGAAATAACCTGCACTCACATAACATAATTCGGCAATCTCCTGTATGCTTTTCCCTTGCTCAATATCATTTTCCATATATAGAATTCCTTCTGCTATTGGAGCAAATTCGTTTGTAAACAATTCGAGTTTTTTTCCTTCAAATCCAATTTCAGAAATGATATGATAAAGAACGGATTTCTTTAATGCAGGTGATGGTACAGGGGTCTTAAATAGTTTTGTCATTTCTACAAAATATTCTAAAAGTCTTTCTGTATTTGCATTTAATATGGTTGGCTCTGAGAAAAAAACAAATGGTTCACCATTTGGTAGCGTAGAAATAAATTCAAGGAGTATTGTATTCGTTATGCCACTTTCTGTGTCAATAAATTTGGTTTTATATGTGCTTTCTTGCGGTATATAGACAATTTCACCTTTTTTTCAAAAAGTTTTTTATCATTCTAAGTATATTCTAAATTACATCCGCTTGCGTAAAGAAACGCAGAAGTCAAGCGAGGTGATTGCATATTAATTATAAGTTCGTTATCCCAATGTTGATTCATTGCAAAAATTTTATCAAGCAGATACTCTCCACTATAACCATAGTCCATTTCAAAACATTTCATATTGGATATCCCCCTTTTATTTGTTATTCCGCAAGGTAATTCGAAAAACTTGATTTAATACGATTTATGCGTAATTATTCACCCTGATTAAAATTTGTTATGTAAAGGATTTGAAAATTTATGAAGGAGTTATTATTTACAGCCCTCTGTAATTATAATATAATCATTGTTTCTTGTCAATGTATTTAGAATCGAAAAGTACAATTTTTGTATTTAAAAATACATTGAAAAACAGAGTGAATTGCGTTACAATAACCAAAAGTGTGATTATATGAAAGTGAGGTATTAAATTTATGCCAAATTTAAATGTGTGTGTGGAATGAGTATATTCATGAAAAAATTGATGAGCGCATTGCAAAAGTGTATCCGAATGGTATACATGGTGCTATTGCTGAGATGCTTGGACATGATAATGAGTACAACATAACAACTGCTACACTGGATATGCCTGAATGTGGTCTTGCTGATAATGTGCTTAACAACACAGATGTGCTTATATGGTGGGGTCACTGCGCTCATGACAAGGTACCGGATGAAATCGCTGAGAAAGTTCGTCAAAGAGTACTTTCCGGTATGGGGCTTATTGTTTTGCACTCCGGTCATTTGTCGAAACCATTTGTCAAACTTATGGGTACATGTTGCCGAAGTAAATGGCGAGAAAATGATGAAAAGGAACGCATTTGGGTTATTGAGCCTGCACATCCGATTGCGAGAAATTTGCCTGAATACATAGAATTGGCACAGGAGGAGACATATGGTGAACGATTTGAAGTTCCAACACCTGATGAGCTTGTTTTCATAAGCTGGTTTAGTGGCAGTGAGGTATTTAGAAGTGGCTGTTGCTATAAATGTGGTTTGGACAAAATTTTCTATTTTCGACCTGGACATGAGGAATACCCAACCTTCTACCGCGAGGATATAACTCTAATTCTCAGAAACGCTGTTGAATGGGCAAAACCGTCAGACGGTCCCATACCGACTCTGGGTCATTATGATGCTCTTGAAAATGTTGGCGATAAATTTGCCGGTCAGGAGGACAGTGTGAGAACTCACAAAAATCTTTATGCAAATTAAAAAGGAGATGCGAAAATGGTTAAAATAGGAATAATTGGTGTTGGCGGAATTGCCTGTGGTGCACATATTCCGGGTATTAACGAGTCAAACGGTGGGGTTGTTACTGCCATATGCGACATTGATACAGAAAAACTCAACTCGGTAGGTGACAAGCTTAGTATACCTCAAGATAGACGCTTTGAAAATTATATGGATCTTATACTGTGTGATGAGGTTGATGCAGTTGAAATCTGTACTCCTAATTATCTACATGTGCCAATGGCGATTGAGGCTGTGAAGGTAGGAAAGCCAATAAATGTAGAAAAACCGCTCTCAATAAATGTTGCTGAGGCAAAAAAACTCGAAAAAGCATTGTATGAAAATAATGTTTTAAATATGATGTGCTTTTCATATCGCTTTAAACCGGCTGTTCGTTATGCGAAAGAAATTTTGAATCGTGGATTATTAGGAGACATTCTTAGTGTAAATGTAGAATATCTAAAATCTAGTGCCTTTATGCCTGGAAGGCGTCTTGATTGGCGTTTTGTTAAAGAGTATGCTGGTACGGGTGTTTTGGGTGATCTTGGTGTTCATCTTATAGATATGGCGCAATTTCTTGTAGGAAATATGACTCGGGTGTGTGCTAAAACTGGCATAGTCGTTAAACAGCGAAAAAAACTTGACAGTGATGAGCTCGGAAATGTAGAGACTGATGATTATTGCCATTTTATGGCTGACTTTGATTGTGGAGCACACGGTATGTTTAATATCACAAGATGCGCAATAGGGCATGATAATACGATAAAGTATGATATTTTTGGAACTGAGGGGGTTTTATCTTTTAACCTTAACAACCCTAACGAATTGAACATATGTATAGGTGATGTTGATGTTGAAAGTCATGGAATGCATAAAATTACCGTTCCTAACAATTATAACATTACTCAGGAGCAAATGTTTGTAGATATGGTATCTGGTAAAGAATGTAAATATCTGCCGACTGTTTCGGATGGTATGGACTGTCAAATAATTCTAGATTATTTACTCGAATCATCTTTGAAAGGCAGTTGGATTAATTTGAACAGCGACTGAGCAGCAAGTATTATTTTAATGGGCAGATAGCCAATTCCGGCTTTCTGCCCATTAGTATAATTAACCTGTTTAATTAAAACTCCACCGTTTCCTCCGGCTTTGTAAATGATGAAAATACTGCTTTTGCATTCTTGAAATAGAACACCTGCGTGTTTCCGTCATCGGGACTATAAAGAGCTTTAAGTTCCGGATATGCTTCAAGCATTGAAACTCTTGCCTCTCTGCGGTCGTCCTCAATAAGCTCGCCCGACACTCTGATCCAGTCCCCGCCGTTCATTGCACAAATCTCAACATTAGGATTTTTCTTTATCTGCTCCGACACAGCTTTTTTCTTACCAGTCTGAATATAGAGCTTCCCTTCAAAAATATGAACCGTTCCGAAAGGACGAACCTTCGGTTTATCGCCGTCAACCGTTGCCAAATAATAAGTTTTTGCATCTTTCAAAAATTTACATACTCTTTCCATTATCAAATCCTCTCTATCATTGATTAAGTTATTATCTCTGCACCATTCTATTGCAATATTTCTGTATGCGCACAATCTTATCCGCACTCTCGTGCTCCGCAAGATATTCATATAAAATACGCATTGCCTTGCGCCCCTGCTATACCTACACAATGTTCGTATTATTTCTTGTAGACTTTCTCGATATTGTCCATATATTGCCTTTCTTCGATACTTTGGTATAAATACTATATGATACTTGCACATCCATGTTGTACTTGATAAGCTATTCGTTTTATTGGCCATTTTACTCACCTTTCTTTTCTTTACAATAAGCTTGAACAACTTTATTGTAACAGAAAGGTGAGTTTTTTGGTATAACCTTTTGTTCCCCACCCGCAAAGCGGGTGGTTTTTTGTTTCACACGCTTTGCGTCCTCAACAGTCTAAAGACATTAATAAAAAGTGCAAAAAACCTGGAGATGACCCATAATGAAAGACGAAATAAAAATCCGCGCCGTGACAACGGACGACACGGATTCGTTGCTTAAAATCTATGACTATTATGTAAAGAACACCGCCATTACATACGAATACGAAACCCCGTCGCACAACGAATTTTTCGGCAGAATAGAGCAGATAACGCGCAAATACCACTACATTGCCGCAGAGAAAAACGGCAAAATCACAGGTTATGCCTAGGCAAGCGGGACATAGTTTGCAAATTTAACCGTCTTCACAAAAAGGAGAGCAACTAAGCTGTTACGCTTAGTTGCTCTCCTTTATTTGCTTGATTTATAACAACCATTTATAGTCTTGTCTGCAATCCAAAACATAATCGACATAAACTGTGTTATCCTTAATTTGATAGATTAAAAGATACCTTTTTGCTGCAAGTTTTTTTCTGTATTTGTTTGCGGGAACTTCATCACAGCTAAGCCACGGATAACTTTCAGGCATAAATTTCAAAGCTCTTATTTCGGTGATAATTTCCTTATGCATCCTTTTGGCGGCTTCAGGTGAAACATTCGCTAAAAACCTGACATGATTTACAAGCATTGATGCAGCCTTGTCCGAAACTATAACATTATACTTCTTATCTGACATTGCTGACCTCTGACGCTGCATCGCCAAGCATTTTGTCGAGTTCATCAATCGAATACCCTTTTTTGCCCATTAGTCTTTCTTCCTCTGCGGCAATGAGTTCTTCTCTTAATTTAAGCATCTTTTCTCGTCTTGAAAAGGCTTCAATATCCATAACCACCAAATCACCTTCGCCGTTTTTCGTAAGATACACGGGTTCACCTGTTTCTTTGCAGTAGTTTGAAATATCATTGTAATTGTTTCTGATTGCTGCTGACGGTCTGATATTCATAAAATCAGCTCCTTATATAAACATTATACTTTAATTATACCTTTTTGTTGTTATAATTATACCATGTGTTTATATATATGTCAATAAGGATTGATGTGATTAAAAGCGGTAGATTTTTACGAACAGAATACTTCCCGATCGAATGTCTTGTTTGTAATTCGGCGGGCGACCACGCAGGGTCGCCCGAGCAAATTAATACTTGACTAGGGAACAACCTGTGTCGTTCCGCCTGCTACTCCATCAATCCGTCAATAAGTTCATTTATATCGCTTATATTTCCATACAGATCAAACTGTTTCAAATCCTTATCGGATATGATTCCCTTTTGATTGAGCGCCTTTGCGAGGATATCTCCGTCCTTGGTGTTAGTCATAAGTGCCCTGTACACCACATACACCATGTCATCCCTCAAAAACGACTTTGCACTCTTGTAATCTGCCGCCACAGCGGAATTGAGCATACCCACGGCGTTTGCATATTCAAACGCATTTTCGGGCGTTGCGTCCGTGTAACCGAGAAGTCGGAGCACAAGCGTGACAAACTGGTCTGCGCTGACATCTGCCTCGGGCGAAAATTCGTCCGCCGCAGTGCCCTTCGTGATTCCGTTGTCATGGCAATACATGGTGTAGGCATATGACCATCTGTCCGACGGCACATCCTTGAACACAGGCTGATAGTCCGCCGCATTGAGTTTTGCCTCGTCGCCGAGCAGACGCACAAGAATCGTCACGCTCTCCTCGCGTGTGAATGTCTTTTCAAGTTCATATCCCTTTTCCGTGCCGCGCAGGAGTCCGAGACTGCCGAGCGTGTCGGCATATTTTGTGTTGTCCGCCGCAAAAGCGGTTGTCGAAAATACTGTTACCGCCGCCATTGACGCCGCAATTAATTTACCAAAGCTTTTCATATGTCGATTTACCTCCGCCGATATATTTTATTTGATCCGCATTAAAAGAATATTTGTAACTGCCGTCAACCAACACGGCTTTGTCAAGTTCCATGTTCTCTCCTGAGAATGTAAGTTCAACATTCAATGACTTGTGATTGATAGTGTTGTACACTCTCTGATATCCGTCAAAAGATATAAGTGAATTGTATTCACTCTTAACAAATTGTGTACCGTCATCATTTTTCCCAAACTCACCATCACCGACTTTGAACCACAAGCACCCCTTGTCACCGGCAAGTCTGACCATCACATCGTTTCTGTATACCTTACCATCCAAAGTGTTCTCAAGACCTATCAGGGCCAATTTCAGATTATTTCCCAAATACGAATAATCGGAATTTTTGTTTTCAAAGGGAATTTCCGCAATAAAATTAATGCTGTATCCGAGCATCCGTCCGTCATTGCGTTCCCCTTTCACAACGGTTACATACCTTTCCGGGTCTTGCTCCGTAACATCATACCCCCTGTTTCTTTCAATTTCCTCTTTTATGATTTTTTCTTTGTCTTTTTCTTCAAATTTATCTTTAAGTGATATTTCGTCTGTTGAAAAAGCCGTGTAATCGACATTTTCGCACAATTGCGCGCCTTTCATTCTTTCATTGAGATTTTTGGTTTGCGAATACGGCTTATAATTAAACGAAACCTCGTTTATGTTGTCACCGCTTGCCTTAACCTGTACATAGAAATCATTCTTGTATTCCGTATATTCATTCGGGTCATATCTTACAAGCTGATTGTCCTCAACTCTGAAACTTTGATAAAAATACATGGGTTCATTGGTATAGTGATTTGTATTCTGTAATGAACCGTAATCAACTCTCCAAAGCGAGACTTGCCCTTTTGCACCGCTGAGAGTTAATATATAATACTGATACTGTGCAGTTCCGCGAATATAATGATTCAGAGTGCCTTTAACCTCTTCACCGGTATCGGCAACTCGCTCGGTAATTTCTCCGGCAAAACTATCGGAAACAGTGAATGTAAAATCAATTTTATCTATTGCCGTCAATTTATCAATAGAATCCAGCTGTACCTTTGGTTCAGATTTTCCGCTTTTTTCCGCCGGTGATTCAGTCTCGTTTGCATTATTTTCTTCTGTTGCAGTTTTTATTTCGTCCGTATTATTTTCAACACTTTCGGCAATTGCCGGGAGGTCATCCACCTCGGGGATATCTTCCTCGGCAAATGACAACAGGGGGATTGAGCTTGCCAACATTGCGCCTGTTAGAGCAAATGCGGCGGTTTTCCTGAAATAATGGTTCATAATAAATTCTCCCTTCAAAAATTATGATAGACAAAGGGCAGCGACAAATCGCCGCCATTTGTCTCTATTTTACATGAATTTTTGGAATATTTCATCAATTTAGCATAAATGTAATTATCTTGTAATCTGATTGTTTCATGCAATTACTGTAAATCAATTATCTATTAAAATACTTTTCAAGCTCTGCGTCCGGCAAATGCTCCTTAACCTTGTGCAAAAAATCATCGTCCGTATATAATACCGTGTATTCACCAATGTTGTCCCCGTTTTGGTTTGTAATGGCGGTATTTCGCAAAATAACCAACCGTTCAAAATCTCCGCTGCAAAACACGGTGGCAGTATTCCAATAGTTATCCGCATCATAAAGAAGTACGGATATCATATACAAATTATCATCTATCTTCAAAGAATTCCATTTTTTCAAAGATATTTTCACACTGTCATCTTTTTTATATATTGAAATGTTGTTTGGCTTATGAATAATTTTGCCTATATTGCTGTAGCCTATGCTCACTTTAACATTTTCGGTTGATAATGTACTGTCAGTCACAATCGCTTCAAGCATTACAGTGTGAACATGAAACAAAACGACTAACCCGATAATTACAATGATAAAAATTGAAAATATTCCGTATTTACGCATAACACACCTCAGAAATCATCTTACTTTCCCAAAATGTTTTCCAACTCTTTGTCCGTGATAACTCCCTTGACATTAAGGTTTTCCGCAAGCTTTCCGCCCTGTTTTGTCTTTACGGAGAGTGCCTCGTAAACAACCTTAACCATATCGTCACGAATAAATTTTCCGCTTGCCTTATATTCTTTCACATCGTCCGCGCTGACAAGACCAAGGCTTTGCGCCGTCTCAAACGCATTCTCGGGCGTTGCGTCCGTGTAACCGAGAAGTCGGAGCACAAGCGTGACAAACTGGTCTGCGCTGACATCCGCCTCGGGCGAAAATTCATCCGCCGCAGTGCCCTTCGTGATTCCGTTGTCATGGCAATACATAGTGTAGGCATATGACCATCTGTCCGACGGCACATCCTTGAACACAGGCTGATAGTCCGCCGCATTGAGTTTTGCCTCGTCGCCGAGCAGACGCACAAGAATCGTCACGCTCTCCTCGCGTGTGAATGTCTTTTCAAGTTCATATCCCTTTTCCGTGCCGCGCAGGAGTCCTATGCTGTTGAGGGATTCGGCGTACTTTTCATTTTTACTGTCGCCTTGTTTTTTATCCTTATTATCTGACGGCTTTTCCTTGGGTCCAAAATTCGGGTCAACATCGTCTTTTTCTTCTTTGTTTTTCCCGGTTATTTCTGCAGCCTCTGCTGCGGTAAATCCAAGGACATCGCAAAGTCCACCGCCGAATTTCTTCATACTCTCTTTTCCGTATTCGGTCTGAGTGTAATTGCAATCGGTAAGGCTAACCGCATCCGAAGGTTTCAAATCTTCCTGTGGAAAATACTGAACCTTAAGGTCATTTGCCGTTGCCTTGCCCGTGAAAACAAACTGACCGCTCGCACCGTTTGCGCCAACCCTGTCAGACACAAGTTTGTTGTCCTTAATATACCGAGGTTCATCAAATTCAAGCGTGTTTCCCTGTCCCTGAGTCGATGGGCGCGACCAAAGCCTTTGAGTACCCCTACTGCCCTCTAAAGTGAGTATCGCAAGCGGGGAGCCCTGCCAATACATTTCGATTGTGCATTTGATTGTTTCTCCGCTCTTAGCCACGGTATCAAACAGCGAATCATAAAAACTCTTGTCATTGACTATATTGCAAGTTACTTTGTCCATAAGGTCAAACGCAAGCTTACTGCCGGAACTCGAATACATGGTCTGATTATCCAAATCTACGGTTTGCAGATATTTCGGCTGCAATTTTGCCCTTGTTTCCGAGACGGTTTCACGACCCGGCAAGTATTTATTTGACAAGTTCGCAATTTCGTTCATTATTTGTGACGGAGTCTCGGTGTAAAATACACTGCCGAGAATCTCTATATAATTATTGCGAAAATCTATTACACCCCAGCCGTCACCGCCTATACCGTCCATGCACAGACACTCTGTCGTGCGCGGATTGTCTTTTGTGCTACCGCTGTAAAGTTTCGTTTGAGAATCATTTTTGATAACTCCCAAAACCGCATTTACAAATTTGACTATGTCAGTAATATTCGTCTTGTCTTCAATATCGACAATTTTATAATGCTTTGTATTTCTTGTTATAATCTCCAACTCATATGTGCTTTCGGATGCATCGTTCAAGTTTTTAACGAATTTTTCAAGCACTGTTACATCCTCTTTTCTGTCGGAGTTCGTCAGCAACGATGTGTAATTGCTTTCGGATTTATTTTCACCATTGTCGTCAGTGGTTTTTGTTTCGTCGGATTCGGGTTTTACATCGGTATTTGTTTCGCCCGGCTCTACGATTGCCGGAAGGTCATCCACCTCGGGGATATCTTCCTCGGCAAATGACAACAGGGGGATTGAGCTTGCCAACATTGCGCCCGTTAGAGCAAATGCGGCGGTTTTCCTGAAATAATGGTTCATAGATAAATCTCCTTTTCTTTTTCTCGTGTTTGAGAATTAATTTTAACATTTGTCGGTAAACTGTCAACCCCCTTGTGATGATTAACACAAATAGCGTGATGATTGACACAAATTAATCTCTGTTCTCAGGGTAAACTATGTTGAATGGGAAAGCAATAGTAATGTCAAGTTTGGCATGTTTTTTGTCGAGTTTGGATTAAATAAGCCACAATATTACATTTTACCGAGTGAATCATCAACAAGGCGGTAGGGGGCGATGACCTCATCGCCCCCACGCGAATTAACACATCGCACAAATCATCTTACTTTCCCAAAATGCTCTCCAACTCTTTGTCCGTGATAACTCCCTTGACATTAAGGTTTTCCGCAAGCTTTCCGCCCTGTTTTGTCTTTACGGAGAGTGCCTCGTAAACAACCTTAACCATATCGTCACGAATAAATTTTCCGCTTGCCTTATATTCTTTCACATCGTCCGCACTGACAAGACCAAGGCTTTGCGCCGTCTCAAACGCATTCTCAGGCGTCGAGTCCGTGTAACCGAGAAGTCGGAGCACAAGCGTGACAAACTGGTCTGCGCTGACATCTGCCTCGGGCGAAAATTCGT
>CAKSFP010000025.1 GCA_934454585.1 uncultured Clostridia bacterium
AGCTCTCGGATCTTATCTCGTGTAATATCCGGCTTTTGGGAATGGGCACGCAGCGGTGCAAAAATAAGTTGGCTTACGCTGTTGCTTGCCCTGTGGGGCTTACCCTTAACGGCTATAAGGCACGGCTCTGTGTTGCCCCTGGTCCAACGCCCAAGGCCGAAAAAGTAACCGTTGCCACTGCGGTTTTGCTTTACCCACTGAAAGCCGATGCTTTTATACTTAAAGCCCCACGCCTCAATTACTTTTAATGCCTCTTTGAGCATAGGGTAGGTTGCCCAAAGGAAAAGCACGCAGTTATCAGCCGCCAGATCCTGCACCGGCAGGCTGCATATATCCTCAATATGCATTGTGGGGTAGTGGTCGGCAGCGTTGCCGTTGCATCGCTTGTCCTGGTAGCTCCACGGCGGATCTGCGTATATAACGCTGTATTTTTTATTTGGAAAAGGTATCATTGTTTGCCTCCTTAGAAAAACGATCCTCAAGCTCAAACACGCCCCTTGGCTGTCCTTTGTAGTAGCCTTTCATCGGTCGCTCAAGCACAAATTGCAGATAACGCAGCCTTTGCCAATATTCGGGCAAAAAGTTGTATATGTTCTGCAATTCCTTGAGGTTTTTATTACAACAGCACCAGCAGGAAACACGATCCAAAACATCATAAAGGCGTATTTTTTCTGCCTCGCTGTCGGTGTCCTCATACCAGTAAAAATGGTGATCGTAACAATATTGGAGGCACTCTGCCTCTGTCATATTCCAAAGTGTTGCAAGCGGTGCGATTTTGTAAGACTCCAACCGTTCAAGCCTTTGTTGCTCATCTGCCGCAATTCCTATATACACAGTTGCATTTTTGCTTTTTGCGTAACGGTCAAGGGCTTTGAGTTTTTCAGTTGTACCCCAGCGGCATAAGCCACCGCACCATCCATAACCTCTGCGATCTCTGCCTTTTACCGGCTTATCAAGCATTGTGTATAAAAACGGTTTTGCCGGTTTTAATTCGGTGTATGTAATGCCTCTCACTTTCAGCATGCCGAGGACAGCGTTGCGCACATTGTATATGGCTTGAAATTCCATCCCGGTATCAAAGAAAACAACCTCGTTAAGTGGTTTATTTTCGTATATTAGCCGGAGGAGCATTGCCAAACTGTCCTTGCCCCAGCTTACAGAGGCCATATGATAAGCCATTTTTACCGCCTCCATATCGGTGAAATATAGGTAAACAGCTTTTCTGTTACCTTGAATTGGTTGCCCTTGTTTCTGTCGAGGGTGCGGGTAAAGGGCTTTTCCCACACGCACACAAAGTCTGGCGGGGCAGTCTGCTCACTTATGTAAACGGTGTGCCCGGTATCGGCAAGCAAACGCATTGCCTGCCAAAACTCTGTGCTGTTGAATTTCTCGTTATTGTAACCGGTGGTATTGTCATACGGAGGATCCGCATATACAACCGCCCCCGGCGGTATAGGTACTTGTTTGTAATCACCGCAGAATATCTCGGCACCGCCGAGCGTTGCCATATCTTTAAGCAGTGATCGCTTGCTTTGTGCGGCATAATTTGTGCCGCCCTTATTTCGTGCATATCCTCCAAACCATTTGCCGCCAAAGCTACACCCAAAGCCCACAAAACCTGTGAGCACCGGATCTGCATCTTTATTGGCTCTTATGGTCTGGTACTGTTCCTCTGTTATCGTTTCCGGCAATTCGTAGCCCGCCTGCACACCTCTTAACATAGCGATCAAATACTTGTGCTTGTCATTCAGTATAATGCGGTCATAGCCGGTAACTTTGCTTTCAACGGAGCAGCTACCACAGAAAAGGCTAACAAAGCAAGCCCCCCCCCGTAGCGTTGAGGATCTGCGCCAAAGGTGTTGCTATACGGCTCTTGCCGCCTTGGTATCTCATTGAACGCTCCCCCCCCCGTTAAGGGTGTTATTTATAATTTCGGCTATGTAGCGGGCTATGCGGCTTTTGCCTCCCATATACTGCATAGCCGAGCCTCCTAATCTTTCTTAAAGAATTTACCAACCCAACCATCGGCACCAAGGGGCAAGCCCGGAGCCCACGAAACAGGGCGGCTCATTATTTCAACCGTTTTTGCAAGCATTGCCTCGTTGTCTGCAAACGGTCTTATATCAATTACCACCTCATCGTGTATGTGGAATATAACGGGCAGCCCTGCCGCCTCCAGGTGTTCAATAGCCTGCGCCAGACAGTCACGGGCGATGGCTTGCACACAGTTCTCCACGAGCTTACCGCCGTAGGTTTCGATGCGTTTCCATTTCTTTGTGGTCTGGTCCATACCCATATACGATATTGAGGGGTTGCCCCATTGGTTTACGCCTATTTGCGGGGCGTTGTAAAACAGTTTTCTGCCACTTGGCAGCGTTATTGTCATATAGTCGGTGCCTTGTGTTGCATCCCATTCGTGGGCAAGTATAATGCTGCTTACGCCCACGCTGCCGCCTTGGGTGATAACCTGCACGGCGGCGGCATCCACCTTGTACCACAGATCCCTTATGCGCTTGTTGGCATCACGCCAACGGCTCACAATATCGGGCAGATCCTCCTCCGGTATGCCCATATCAAGTGCACCCATATTGATAAGTGCGCCGGTGCTGCCTTGGTAGCCGAGGGCAAGCTCTGCAACCTTGCCTTTTTGCCGGAGGGCATATTCGGGGTTGCCCTTTTTTATAAGGTCAATGGGCACACCAAACATCTGCGAGGCTGATGCCTCGTATATTTTGCCGTGGGTGCGGAAAACCTCAAGCCTCCACTCCTCACCGGCAAGCCAGGAAATAACACGGGCCTCGATGGCCGAAAAGTCGGCATCAATCAGCACATTACCGGGTGCGGCAATAAATGCGGTGCGTATCAGCTGTGAGAGCGTGTCCGGCACGCTGCCGTAAATGCACTTTAAGGCATCCAGCTTACGCCCTTTTACAAGGTCACGGGCAAGCTCCAAAGGCTCTGTATAGGTACGGGGCAGGTTTTGCACCTGCACCAAACGCCCCGCCCAGCGGCCTGTGCGGTTGGCACCGTAAAATTGTAAGAGCCCACGCACACGCCCATCCTGGCACACGGCCTGCTCAATGGCATCATACTTTTTGGTGCTTGTCTTGCCGAGCTCCTGCCGGATCTCAAGCATACGCTGTACCTCCGGGCTGTTATCATCACGGGCAAGCATTTTGGCAACGGTGTCCTTGCGGAGCCCGTTTATTTCCTCGCCGGTTTCGCTTTCAAGCCAAGATGCAAGCTGCTTTACGCTGTTTGGGTTGTTTAACCCGGATATTTTCACAGCCTCGGTTGTAAGGGTGTTGCGGACCGTTGCCCCAAGTTCAAGGGCACCCTCAACCATCCCCATATCAATAGCAACGCCTCGGCTGTTTATAATAAGATCCGTTTCCCATTCCTTTTGCACAAAGTCCGGTATGGGTACCGCCGAAAGCCTGCGCTCAATTTCCATTTCGGTTGTAACATCCTGGCGGTTGTACTCTTTGAATAACTCCCAACGCTCCGGTGCGTGGTGTGGGTAGTTCCGTGTTCTGCCGCCGTTTGCCTTTGATGGGGCACACGGTACACAGAAATAGCGTATAAGGGCTTTGCCGGTATTCAGCTTGCGTTTATCCTCCGGCAAGCCCAACGCTCTGCCTGTGGCATCCAAGCCCGCCGTATAGCCTGCATACAAGCCGTGGAACATTGTGCAACGCCACTGCGCCGGTGGTAGCTGCCTGCCCATATACCGTGACAGGCAGCCCCACTCAAAGGGCGCATTGTATGCGTGTTTTAAGCACTGCGGATCAAGCAACGCCTCGGCAACCCACTTGGGGAGTGTTTCGCCTTGGGCAAAATCACAGCACACCGGCTCCGCACCGTTAAGGGAGTAGGCAAAGAGGAGGATCTCAAAGTCGGGGCTTTGTATGTACTTTTGGGCACCGGCTTTTTGTATCGGCACACTTGAAAATGTTTCAAGGTCAATACTTAAATGATCCATACTCTTTTACCTCCTTTTCGTAAATTTTCGGTGTGATATTACCAGGGCTGCCCTGTAATCGGGTTTACCGCCGGGCGGCTCTGGGGCTGTGCAGGTGCCGCCTGGGGCTGCGGAGCAGCGTATGCTTGCGGTGCTGCCTGCTGGGGTGTAACAGGGTTGTACTGCGGCTGATAAGCCGGAGCAGCAGGCTGTGCCTGCGGATAACCGGGAACAGCGGCCGGCTGTGCAGTAAAGCTCTGGCCGAGCCCCTCAAAGTCGCTGGCTGCGGATGCACCACCGGCAAGAGCCTCACCGTCACGGGTTTTAAGCACATTGCCGAGGCCGCAGCCCACGCCCCTGCTGCCTGCTGTATCATAGGTGAAAAAGTTAATAGTTACACGGGCGTACATACCGCTGTAAATATCCGAGGGGGCAAGCTCACAATCAAGGTTGTCAATGCCGACAACCTGCGGCTTGCTCTTGGTGCTGGCGGTCAGCACCCAATGCCCTTTGCACTCATCGCCAAACGGCAAGCCGGACGGACGGAGCCCGTCACCATCGTGCACAATCTGCTTGGGTGTGGGGTGCTTGCCCGCCCATTTGCTGGCTACGCCGGCCTCATACGCCGCCTTAATAGAGGCGTTGATGTCGGCAATGGTTGCGGCATCGGTTTTGGGGATAAGCAGCGTAACGCTGTATTTGGGCTCACCGCCCTGCTGGGGTGCTCTGGGGGTGGTGAGGTTGACATAGGAAAGCCTAACCTCGCCGGTTAATACCTTGGTTGCAATGTTCTGGTACATAATTCTTAAACTCCTTTATTACATTAAATTTCATTCGGTGCATTGTTTGCATTTGGTGCCTTGGTTGTTTCCATAAACTGCTTGAGCCCTACCTCTACCAAGCCGAGGTACTCAAGCACCTGTTTGAGGGTTTCGGTGTCGCTTGCTTTAATAGTGGCAGGATCACCGGCAAACGCCTCTATAATTTCGTGTGCAGCTTTGCTAACCTTTTTGCCCTGCTGAACGATACGCACGCCGAGCTTTATTTCCTCCGGTGCATTGCTTTCAAGCATTATTTCGGCTAACATATCTGCCAGCATATCGCTGGCCTGGCTGCGGGCTTTCATTTCCTCAAGTCCACGGGGGGGGGGTACTTTCGTTAAACATTGTTGTTTGCCTCCTTGTAATCATTAAAAATGGTTTTTGGTTTTAAGCATTTCATAACAGGCTATTATTTTGCCCCAACGCTCAAAATTGGTTTTACACCGCTTTACCTCTTTCAGCATTTTGCGGTTTGCTGCCCCCACGGTCCGCTTTTGTTGTGCGGTAAGGTCATAGCGGAATTGTGTGCTGATGTATTCGTCTTGGTACCGTTTGCTTGCAGCCTCCCAAGCCTCTTTTGCCTCGGCTTGTTTCTGCGGTAGGTATGTACCCAGGGTGCTTATGGTTTCCTCATTCCTCCAAGGCTCCTGGAATACATACCCAAGCAGTTTTTTTTGTTTGGCAAGCGGCGTTGTGCGGTTAAAGAACGGATCAAGGTTTATCTGCATTGTGCAGTGTTCCACCAGCACGGTTATTTGATTATTCATCCGTTATCCCGGCAAAGTCTGCGGCGGCAGGGTTGTAAGCCTCCCGCTTATCCGTAAGCAATGCAAGGGTGGGCTTTCCAATGGGCTTTACCACAAAGCTGCCGAGCTTGTCCGCAAATTCGGTTTTGCCCATAAGTTTCTCAAGCTCCGTAAGTGTTTTGGGCTTGAGGTCATACAAGAGTGATTTATCATACCCGGCGGCAACAGCAGCATTAAGGGCGGCCTCCGTGTCCGTAAAGGTGCGGTTGCTCCTGCCTGCAACGGCTTTCCAGCCGGGAATTGTACCGCCTTTGAGAATAGTGCCGAGGGCATATTCCTCAAGGTCCTTGTACCACTTTACAAGCTCCTGGCCTCTTACAAGCAGATCGCCAATTTCGGCATCCGTAAGCACGCCCTGCCCAAAGAGGGGCGGCTTTTCAGCGTTCTGCGGTACACAGTCCTTAAATTCCTCAAGTGCGGTGTTTTGGTCTGCACGGGCTTTGCATTTCGCCTTGCCTCGGCAAAAGCGGCAATGCTCACCGGGGCAAAATGCCCCAAGCCCCATATAAGCCTTTGCGGCAATAGGTTTAATGCTTTCACCCCAAGCAAGCAGATCCTCAACGGTTATGGTTTCGCTGCTTGGCTCCGTCTGGATGCGGGGCTGGTCTATCGTCATACAAACCTTTTTGATACTGCCGCCATAAACGGGCTTGTACCGTTTCAGAGCACCAAGGGCATACAACCGCATTTGCGGGTTGTTTTCGGCCGATACGGGCACGCCCTTACCGTGCTTATAGTCGGTAATGCTCAAGGTATCACCGCCGATCATAATGCAATCGCAGGTGCCAAAGCCCTCTGGTACATATTCGGCAAAATCAACCTGCACCTCGGCGGCCACATTCGGCTTTGCGTTATACTGCATAGCCCTTTCGGTAAGGTGCTCCAGGTACAGATCCGTGGTCTTGTCCATCTCGTCCTGGTAAAGTGGGTTTTCTTTCAGCTTTTTTAGCCTCGTGGTATAAGTGCGTGGTTTAATCTGCGAGGTAAAGTGTTTAATAACTTTCAGTTCACAAATAGCGTGAGCCAGGCGGCCCTCCTCCGCATATTCCGATGTGTTTTCCGGGAATTGCTCCTCAAAGCGAGGGGCGGCGGTGCAATGCAGCCAACGGGCTGCGGAGGATGCCGACAGCAGAGCGTGTTTTTCCGGTGTTGGCATTGTTATCCCTCCTTAAATTGCTGCGCCCAGGGCTCTTAATTCGTTTGCAACGGCTCCGTAGCTTTCGGGTGCAAGTTCTGTAAGACTTGCCACACCAAACTTGCCGAGCAGCTGCATAAGCTGATCCATCTTTCCGGCATCAATAAGCGCCGAGCCTGCGGTTGCAATCATATCAAGCGTGTACTGCGGCGCAGAGGTCGGAACGGCGGGAGCCGGTGCTACATTAGCCGCAGGTGCTGCGGCGGGGGCAAGCCCGGCAACAGGGACCGTGGGGGCAATCGGGGTTGCCGTCTGGGCAGGTGTCGCACTCAAAGGTGCACCAGGTGCCGGTGCGGGTGTCGCTACCGGTGCAGGGGTAGGGTTTACCGGTGCCGTAGGTGTTGCGGGCTGTGTGTTACCGCCAACGCCCATATTGATGGTGCCCGCATTGTCAATGTGCTTACTGTCTGCACCAAACTGGTTACAAACGGTGTGCGGGTTTTTGCCGTCAAGTGCGGCAGCAATGTTGTTGAGCGCCGCCATAAGGTCTGTGGCAGCTGTGATCGTTACTTTCATTTCTAACATTGGTGTTAGCCTCCTTGGTTATGTAAATTTTATTTGTTTGACAATCGCATTTTTCGCCGGGATCGAGGTTTGCGCCGCAATCCGGGCAGGTGTGATAATAAGCCATTACTGCTGTACCTCCAGCACTCCGAGCCACTTTTCGTATAGCTCCATAATAGCTCTTGAGTACGATGTACTATATACACCGGCATCCCAAAGCCTTTTTGCTCCGGTGCGGCCGCAGTTGTATGCCATAACCGCCAGCCCCTCATCACCGTAACGGGTTAGGTTTTCACCGAGGAGCATTACGCCGGCCTCAATGTTTCCCTTGTAGGTAAGGGGATCAATGCCTTTGTTACGCAGGTACTCAAAATTACAGCGGTTAATCTGCATAATGCCGTGATCGTCTGTCCTGCTTTCGGCATCCGGGTTAAAGCCGCTTTCTTTTTCTGCCACGGCCAAAGCCAGGGCAAAAGGTACATCGTACTTTTGGCAGCTTTCATACATTACTTTTTGCAAGTCATAATCAAGCGACAGCCCCGGCACACCTTTTGGGGTTTCGGCGGTGCTTGTGAGCTCAATTACTTTTGCTGTGGGCTCATCCGCACGGATCTTGGCAGCAATCTGTGTGCTTTTCGTTATGTCAGCTTGTCCGGCAAGTGTGTGGCTTGTAAGGTGATACCCAAAGAGCGTGCCAAGGGCAAATATTACAAGCACAATGCCGATAATTACGAGCCACGCAATACGGTTGTTACGCTGTCTTATTTTTCGTTTCCGTATGGCGGCAAGCTCACGCTCTTTGGCTCTCTGTTGTTCGGGTTTCATTGTTCGCCATCCTCCTTTTCGGCCGTTTCCTCAAGGCTGTTTAACAGCATCACGAGGGAGGTATACCTTTCTTGCTTTGGAAAACGCCGCCCGGTTTCATAAGAGCGCAAAACCTCAACACTTATGCCGCTTACTTTTCCGAGCTCTTGCAGACTTATGCCTGTTTTGGCTTTTACCCGTGTAATTCTTTCGGCAATGTCGGAGGTGTCCGGTCTTACGGATGCACCGGTTGCGATCTGGGGAATATCCCAACCGCCTTTTGATAAAAGTGCAAGCACGATGCCCAGCCGTTCACTCTTGCAAGTGGCAATAAGCCTGGCAGCCGAAAGATAATCATCCGGGGAAAGTAACCTCATCGGTGCAACGGTGTCATCGTTTTTCAAAGCCATACCGGCTGAATACACGCCTGTTTTGCGTATCATAGGCAAAACGCTTGATGTAACCCACCGCTTAAACTCTTTTGCGGATGGCAGCTTGCTTGTAAGTATCAAGCTGTATAACCCGCTTTCGTTTATAAGTACCGGCTTTGTTTCTCTGCCGTTGGTGTCGCAAATTGCTACCCCCGTTAGCTTGTCCTCGCTGTCAACCCTCTTTGCCAGGGCATCCCTTGTGTTGGCGTAGCCCAAAATGCTTGCCACATCCCTGCCTACAAAATAGGGGATGTTTTCAATGGTAATTGAGCGTATCTCGCCAAACTCCGCATTACTGAATGTTTGCAGCTCATTCATTTTGTTTTACGCCTCCTTGTCTTTTGCCTCGCCTTTTAAGGCTTTCCAGCATTGTTTTTTGTGCAAGCTCTGCATCATACCCGGCACGGCCGTTGGCATCAATCTCTCCTGTGCTGCCACGGTTAAGCTCCCGGTAAATCGTACTGATATGCACGCCGAGTGTGTCCGCAATATCCGGCAGGGTTGCACCTGCGTTGTACTGTTCCTCAAAATGTTTCCTATCCTCATAGGTAAAATATTTGCAAGTGATAAGGTTTCCCTCCTTTCCGTTTTTCGGCCAAAAAAAAATAATGTGCGAAAGGCAATAACCTTACGCACATTTAGGTGTGTTGTTGAGGCTTTTACCTTTCGCACATATTATAAAACTCTTTTTTATCAAAAAAATATCAGAAAATCATTGACATAAAATCAACAAATGTGTTATTATAGAATAGTTGAAAAATTGATAATTGAAAATGGAAAGTTGAAAGTGAGTAATCAAATGGAAAATGTTATCGAAATTAAAAGCTTTGACTTTGCAGTTAGAATTGTCAATTTGTACAAGTATTTAACCGCAATCAAGAAAGAATATGTTCTTTCAAAGCAATTGCTTCGCAGCGGTACAAGTGTCGGTGCAAATGTTGCTGAGGCTGAACAAGCGCAAAGCAGACCGGATTTTGTTTCGAAGATGAATATTGCATTAAAAGAGACCTCTGAAACAAAATATTGAATTAAACTTCTGAAAGCAACCGACTTTCTTTCTGAAAAAGAAAGTTCTTCGCTTTTATCTGATTGTGTTGAATTGGAAAAATTGTTGGTAAGCATCATAAAATCATCAAAACAATAATTTTCAATTTTCCATTTTCAACTTTCGATTTAATATGCGGATGTGGCGAAATTGGCATACGCGCAAGATTTAGGTTCTTGTGCCTTCGGCGTGCAGGTTCGACCCCTGTCATCCGCACCATGTCGGAACGGACTTTGCTCCGTTCCGATTTTTCTTTGCAGAAAAATCAGTCACACGCGCCGTCGTTCCTCCTCTTTCGCAAAAAGGCACGCTCGGCTCGCCTGTTCGCTTGTAAACGCGCCCACAACGGCTCACAGTCGCTACCACCTTTTTGCGAGTACGCCTGCGGCGTGAATATCTCAACGGTTCGGTACTGCCGAAAAGAGCACACCGCGGTGTGCTCTCAGACTGTCAAAAAAGCAGACAGGGCAAAACCCTGTCTGCTTTTCTGTTATATATAACGGTTGAAATCTGTCAATATTTAATTTCGCCGCCCCTGATTGTCTCTCCGGGAGCGATTTCTGTATTCACGCCGTTTATCCGCGCATAAATCGTCATGTCCGAATTATTCGTCACGGTTTTTGGGTCGTTCTTTTTCAATCGGCGCACTGCCTGTATATAATCGTGTATCGCCATGTTGGTGTCGATGTACACGCCGTCATCATAGCTGAATGTTGCCGCTTTGTCAGTATATCCCTTCCAGAGTATCTCTACCGTATCACCTCCCGTTACCGAGTTGCCGTAAAAACCGATGAGGCTTTGAGCGGTGTCAATGTATCATCCTGCCAAATATAGAGTGCAAGCTTAGCCGCGCCGCTGAGACTGAGCGTATCGCTTGCCGAAACAACCTCGCCCGCCGACGGTGTTATCTCCACTCTCTGCACACCGAGAAGTGTGGTTAATTCCGAATCGTATATTGCCGCATAGCCGACAATTTTTTTGCTCTCTGCCGCCTTGGAGTATGCGGACACCGTTACTGTCAGATTTCCGCTCGGGCTGAAGTTTTCCGCAATCTCCCCGTTGCCGAGCGTGCCTTTTATCATAACAACGGTATCTCCTGCTGCTCCGGTTGTGAATGTGAGCAGGTCGCCGGAGAAATACTGATCGTACATGTCTTTTGCAATGTTGCTTGCATAACTGAGCGTATAGCTTGTCTCGGGTTTAAGTACATGCAGCGGTTTTATGATAAAATTATTCTTATTGTTAGTATCAAAATTTATGCTTATCGGAACAGTTGTTTCGCCGTTTGTCTCTTTGAGGACTATTGCTCCGTCTTTGCTGAAATTACTTGTGTGTATAGGATTGTTTCCCTCAAATGTAAAGCTTGCGTCATCTATTGCAACATTTTCGGTTGTTCCATCTATAAGCCGCGCTTTAGGTGCGGACGGATTGCATATCTGAACATCGTCAAGATCAAGTGCGCTTGCTGTGTCTTTCAGATACCACTCCATACGAGCGCCATTTGTGAAGTCCCAATTAGTGTTTGCCTTATATCCAAGGTAAGTATTATCTGCAAATACGGTAGCATCACAGCCTTTGTTGCCTGTCCGCGGTGTTATCTTTATCCTGTATGTGTGCCAATTGCCGTCATTGGCGTTTTTGGTTGTTCCGCCGATTATGGGGGATGAAACCGTTCCGTTGCTGTTCTGCACAAAATCAATACGAGTTCCGTTCTGTAATCTTAATGTCGCCTTAAATGTCGATGTGCCCGTCATACGCGCACGGAATTTAATCACTGTCGGTTTGCCCTCGGCAAATGTTATTCCGCTTGTGTTGGCTCCGACAATACACTGTGAGTATTCTGCAGCCACTCCTGTATTGGGTGTGATTTGCCAATAGGTATTGCCGTCCGCAGTGTCAAACTTGCCGGTACAAAAAGCTGAACTTCTCGTAAATCCGTTAACAGTTTCATTCATAGTGCTCTTTACATGAGTAAAGTTTTCATATATATAATCGTTTTCAAGATAAAATCCGTCGCTAACGGTTATATCGTCTATTAAAGTATTGTTGAGTCCGTTAGAGTCGGAATTAAATCGTACATATGCATTGCTCCATCCGGTTGAAATGCTCTTTGAAAACTCCTTGACCGTGTTTGAATTTGCGTCATATACCCGAGCGGTAATTGTCTTGTTAGGCTTATCAAATATCACACGAACCGGGTAGTAATAGTTATTTGACAATTTTTCATTCGGTGTTATAGGAGTAGCGCCCGAAGCCAACCATGTCTTAAGTGCTCCTCCGTTAAAACCTACGAGATTCTGATTAACTTCCTTGGTGCCGTCGTTATACCGAAACGCGATAAGTGAACTGCTTTCTTTACTTTTATCCGGGATAGCTATGTAATAATCAAGAACCGTTACATCGAATTTATTGAATACTTCTTTCTTCGTATCTACATAATTAGCCTTATTAGCAGAACTTAAACTTATCGACTTGCCCGAACCTGCTAACGGCAAGCTTACTATGGAAGCACTTGACGCATCCGCAATCTTCTCGATTACACTGCTCTTTCCGGCATTTATTTCATCTATAGTGAGTGTTTCAAAATCCTCCGTCACGCTGCCACGGCGGTAACCCTCATTAACCGCGCTCACCGTCATCCCCGAGAACAGGCAGGACGCACACAACACCGCAGCGACGGTGAGGGTCGTAAGCTTTTTGAATAACCTCATTTCCAATCCATCCTTTCTTTCATTTCATAAATTTTTGGCGAAATCCGCCGTTTATTTTGCTGAATCCAATATAACACACGGCGGAACGGGGTGTAAAGAAATCGTTTCGGTGAAATGAAACAGTTTTTGATAAGGTGCGGACAATGCACAATTCATAATCCGCAATTAATAATGCACATACGCAAAACGGAGCACAGCCCTTGCGCCGCGGCACATATCAGAAACTGTATCCTTTTTCGCAATTGGTTTCTTGTATCGGCACGGAGGGGTGTGATACAATGGCATCAAGTGATAAAAGAAAAATTCGCAACCAAATATTTTTTTCGGGAAGGGGAATTATGATGAAACATTCAAAAATGAAAATGCGCACATTCGCCTGCGCATCGGCGGCGATGATTGCCGCAATGTCGCTCGGCGGCTGCGGCTCAAACGAAACCGCGCAGACAGGCGGCAAGATAACTATCAAATGGTGGACAAATCTGTTTCCGCATGTGTCACAGACCGCGACCAACTTCGGCGATGTGCCGCTGTATCAGGAACTGGAGAAACGGCTTAATGTAAACCTGGAGTTCATTCACCCGGCTGCGGGACAGGAATCGCAGAGTTTTAACATAATGGTGGCGTCGGGCGATCTGCCGGACATAATAGAGCATGACTTCACCACATATGACGGCGGCCCGCAAAAGGCTATTGACGACGGCGTAATCATAGAACTGGACGATTACCTGAAAGATGCGCCGAACTACAAAAAACTGCTCGACTCCGACAGCGAGATTAACAAACAGGTCATCACCGACTCCGGCAAGCATTACACATTTGCATGGATACGCGGAGACGAAAGCCTGATGTGCTGGCAGGGTCCTCAGGTGAGAAAAGACCTGCTCGACAAAGCCGGACTCAGCCTGCCCGAGACGATTGACGACTGGGACACGGCGCTTAGGGCATTCAAATCGATGGGCGTGCAGTATCCGCTCTCCGTCACAAGCAAAGATTTTTACTTCAGCGGAGCATGGAGCGTGGGCGACAGCTACTATGTGGACAACGGCAAGGTCAAGTACGGTCCGGCAGAACCGGGATACAAATCCTATGTGGAAAAGATGAACGAATGGTACAAAGAGGGTCTGCTCGACCCGGATTTCTTTGCTCAGGACGGCAAGACCTATGAGGCAAAAATCACCTCGGGTCAGGTGGGCGCATACTTCGGCGCGGTCGGCGGAGCAATGGGCAAATACATACCCGTGCTTAAAGAGAAAGACCCGGGCATAGAACTCTCAGGCACAAAATACCCGGTACTCACCAAGGGCGACACCCCGAAATTCGGTCAGAAAGACTTTGCATACTACCCCACAACGAGCGTGTCCATATCCACACAGTGCAAGAATGTGCCCGAGGTGGTCAAATTCCTCGACTACGGCTACAGCGAGGAAGGGCATATGCTCTACAACTTCGGCATAGAGGGCACATCGTATGAGATGGCAGACGGTTACCCCAAGTACACAGACCTCATCACAAACAACCCCGACGGACTCTCCATGCAGCACGCAATGAGCCGCTACATGGCGTCGGCATACGGCGGACCGTTTGTGCAGGACAAGAGATACTTTGAGCAATATATGCCCTATGACGAGCAGAAAGAAGCCGTTGCACTCTGGGTGCAGCACGACGACAGGCAGAGGATGCCCATGGTATCGTACACATCGGACGAGAGCGCAAGCATGACGAGCAAAGCAACGGCGGTAAGTTCGCTTATAAAAGAAAATGTGGTAAAATTCATAACAGGTCAGCGCAGCATGGACGAATGGGACAGCTTTGTGGCACAGCTGCACAGCGCAGGTCTGGACGACATCATAGCTATCCGTCAGAGCGCACTTGACAGATACAACAACAGATAGGAGAGAAAAGTCTTATGACAAAGGTAAACAGCGGCGCAACCGCCGTCAAATCCGAAAATTCCGGCTTTTTTCACGGCTGGGCGGCAGATATATCGCGGCACAAATGCATTTATCTGCTGGCGCTGCCGGTCATAGTGTACTACATAATGTTTCAATATGTGCCTATGTACGGCGCACTGATAGCGTTTCAGGACTATGTGCCGGCAAAAGGCATGCTCGGCAGCGCATGGGTCGGGGCAAAGCACTTTATGGATTTCTTCCGTGACCCGTACTTCCTGAGACTGCTCAAGAACACCCTTGCGATAAGCATATTGAGCATAGTGTTCGGATTCCCGGCGCCGGTGATATTTGCCCTGCTGCTCAACGAGATACGCAGCACCGGGTTCAAAAAGGTTGTGCAAACCACGACATATCTGCCGCACTTCATCTCCATGATGGTCGTGTGCGGAATGATTGTCACCTTCACGGGCAGAAACGGTTTTATCAACGACATAATCGCATTCTTCGGCGGTGAGCGGAGCAATCTGCTCACGCGCCCGGAGTGTTTCCGCCCGATATACATCATATCGGACATATGGCAGTCGGTGGGCTGGAGCAGCATCATCTACCTGTCGGCAATCGCCGGCATAGACACCGAGCAGTATGAGGCGGCGTCCATCGACGGCGCATCCAAGCTGAAACAGATATGGCATGTGACTCTGCCCGGCATACTGCCGACGGTGACGATAATGTTCATCCTGCGGCTCGGCGCAATAATGTCTGTCGGCTACGAGAAGATTATTCTGCTCTACAACGACATGACCTTTGAGACGGCGGATGTCATATCATCATATGTATACCGCCGCGGCATAGAGGGCGCGCAGTACAGCTACAGTGCGGCGGTCAGCCTGTTCAACTCGGTTGTCAACTTTGCCATAGTCATCATATCAAACAAAATCAGCAAACGCGTGGGCGAAACCGCGCTGTGGTAAGAAAGGGATATTGCAAATGAAACGAACAAGCAAAGAGGACAGAATATTTTATGCTGTCAACACTGTCATAATGGCATTCATGGTTGTTGTGTGCGTATATCCCATTTTATATGTGGTGTTCGCATCATTCTCGGATCCGTCCAGGATTATGGCGCACAGCGGTATGCTGTGGCACAGTCTCGGATTCAACACCGCGGCATACAAAGAGGTGCTGCACAACAAAATGCTGCTTATCACCTACCGCAACACAATCTTTTATCTCATAGCCGGCACGGCGATAAACATGATCATGTCCATATGCGGTGCATATGTGCTGTCGCGTGACGATGTGAAGATTAAAAAAGTTATCAACATCATGGTCGTCATCACGATGTTTTTCTCCGGCGGAATAATTCCGCTGTACCTGACCGTCAGGTCGTATCACATGCTCGACACGGTGTGGGCGCTGATGATACCCCAGGCGATAAACACATGGAATCTCATAGTGATGCGCACATCGTTCCAGGCTGTGCCGAAGTCACTTGAGGAATCCGCCATAATAGACGGCGCAGGCGAATTTGTCATCATGACGCGGATAATTCTGCCGCTGTCCAAGGCGATACTCGCGGTTATGGCGCTGTTCTACGGAGTCGGAATGTGGAACGCATGGTTTCAGGCATCAATGTTTCTGCGCAACAGAGAGTTATATCCCCTTCAACTCTTTCTGCGCGAGGTGCTCATCAACTCGAGCACGGATTCAATGATGACCGGCAGTGCATCCGCCGCGTCCGACAGAGCGGCAATTTCGGAGACGATAAAGTATGCCACCATAGTGGTGAGCACACTGCCGATACTGTGCGCATATCCTTTCCTGCAAAAGTATTTTGTAAAGGGCGTTATGGTAGGTGCGCTTAAAGGATAAAACAAACGGGCGGCTTTGCGGGTTTGCAAAGCCGTCCGTCTGTTTTTTTATTCCGCATTTTCTGCGTTTTCTGTTTTTTCTATCTTTTCTCCGCTTTGCGCCTTGGCAACAAGCTTATTTGCCTCCGCGTCAAAGTCTATCCGTATTTTGCCCTTCGGCAGACCGCCGCCGAGCATCTCATCTGCAAGCATATCCTCCACCTCGGACTGGATAACCCTCCTGAGCGGTCTTGCGCCGTAATTGTCGTCAAAACCCGCCTTTGCCAGGTGCTCCACTGCCGCACGGGTAAACTCCGTGTCGTATCCGAGATCGGTCATGCGCTTTTTGAGACTCTTGAGCATGATGTCCGCAATCTGCATAATTTCGTCCGAATTAAGCTTGCGGAACACGATTATCTCGTCTATCCTGTTGATAAGCTCCGGGCGGAACACATTTTTCAGTTCACCTATGACTGATTCTTTGATCTTATTGTAATCCGACTCTTCCTCGCTTTCCTTGTCCTCTGTGCCGAAACCGAGCGACTTTGCTTTCTGGGTGATAAGTCTTGCGCCCACATTGCTTGTCATGATAATGACAGTATTCTTAAAGTCCACCCTCCTGCCCTGAGAATCGGTCAGAATACCGTCCTCGAGTATCTGCAGCAAAATGTTAAACACATCGGGGTGTGCCTTTTCTATCTCATCAAAAAGCACAACCGAATACGGTTTGCGGCGCACTTTCTCGGTGAGCTGACCACCCTCGTCGTAGCCGACATATCCCGGAGGTGAACCGACAAGTCTGGACACCGTGTGTTTCTCCATATATTCGCTCATGTCTATGCGGATAACGGCATTTTCGTCGCCGAACACCGCCTCTGCAAGCGCCTTGCACAACTCCGTCTTGCCCACTCCCGTGGGTCCCAGGAAGATAAACGATCCGGTAGGCCTCTTTGGGTCTTTAAGTCCCACTCTGCCTCGTCTGATTGCCTTGGCAACCGCCGTGACAGCCTCGTCCTGACCGACAACCCTCTCATGAAGAATTTTCTCCATGTTCTTGAGTCTCTCCTGTTCCTCCTCGGCAAGCTTGCGCACCGGTATGCCAGTCCAGTCGGCAATTACATCGCAGATCTCCTCCTCACCGACAATGAGTTCTTCCGGAGTGTTGGTGGTTTTCCATGCCGCCTTTTTCTCGGCGAGCGACTTGGCGAGTTTACTCTCGTCGTCACGGAGTTTTGCCGCTTTTTCAAAATCCTGTTTCTCTATAGCGGCGTGCTTGTCCGACGAAATCTTTTTTAGCTCGTCCTCCATGCCCTTTATCTCCGGCGGCGCTGTGAACGCCTTCAGACGAATCTTGGACGACGCCTCATCTATGAGGTCTATCGCCTTGTCGGGCAAAAATCTGTCCGTGATATACCTTGCAGACAGCTTTGCCGCTGCCTCGAGCGCCTCGTCGGTTATGGTGACTTTATGGTGCTCCTCGTACTTGGAGCGGATACCGCGCAGTATCTCCACAGTCTCATCAACAGACGGTTCACCCACTGTTATCGGCTGAAACCTGCGTTCAAGTGCAGCGTCTTTTTCGATGTGCTTGCGATATTCGTCAAGTGTTGTCGCACCTATAAGCTGCAGTTCTCCCCTTGCCAACAGCGGTTTGAGGATGTTTGCCGCATCCATGGCTCCCTCGGCGCTGCCTGCGCCCACAAGAGTGTGTACCTCGTCTATAAACAATATTGTGTTGCCGTCTTTTTTTACTTCGTCAAGCGCCTTTTTGAGTCTCTCCTCAAATTCGCCCCTGTACTTCGTGCCGGCTATCATTGACGACAGGTCAAGTGAAAATACTCTCTTGTTTTTGAGTATCTCCGGGATCTCGCCCGAAGCAATTTTCTGTGCCAATCCCTCTGCAACGGCGGTTTTGCCGACACCCGGCTCGCCTATGAGGCAAGGATTATTCTTTGTGCGACGCGACAAAATCTGTATCACTCGCTCTATCTCCTTGTCCCTGCCGACAATCGGGTCAAACTTGCCATCGCGCGCAAGTGCGGTCAGGTCTGTGCCGAACTGCGACAGATCTTTGCCTGTGCCGCCGTCATCGCCGCCTTTCACGCTGCGTGCGGACGATGCGGAATTGACCTGTGCCGCAAAGGCATTCCAGTCAAAATCGAGTGCGCTCAGGATTCTGACTGCGACGCTCCTGCCCTCACGCAGAATTGCCACAAACAGATGTTCCGGCGCAATCAACTCCGCACCGTTTCTGCGCGCCTCGGTGTAGCTGAGTTCAAGTATAGTGCGGCACCTCTGCGTCATGGGCAGTGTGCCCTCGGTGTACGGCTCGCCGTCCGGCTCTGCGTACTCCGATATCTTCTCCACAACCGTATCATAGGTTATGCCCTGGCTCTCCAGAGCTGCTGCCGCGCGGGATTCACCCTCGCGCAGTATTCCGGCAAGGATGTGCTCCGTTCCGAAATAGCTGTAACCCATCTCTCTTGCAGTCTCCTCGGCATATCTTATAGCCGCTTGGGAATGATTATCAAATCTGCTTGTCATAATTATTCCTCCTTCAGCTTCTCCCTTATCACTCTCGCCCTTTCTATGTCGCGTTCAGCCGAATCTGTGGCTTTGTCGCCCGAAAGGTGAGCCGGAGAAGTCTCCGTCATTATAGTATTAATCAATTTTGAATCCATATCCTTAATAACCCCGGCAAATACTCCGAGACGGACATTGGACAACAGCGACATCATCTCGTCAAAACTCATCACCCGAGCCGTGCCGAGTATGCCGCGTGAGCGCATTATCGTGTCATAGAGTGCAATGCCGCGCTCTTTGAGCAGTTTTGTGCGCAGTTCTTTCTCTTTGGCGATTATGCCCGAAGCAACCTTGTCGAGGTTTGACATGATGTCCGCCTCGGTCATGCCGAGCGTCACCTGGTTGGAAATCTTAAATAGGTTTCCGCTCGGTTTTGAGTTCTCGCCATACAGCGGACGAACCGCCACGCCAAGCTTTGCCGCCGCCTCAAAAAGGCTCTGCGCCGCGCCGGACGCAACTACCGCCGGCAGATGCATGACATATGTGACCCTCATGCCCGTGCCCACATTGGACGGGCTTGCGGTGAGATAGCCGTATTTTTTGTGCACGGCGTAATCAAGCTTTTCCGCCAGGTAAGCATCAATCTTGCTGATGATGTCATACGCCTTTTCGCGCTCCATGCCGGCGAACATCGCCTGCATACGGATGTGGTCCTCGCCGTTCACCATTATGCTGACGCTGCCGTCATCGCTTGCGAACACCGACGCCGGTCTTTTGACCTTGGCAAAATCGGGAGTGATCGTCCTCTCCTCAACGAGCACCTGTCTGTCGCGGAACGACAGTTGTTTTATGTCCGTCTCGGAGAATCCGTAGTGCATATCGGCAAGCGCGCCGCGCACGGCGGCGACGGTTTTCTCCGCATCGCCGTCTTTCATGGCGTTCGGGAAAGGCATCCCGTGAATATTCCTTGCATATCTCACTGCGGTGCTCAGCACTATGTCGCTTTGCATCCCGCTATCGCTGTACCATTTAGCCATCGCTTCGTCCTCCGTCTTTGTCCTCTATTGTCTTAATTCTGTCTCTTATCTTTGCGGCGTCCTCATAGCGCTCCTCGCCAACCGCCTTTTTAAGGTCTGCTTTGAGGGTGTCGAGTTCGCTCGGCGCGCTGTTTGCGCTCTGCTTTTTGTCATCGGTTTTTGCTTTGCCCTTGCCTTTGTGCACCGTGGACGGCTGAATCTTTGTCAGGATGTTTTCTATATCCTGTGCAAACTCGTCGTAGCAATCCTCGCAGCCGAGCAAGCCGCTGTTTACAAAATCATCGTAAGCCGTGCCGCAGCTGTCACAAGTGATTTTTCTTCTTGCCGCACCGCCGATTGCCGACGGAAAACCGAGCAGTTCTTTGAACATATCGGCAAAATCCATGCCGAAACTCGGGAAAGCGCCGAGTGAGCCAAACGAACCGAAGTTCTGTTCCGCCTTGTTCATATAGCCCAGTTCCTTTGCGCACTCCGTACACAGGTGCGCCTCTGTGGCGTGACCGTTATTAACCTGTCTGTAATGAAAATTAGCTTCTCTTTTTCCGCAATGTGAACACAACATAAATATCAACCTCCTGTTATTATGATTGTTGCGACCTCTGTGTTTCGGCTCGGGATATATGTTGTATATCTGCTCGACACGCGACCTGACGGCGCTATGGATCTCGCTGATATACAACATATATCCCAAGTCTCTGAGTAAATTACAACTCGTGTGAAAGGCTCCCATGTGCAATGGCGATGCTTGCCGGTGGCAAGCGTTTATCGCCGACCGAGGCGGAGCCGAGACAGCTGTCAGCCGATTGATTATTATTTTTCAAAAAAATAATGATCATATCAAAATGGCTGACTGAGGGATTGTAAACAAACTTTTCTTACACAAACAAAAGTAACAAATTCTTAAAAATACTTGCCCTTATCTTGTTCTTGAGCTGTCCGTCGGGCACAACCGACAGCGAATTGTTCGAGCACGCCGCCAGGATGAGTTTTGCGTCATCACTTGACACCACGCCGTTTATATAGAGCGAATTGACAATGCTCTCCACCGTCATCACATCAACCGTGTCGCCGATGTTCTTTATTATATGCATTATCTGTTCGTTTCGCCCGAGGTTCAGCCGCGTAATTCTGATGTGACCGCCGCCGCCTCTGCGGCTCTCCACAACATATCCTCTCTCCGTGGTGAAACGGGTGGATATTACATAATTAATCTGCGACGGCACGCAGTTGAAAATCTGTGCGAGTTCGTTTCGTTTCAGCTCTACCGAGTTGTCACTGTCGAACATATCCCGAATAAAATTTTCTATACTGTCGCTTATCTTCATTGGTCTCATCTCCTTCGGTCTGACATAAAGTCTAATTTTTTGACTTTGACTTTCTTTGACCTTAATTGTATTATATTACTCTTTAATATGTTTGTCAAGTCTTTTTTCAAAAAAAATTAAATTTTTTTATAAAGTCCGCAAAGCGCCGTATGGCGGCGTTTGCGCTTGTAAGGCAAAAATTTCGTGCCGAACAGAAGTGCTGCAAACCCAGTGCTTACGCGGTTTTTGTCTTTTTCAACAAAATTTCGGTGTCAAATATGTATTAGTTTGTAGCTGTTTTTTCAGGCAAAAATCAGGTTGCAAAATTCATCATTTTGCGATGTTATGTCAACCGAAATTCAACCGATTTTTTTCACATATCCGTGTGGATAACTCATCATACGACCTGTTTTTAACCACAAAAAATGTGGATAGTTTTGTGGATATGTGGATGAAACACCGTGTTTTAGGGATTCCTGTCCGAGCGATTAATCCACATTGAGTTGTCCACACGAAGTTTATTGTTGAAAAATGCCGACGATTTTTTCGTGAATATAGGGTTACATAACTACATATTATTTTATTAAATTTATGATTATTCTCAGGCTATGATCGAATCCCTCTGCCGCCCTATTTAGTTTTCGATTGATGATTGCGCATAAATTAACGCATGGCGGTTTCACCTGTAAGGCGTAGGGGCAGGGCTCTGCTCTGCCCGTGTTTGATTCCACCAATCGGGCTGACCGGAGATTCATGTGACATCATGGCAGAATTGAATCCCTCCGCCGCCTTATTGGATGGATATTATTTTTTTGAAAAATAATATCCATCGGGCGGCACCTCCCTTTAGGGCAAGGGAGGCTTTCGCTCGGGCGATAGTTTGTGCTAATGAAGAAAGCCTCCCTTGCCCTAAAGGGAGGGGGACCGCGTTAGCGGTGGTGGGATTCATAAAATGGAGAAAACTAAACTTGTTTATACAATTGAAATGTGCCTATAATGTGCATTTTAGTAATTTTACAAACGGCTAAAATAATTATCGGAAATGAGGGGGCGAATACACAGCAATATCGGCTGTTTTAACAGCCCCTCCACCGCCTTTTTCACTGAATAATATTTTTGCAAAAAATATTATTCAGTGGGCGGTCCCCCTCCCCTTGCACAGGGGAGGCTTTCAGTGAGCGTAAATTAAAACCACGCCCAAGCGTTGCGCGCAACGCTCAGGCGTGGTTCTTTATTCACCCATATTACAAATCATTATTCACAATGTCATACAAAGTCTCGCGCCTAACGGCAACATAGCTCTCGCCGCCGGAGAGCATAACAATCGGCGGACGCGGAATCCTGTTGTAGTTGGACGCCATGGAATAGTTGTAAGCACCCGTTGTGCACACAGCCACCGTATCGCCGCGCACAGGCTCGGGCATAAAGATGTGCTCGGCAATGATGTCGCCGCTCTCGCAACACCTGCCCACCACAGAGCACTCAAAGGAACGCTCCTCGTCCATACGATTGGCAAGGAACACGGTGTAAACCGAGCCGTAAAGCGCAAACCTCGGGTTATCCGTCATGCCGCCGTCCACGGATACATAGTTCTTGTACTCGGGAATCTTCTTCACCGTTCCGACGGTATACACCGTCATGCCGGCATCGGCAACGATGCTTCTGCCCGGCTCCATGAGAATCTTTGGCACCGAGATACCCAGAGACGCGCATTTTTCTTTAATGCAGCACGCCACCGAGGCGATGTTCTCCGCAATGTCTATCACGGGGTCATCCTCAACATATCTCACGCCGTAGCCGCCGCCGAGATTAAGCTGAGCCGCACTGTAGCCGAACTCCTTTTTCATGTCGGCGATGAAATCGAGCATGATGTCCGATCCGCGCAAAAATGTGTCGGAATCGAACACCTGAGAACCTATGTGGCAGTGAAATCCGCACAGTTCTATATGCTCCTTGCCGAGGGTGTGGCGCACAATTTCGCGTGCCTGACCCGTGGCAATTGCCGAGCCGAACTTTGAGTCCACCTTGCCGGTGTTGACCGCCTCATAGGTGTGGGTGTCTATTCCCGGTGTGATGCGCAGCAGCACTTTCTGCCGTCTGCCCATGCGCGCCGCACACTTCTCCACGGCATCTATCTCCTCCTCGTTGTCCGCCACGAAATATCCTATGCCGTGCTCCATAGCAAAAGCAATGTCCTCGTCGGTCTTGTTGTTGCTGTGGAAATAAGCGTTCTCCAGGCTGACTCCCGCCGAAACTGCGGTGAAAATCTCGCCGGACGACACGACATCTATCCCCATGCCCTCGTCGGACACGATCTTGTATATCCGCTTGAACGACGCCGCCTTGCTTGCATACAGCGGCAGTGCATTGTCGCCGAAAGCCGCCGCCATGGCGTCCTTGTATATTCTGCAATTGTGCCTTATCCTGTCCTCATCCATAAGATACAGCGGAGTGCCGTATCTCTGTGCCAAAGCGGTGACATCCTGATCCGCAAAGCGGAGTCTGCCGCCGACCTCGGAAATGTTATCACAAATCATAGCCGCACCTCACTTGTTAATTGTCAAATCCCTTGTATATAGCGTTGAGAGCCGCCTCATAGTCGCCCTCGTCCACGCCGATGATGATGTTGAGCTCACTGGAGCCCTGGTCTATCATACGGATGTTTATGCCTGCCTCGGATATTGCCGAGAACACCTTTGCCGCAGTACCTTTCGCCTTGACCATACCTCTGCCGACAATGGCAATAAGCGCAAGTCCGTCCTCTATCATGACGCTGTCCGCATGCACCGACTTGAACAAATCGGCAGTGATTTCGTCGCGGATTTTGTCTATCTGATCCGTTGCCACAACAACCGTCATTGTGTCGATGCCGGACGGGAAGTGTTCAAAAGAAACTTTGTGCTTTTCGAGCACCTCGAGAACCCTTCTGCCGACGCCGAGTTCTGCGTTCATCATGTCTTTTTCTATAGAGATGGTGGAAAAACCGACCTTGCCTGCAACGCCGGTTATAACACCGTTGATTTCGTCAGTTGACGGCACAATCATCGTCCCCTTGTCAGTTGGAATATTTGTGTTCCTGATGTTGATCGGTATGCACGCTTCGCGCACGGGGAAAATCGCGTCCTCATGCATTACCGTTGCACCCATATACGAAAGCTCGCGCAGCTCTTTGTATGTGATGGTCTCAATAACTTTCGGATTCTCCACACAGCGCGGATCTGCCATGAGCATGCCTGACACATCCGTCCAGTTTTCATAAATTGACGCACACAGTGCGCGCGCAACTATGGAACCCGTTATGTCGGATCCGCCGCGTGAAAATGTTTTTATTGTTCCGTTGGGCATAGAACCATAGAATCCGGGAATAACCGCCCTCTCATGCTGAGAGAGGATTTCATCCAGAGTCTCATAGGTCTTTGCCGAATCGAGACTTCCGGCATCGTCAAAGAATATACCGGACTCAGCATCCACAAAATCATAGCCGAGATAGTTTGCCAGAATCATGGCGTTAAGATACTCTCCGCGGCTTGCGATATAGTCCCTGCCGGCGTGGTGCTCAATTGCCATCTTTATGCGTTCAAACTCGGACGAAAGCGAAAAATCCAGCCTCAGATCGGATATTATCTGATTATACCTAACCTCTATTCTGCCGAACATCTCGTCAATACTCTTTTTCTCGCGTACAAGTTTGTAGCACTCATAGAGCATATCTGTGACCTTGATGTCGTCCCCGTTTCGCTTTCCCGGCGCTGACGCCACCACATAGCGGCGCGTTTCATCCGCTTTAACAATCTCGGCAACTTTTCTGAACTGTGTTGAATCGGCGAGTGAACTGCCGCCGAATTTTATCACCTTTACATCCATTACTTAATTCTCCTTTATGTCAATTCCCTGTTTTTTCATCTCTGCAAAAAGCACCCTCCTGTGAGCCTCCTCCATCGGGGTAAGCGGCAGTCTGAGATAATCCTCACCGTAACCCATGGCAGACATCGCTGCCTTTACCGGGATGGGATTAACCTCGGAGAAAAGCGCCTTTATCAGCGGCAGATACTTAAGCTGCAGCTTGAGGCTCCCCGACACATCTCCCGAGAAGAATCTGTCGCAGATCTCGACAGTCTCTTTCGGCATCACATTTGACAGCACGGAGATGACTCCTTTGCCGCCGAGCGCCATAATCGGCACAATCTGATCGTCGTTGCCCGAATATATATCCATTTTTCCCTCAACCAATGATGCAATCTCGGCAATCTGCGAAATGTTGCCGCTCGCTTCCTTGATGCCGCAGATGTTTGGATGCTCCGCCAATCGTGCGCAGGTTTGCGGCGCAATGTTTACGCCGGTTCTTGAGGGTACATTATATAATATGATAGGTTTGTCGCTTGCGTCCGCAATTACATTAAACATTGTCTCCAGTCCGCCCTGGGTGGCTTTGTTGTAATAAGGCGTAACTACAAGCATGGCGTCTGCCCCGGCGCGACAGGCAAACTTGGTAAGCTCTATTGCATATGCGGTGTCGTTGCTGCCGGTGCCGGCAATTACGGGTATTCTGCCGTTTACCCGATTGACAACAAATTCTATCGCTTCTTTGTGCTCCGCGTCGGTAAGGGTGGAACCCTCCCCGGTTGTTCCGCAGACAACTATAGCGTTTATGCCTTCGGCAAGCTGCCAATCAACCAATTTGCCAAAACTCTCATAATCGACTCCGTTTTCACCAAGCGGCGTAACAATCGCCGTTGCGGCTCCGGTAAATACAGTGTTTTTCATATTAAACATTCTCCAATCCGTATTATTTTTTCCGCGACAACCGTCAAAAAAAAGAGACAGCCGCGCGGCTATCTCCAATGTAGACTAAGTGTCCGTTGTGACAAGATAGCTCTCCGCATAAAAAGCGACAGCAGGACAAATCTTATTTTGTACTGCCAGGACAACCCCGTGCATGGGCCGCCTTCGGCATCTGCTCCTTTCCATACTGCAACGCTTCGCCAAAGCTTCCGACAACAGGCACGCCCATCGCCGCACAGCAGGTACTGATAGCACAATGCGCCTCTATCATTTCCATGGCACGATTATATCACCAAATGCCCCGTTTGTCAATCGCCGTGTATAAATTTGTAGAAAGTGCATACTATTTTTGCCCTCAATGCACTCTTTTTGAATATGCTGTTACTTTCATATTGCATAAACACAATTTTTATACAACTATTTATGCAGTCAGTGCATAAAATCGGACAAATAGGCAGGCATCGGACTTCAAAACTGTATGCAACATCTATAATATTGAATATGCCCCTTGATTTTTATGAAATATAGTTGTATAATATACGGTATAAAATAATCACTTGACAAAAAATTATGCACGGCAGACAAGGGGGATTAACATGACAAAGGTATTTATAGACGGCAGTGCAGGCACCACGGGACTGCGCATCAGAGACAGACTGGCGGCAAGAGCCGACATTGAGCTGCTGGCGATAGACGACAGTCTGCGCAAGGACCCGTCGGCAAAAGCCGATATGCTGAAAAAATGTGATGTAGCGTTCCTGTGTCTGCCCGATGACGCGGCACGCGAGACCGTTGCCCTCGCCAAGGACAGCAGTGCGGTGATCATCGACACATCCACCGCGCACAGAACTGAGCCTGATTGGGCATACGGCTTTCCGGAGCTCTCGGCGGCGCATGAGGAAAAAATCCGCAATTCAAAGCGCATAGCTGTGCCCGGATGCCACGCAAGCGGTTTTGTGGCGCTGGTGTATCCGCTCGTTGAGAGCGGCATTCTGCCCAAGGACGCATTGCTCACCTGTCATTCACTCACAGGCTACAGCGGCGGCGGCAAAAAGATGATTGCCGATTACGAGGCGGACGAAAGGAGTTCCCTGCTCGACTCGCCGCGGCAGTACGGTATAGCGCAGAGCCACAAACACCTGAAAGAGATGAAAGCGATAACGGGCATCGACACCGCGCCGCTGTTCTCGCCCATTGTGGCATCATACTACAGCGGAATGGAAGTCACCGTGCCGATTTTTGCATCTCAGCTGAACAGCGGATTCACGGCAGCAGACATCAAAAAGGTATACGGCGAAAAATATTGCTCGGACATAGTGAGGTATGAACCAAAGAGTGACGAGGGCGGATTTCTCGCCGCAAACGCACTCTCCGGCAAGGACAGCATGGAGATAGCCATCTTTGGCAACGACGAAAGAATACTGCTGACAGCAAGATTCGACAACCTGGGCAAAGGTGCGTCCGGTGCGGCAATCGAATGCATGAACATAGTAACGGGAAACGAAAAGACAAAAGGACTTAATATATAAGGGGCGACAGACAATGATAAAAACCATATCGGGCGGCGTGTGCGCCGCAAAGGGATTCAAGGCAAACGGAGTGCACTGCGGCATCCGCAAAAACAGGGAAAAGAGGGACCTGGCACTCATAGTGAGCAATTGCAGAGCTGCAGCGGCGGCGGTTTACACAACCAACCTTGTGTACGGCGCCCCCATAAAAGTGACGAGAAAACACATAGCCGACGGCTACGCACAGGCTATGATATGCAACAGCGGCAACGCCAACACCTGCAATGCAAACGGGGTGGAGATTGCCGACAAGATGAGCGAACTGACCGCGGCAAAACTCGGCATAAGCAGTGACGACATCATAGTCGCATCGACGGGTGTCATTGGTCAGCCGCTCGACATAACGCCCATCGCAAACGGCATGGACGCCCTGGCGGACGGTCTGGGCGACCACAGCGAATACGCCGCGGAGGCGATAATGACCACGGATACAAAGAAGAAAGAGATTGCAGTGACATTCGACATCGGCGGTGTTACCTGCACCATGGGCGGCATAGCCAAGGGTTCGGGCATGATTCACCCCAACATGGCGACAATGCTGGTGTTCATCACCACAGACTGTGCCATAAACCCGTCAATGCTGCAAAAGGCAGTGAGCACAGACATTGCGGACACATTCAACATGGTGAGCATAGACGGCGACACATCCACCAACGACATGGTGAGCATCATGGCAAACGGCATGGCCGGCAATGCGCCGATAGAGACGGACGGCGCAGATTTCGACGAATTTATGAAAGCATTCAACACGGTGTGCACCCACCTGTGCAGATGCATAGCCGGCGACGGCGAGGGTGCGTCAAAGCTGCTTGAATGTGTGGTGACGGGTGCAAGCGACCTTGCGTGCGCAAAGACGGTTGCAAAATCGGTTATCTGCTCATCTCTCGTCAAGGCGGCAATGTTCGGATCCGACGCGAACTGGGGCAGAGTGCTCTGCGCCATAGGTTACAGCGGCGCAGCTGTCGATGTGGACAAGATTGATGTGTCATTCAAATCGGCGGCTGGCGAAATTGCGGTTTGCAAAAACGGCGCCGGAATAGATTTTTCGGAGGAAAAGGCAAAGGAAATACTCCTTTGCGACGAGATAAACATCATGATAGAGCTTAATTCGGGCTCTGCGTGCTCCAAGGCATGGGGATGTGACCTGACATACGATTATGTTAGGATAAACGGCGACTACCGTACCTGATGAGAGCACAAAAAAGGAACGCCTCACATTTTGCACACCTTTTTTGCACTCTCATAAAGCCATATTAAAAGGCGCACCCAATGCACACCTTTTTGCACTCTCACACCAATGTAGGGGCGACCCTGTGTGGTCGCCCGTTGCCTGTTGATAAGTGTCGGTTTGTGCACCGTCTCGTGTGGGTATATTTTATTTTGGCTCGCTCTACAGCTGTGCAGCAGCGCAGAACTCGCTCACACAAAATAAAATATACCCACACTCGACTTTGAGATAATTTTTACTCACATAAAGGAGACAATAATCATGGAACTTTCAAACGCTCAGCGGGCAAGCGTGCTTGTGCACGCCCTGCCCTACATACAAAAATACTATAACAAAATCGTCGTTGTGAAATACGGCGGCAACGCAATGACGGACGAGAAATTGACCAAATCCGTCATGGGCGACATTGTGCTTATGTCGCTGATCGGCATAAAAGTCGTGCTGGTGCACGGCGGCGGTCCCGAGATAACCGATATGCTGTCGCGCCTGGGCAAAAAGACAGAGTTTGTGGACGGTCTGCGTGTCACGGACAAGGAAACCGCCGATGTGGTTCAGATGGTGCTCGCCGGCAAGATAAACAAAAAACTCGTCAACCTGCTGCAAAATAAGGGCGGCACGGCAATGGGACTCTGCGGCGCAGACGGTCACCTCATCGAGGCAAAACAGCTTGACCCCAGACTCGGCTATGTGGGCGAGATAACAAAGATCAACCCGCAGCCGATACTCGACCTTCTGGAGAAAAACTACATCCCCGTAATCTCGACTGTCGGCTGTGATAACGACGGCAATGTGTACAATGTAAACGCCGACACCGCCGCCGCAAAAATTGCCGGTATGCTCGGCTCGGAGAGTCTCATATCCATGACGAACATCAGCGGAATACTGCGCGACAAGGACGACCCAACATCTCTGATACCAAAACTGACCGTGGCACAGGCTCAGCAGCTTACCGATGACGGCATAATAGCCGGCGGTATGATACCCAAAGTAGAGTGCTGCATAAACGCCATCAACTGGGGTGTGCGCAAGGTATTTGTCATAGACGGCACCATAAAACACGCCATATTGATAGAGACTCTCACGGACGAGGGTATCGGCACAATGTTTGTTAAATAATGGAGGACACAATCATGGACACAAAACAGCTTGACAGCGAATACATCGCCCACACCTACGCAAGATTTCCCATAGAGATAGTGCGCGGCAAGGGCGAACTGGTATATGACGCCGACGGCAAGGAATACATCGACCTCGGCTCAGGCATAGCGGTAAATTCTTTCGGTCATGCAGACAAAGAATGGATTGCCGCCGTCACGGAGCAGATAAACAAATTCTCGCACACATCCAACCTATACTACAGCGCACCGTGTGCAAAGCTTGCACAGATGCTCTGTGAGAGGACGGGAATGAAAAAGGTGTTCTTCTCCAACTCGGGTGCAGAGGCAAACGAATGTGCGATAAAAGCGGCTCGCGAATGGGCGGCACAGACCAAAGGCCCGGATTACAATACAATAATCACTCTGAAAAACAGCTTTCACGGCAGAACGATAACCACCCTTGCCGCAACGGGTCAGGATGGATTTCACAAGAACTTTCTGCCGCTGACGGAAGGCTTTGCATATGCCGAGGCGAACAACATCGATGACCTGAAGAAAGCCGTGTCGGAACACAAGTGTGCGGCGATAATGTTCGAGCTCGTCCAGGGCGAGGGCGGCGTGATGCCCCTCGATGCGGAATTTGTACAGGAAATGGCAGGCATAGCGAAGAAAGAAAATCTGCTTCTGATAGCAGACGAAGTGCAAACCGGCAACGGCAGGAGCGGCAAGCTCTATGCATATATGCACTACGGCATAACCCCGGACATAGTATCCACGGCAAAAGGACTCGCCGGGGGGCTGCCGATAGGCGCAACCATGCTTGGTGACAAGGTGCAGAATGTGTACACTCCGGGTATGCACGGCTCAACATTCGGCGGTAATCCGGTAAGCTGTGCGGCTGCGATAAGCATACTGTCGCGCATAGACGAAAAACTCCTTGCGGATGTGAGCGAAAAATCAAAATTCATCTTTGATTCGCTGTCGGAATGCGGCGGAATAAATGGCGTATCGGGACTCGGACTCATGATAGGCATAGAGACCGAAAAGGACGCAAAAGATGTGGTCGCAAAGTGCATGGAAAACGGCGTGCTTGTGATCACGGCAAAATCCAAAGTCCGTCTGTTACCGCCGCTTAATATTTCAAGCGAAAACCTGAAAAAAGCCGTCGAAGTGATAAAAGCGGCTTGCAGATAAAATTAAAAAAACAGTCTATCGGGTATTCGCACATTGGTGTTTGCATCAAATCCCATTTTTATCTTACTCAAGTTGACAGTTCCGTTAATCAAGAAACAATTTTTCACTTCGGAAATAAATTTCATGATTAACGCACCTCGCTCTTATATACCTCACTGCCGCCGACAAATGTCTTAAAGATGTTCATATCCTCATCGGCAATGACGATATCGGCGCGCTTGCCAACGGAGAGAGAACCTCTTAACGAGTCCTCGCGAATCACCCTTGCCGGGGCGATTGACGCGGCATTGACCGCCTCGCGCAGAGATATGCCGCCATGTTCATGCAGATTTTTTACCGCGCGGTTAAGCGTGAGCACGCTGCCGGCAATGGTTCCGTCTGATAGCAGACAACTGTTGCCATGCACCGTCACTGCCTGACCGCCCAGGGTATATTCCCCGTCCGCCATACCCCCGGCACGCATGCAATCTGTTATAAGCACAAGTTTTTTCCCCTTTGTGCGACAAAGCATCTTGAAAAGGCACGGATTCACATGATAACAATCTGCAATCAGCTCGCACGACACACCGTCATCCTCAAGTGCTGCGCCCACTATTCCCGGAGCACGGTGACTGAAAGCCGTCATGGCGTTGAAAAGATGTGTCACATGGCTTGCGCCGCACACGAATGCAGACTCCGCAGTCTGAAAATCCGCCGCACTGTGCCCAATGGACACCGTCACACCCGATTCACGGCTCACTTTTTTAACAAACTCCATGCCGCCGTCCACCTCGGGCGCAACGGTAACGAGTTTGATTTTGTCCCTGTTGTTCAGTATGAAATCCGCATCCGGCGGCAAAACATATTTTTCGTCCTGGGCGCCTTTTTTTAGAGGATTTATAAACGGGCCCTCGACATTGGCGCCCAGTATCTGCGCACCGCCTGTGTCGCGCCCGATCATCATGCCGATGACATACAGCGCCTTGCGGATCATATCCGCATCAACCGTCATGGTCGTCGGGCACCAGGCAGTGACGCCGTTTGCGGTCAGTGCCGTGCTTATTTTTTTCAAGCCGTCCGCATCCGCATCGGACGCGTCACAGCCGACATAACCGTGGATGTGTATATCTATTAGTCCCGGCAAAATGTACTTATCCCCGACATCAGTCACATCGCATCCGTCGGGAACTTTCTTTCCGACGGCGGTTATTTTGCCGTTTCTTTCGTCAAAAACAACACAGCCTCCGTCAATCACGGCATCCTCGGTAATCACTTTTCCGACAATCGCTCTCATAGCACTCACCTCAATCGCCATATGCCTTTCTGTCACAGATAATCGTCACATCCTTGTGAAGTTTAAGCATGGATGCCGGCATCTCGGTCGTTATTGCATTTGTCAGGAGAGAGCGCACGGCGTCTCTCTTGTCCTCGCCCGATGCCATAAGGATGATTTTTTTTGCGCGCATTATACTGCCTATACCCATAGTAAGCGCACGGCGCGGAACTTCGTCCGCATTTTCAAAGAACCTGGAATTCGCCTCGACGGTACTCTCGGTAAGCTCGGTCATGTGCGTGAGCAGATTTAAGTTTTCGCTCGGCTCGTTAAAACCGATGTGCCCATTGCGCCCTATACCGAGAATCTGCAAATCTATACCGCCGCTAAGCTGGATCTCGTTCTCGAAACGCTCGCACTCCGCCTCCGGGTCGGCACACATCCCGTCAAGGATATGAGTGTTCTCCGGCTTGATGTTTATGTGCGAGAAGAAATTTTCATTCATGAATCTGTGGTAACTCTGCGGATTATCCGCCGCAATCGGGTAATATTCATCGAGATTGAAGGTGCGTATCTGCGAAAAATCCAATATTCCGTTGGCATTCATCCTCGCAAGTTTTTCATACATTCCGACAGGTGTTGAGCCCGTCGCAAGCCCAAGGATGCATTTCGGATTGGTCTTTATCTCGTCTGCCACCATATCCGCAGCAGTGGCTGACATTTCGTTATAATTGCCGCAAAGTATCATTTTCATTGCAAATCGCTCCTTTTTCTAACGCTGTAAAAAATATTTCTTCACATATAATGATATACCAACTGCCGCAAAGTGTATTTGCACTATTATAAAATTCTTTTGCATTATTATTGATTTTTCGGGATAATTGTGTTATAATCCGTATATAAAGATTATCTGTGGGGGTGATTTTTTGTGAAATACTTCGGCACACGGTTGAAACATGACATAGTGATAGACCGTCTGTACACAGTGCACTACTTTGAATATAAAAAGGGGTTTGAATTCACGGGCGAGCGTCACGATTTTTGGGAGTTTGTCTATGCCGACAGAGGCAACCTCACCGTGACGGCAGACGACAAAAAAATAGTGCTGCGCCAGGGAAATATAATTTTTCACAAACCAAACGAATGGCACAATGTGTCCGCGCCCGACGGAGTGCCGCCGAATGTGGTTATTGTCACATTCTCATGCACATCTTCTTCCATGAAATTCTTTGAAAACAAGATGCTCACAGTCGGCCAGGAACAAAAAATGCTCATTTCAAAAATTATTTCGGAATACCTCAATTCTTTCGACACGCCGCTGAATGATTTCTACACAAACAAGCTTGCGCGCAAAAAGCCGAAAAAAATCGGTTCCGAACAGCTCATCGAACTTTATATTTGCGAATTGCTTCTGTCGTTTGTGCGCAACGACCCGGCAACGAAACAAAAAAGCACCGTTCACGCCAGGCACGAGGATATACTTCTTGACAATGTGCTCGCTTACATGGACGAGCACATATCGGAAAGGCTGAGTGTTAATCAAATCTGCTCTCATGTGGGCATGAACAACACCACAGTGGAGAAAATCTTCTCAGAGCACTTTGGCTGTGGGATAATAGATTACTTCATCCGCATGAAAATTGACCTTGCAAAACGATATCTGCGCGACGAAAACTACACCGTTACACAAATTGCGGATATGCTGGGATACTCCGGAGTACATTACTTTTCACGGCAGTTTAAGGTAGTGTCGGGTATGACCCCGACAGCGTATGCCGCATCGATAAAGGTGCTAATCTGATATCAGATTAGCACCTTTATCATTATTTATTAATCTCTCATAAACAGATCTCTGGTGTAGACCTTATCTTTGACATTGTCCAGACAACCGTCATACCTGTTAGCTATTATCGCGTCGCAACAGTTCTTAAATTCGTCCAGATCACCTATGACCCTGCTGCCGAAGAATGTCTCCCCGGCTTTGAGCGTCGGCTCATAAATAACCACTGTCGCGCCCTTGGCTTTGATGCGTTTCATGACTCCCTGGATGGAGCTTTGGCGGAAGTTGTCGCTGTTTGACTTCATGGTGAGCCTGTACACTCCCACAACAACCTCTTTTTCCTTTGTCTCGTCCCAGCTGTCGTTTGCGCCGTAAGCTCCGGCAATATCGAGTACCCTGTCGGCTATAAAGTCTTTTCGGGTTCTGTTAGATTCCACAATTGCCTCAATCAGATTCTCGGGCACATCGGCATAGTTTGCAAGCAACTGCTTGGTGTCCTTGGGCAGGCAGTAGCCGCCGTAACCGAATGACGGATTGTTGTAGTGCGAGCCGATTCTCGGATCAAGGCACACGCCGTCTATAATCTGCCTGGTGTCAAGTCCCTTCATCTCCGCATAAGTGTCAAGCTCGTTAAAATATGACACACGCAGAGCAAGATAGGTGTTTGCAAAAAGCTTTACCGCCTCAGCCTCGGTGAATCCCATAAACAGAGTGTCGATGTTCTCCTTTATTGCCCCCTCGGCGAGCAGTGCCGCGAATTTGTGTGCAGCCTCGACAAGCCTTTTGTCGCTCATGTCCGTGCCGACAATTATCCTCGACGGATACAGATTATCATAGAGCGCCTTGCTCTCACGCAGAAATTCCGGCGAGAAGATGATGTTCTTGCTGCCCGTTTTTGCGCGGATATGCTCCGTATAGCCAACGGGAATGGTCGATTTAATAACCATTATCGCATCGGAGTTGTACTTCATGACAAGCTCTATGACCGCCTCAACGGCAGATGTATCGAAAAAATTCTTCTTGCTGTCATAGTTCGTCGGCGCGGCAATAACCACAAATTCAGCGTCCTTGTATGCCTCCTCGGCGTCGAGCGTCGCGGTGAGGTTTAGTTGCTTTTCCGCAAGATATTTCTCTATGTAATCGTCCTGTATGGGAGATTTTTTGTTGTTGATAAGCTCTACTTTCCCGGGCACTATGTCCACCGCGTAAACGGTGTTGTGCTGGGAGAGCAGTGTCGCTATGGAAAGTCCCACATAGCCCGTGCCTGCTACCGCAATTTTCATTTCTGCGCACCTCCGTAAAATGTCCTGTACCACTTTGCAAACTCGCCAAGACCCTGTTCAAGAGTCGTGCTCGGCTTAAATCCGAAGTCCTTTATCAGCTCGTCTACATCGGCATAAGTCTGATACACATCGCCCGGCTGCATTGGCAAAAGTTCCTTCTCTGCCGGTTTGGTGATAATACCCTCTTTCATGAGACATTTTTCCAGCGTCTCCACAAAGTAGAGCAGATTTTCCGGCTTGTTGTTGCCGATGTTGTACACCTTGTAAGGCGCACCGTCCTCAGTTTCTTCCGGCGCTTTTTTCATGACATTAACAATGCCGGTCACTATGTCGTCTATGTAGGTGAAGTCACGCTTCATGTCGCCGTAATTGAATATTTGTATCTTATCACCCTTAACAAGCTTGTTTGTAAAGCCGAAGTACGCCATGTCGGGTCTGCCCATGGGTCCGTACACTGTGAAAAACCGCAGACCGGTCGACGGAATCTTGTACAGTTTTGAATAGGCATGCGCCATGAGTTCGTTTGACTTTTTGGTCGCGGCATACAGCGAAACAGGGTTGTCCACCTTGTCATCAGTGGAATAGGGTATTTTTTTGTTGGTGCCGTAGACAGATGACGACGATGCGTACACAAGGTGCTCCACGGGATAGTGTCTGCACGCCTCAAGAATGTTGAAAAATCCGATGATGTTGCTGTTGATATAAGCCTGCGGATTGGTTATGGAGTATCTCACGCCGGCCTGTGCCGCAAGGTTCACGGCTATGTCAAACCCGTTCTCCTCAAACAGCGAATCCACAACCGCCTTGTCGGCAAGGTCCCCCTTTACAAAAGTGAATTTGTCGTATTTGACCAAAATGTCCAGTCGAGCTTCTTTAAGGCTAACATCGTAATAATCGTTCATATTGTCGAATCCGACAACCGTGTGTCCGGCATCGAGCAGTCTTTTGCTCAGAAATGAGCCGATAAAACCGGCGGCGCCGGTCACAAGTATCTTCTTCTGTTCCAACCAAAACATCTCCTAACTTTATTTTATACCTTTGTATTCACTGCATACTTTTTCATAACTCTCGGTGCTGCCGATATCATAGCGGCTGCCGGGCATCTCCATTGCGTGCACAGCGCTCCGCTGAGCAAGCCATGCGGCAAAAGATCCGGGCGCATCCGTTCCGCATCCGGATTCTATTCCCCGTGAGATAAGCGCGGCGTCCGCCTTTGTGTAATAATAGAACGGCGGACAGCACCAGTGCGATTTCGGTTCATCGGGTTTCTCCTCCATGGACAAAACCCTGTCATCGGGAGATATCTCGAGCACACCGCATTTTTTTAGTTTCTCTGCGTCAGGCTCAAAATAACGCATGATGCACGATGTGCCTTTTTCCCCGGCATAGTCGATAAACTTCGTCAGGCTGAAATCGAGCACATTGTCCCCGGCAATGACGAAGATGTCATCGTCCACGGCGCATCTGTCCATGGCAAACTTTATGTCGCACACAGCGCCGAGCCGCGTCTCGTTAGTCTCCGTGCCGTCGTCAACAACGGTTATATTCATTTGCTTTGTCTGCGCCCATTTTTCAAAATGATGCGCGAACCTGTGATTCGAAATCACTATGTATTCGTCAATCTTGCCGCTTTTGTCCATGTCGTCCGTCAGCCAGTCGAGGATGGTTTTGCCGCCGACTTCGAGCAGCGGTTTCGGAAAATCTTTTGTCAGCGGATAAAGCCGGGTGGCATATCCTGCCGCAAGTATAAGGCATTTCATGTTTTTTCTCCTTTTTTGTCGGTTTTTGACCAACCGTTGATTGCAGCGTTTCATATTCGATATTTTTCAACACTCACTTTGTGAATCACACATCATCAGTCATTTCCGTGACAGCTTTCCTCAATAGGAAGCCTGACTCCGTCCGCGCTTGAGCATATGTGCGCCGAAAATTTCCCCTCAAGCGACGGAAATTCTCTCAAATATTCCTTCGTAACCTTGGCGATAATATCCTCGGTATAATCCGGGTTGACGAGTGCCATGCAACACCCCTTGAACCCTGCACCCGAGAATCTGCCGCCGTATATTCCGTCGGTCGCAATCATTATTTCATACAGCTTTTTCAGTTCAGGAGAGCCGGTCTCCCAGTCGTTAATGGAGCTTGCTCCGCTCTCGAACGACAGTGCGCCGAATGTCTCCAAATCGCCGTTGCGCCATGCATCAGCGCCTTTTTGCACCCTGTCGAACTCCGTATACCAGTGTCTTGCACGCTTGCGCCATGTCTCGGGGAGTCTGTCGCCGAATTGTTCAAACACCTCTCGCGGAACATCCCGCAGATTCGTCTCGGAGAATTTTCCGTAATCTATGCCGGCATACGCCTTGAGCGCATATGCGGCACTTCTGCACTCGTCCACACGCATATTAAACTTGCTGCCGGCAAGGTTGCGCTCAACCCCGGAGAAAAGTATCAGTATGTCATAGGGCTTCATCTTGGGATTGGTTGGGATGAGTTCATAACTGCCGTCCTTTGTGTCGAGATAGAGCAGATGCTCTTTCCGCGAATACACCTCACACGATTGGTCGAGCCTGCCGCACGACACGCCGACATAGTTGTTCTCTGCGGCAAGGGCGATGTCAATTATCTCCCCGTCCGCAAGCTTTATGCCGTTCACCGAACACAGAGCAGCCAAAAAGGCTATGATAACCGCCGCCGATGACGAAAGTCCCCCTATAGGCAAGCTGCCCTCTATCACTCCGCACATTCCATACTCTAGTTTGTGTCGTTTTCCGAGCTCTATTGTTGCTCCGCGCAGGTAATCCGCCCAATCGTTGACTTTTGTCTTTTCCACCTGAGAAATGTGAAACTGTGCACGCTTATCAAACTGCAGGCTCGTCATCTCTATGACTCCGTTGTGCTTGATTCCGTAGGCAATATGAATACCCCGGTCTATGGCGAGCCCGGTTATTTTGCCGAGCTGATGATCGCTGTGCGCCCCTATCGGGCATATTCTATACGGACAGAACGCCACGCTGTCCGCCGAACGATTGTATATCTTTTCAAAAACTTCTTCGCATCTCATGTAAAAAGCTCCTGCTTGATAAAATTTTGTCACATCATTATTTTACCATAAAACACATCAAATGTAAAGAGTTTTATTTTATTCTGTACGCCCTCATGGCGTTATCATATGTCTTCCTTGCCACTTCCTCAAAACTCATTTCCTTGATCTCCGCAATCCTGCGTGCAACACACTCCACAAGCAGAGGATTGTTGCGATGTCCGCGATGCGGATCGGGCGCAAGATACGGGCTGTCCGTCTCTATAAGCAGTCTGTCGATAGGCACGACCGCTGCCGCCTCGGCAAGCTTGCGCGATTTTTTGAATGTGACGGGCCCGGCAAACGAAATATAGTACCCCATGTCGAGCAGGATTTTTGCACTCTCGGCACTGCCGGAGTAACAATGGATTATGCCGCTCACATCGCTGTGGCGTCTGAGAATATCTATAGTGTCTCTCATGGCGTCACGCGTGTGGATTGCCACCGGCAAGTCAAGCTCGGCGCACAGGTCAAGCTGAATGTCAAACCACTTGCGCTGAATTTCCGGCGCGGTGTCGTCGTAGTGATAGTCAAGACCAATCTCGCCTATCGCAACCACCTTTTGGCGGCGGCAAATCTCACGCAGTGAGTCAATGTCCTCCAAGGTTATGTCCGCAGTACAGTGCGGATATATCCCGGCGGCGGCATACACAAAGTCGTATCTGTCTGCCAGGTCAGCTGCGGCAATGCTCGATTCTATGTCTGTGCCGATTTCCACATAGCGCCCCATATTTCTGATATCAGATAACAGTTGTTCCCTGTCATTGTCGAATTGCACATCATTGAGATGGGCGTGCGTATCAAAAAGCATAAAATTTCTCCTTGTTTTCTTGCAAGTTCAATTACTTGAACCCGCCATAATGTAATTCCGAATAAACGAAAACTGTCCGCAATCATTTTATTAAAAATAATTGTATTCCGAATAAACAAAAGCTGTCCGCAATTATTTTATTAAAATAATTATATTCTGAATAAACGAAAGCTGTCCGCAATTATTTTATTAAAATAATTATATTCTCAATAAACGAAAGCTGTCCGCAATTATTTTATTAAAATAATTATATTCTCAATAAACGAAAGCTGTCCGCAATTATTT
>CAKSFP010000026.1 GCA_934454585.1 uncultured Clostridia bacterium
AAGTTCTTCATGAATTCGCCTATAGCCATAACAATTTCTGCATTCTTTGAAAATTTCTTTTATCTTGATTCGCAATTTATAATATTTATCCGGCTTTTTAATCACATTTTCCTGATAATAGTAGCTGCTTTTTGCCATTCGTAGAAATTTTAATAACTGCGGCAGTGGATACTTGTTCTTCATGGCATCAATAACCACTGCTTTTTCATGGTTTTTTAGTTCCGTTATATTGATGCCGGGGTCTTTTTTTAGCAAATTTAAAGCTTCTTTTAATACATCAACTTCCATTTGTAACTGCTTGATTTGCTCCTGCAATTCTGAAATATCCTGTTGCTTTGAAGGTTCTGTATTAAAATCTATATTTTCTCTTTTTATTTGTTTCTTAGATGACATAAGCCCTGTAACTCCAAATTTCTGATATTTGCGGTACCATGAATATATACTGGCACGGCTGTAACCAATATCTCTTGATACATATTCTACACCTTCGCCGAGAGAAAAGCAACGGTTAATTTCATTTAACTTCAAATTTGTGCCAGGATTACGAGGATGATTAGGTGCATTGATATATTTTTGTTTAATTTGATATTTCTTATCAAGCGAACCATGATAATCGGCAATATCGGCAATCTTATTTCTGTACCATCATACAAGGTGTGTCTTGACGGATAACCAAGAAGCGTTACCACTGCCTGTACAGAACCTAATCGTTCAAATTCTTTTAGTGCTCGTTCTTTCTGCTCTTTTGTATACATTTACTCTTACTCCCTTCGGAGTCCAAGAATATGTCCGCCCCCCTCCCTCCGTTTCCGAATGGATTGTTAGTTATGCCGGTTGAAGAATTAAAGTAGTTTCAGAAATTTGGGATAAATTTCGACTGCACTTTTATTGATTTCCACCTTAAAACGCCTCGGGTCACTCCAAAGCAATATGCCGTCCGCTCCTATTCCGGGTATATATGCTGAGCTAACCTGTTTTAATTTGAGTTTGCAATCCGATGTATTTTTAACAGTAACATATTGTTGTGTAACCGGACCGTATTGTTTCCTTGATAGTTTTACCGAAAAATCATCGGCGCAATACTTATTGTCATCAATCAATTCATATTTTTGACTGTTCGTTCCCGATTTTATATATCCTTCTCCCAATTCATTATATTTTCTCACAACAAAGGGTGCTTTCACTACATTATTTTCCATATTTTTCCCCGTTTCATTAATACAATGTTATCCTGCAAATCCAATAAAAACTCCGACAAATCTTCAAAAGTCGAAAACAATTTGACATTTTGAAAATTGCTTAACAGTTCAGTGTTAAGACTTTACTTTTATAATCGGCAAATCGCCGTTTTCAATGGCTTTCATGTATTTTTCTCCGTATTTCCGGCCATCAAAATCTGTTTCTTTTTCTCTGCGCACGCTTTCTTCATCAAAATCACTCCAAAAGTGCAGCCGGCTTTTGGAGGGCATGTAATTAACACCACATCTCATTATAAATATTCTCCTCAATAATTAAAATAACTTCCTCATTATTCAATCGGTAACAATTACTTCGCACATATTTTCGGCGTAACAATCGGTTCCGATGTAAATTTCAAATTTTCCGCTCTCCACTTCAAATTTTTTGTTTTTACCGTAAAACTCCAATTCCTCCTTACCTATCGAAAAATCAATTTTCACTTCTTGACCTGCCTCGATAAATACCTTTTTGAACGCCTTAAGTTCTCTTACGGGGCGCATTCTTGATGCAACAACATCATGTATGTACAGCTGCACTGTTTCATATGAAGAATATTTGCCGATATTTTTTACGCTTATTGACAAATTAAACTTCTCGCCGCCGTTAATTTGTTCCCGTGTCAAAGAGTGTTTGTCTGCGCATATATCCGAATATTCATAATCGGTATAACTCAAACCATATCCGAACGGGAAAAGCGGTTTTCCCAAAGCATCTTCATAATTTACTCTGTACGCTGTCGGCTTTGATGTATAATACTCCAAAAATCCCGAAGAGGCATAATCATTGTAGTATATTGGAATTTGCCCCGTTGTTGACGGTATCGTAACCGGCAATTTGCCGCACGGAACAAATTTTCCGTACAAGATGTCTGCAACCGCATTTCCGGCTTGAATTCCCGGATGCCATGCATAAAGGATTGCGTCGGCATACGGCAATATCTCAGTCAGTGCAAGCGGTCTGCCGGCAAACACAACAGCAATTACCCTTTTGCCGAGATTATGCGCCTGTTTGACGATATCCACCTGGAAATTCGGCAGAGAGATATCCGTTACGGAATGTGCCTCACCGCTGCGATAATTGCCCTCGCCGAGCGCCGCTATGACATAGTCTGCATCACGAATGCCAAGATGATTGGGGTCATATGCAAAGTTGGGTTTATATATGACATTATCTGCTCCCAATTCATTTTTCAAAGCCTCAAGCAATGTGACTGAGTCTGCCGGGTTGCCGTCTGCGTGCCATGCGCCGAGCATACTTTCTTTATCATCTGCAAGCGGTCCTATCAAGGCAACTTTGGCGTCGGATTTTATCGGCAAAATATTATCATTTTTGAGCAGCACCATTGAATGTGATGCGATTTTGCGTGCATGAGCAATGTCGTCATCCGTCATCAATGAGTCGGACGCAGCCTCAAAATATGGATTTTCAAACAATCCCAATTTCATTTTTATGGTTAAAATACGCCTTACCGCATCATCGAGATACTCCTGCGGAATTTTGTTCTCTTTTATCAACTCCTCCATGTTGTCACTGTAACACGGCGTGCACATATCCATATCTACACCGGCATTCATGCCCTGCAGTGCACAATCTTTATTGTCAGCGGCGGTTCCTTGCCAGTTCAGCCTTTGTATCGAGCCCCAGTCACTTACGACAAATCCGTCAAAATTCAAGTCCTTCTTCAAAAGCTGTCTAATGTAATATTCACTTCCGGACACGGGTTCACCGTCAATATCATTGAACGATGACATAACCGTGGCAACACCGCTGTCTACCGCTGCCTTAAATGCCTTTAGGTAGGTGTTTTTCAGCGAATAATCTGTTATAATCGTTGTTTGATAATCTCTGCCGCCTTGCGACGCTCCGTAACCGATGTAATGTTTTGCGCAGGCTGCTATTTTGCCGGGCTTTGACATATCGTCGCCCTGTATGCCGTCAACCGACGCCCTTGCAACCATACTTCCCAGGCAGGGGTCTTCACCGGGAGTTTCAATAATTCTGCCCCATCTGGGGTCTCTGCATACATCAAGCATAGGCGCAAATGTCCAGTTGACTCCGGTAGCGTTTGCCTCCCGTGCCATGATGGACGCTGATTTTTTTATAAGGTCATAATCCCATGTGGCTGCTTGCGCAAGCGGTATCGGAAATGTTGTTCTGCAGCCGTGGATAATATCTTTTCCGAATATTACAGGTATGCCGAGGCGTGAATTTTCAACAACATTTTTTTGGATTTTATTCAAAACATTAATATCTATCACAACGCCTGTGTCGTCGCCGGCAAAAGCGGTGAAAGCCAGTATGATTGAACCGCAGTCTCCGTCCTCTAACATTTTATTAAGTTTGTCGTAGTTTTCATCAAATGTATTCTTAAAGATATATTTCTGCACGCATTGTCCTATTTTCTCTTTTAATGTCATTCTTGACAGCAAATCGTCAACTCTTGCTTTTATACTTTCATTTTTATCCTTGTATATTTCCATATCCCGATACATCCCTTTCGTTTCGCCTAAAATTCGGCAATATGCCAAGTTCTATTTGTTGTTTATGTTGTTATGTTTCCGCTCTTTTGAAAAGACGATCATATTTTTATACATAAATATTGAAATATTTATCAGTAGTCGGTTTTCCGTAAAAATACACTACCACGGTGAAATGCTTGATTACACCGTGGTAATTATAATTCTGTAAAATTACGCTAAACGCAATTATCTCTTGAGGTATGCGTCATATCCCTTTTGCTTGATTTCCAATGCGCGCTCGATATTCATCTTTTTAATTTGTTCAACAAAAGCATCAAATTCATCAAGAGATTTTGAGCCGGATATAAATGCATACATATTTTCATACACATACTTGTTAACTTCGTTCATTATGGTTGAATACTCGCCGGATTCCTCAACGCTGTTTGAAAGATCCGGTATTATGTATTCTTGAGCCGCATCGGCAGCGGCTCCCCATACTTCCAGAGCGGATTTTTGAGCGTCTGTCTGGTAGTATTGCTCTATATAGCGTACATCCTGTGCGAAAGGACCGTTTGTGTTTGCTCTTATATACATACTCATAGCCTGGCTGGCGGAGAGACCGTCGGGATTTTTCATTATGTAGTCTGTGTATGTCGGGTAGCCGTCTACCAAGTTGTAGCTTTCGCCTTCTATACCGAAGTTTGCAAGCATATGACCCTCGTCAGAGTACAGATAATCCAAAAATTTGGTTGCAAGTTCGGGGTAACGGCATTTTGTTGTTATTGTTGCCGCACCACTGCCTGCCGAAACATAATAATTCGGTACGACAAATCTTGCCGAAGAACCGTCTGCCCTGTCGGGGAATTTGACTGCGGTAATCTTGAACGCATTGTCGTTTGCTTTTGCGGTCATCCATTTGCCCATTTGCTGACCGCCGCTGCCGAATGTAGCGCCGGAGGCGTTGTTAAGAATATTTGAGTCGAGAATAGTGTTGTCTGCCATGTTGTAGTTTTTGTCAAGGAGTCCTTCTTTGTACCACTGATTGAGTTTTGTTATGGCGTTTTTGAATTCAGGCTCAATCGGACCATACTTTATTTTGTTGTTTTCAACATATGTGCCGGAGGTTGAGTCAAAAAGATACAATAGGTAACCTTTTGTGCTTGATGTCAGCGTTAACGGAGCTGTTGCGCCTTTTTTGTCTCGAAAAGCCTTGAGCATATTTTCCCAGTCTTGAGTAGTGTTGGGTGTGCTCAGTCCGAGTTCATCAAGCCAGTCTTGCCTTACTATTGCACCCTGTGTGCCGAGCAGGCGCTCATCGTCTTTTATAAACGGAAAGGCAAATATTGTGCCGTCATTTGTCATGCAGACTTTTTCATAAGTCGGATTGTCTTTGAATAGCTTGCTGAGGTTTGGCGCATATTTTTTAATCAGGTCGTTCAGCGGAGTGAGGACTTCGTTTGCTATGGCAGAATCCGGACCGCCCGAATATGAATACCAGTTGTATTCAACTATATCCGGCAATTCACCGCTTGCGACCAAAAGGTTGAACGCCTCTGATTCCTGACCGAGAGCAGGGTGGATGTAGTTGACGGTAACGCCGGTATTCTCTTTGAGCTTTTCGGCAAAGCGAGTTTTGCCCAAGTCTGACGCAACGCTGCTTAAGTTTGCCGAATAGGGGAGCCAGTAGCTCAGCTCTACATCGGTCTTGATTGGATATGAAGACAGATCAATATCCGTCTTGCCGGCAGTCTGATTGCTGCCGCATCCGCACAGGCTGATTGTCAGCGCGGATGCCAGGATTAGTGCAATTTGTTTTTTCATTTTTTATTCTCCTTTATATATTTTTCGAGACGAGCATACTCTGTGCTTGCCAGCAGAAAGGCACCCGTGCCGTGAAGATCGTTCTCGGTGCGGGGGCGCGCCAAGTAGCCGTCATAATCGCATACGCCGGTTCCTATGCATATGTCTTTTATTATCATGTCATCGCCGTGAAATTCCGTTTTGTATTTAATCACGCCTTCAAATGCTCGGCGCACATTATCCGCATATTTTTTGTCAAGCAAATTCATGCGGATAAGTTTGCTGATTGAGTACAAGAAAAGACAGCTGCATGAGGTTTCGGTCCAGTTGTTCGGATCATCGCCTTTGTCAACAACCTGATACCAAAGTCCGCTGTTTGTGTCCTGATATTTCAGCAAGGCTTTGCAGAGGGAAACGGCGCATTTGCCGAAATCTTCTCTGTATTTGTTGTCCGCAGGGAGCAGGTCATATATATCGGCGGACGCAACCGCATACCAGCCGATGGCGCGCCCCCAGAAGAATGATGATAAACCGGTTGTCGGATCGGACCATTCGGCTTTTTTTGAAGTGTCCCATGCGTGGTAGAGAAGTCCGGTTTTTTCATCACGCATATTATCCCACATGAGCATCAGCTGTTTGTGAGCCAATTTTATAAACTCATCATCATGCGTAAGCAAACCGTACTTTATCATGAGCGGCGAACCCATATAGAGTCCGTCCAACCACATCTGATTCGGGCAATATGGGATTTTGTGCCAAAAGCCACCCTCGGGAGTGCATTCCCAGTGTTTCATAAGGTTCACAAGCTTGCCGAGGGGCTTTAAGTATCTTTCCTCGCCGTCTGCAATATAGCGAAACATGAGATTGCACGGCTCGATATCATCAAGAGTTCCTTCGTCAACGCCGGATATGTTGCCGTCGGCATCAACATATGTGTCAATGAACTTTTTGATGTACACATTGTATTGCTCGTCACCGGTCAGCAGATATAACTGTTCCATGCCGGATAGAAAAACACCGGCGTGATAATGAAATCTTCCCGTCGGCGGAAGAGACGGCGCATCAAATTTTTGCATCATTGTGCGCGCAAGTGTGTTTGCATAATCAATAGTTGTCATTTTTGATATCCTCATTTCCGTAGTTGTCAGACAAGAAAATCTTGTCTGCATATGTACAATAACAGTATACATCTGCTGCACATCTGCTGCAATAGACAAAAAAGTGATAAGCATGTCATTTTAATGAATTGTTGTATTTTGGCATAAAAACAACAATTTGGCAGAGCGTATCAGCAAGAATGACGATCAATTTGTATATCGGTTATTTTGGTTATTTTTTTGTTTTCATCGGCAATAGAAATATATTTTGTCAAATCTCCCAGTTCTGCATAGCCGTCTTTTATTTCGTAAAAATTGACAATTTCTGATTTTCCGGCTTTTAATGTTATTTTTATGTTGTCACAATCATAGAATTTTTTTGCCGTGTACACATAAGCAATGTATTTTCCGCTCCCGCCGAAATCTCTCGCATTTGTATATGCCGTAATGTCATCTTCGGTCAGATTAAATAAAGCCACCACTCCGTTATTTCCTTTGACATTAAAAAGCTTAAGTGCCTTTTTTTCCTTTATTGTGTCAACAAACAAGCAATCCTCGGTAACTCGTGCACAGTCATCGCATCTGTATATTTTTCCGTTTTTGTCTGCAAGCGGCAGCAGCGCTTCGCCGACGGTTTCTCCGATTTTATCGCTGATGTAAACCGGACCGCCGCTTATGGCGCGAAGCATTGCACTTTCAACGGCGGAATTGTGATTGGTCCACCACATGTCAAAATCGCAATAGTATAAATCTCGGTTAAATACAGAATTATACGCATTCATTACAGCATGATTTTTGAAACTGCCTTCAATATCGGGGAAATAATCATCGCTGTTGCGTATAATCGGCGTATACGGACGAGATTGACAATTTATAGAGTCAATACCCATGCAGGCAAGTAAATTGTTTCCAAAATATTTGTGTGCCGCTTTGTCGGCATTTATCTGATATTCTCTTACGGACTTGCACGAATTTGAAATTCCTTTGAAAAATTCCGTCAAATTTCCTTGACAATCAATTTTTAAGAAATCGATTTTTTCATTTTTCAGATATTCATACCACTCCGAGAAAAAATCGAAAGCATATTCTGCTTTTGGCATATATACGCCGCAATTTGTACAAAACAATTTGTCTTTATATTTTTCGTAAAGTTCGGATCCTTTTTTTATTCCGAACCAATAAGCCGTGAGTGAATGCCATATTCCCAAGTAATCGATTTTATATTCATTTTTGAGTTTATCTGCCAGTGCAGCAAAACCGTCAGGAAATTTTTGCTTGTCCGCATAAAAACTCTCCAGCTCATAACCGTCGTATTTGCTCCAACCGTCATCTATCATAAACCATCTAATCGGCAATCTTTTTTCTCTGAACTCATCCGCTTTTTGTATAATCGCTTTTTCATTTACATCGTGATAGCATGCATTCCATGAGCACCAGCCGAGATATTCGAACATAGTCGGATATGTTTTATCTTTACGCAAAGGGGTATCTATCAGTTTAGATTGAATTGCTGACGAATACGCCTCGGTAACAGCATCATACGGATTTTGACTTTCGGCAAATACTGCGCACGGACCGTTTATTTCTTCATAACCGCCGCAGTGCTTGCAAATGTTGAGAATAATTGACTTTTCACTATTGCCGCCGGCAGCGGTGCAGTATAATTCATCGTTGCATATAGGCAGAACAAAAAGATATCCGCCGGCAGTTTTTAACAAAACTCCACGCAAATTCTGCGGCAGCTCCGATAGATTTTGCTCGGCGAAAGCCGGCCGTGACCAAAACGGAGTAGGCATGGCACACCCAACGGCTTTTTTTGCGTCAATTTCAATTTCTATGCTTAATCCGCCGTTTTCGGAAAAATAGTATTGGTAGCCATACGGCGAATTACCGGAATTTTTTGCAGCAACATTTAATATATTTTTGTTAATGCTTATTGTAATAGCTTTTCTATATGCCGAATAACACTCTTTTTCGGTATTGTATTGTATTAATTCGTTTTTGTTTCCGTTTACAGATACAAAAACATTTTTTATTGCAAACATTAAACCCACCTCCGAGAAAATGATTAAAGACTTTTTTGGATTATGTATTCTTCAAGAGTACGATTATCGTGCTCTTGAATTAGTTTCAGCGACAGCGAAGTGCTGTGCGGATTGTTATTAATGTCAACATTCATAAAACAGCCGCCGTTAAATGTTAAACCGCAGAAATCCGGAAAATTTTTTGCTGCCGAATCTGTCAGTCCGTAACTTCTTATGTATTTTTTGTAATCGGGTTCAACATCTGAAAACGAATGATACATTGCGCATGGTACATTGCAGTGAAGGGTGCCGCGCGGATTTATCGTTTTGTATGTCGATTTTCCTGCTTTTTCGATGTTTTGTATATCAACAGGTTCGCCGTTCTCTATTTGATAGGAAAGAGAATATGCGTGAGCATGACCGTTGAACACTATGTCAATGTTGTTTTCAGAGCACAATTTGTTTATGAAATTGTTTATAATTTCATATTTTCCGGAAATGTGCGAATAAGTGTTAATGTGAAGCATCACAATTCTCCATTTTGCGTCTTTGTTTTGCTCAAGCGCCTTTTTTGCATATTCGTTGCTAATTTTTACCGATGTGCCGCTCCTGTTTCCGTCTGAATTTTCAAAAATGTTGATACCTATAATCAGGACATCACGGAGTCTGTACCAAAAGTTGCCGCATGAGTTGTTCAGGCAGTGTCCCGATACGCCGTCATCGTGGGGCAAATTAAAATGATAACCCGTAATAGATGTGCTGTCATCGGGTTTATCGAGCGGAGCAAAATCGTGATTGCCCATTACCGATACGAGCGGTATTTCTTTCATGATTTTCGGCGAAAAAAATAAATCCATTTCTTTTTCTACGCCTTTTCTGAGACGCTCGTTTTTTTTGATAAAATTCATGTTGTAGCTTGATATATTGTCGCCCAGACTCACAATGCATTCCGGATTTGCGGCGGCAACAGTATCAAGAAATTTTCCCCATTCTTCAACTGTTTCCTTTTTGGGCTTGGAAGGGTATTTCCATAGCGGCCTATCTTTGAAATGGGCGTCCGAAATCAGCGAAAAACGATAGCTGTTCAAATTTTGCTCAGGCATTTTGAAACAATATGTCTTTTTGGAAAATCCGTTTTCGCTGCCTACCTGATAACAATATTCGCAGCCGTATGCCAGGTCGGTTACGGTTGCTTTGCATGATACATGATTTGGATTTTTATAAATATCGCAAACCGTGCCCTCTGTGGTTATTGTGCCTTTTCCGTTAAACCCGTTGATTAAATAATCTTCTTTTTTTGAATATCTTATATATGCTTTTTTGTTTCCGGAAAGATTGTACCAAACAAGATTTCGGGAATTTTGATTGTCTCCGAGCTGGAGAGACAGAGATGATATTCTGTTCATTTTTTTCTCCTTTTTGATTTTGGTAAATAAGTATTCGTTATTTTAATGAATTGCGGTATTTTGACGGTGATATGCCTTCAACCATCTTGTATATTCTGTTAAAAGTTCTCAGCGAACCGAAACCGCTCTCCAAAGCAATGCTTTCAATTGTTTTGTCGGTTGTTTGCAAAAGTTCCTTTGCGTGTTCAATTCTCAGCTTGTTTATATATTCCGGAATTGATATGTTGTATTTGTCCTTAAATTGTTTTGACAAATATCCCGGATATATGTCAAATTCATTTGCAACATAATCGAGATTAAGCTGAGAGAGCAAATAGTTATTTTTAATGTACTCCATCACACTTTCGGATTTTTGACTTTTTGATGCGCTGCCGGTCGTGCTGATTCTGCCGTCACACAGTTTGGATATGGCAGAGCGCAGAAACGCCAGCATTTGTTTTTTGCTTTCGGAGCATAACATCATTTGCGAATAATCTATTATTCTTGCATCGCCTTCGCCGATAAGCGGCACTTTTCGCAGTGAGCAGGCGATATCGAACATCAGGCATTGCATTTGTTCCGCAGTGTATTTTGATGCAGACATATCGTCAAATATTTTTTCCACAATCATTATGGCTTTGTCACTCTCGCCGATAGATATGCAATTTATCAGTTTTTGCTCTGTGGCAAGGTCAAATATGCTGCACAGCATTTCGGTAGAGCCGTTGTTTATGTCACTCATATCTATAGGGTAGTCTATATCCATCACGCTTTGGTAGCGAAGCAGATACGCAACCGTTACATAGGCGGCAGAGAGATTGCCAAATCCCGGCTGCACGCCCGAGAGCGTATAGCTGATTTTTACTTCAAATTCATTTTGGATTATGTCAATCATGCAGTCAAGCATATCCGGCAGTTCATTGTCGTATACATCGGGATTATCGGTCGATATTATGCTTATTATGTTTTCGTCAACCGATATTGTTTCACAAGAACAGGATATTTTTTCCATAATTTCTGCCGATATATTGTCTATAATATAGGTAAGTTCCGAACGCCCCGTTTCGACCGGCAGAGAATATATGCCGCCGAACAGTGCGTTGATGTCATCGACATTATATCCCACAAGTATCAGCTTGCTGTGCGGAAAAGAGATTTTTTCCTTTTCGAGCAGTTTCAGAATATATTCCGGGGAATATCCGTGTTTCATGCATTTTGTCAGCACCATATGCCGTATTGATTTTGCCGTGTTTTCCGCAGTTTGCGAATAAAGTTGGTTTTCCTGAAGCAGACGGTTGATATTTGTGCGGATGTCTATAATTTCGTTAGTCGAGTTTGATATGCCGAACATTTTGAGCATATGTTCAAACGGACGATAGTTGCGCCGTATGGAGAATACCATGCACAGTATGCTCATTATCATAGATATCAGTGTGAGAGACCATGATATCGTCGTCAGAGTCCTCACTGATGACACGGTGTTTTTGGGGTATGCCACTATTATTTTTGCCATTGACGAGAAAAAATCCATTTTGGTTTCATAAAGTGCCCAGCTTGACGGATAATTTTCGCGTATCTCATTGCTGAATTTCAACACGGGTACGCCGCTGTGGTTTGTGCAAATGATTATTTCTCCCTGTGCGTTGCAGATATATATGTAACACTCCTTGCCCCAGTCCGGCATATAATCCGTGCCGAACAGTGTATCGTTAGGAAATATGCCGGATATACACACTGTGCCTTTGTAGGGAACGGAATACTTAACATTGACAAATATGCTTTTCTCACTGCCGCGGGACAGCTGAGTCATAGACGGAGCTGTGCCGGAGGATATAGCTTTGAGCCATTGGTCATAGCTCATGTCATAGTCACGGAGCAGCGAGTTAAAATATTCCTTTGATGAATATATGCCGTTGTGTGATATAACGGTGTCGGTTTTGCTTATATATATGAAGTAATTTATTTTTTCGTTCGAGCGGGGTCTCATTCTGTCGGCAATTATTTGTGTGTCGGCGTTTGTAAAATATGCCCTTTCGCTTGTTTCGTTAAGCAGGCGTTTGATTTCGTCTCCGGTGATAATGGTATTATATACCTCTGTGAAAGAATAAAGCGCCGCTTCACAGTTTCGCCGAATATTGTAGAATATCATTTCGGTGTAAGAGTCTGCCGAGCGTTTCATATATACTTTGCTTATTGCGGAGTTAATTATTGAATTGGTAAGCAGTATTATAAATATCATTAGGTATGACACCAACCACAATGATATAACTTTTGATTTGTAAAACGGTTTTGAGTTTGTGCGGTGATATTTTGTCTTGAAAGTCACTTTTTTCATTAACTGTACCTCATATTATAATATTGAAATTAGGCGTTGAATTGATAGTATAATGATACACCAAAAAGTCTCTCAAGTAAAGCAAATTGGTGCTTTTGACCATGTTTTCAAGCTTTTGTCTATTTATTTTGACGGATAATCATGATACAATTAAACCATAAAAAGGGCCGATTGATTTTGTTTTTTAATCGGCAACATACAAGAAATTCAAAGGAGGACAATTTATGAGTGTGCAAGTCAGCAACAATTTGACAACCGGCAACAATGCTCACAAACCGCTTAGGTCGAACAAGATTAAAGCCACAAAAGGCGAGATGACATTTCGAGTGATAAACGATTTGTTCCTGTTTCTGTTGATGGTGGTTATGGTCTATCCGATATGGTATGTTATCGTGGCGTCGTTCAGCGATAACAACATGCTTGTCGGCTACACCGGCATTTTGCTCAAACCGTTGAAGTTTAGTGTGAATGCGTACAAACTCATGATGAAAAACCCAATGATACTGCGCGGATATGCCAACACTATATTTATAGTGGTTACCAGCGTGGTGCTCAATATCATCTTCACTGCAATGGCGGCATATTTTCTCTCAAGAAAAAATGTTTATTGGCAGAAGTATGTTATGATGTTCATAGTGTTCACCATGTTCTTTTCCGGTGGCTTGATACCGTCATATCTTATCAACACCAAGCTGTTTCACCTCAGAGACTCTTACCTGGCGCTGATTATTCCGGGAATGATCAATACATACAACCTCATCATACTGCGTACCGCATTTGCGGCGGTTCCGGTAAGTCTGGAGGAGTCTGCAAGGGTTGACGGTGCAAACCATTGGGTAATACTTTTCAACATAGTTATTCCGCTTTCCATGGCGTCAATAGCCGTTATGATACTTTACTATGCCGTTGCCCATTGGAATTCATGGTTCGCTGCAAACATTTATATCAACACAAGGAGCAAGTATCCGCTTCAGCTTGTGCTCAGAGAGATACTCATCAGTAACGATACTTCATCAATGACCATGGGTGCCGGCGGAGCAGAGGATCAGCAGAGCATCGGCGAATCCGTCAAGTATGCAATCATAGTTGTTGCCACGGTGCCCATTCTCTGCGTGTATCCGTTCCTGCAGAAGTATTTTGTTAAAGGCGTCATGGTCGGCGCTGTGAAAGGTTGAGGAGTGACAACATGAAAAATAACAAATCAAAAGAGAATTTTCGTTCGGTAGTGGCAAAGGATTTCAGAGTAAACAAAGGTTTGTATATAATGATTATACCTGTTATAGCTTACTACATATGCTTTGCGTATCTGCCGATGTTCGGCGCTGTGATAGCTTTTAAGGATTATATGCCGATTAAGGGTATATTCGGCAGCCCGTGGGTGGGCATGAAACACTTTGTGTCATTCTTTAACGGTCCTTATTTCGCTCAGGTGCTCGGCAACACACTGAGGCTGAGTTTGCTCTCGATTGTGTTCAGCTTTCCTATGCCGATTATATTGGCACTGCTTCTTAACGAGGTAAAAAATGTGCGTTATGCCAAGCTTGTGCAAAACCTCACATATATGCCGCATTTTATTTCACTCGTGGTTGTGTGCGGTATGATAAAGAGCTTTACCATGGATACCGGAGTTGTGAACACCGTGCTTGCAATATTCGGCTTTGAGCGCAAAACCATGCTATTGGAGCCAAGCTATTTTGCACCGCTTTACATAATTTCGGGTGTGTGGCAGGAGGTTGGCTGGAATTCCATTGTATACCTTGCGGCACTCTCTGCCATAGACATGGAACTTTACGAGGCGGCTCGTATAGACGGCGCCGGCAGGTGGCGGCAGACTTTTGCCATCACTATTCCAAGCATTATACCCACAATTGTCACCATGCTTATACTCAAGCTGGGCGGCATACTTAATGTCGGCTTTGAAAAAATCATTCTCTTGTACAATGACGCCACATCTCCGGTGGCAGAGGTCATTTCGACATATGTGTATAAGAAAGGTCTTATAGAGCAAAGCTGGAGCTACAGCTCTGCCGTGGGACTTTTCAATTCGGTAGTCAACTTTGTTTTCCTTATTGCGGCAAACAAGATTTCACGGCGGCTCACAGAAACCAGTCTGTGGTAAAAATGATTGAATTGATTGACGGATAACGCCGCTCCGCATGACGCGGCGTAAATAATTAAAAGAAAAGGAAGGTATTTTTTATGAAAAAAAGTAGGCTTATGATATCGTTACTGCTTGTATTTGCCATGATACTCTCATGTGTTCCGGCGGCGTTTGCCGAGGGCGAAACACAGACAGCGGAGATTTTGTCAATAAAATATTCAGATGAGGTTGCTGGTGGATATCGTTCTTCAACAGTTTTTGAACCGGGGAAATATGTATACGGAAGTTATGTAAACAAGGCGCTGCACGACAGTGCGAGTGCACCCGACTCTACCCAACCTGGCAGGCATGTAATGTTCAACATTGGTGTGTTGTATAAGAATAACGCCATTGATCAAATTGCTTTGACAGCCGGCAGCATGAGAATAAATCCGGTTGATGCGTCCGGTAAGGCAGAAACGCAGTATGATAAGGTGGGTGGTGCAGCTACTTATCTGCAGCTCCCGTCTCTTGAAGAAATAGAGAAAGACGATTACACGCTCACACTCTTTGCTCTGTATGATAATAAAGAGTTAAAACCGCTTGCCCCGGCAAAGTCATATAAGTATATATCCGCAACGGCAACAATTGACAAGGTTAACGGTGTTATACTCACATGGACTAAGGTTCCCGGTGCGGCCGGATACAAAATTATAAGAGACGGAGCAGAGGTTGCCACAGCAGCTGCAGACGCGACAAGCTACAATGACATTTACTTCTACACAACAGAACAGCTCGTCGGTGAAGAGGATATGACCGCAACAGGCATTACAAAAGATAATGTATCGGCTGAACATAAATACACAGTTAAAGCTGTGTTTGCAGATCCTAACATCATAGCTGAGTCTGAGGTTACAGGTAAGGCAGATACAAGTAAATATTATTACTATTCTCTCAATGGGGCAACCGAAGAAGATTATAAGAAAAACTATAACGGCTGTGAGAACGGGATTGATACAGCTTTAGGCACTGAAACTGTAAATGGTACAACTGTATCGAAAAATGCTGTTATCGAAAAATCCGCAACTCCGCTTAATGTTACCGGATGGAATGGTTATAATGTAACCGGAGATACGACTTTGTATCAAAATATCGCAGGATATACAGGTAGTGCAGGTCGTTACACAGATGAATTTTATGGCAAACCGGCATTCGGATTTGTGCAGGTGCTTAGAGAAAAAGGTAATTTGGCAAGCAAAGGCTATGGAACCGGCATCCCATCGCTCTTTGTAGATGACAAAAAGCTTAGTTTGAATACCAAATACAGATTGCTCATTAATTGTTATTTTGCGTCACAAAGCCATTCTACTACGAAAATCTTCGGCAGACCGGGTGATAAAATCGGTTCTGGCAACACGCTGAGCGTTAAGACAATAGGTGCAAACGGCATTGGCAATGAATATGATGTATCAAACGGCGGAAACGGATATTTCAGCAAATTCACCGATTACGGCAAATATGTCACATATACATTTGAGCATCCGAGTTTTGTTTCTGAAGGAGCTTCTCGAAACAGTTTGAACTTCAGAAACCTTAATGCGGGTGAAGTAAGTTTTGATGAAAACGGTTTTGCTGCAGCGGTGCACAGTGTGGCACTGGTAGATCCGACATTGTATATCATGCCGTAAACGGCGAATAACAAAAAAATAAATAAACAGTGCGAATATGCGGGCGTGATGAATGCCCGCATATCGTGGTACACTATGCTGTAACGAAAGGAAAGCCATATATGAGAAAAAGAATCATCAGTATTATATTGTCAATGATAATGTGCACATCGGTTTGCTCGGGCTTTCTCTGCGCAGCGGCGGCAGATGCTGCCGAAAATTCTTCGCATGGCTGGCTGCTTGATGTGGCAGAAGGCGATGCCTACATTATCACCGGAAACGGAAATGATATAAAACAATCGCAGATGAAATTCCTTGACGGAAACGATGGCTCGATGGACGCCTTCGGCAATTTATACACAAGCACAAACACCACTGTTGACGGAGTGGATTCAAGATATTTCAGCAAATCCGGAATTTTTGCGGCAAAGCTTGACGATAGTTTTTATGAGACGGGCGATAATACATATATAGTTTCAATTGTTTATTATGATTACGGCCCGGGCAGAGGAACATTTTATTTTAACTACATAGACACAAGCGGAACGCAGCGCACTTTGTCGCTCATAAAGCCGGGCAAAAACCCCGGCTGGACGGTTAACAATGTAATGGTAAACGATTTGGATCCGGCAGCGACTTTTGCCGACGGTTCCACGGTTCAGGTGCAATGCAGCACGGGTGGATTTAATGCATTCAAAAAGTTGGAAATGGTAAATGTGAGCCGCCATGTAAGAGAGGGCAAACCAATTGATATATCTTGCATCAAGAGTGAGTATACGGCTTTTTTCAAGCAGATTGGTTTTATCGGCAATGATGATGCCGCATTTGCCGACAGCAATATGCATAATGCGGTTACCCGTGCAGATGCGGAGTATCTGCTTGCCGTAATAAGAGGCAAAGACGCAGAGGCTGCACGAAAGGCTCATGCCAATGACGGCGGCATGACTCAAAATGAGCTGTTGGCACTCTTTGCCGACGCAATGGGCATATCGCTCGGCACAGACCCTGTAGCTGCCGCGGCAAATATAGGTCTTGTTTCGGTTGAAGATATGTTTTTGCTCGGTGACAGCGCCGCTGCATATATAAACGCTGTTAACCTTGCATATAAGGCAATGTTTTTTGAACAGAACGGAGGTTCGTTTGCATTGCAGCTGATAGACAGCGGAATTCTCACAGAAGAAATTGTTACCGCATCGGGCGATTCAAAGCTTCAGCAGGCATATTATTCCGTGCCGAAACGCTTGGAATATACACGCATAGAAGACCACGAGACCGGCAGGACATATTACTACCTCAATATGTACGGTCAGCCGGCTCTTCGCCCTTATATGACTTTGCAGTCGTGGACGGCAGATGCCGACGGCTTTATAGTCGGTTCAAAATCCGGCAGCATATATAACCTTTTTGTATATAATATAACTACGCAAACTATCAGATATATCGACACCAATCTGCTGACATACGGTCAAGACCACATTGACGCCTGCGTAGGTACAGATAACTTTGTGTATTATGTAAAAAAACTCGACAATGGCATGAATGCAATATGCAAGAGCAGTCTTGTTGATATCAAGCCGGAGGTTTTGATAGAAATCCCCCGTACAGTATCCGTGGGCGGCATATCATTGTCTGCCGACAACAGATACATAGGCTTTGACTATAAAGAGCCTTACAATCCCGATCGTGGTTTCCCGGAGGGTACGCAAATGGGTGCTCGTCTTGATTTGCTCACCGGAGAATGGGATGTTTTCGGTCACAATTGGGAGATTGCAAACAAAATTAATCACACGCAGATAAACCCTGTATATACCGATATGCTTTTCTTCTGCCACGAATATGCCGGAACTGAGTACAGTACATCTTTGGGCACAGATCGTGTTTGGACCGTGAACCTGAACACGGGTGAGCAGAAACACATGACTCAGGGTGAACTCTTCGGACAGGTTGCAACATATGCAACTCACGAAACATGGTCGCTGGACGGAGAATGGATTTATTTTGTGTCGGCTCCGAAAGGTTACGAGCGTTCAACAGCGGTTGCCATTATCGACAAAGACCTAAAGCACAGGCAGATGTTTATTAATCCGCAAAAATACTTTTTCCAGCATTGTTTCGGAAGCGGTGACGCAAAGTATATTGCGGCGGACGGGCACTACATCACTATTATAAATACTCAAACCAACCAGTATTTCTATATTTCGCGCCAAAAGGCTGACGGCCATACCCAACACCCTTATCATCCGCATCCTCATGTTGCTCAATTTGCATACAAGGTAAACTGGGGCGGAGAATATGAGGGAGTACTCGGCATATATTGGTACGACTTCAGCGAGATAGATGAGAATGAAGTTGCCAAGGGCGGCAGAGAAGAACTTAACGAAACAGCGACTTATGTAAACTATGAAGGAATTGACTGCGAGGTTACCAACACCGTGAAAGGCGGACGGGAGTGCCTGCGTACAGCCAACGACACTGCATTGTTCGTCCGTGCGGAGGAGAGTGTGGCAGACGACATGAATATGGGAGTCACCATCACATTTGATTACTATGACGAGGGCAGACAGCCTATAATCATTACTTACACTAAGGGAGTTAAGGACGACAACGAATATTGGGACAGCATGGACAGAACCAAGACGGTCAAACGCACCAACTCTAAAAAATGGAAAACTGCAACTGTTACTATAGACAGTGCAAATTTTGAAAAAGTCTCAAAATATTTTTCGGACTTTAAGATAGCCGGGCTAAACTCTCAGGCATATATAGATAATGTAAGAGTCAGTGCAAAACAGTGATTAATTTTAATTGCGAAATGCAATTAGGAAACATTTAGGGCAAATGCAATAAAGGAGATAGAATATGAAAAAGATAATTTCTCTCTGTGTAGCTTTTATGATGATATTTACCTTTGCTGCGGCAGACGATTCATCGAATTTGGCGGCTTCGTGGAAGGCAGACTGCAAGAACAATAAGCTTACGGTTACGGTGACTGCCACAGCAAAGTATAATCAGCGTATTACTGCGGTTATGTACCCATACGGCGGATCAAATTCGGCAGCTGATTGGTCCCGTGTATCCGAAGTAACAGCTACACCGTCGGCAGCTGCGCAGGTGACATTTACAATAGGCGATGACTTGACTGCCGCAGGCGGCAAATACACAGTTTCTCTTGCCGGTAACGGTACAGACAGCGCTGATTGCAAAAAAGACATAACCGTATATATTTTGCGCCCGGCGGACATTCCGGCGCTTTTGACAGAACTTAACGGTGTGACGGGCATTGACGACACTATGGCGGCAATAAATGCGGTTAAGGATGCATTGCAGCTAAAAATAGATGATGCGCTCATGTCGAAACAGGCTGCGTTTTTCGTAAATATGCGCACAGATGATTTTAATGGAATTTTTGCCGATTTGAACGAAGTGGCACAGGCGTGGAATTTGGCAGAAATAGCGGTTTATATCAGCGGAGATACGGCAAACGCCGCAGGGGCGCGCACTTTGATAGAAGCTGCTGCCGACTATATAGGCATAAATATTACAGATGACGATTATATTGCATATGCCGACAAAATATATGCCGATATAATTCGCGTAAGAAATACATATAACAACGGCAAGGGAATTTCATCAATATCCGCAATTAAAAATTCTCTGGCTGAGTATACGGCGGTTGAGGCTGTGAACGGAGCCGCAGCTGCTGATATGCCGGCGGTGCTCGACAAGTATCATTCGGTTATCGGCATTACCGATTTGCAGATGACGGCTTTCAAGGCGCTTTCCGAGAATAACCGTGCCAAGGTTACCAGACAGCTGTACAACAAAAATTATACCGAACCGGCCGCGATAAAAACAGATTTTGACGCTGCCATGGCACAGGATTTCGGCGGAAATGACACTGCCGGAACCGTCACCGGAGGCGGTGGCGGCGGCAACAAAAAAGGCGGCGCTGCGGGCGGCGCATCTCTTACGCCGAGCGTAACTCCGTCAACCGACACAAATATTGATTTTGCGGATCTCGGTGCGGATCACTGGGCATACGGTTATGTAAACACACTCCGCAGCTCAAAGATTATTGACGGATATGAGGACGGTACATTCCGCCCGGACAACAGCGTCACCAGAGAGGAATTTGTCAAGATGATTGTTTCGGCATCGGGACTTTACTCTGCCTCGGCGGAATGTGAATTTGGCGATGTGCAGAACGGGCAGTGGTATTACAAATACATCTCATCGGCTGTTTCTGCCGGTTTGGTCAACGGTGTGAGCGAAGATACTTTCGGCACGGGAGGGCTTATTACCCGTGAGGATGCAGCAGTGATTGCAGCTCGTATCCTCGATAAATTCGGCAAAAAAGTCAATGCGGAGTCGGCGGTGTTTACCGATGCAAATTTGATATCCGACTATGCGGCAGACAGCATTAACACTTTGGCTGCGTTGGGAATTATCAGCGGTCAGCCGGACGGCAGCTTTGAGCCTCAGGGTGCGCTTACCCGTGCCCAGGCGGCAAGGATAATTGCCCTTGTAAGAGATAACATTTAGGAGAGGTGCATATGAAAAAACAACTTATAGCTCTCTTAACCGCCATGACTGTTGCATTGCAATGCTTTGCGGCTTTTGCGGCGGACACGGCAGCGGAGGAAACCGCCGTGACTTCTCCTGTGCTTACAAGCTTTGAATACTCATCGCTTGCAGCAATGGGTTTTGTATGCGATGACGCACTTGATGCTCGGGAGGAGGATTTAATTTCCCGTGCAGACTTTGTCGGTATGCTTTTTGCGCTGGCGGGGTTTGATGTTCATAATGCGGCGTCACCGTTTATAGATATAAACAGCAGCACACCTCATCGTGATGAGATATGCACTATGTATGAAATGGGCATAATTTCCGGCAGCAGTGACCGCACTTTTGCTCCCGATGACGGCATAACCTACTCTCAGGCGGCAAAACTTTGCCTCATGTCGCTCGGATACGGCGAATATGTAAAGGCTCGTTACGGAGATGACATCAACTCATATGTACTCGCCGCTCGTTTGCTGAAACTGAACAGCGGTGTGAACATAAACGACGGCGCCATGAAAGCAAAAGATGTATTTACAATGCTCTATAATACGGCAAGAACATATGTTCCCGAAGAAAAATCCATAGACTCACTCGGCAATGTTACATATGGCAGGGAGGGGCAGGAACTTATTGAAAAAGTGCATAATATGTATTATGACGAGGGTGTTATGCGTTCGGACGGTATAGTTAATTTGAACGGAGACGGCGCATCAAGCGGAACTGTTGTTATCGGCAGCAGAAATTTTAAGCCGAACGGCAGTGATTATTCCGAATTGCTCGGAACCGATGTAAGATACATATATCGCTCCGGCGGCGGTACGGATGAACTTGTGTATGCGCAGCAGAATGTTGACAGCAAGGTTATTACAATACAGGCGCATGACCTTATGACGGGAGACAGCCGCTACGGTGCCGAAAGAATAATATATGACGAAAACGGTAAAATACGCACGGCGTCCGTGGACAAATATGCCGATTTTGTGTACAATCATCAGTTGGTTGCGGATATCACGCTAAATAATTATAGGGTGCTCAAACCCGAGGTTGGATATATTCGGCTTACAGATAGTGACGGTGACGGCACATATGATACGATCATTGTGACGGAGTATGAAAACATCTTTGTGACAGCTACTGCGGACAGCGGCAGATATATTGGCGATAAATACGGCAATTCTATTGATTTGGACGAGTATGAAAGCGTTTTCGTGTATATATCCGGAGAGAGAAAACTGCCGTCCGATATATCTGTAAACAGAGTTGTTTCCGTCGTAAAGAGTGATGACAAGAAAAACATTTTCCTTTATGCATGCGGGGACGGCACAAGCGCTGCTCTTGAAACAGACAGCAATGACGGCGAGAGAAAACTCGGCTTCGGTGGAATTGAGTATGAGCTTTCGCCCACATATACCAAGCTGATGACTGACGGCGGATATACTCTGCCGGAAATAGTTATTGGCGGAATATACAAATATTATTTGGATATTGAGGGCAACATAGCGCACTTAGAGCGCACTGACGGCGTGACACAGTATGCCTATTTGTTCAATGCCGCTTATGACAGTGACCCAATGGCGCCGTCGGATAGGGCATTGCTCAGATTACTTCTTTCAACAGATGACAAAGTCACCGTGCATACAGGCAAGAAACTCATCATAGACGGTGCAGACGACAAGACGGGAATTGACCTTATGTCGGACAGCCGGCTTATAGGCAGTGACGGCAAGGTTATCGAGCAAGTGGTTAAGGTGCGCATATCGGCTGCAAACGAACTGAAAGAAATCACATTTGCCGCAGAGTGCGACTCTCCATATGGATATGATACCAAAAAATTCACAAAAAATGTGGACGGCAAAATTCAAAAGTCGAAATACTATGGCGGAGGTCATAAAAATTTTGACCTCAAGTATTTTGTCACAAGCAATACTGTTTGCTTTGTTAAATACACCAATGAGGACTCAAGGGAGCCTTATCATGTGGTCAGCGCAACATCATTCACAGACAAGAGCACCTATGCCGTGGATATTTATGACATTAACGAGAGACTGGAGATTGGCGTTATAACCGTGTCAAAATATCGCGGCGGAGTTGACAACAGCAGCATCATGCTTGTGACTTCATCAAAGAGGGTGCTCGGCGAAAACGGCGATTCTCTTCGCAGCGTGACGGGAATATACGGCGGAGCAACGGTTACTTACACTGAGGATAAAGAGGGAGTTCTGCCGAATGATCTCAAGCGCGGAGATATGATATGTATTGGTTTGTACGATGGATACATATCATCATATAAAATGTTGTATCGCCTCAGCGAGGCTTATCCCGAACCGGCTGCGAAAAACGCTCTCGGTGAAGAAGATACAATATGCGGAAAGATATATTCTGTCGGAGAGAACAATGTGGTTATACTTACTCCCGAAGATCGTATATCCGATGTCGGCAAACTTATGACTCTTTCTTTTGCGGATACATATTCTACCGTGCTCAACATACAGGTGTATGATGCACGCACGGAGACTGCATATGTCGGAAAAATGCGGGATTTTGCCGCAATGGTTTCTCCGAAAACAGACGGAGAGCCGGACGGCGATGAGAATTGTTATCTTATTGCCAATTGTTATGACGGTTATATAAAAAATGCGTTTATAATTTATTATTGAGCGGAGGAAACAGATGATGACCAAAAGATTTTTTTACATTCTTACCGCAGTATTTGTATTGTGCCTGAGCATCAATTGCTTTGCGGCAGAGGGTGAATTTGACGCCATATACTCTGAAAATTTTGAAAGCGGCTCCGTGCCGTCAAATGCAGAGACGGGAGATAATATTTCTGTCAATGTCAAAAACGGCGAACTTTTGCTTGAGTCGGCTTCCGTGTTCGGTTTTGCGGTAAATGATGACGGCACGACGGATTTTTCGGGATTTAGCATGCCGAATTTTGAAAATGCCAAAATCAGAGAACTTTCGGAACCCAAGGAATATAACGGCATTGAGTATTATTACTCTTACGGCAGCAATGAGGGTTATCTCACCGGTGAGATAGACGGTAAAAAGGCGCAGCAGATACTCACATTTCACAACGGAAGCGAAACATCGGATCCGCGCCGCACAAATGTTCTCAAACTTGTTCCCGATGACAGTTTTATTAATTCGATCAGCGGTATCAGTGATGTTACATTTGATGTGGAGCTTTATGCGAATGAAGAATACGGCAGTAATAATATGATATATTTTGCTTATACCGATACAAGCGGCACTACAAAATATACCTACATAAGCCAGGCGGATATGCTTGCGGCAAAGGAAGCAAACGGCGGCGACCCATGGGTAACAGTTTCAAAGAGTCTTACCGATGTTGACTTGACGAAGCCTTTGAACGGTAAAACCACATATTTTGGAAAACAGCAGTATAATATTGAAATCAGCGGTGGTTATCAGCTGCCCTATTCCAATTACATCCGCAGTTTTTCCATACATAAAACCGTGGACGAGTCGTCGGACAGTTCTCTTGAGTATGACAAATCGGCGGGAACCGCATCGGCAGTGAAACTGCCGGTATCAACTTCATCTATATTCGGCGATGCTATGATTTCGTTTGAACTCAAAATTCCGAATGACGAGTCGATTTTGGGAGACATCATGTACAACGGCGGTCACAACAGCTTTGAGGCATATGTGGCAGATGCTGACGGAAAACCTATGGTGAGATTTGAGATAGATATCGATACTGCGCGTGACATTGACAAGCAGGCGTCGATTTATCTCACATCGGCAGTGAACGGCGACGCCTATGTCAACATTCCGGTGGCGCAGGTTCCGCTTGCCGCTCTCGCCGAGCCTATTGCTGTGGAAATAATCACAAACAGAGAGGGAAAGACATACACGGCATCTGTTTCAGCCGGCGGCAGCAAGCAGGAAATTCCCGGCACTCTGCCTTTGCTTAACAGCGCCGACTATGCCGACGCACAATATGTGGTGTTTGGTATTCATCCGCAGAGCTATGCTGCGTGCATTGCCGTGGATAATATATCTGCTTCGGCAAGGATGCCGCAGGAATATGTATACTGCACAGATGATACGGACTCACTCACACTGCCGCAAATTCAATCTCCGGTTAAAGGCAATTTTGATTTGCCGTCAATCGGCTCAATGCATGGCAGTCAAATAACATGGGACACATCAAACAGCGATGTCATATCGATAGACGGTTTCCTTGCAGTGGTAAACGGCGCCGAAAACGAGCGAACAGTTACGCTTACGGCAACGATAACCAACGGAGAATTTACCCGCACAAAAGATTTTGACATAACTGTGGCTGCTTTCGGCAATATGTATTCGAATATCAGCGACATAAACTCGGCGGTTGATGTATCAAATGTTGACGGAAAGCTGAATATAAAGCTGACTATAAATTCACCGGGTACCACTCAGCCAATCACATTTATGGCTATTGCCTCCGACAAAGCCACGGGAGCGATAACCGACAGAAAATTTGACACAAAATCCGCATCTTCACGGTTTGGCTCTGTCAATTTTGAAATTATCGGTTTGGCTGCCGGCAGCAATGACGATGTGAATTATTATATTTGGGACGAGAACAGAGTTTCGCTTATAAATCTTGCTCCGACAGATATATCAAATCTTATTATCACGCCTAAAGTCGGTGTAATAAACATTGGCTGGGATGAGTCTTTTGATGACAACGGCGCTGTGATATACAATGTATACAGAGATGATGTCCTTATTGCCGAGACGGCAGAAAACAAATACAACGATACCGCAGTAGAAAATCACGCCAAGCATGAATACAAGGTTGTTGCTTACGATACAAACGGTAACGGTTCAAATCCGGCATCGGACAGTGCGGCTCTTGCAGCGGTGACCGATTATTGGCAGGCAGACGATGAGGATGGAGAGTACACCACCGTAAAATGGACACATGCCACATCTAAAGACACTTCTTCAATGTATTCCGAAAATGCAACACTCGGAGATGTGAAGTGCGTTATGGCGCCTGTTAAAGGGGTTAAACCGTATTATATCTGCTTTGATTTGATGGCAAGCCACGATATTAAACAGGATGTGGAGTGCGCAGCAGTTGTAAGAGTAACCTATTATGACGGAAACGGCAAGCTGAACCTCAGATACATGGCGAACAACGCCAACAAATACAAGGTGCTCAGTGAAAATATGACCAACAGCGGTACTTGGAAAACCAAAACATACGAATTGTCCGATGTAAAGCTCTATGCAACGGACGGAGTGTGGTCAAACCACAACTTCATTTTCTATACCGACACGGACAAGGAACTCTATGTCAGCCGTGTAGAAGTGATGACGGCAGAGAAGTTCAGATAAAATTCACTGATAACAAATAAAATCCGTAGCAGAGGAGACAAAGATATGCGTTTTGCGAGAAATATCAGAATAACGGCATGTGCAATGGCGGCTGTAATGCTCCTGTCATCAATTCCGGCAATGGCGGTTGATGATGGCGGAACAACTGCTGCATTGACGGATACAGACATCACGCAGACAGCGAACGAAAGGATATCTACTCCGGAGTATGATGCTTTGAATACCATGGGTTTCTTATGCGATGATTTCGGAATGTACGGCGAGGGTGACACCATAACAAGAGCACAGTTTGCCGTGAGCATAGCAAGGCTTGGCGGTATGCGGGTCAGCAGCCATACTTCGGATGAAATTCCTTTTATAGATGTGAACACAACGAGCAAATATGCAGACGAAATATGCACTTTGTATGAATATGGCTATGTGTCCGGCACAGGCGACAGAACTTTTGAGCCGGACGCCGTCATAGAGTATTCACAGGCGGTCAAGCTGTGTGTGGATTTGCTTGGCTATCGTCAATACACGGCAGCAAAATACGGCGACTATCCGTCGGGATATGTGTTAATGGCAAATGCACTCGGTTTGGACGAGGGTGTGTCGGCAAAGAATGTTCTTGCTGCGGCCGATGCTGCTCAGCTTTTGTACAACACGGCACGCACATATGTTTTGACAGAGTCTGCATATGATGCTGACGGGAATGTAACATATGGCAAAAATGACAGAGAAGAATTGTTGGAATACATTCACGATATACATTATGACGAGGGAGATGTGACCGACAACGCCATTGTATCACTTACAAACGGGGATACAAGCGGAAAGATTATAATAGGCGGCAGAAATTTGAATTCAAATGATGTCGATATGACAGATTTGATTGGCTGCAGAGTTGATTACTTTTATCGCAGCCATGACGGCAGCAATACCCTTTTGTGGGCGGGAATTGACAAGAAATGTTCGGTAAAAACCTTGTCGTGCGATGATTTGGTGCCGACTGATGCAAAAAACAATGCTTCAAATGTTGTGTACATTGACAACGGCAAGACAAGAAATCTTTCACTGGATAAATATGTATCTGTTATTTACAACAATCGTCTGGATAACGGATATATGCCGATAGCGCCAAAGACGGGCATTGTAAGATTTATAGATCGAGATGATGATGGAAAGTATGATGTTGTGGCGGTGCTGGAGTTTCGCAATCTCAGCGTCAACACCGTATCACATGCCGCCAATATCATAACCGGCAAATACGGTGAGAGCCTTAAGTGTGATGATTATGACAGCGTCACATTTATAAAGAACGGCGTTAAGGCGACTATAGAGGATATACCGGGTAAGTGTATAGTGTCTTATATAGTCAGCGGTGACAAAAAGCATCTTTATGTATACATCAATTCCGATGGCGGTTCGGGAGTTCTCCAATCTGTGAACGACGATGACAGCAAAAAGATTTACACTGTAAACGGCAAAGATTTTAAGGTGAGTGCAACATTTGATGATGTTGTTTCCGAGGGGAAATATTATACGGATGAGATAACACCGGGAGTTAAATATATTTATTATCTTGACATGGCGGGCGAGATTGCCGATATGTTTTATTTTGACGGCGGCAAGATGAAATATGCATATTTGTTTAATATATGTGAGGATGATGAGGTTTTTGGCTCAAAATCGGCATTGCTACGATTGTTTACCGAGGACGGCGACAAGATGGATACCGTTGCGGCAGACAAGCTCACAATTGACGGAATAAAAAACAAAAGCGGCATAGATTTGCTTGCTGACAGCCGTCTGATAGACGCAAACGGAGATGTTATTGAACAGATTGTCAAGGTTGCGTTCGATAACGAAGGCTGCGTCAGCGAGATAGACATTGCCGAAAAATCCACAAATGAATACGGCTATGACGAAAGCCAATTTACGCTTGATTTTGACGGCAAGGCAAGCTATAGGCCGGCTCCCAGAACGCTTGGATATAAATACCAGTTGTATAGCAATTCGTTGATTTTCTACAGACCGCATTATTCCTCGGATGATGAGGAGATATATTTGCTCAGAGTGAGTTCGTCTTTGTTTAGCAGCGCTTCAAGAATTAGACTGTACGATTTAGACAACACTCTTTCTCCGTCTGCCTGCCTTGTGGATGCCGACACAATTGCCAAGGATGAGCGCATTGTGCTTGTGGATAAGATAACTCGTGTTTTAGACAGCAACGGCAACGAGCGCAAGAGAGTTTCGGGTTACAGTTACGGATTAAAATGGGAGGCGACCGAGAAAGAAGAGGACATTATTCCCGGCGGTTTGAAACGGGGAGATGTGATCAGCGTGTTCACGCTTAATGAATCTTTATTGGGAGTAAAACGGTTATGCTCGCTCAGCGAAAACCCCGAACCGTTTCGTGATTCGAGTTTTGGCACTGTATCGTCTGTTTACGGGCAAATATACGGCGTTAATTCTCAGGGAATTATAACCGTCAACCCGGAGTCTATGCAGGAAAAATACGGCAAGCTGTTGCTCAATTCATTTAACGGCGGCAGGTTCAGCACCAGAATACAGGCGTATGATGCTGTTAACGACAAGGTGTATCCTGCAAAAAAATCCGATATCACCGCTCTGTCATCTCCGGATGAAAACGGTGATTTGCCTGATGACGGAGGCAAAATTATGATATATCTTTACCGAAAACATGAAATGATTTTGGATGCTGTTATAGTTTATTATTGATTTGGAACGGTGGTGTATAAAGTGATATTCAAAAGGTTTTTATCAATTTTTGTTGCTGTCATATTTGTTTTTGCAGCTTTGCCGTCAAACAGTGTTATTGTTTCGGCGGCAAGTGACGCTGTTAGCGTCACCCAAGACAAGCCGTACAAGGAAACACTCGGAGCCGCTTACGGCGGCAGTATGCTTGTCAGCTTTTATGCCATGGGCAGTGATATATCCGTTGCTGCTAACGATGCGGACGGTAATGTTATTGCAAATATATCGCTGAACGGTTATATCAATTCCGATAGCTTTACAAAACTCAGCGTGTTGTATTACATACATACCGGCAAGGCCTTCATTTACGGCGGCGAGAACGATGAATACAAAGAAACGCAGACATTTACGGTTGATTTTAATAAAAAGAACAGCGTGGGTTCCGTTGTTTTTACTTCAACAAGCGGTGCTTTGATTAAAGATGTAACACTTAACGAATTTGTAAGAAAATATAATGACAGTCAAGTGGAAAAAATACTTGATGTTGATTACACATCATCTTCGGACGGCACCGACGCAAACGCCGTGCCGTCGCTTGTCGGCAGCAACGGCAGCTATGTCCGAAATTATGCCTCTTCAACCACGGAGGACGGTTTTACACAAATGACGAACGGCAATGCCACATATACATATATGTATAAGACGCAGACAGATGATAATAACGGCTCTTATTTGAAAGCTGCCGCAAAAAATTCCAGATCAGATCAGAGAATTGCTTTCGGCAGCTCAGTAACGAGCGGGATAATAAAAGCAAATGACGATAGAGCAAAAAACATATTGGTGACCGCCGAAATGATGCTGCCGGCGTCGGATGAGCTTAACGCAACGGCAACTGAGGGCTTTAGGTTGTTTTTGACTTCAAACACAGGCTATCAGGCATCACTTGTTGATTTTAAGGTGACATCTGTCAGTCACGAGGGTGCTGAGGGTGCAAGATTTGCGGCGTATGATTACAACGGAAAAATGCTCTTTAACATTCCTTACGGTGAGAACGGCGGCAGGGTAGCCGACAAATGGGTTACCGTTAATGTTACTGTGGATTTGGATGCACAGAAATATGAAGTGTCTTTGACAGATGGGGATAATACATTAACATCTCTGCAAATTAATGCCTCGGATTTTCTCCAAGGTAAGTCAGACTATTACGGCATTATAACAGAAGCGAAAAATCCGGGATATATGGTGCAGAGGGGCACGGCATATTTGAGACGGTTTTCCGTTGCAGCCGCACCCCGCGGCGACGAGAGCAGCATGAAACTTTCCGAACAATCCGTACGCAGTGTTATATCGGACTCGGACAAGACATCTGTGGAAACGGCAGCGTCAGCTTTTGAAATAATTCCTTCAATAAACAAGGCCAATGGCATTGCGCTGGACACCATGGCAAATGAAGGGACGACTGTGTCGTGGCGCAGTTCCGATACAGATGTCGTTACTGACACGGGAGTGGTATACCCAACAGTCGGACAGAGTCATCAGATCACGCTCACGGCGACAATATCAAAGGGAAGTGCAGCAATGACAAAGGATTTTGCTGTGACGATACCTGCGGTTAACGAATATGAAATTGAGGGAATTGGTGTTACCGGCAGTTCCGACGGCATTGTTGATGAACGGCTTGTCGGCGGCAAAAATATTACTTCGCTAAAGCTTAAAAGATATGCAAATGTTCCGTCAACGGTTAGAACGGTGTGCGCGTTATACAAAAACGGCTCACTTGTCAATGCCGTTATCAATGACATAGACACAAGTGTTGTTGAAAAATATAAGCAGGCGGACATTACTTTGACAAATCCGCTCAGCATTCCGTCAGATGCGGTTGCCGGTACGGATTATCGCGTAAAGGTATTTGTTTTGGGCAACACCTCGCTTAAACCTTTGGCTAAGGCAGAAAACTACGGTGTGCAGACCGCAAAACCGACAGTATATGTATGCGGCGACTCAACGGCTTGCCACTATCCGGACAATCGTTCACCGCGCACAGGCTGGGGCGATATGCTGGAAAATTGTCTTGACGGGGTAAAGGTTAATAATATTGCAGTAAGCGGAATGAGCGCACGCACATTTATTACGAGCGGCAAGGTGAATGAATTTAATAACTTGTCCGAGGGGGATATAGTGCTTGTTCAGTTCGGTCACAATGACGAAAACGGCAGCGACCCGATCCGCCGTGCAACAATCAATTTTACTGATAACAGCAAAACTGCCATAGACTACTCTAAGCCTAACAGCTATGTAAAGTATTTGCAGATTATACTTGACACGGCAAAAGAGAAAAAGGCAAATGTGATATTTGTTACATCGGTAAATCGTGTCGGTACATCCGACAAGACAACCGACAGCAGCAAAATCACTTCTTCTCCGGCACGGGCGCCTTCCGCCATGAAGATATTTGCTGCAGAAAACGGCATACCTGTTATAGATTTGCAGGCAGACATTTTGACTCTCTATAAAAAGGTATGTGAAAGCGGCGGAGATGTGAGAGATTATTACATGACATACGGTGCTGCCAACGGCGTGACGAGAGATGAATTTGAAAGAATTCACGGTTCCCTTGGCACTGAGTATGGTCAGGCTGCCTCGGCAGAGGATGGTTCTCATTTCAATCGCGACGGTGCCGACATGGTTGCAAAATTATTCGCAAATCTTTGCATCAATTCTGATTTTGCAATAAAAAGATATGTTAAGGCCGGCGCCGGCAAAACTCCGGATGAAATGGTTACCGAATATAAAGAAATGATGAACGGCGGAACATCGGAAGATGACACTCATCTGTCCGCAAGCACAAATATGGTGAACGGTGTTAAGCTTACCTGGGATGCCGTGCCAAACGCAACAGGATACAAAATTGCAAGAGACGGAGAAAAAATTGCCGAAACAGGCGCAGATGTGACGAGTTATGATGACATATATTTCCGCACTACGGAACAGCTTGTCGGCGAGGAGAATATGACTGTAGCCGGGATCGATATCGACAATGTGTCACGAAATCACGAATATACCGTTACCGCTTGCTTTGATGACGAATTGACATCACCAAAGAGTATGACGGCTGTCGGCAAGGCGAATACAGGCAAGTTTTATTACTATTCGCTTAACGGTGCAACCAATTATAAAACAAATTATAAAGGTTCAATGAACGGTATTGATTCAAATTTGGGCTTTGAAACGGTAAATGATGAGAAAGTATCCAAAAATGCCCTTATAGAAAAAACAGATGTTAAGTATACTCTTTCAAGAAACAGCGGCGCTAACAAGGGAACAACAGTCTATAAGAGTATAGACGGCTACACCGGAACTCAAGGCCGCTATACCGATACATTCTACGGCAAGCCGGCTTTTGGATTTATTCAGGTGCTTAAGGGTCAAAATGATACTGATAATAACGGTTACGGAACAACCATTGCTTCTCTTTTTGTGAATAAAGACAAATTGAACAGCAACACAAAATACAGATTGCTGATAAACTGCTATTATGCCTCAAAGACTCATGCAAGCCCGAAAATCTTTGGCAGACCCGGTGATTATGATTGGGGAAAAACACTGGAGGTTCAGGCGATAGACGGCAGTGGGGTTATAAAAACATACACAGTTGCCGGCAATGGATATTTCAGCAATTTTGAAACCTACGGCAAGTATACCACATACACATTTGAACATTCAAATTTTGTGACGGGCAGTACTAATTTGTCATTGAATTTCAAAGGTCTTAACATTGGAGAAGCAGGATTTGACGAAAACGGATTTTATGCTGCGGTACACAGTGTGGCACTGGTTGATCCGGATTTGTATATCGAGTAGAAACATAAATTCAAAAAATCAATATTCTAAACTAAAAAAAGAAAGGATCGGCAACGGAACTCAAACGCAATATGGGTTCCGTTTGCCTAATGGTAAAACACATGAATTTCAGACAGGTACACCTTGATTTTCACACAAGCGAAAAGATAGATGCGATAGGCGAGAAATTTGATAAAAAGCAATTTCAGGCAGCATTGCAAAAGGGCAGGGTCAACTCAATCACCGTTTTTTCAAAGTGCCATCACGGCTGGGCATATCATTTTTCAAAAGCAAATGAAATGCATCCGCATTTGAATTTTGATTTGTTAAAGGCACAAATAGAGGCGGCACATGAGATAGGCGTAAAAACGCCTGTATATCTGTCTGCCGGCTTTGATGAAAAGGCTGCAAGGAAACATCCGGATTGGAGATATGATGACAGGGAACATAATGTTGACAATTTTGCAAAACCAATGTACCATTTGCTTTGCATGAATACTCCGTATTTGGATTATCTTTTGGCACAGATAAAAGAAGTCGTGCAAAATTACGATGCGGACGGAATATTTCTCGATATTGTCGGCGTAAGACCATGCTGCTGCAATGCATGCGTGGGAGAAATGCTCAAAAGAGGAATGAACCCCGATGATGAAAAAGATATACTTGCGCTTGGTGAAGAAGTATATGCAAATTACCTCAGACGGGTAAGGGAGACTATTGACAGCGTAAAGCCCGGACTGCCTGTTTTTCATAACGGCGGTCATATAAGACGAGGAAGACGGGATCTTGCGGCGGCAAACAGTCATTTGGAAATCGAAAGTCTTCCGACGGGGGGATGGGGCTATGACAACTTCCCGTTTTCGGCAAGATATGTTTGGAATTTGGATATGGAGTATCTTGGCATGACCGGCAAATTTCATAACTCATGGGGCGAGTTCGGCGGATACAAGCATCCCAATGCTTTAAGATATGAGGCGGCGCTCAGCCTTGCCCACGGCGCCAAATGTTCAATCGGCGATCAGCTTTCGCCGAGCGGATATATGGATATGAAGACATATGAGCTGATAGGTCAGGCATATTCCGAAGTCGAGGCAAAAGAAGAATGGTGCGACAGGGTTACGCCGGTGTGTGACATCGGTGTGCTCAGCGTGGAGGCAATTCAAAATTTCGGCTTGCTGCAAAATGACCGTAGTCTTCTTGATGCGGATATCGGAGCAGGAAGAATTTTGATTGAGGGCAAATATCAATTTTCGGTTATAGACGCCGAAGTGGATTTTTCTTCATTTAAGGTTATAGTATTGCCCGATAAAATAGAGTTTAATGACAGTCTGTCGGAAAAGCTGAAAAAATTCATTGCAAACGGCGGAAAAATTCTTGCAAGCGGTCGGTCCGGAATAAAAAACGAAAAGTTTTTGTTTGATTTCGGAGCTGAATTTATCGGTGACGGTGAATATTTGCCGAGTTATATACGCCCGTGTTATGACAACGAATACGCTACGGATTACATAATGTACACTCCGTACAAGAAAATTAAGCTGACGGACGGAAAAGAACTGGCAAAGATGGCTGAACCGTATTTCAACAGAACGGCTGAACATTTTTGTTCTCACAAACACTCTCCGTCATCGGGAGTTGCAAAGGACAGCGGCATTGTGCAGGGCAAAGACGGCATATACATAGCATGGGAAATTTTCAGCGATTATGCCCAAAACGGTGAACTTATAGCCAAGACTGCTGTGTGCAGCGCTCTCGATATTCTCCTCGGCAATGAAAAGACGCTGATTACAAATCTGGGCAGCATGGGAGTTGCCACGGTTATGCGGCAGAATGACAAGAACAGAACCGTGGTTCATCTTTTATATGCTGTTCCTACAAAACGAGGCAAAAACACGGAGATTATTGAGGACATATATCCCGTGAGCGGCATCGGCGTAAAGCTAAAGACCGACAAAGCACCGAAAAGAGTGTATCTTGCACCTCAAAATAAGGATTTGGAGTTTGAAGTTGAGGGCGGCTTTGTCTGCGTGAAAAATATAACGGTTGATTGCCATCAGATGATAGTTTTTTGCGATGAATAGAGATTGCATGGAAAATACCGTTCATAATTTAATTTGATATTTAATCCTATAAATTCAACAGAAAGGCGCATACATTATAAAATGCGCCTTTCTGTTGAATTGATAATTTATGGTTGAAACTAAATTGATATTGATTTTGCAATCAATTTACAAGGGTTTCCGACGATGAGTATATCCGCTTTGCTGCAAATGGTTTTATAGCCGTCCTTTGAGGTCCAAGAGTTGAAACTGTCATCACAAAGTTCAAAATCTGCCGAAATTGTTGAATGTGCTTTAATGAACAGTTTCTTGAATGCTTTTAATTCTTTGCATCTGTTTCTTACCGAACCGCCTTTCTTTTGCACAAAAACCATTGCAATTTCAGAACCGTCCGTGTCCGATGTGTTCGAGATATCAACGCTTATGTGAAATTCGGAGGTTCCGACTTTTGAAATTTTAACATTTTTGTTGAAAGACTTCAAACAATTGTCCTTAAAGGGAATAATGACGAAACACAAACGAGCAGCGATATGAATATTTTCCCCGGCGGAAAGGGGCTTAATCAGTCTGTCGCACTTGCAAGAGCCGGTGCCGATGTGTATCATGCCGGGTGTTTCGGCACAGACGCCGACATACTTATTGATTTGCTCGCAAAGAGCGGAGCGGATGTGTCGCTTGCAAAGCGTGTCGACACTAAAAACGGTCATGCAATTATTCAGGTGAGCGCCGACGGAGAAAACAGCATTGTTATATACGGCGGTTCAAACACAATGATTACGAAAAGCTATGTTGATGATGTCCTCGAGAAATTTGAACAGGGAGATTTCATCTTGCTGCAAAATGAGATAAATAATGTTGATTATATAATTAAATCGGCATTTGAAAAGGGGTTAAAAGTAATTCTAAATCCGTCGCCGTTTACTCAAAATCTTAAACTTATTGATTTGAATATGCTGTCATATCTTGTTTTGAATGAAGTTGAGGCAAAAGATATGGGGATATATGACGGCGACACGGAAGAACTAAAAAAACTTTTGAGCGCATATCCGAATTTGACGGTTGTGCTTACGCTGGGCAAAAAGGGCAGTTTCCTTTGCAGCAGTGATTGCAATATTTTCTGTCCCTCGTTTAAGATTAAAACGGTGGATACAACATCTGCCGGCGATACATTTACGGGATTTTTTATCGCGATGCTTGCAAGGGGCGAAAATTATGAAAAATCGCTTAAAATCGCATCTGCCGCCGCGGCGCTTGCTGTTTCAAAGAATGGCGCCGCACCGTCCATACCCGTTTTTAATGAAGTATTAAATTTTATCGATACATTTGATAAAAAGCAAAAATAGGACATTTATAAATAAGCATTTGCGCCGTCCGCGGAAGTTTCCCACGGGCGGCGTTTATTATGTTTCGGGGCACAGTTTTTTTAGTGCCGATGAGATATAAAGGAGTTTCTCATTCAGTGTCAATGTCATCAGTGACGGGTCGCCCTCACGGATGCGCATTGTTCTGCGGATTTCTTTAGGAATGACGACTCTGCCGAGGTCGTCTATTCGCCTGACTATTCCTGTTGCTTTCATATATGAAAATCTCCTTTTTCGTTGTATTACAGAGTTATTGTTTGCAATAAGAGGCTTTTTATGTAAAGACAATTTTGGAAATGTTTGAGCAAATAAAAACGAAAAATCAGTTTGTTTTTTTACCGGTATTGTTTACAAGCTGCCGGTTCAGCAGTAGACGAAGCGGTATCTGCCCCGGGCGTCGCGTGCGGAAAAATCAATTGTATAGTGATCGATATGATTCTCATTCCGGAGTTACGATTATACATTCATGGTTAATATTGCGTTGTCCTGTAATCCCATATGTCAATGACAGAAGCGAGCATTTCGAAAATATAGGAAAATTAGCTAATCAGCATGGTTGTATTAAATATATTGAACTTATGAAATATCATCCCCTTGGGTTATCAAAAGCAAAACAAATCGGCGCAGAAACAGAATATGATAACAGCAAATTCCTTGATAAAAGTACAGCAGAAAAATTTGCAAAAATTATTAGGATGACAACAAAAAAACCTGTAAAGGTAACATAGTGTCATAAAAAAATACAATAATTTAGCGCAATTTTAATCGCCGGCGGCGGGTATTTTTTATGTTTCGTGGTGAAAATTTTCGAGATTCGCCTAAATGCGGTTTTGTGTAAAGACATTTTTGAAAATTTTTGAGCGGATGAAACGAGAAAAATCCCACACTGCCGATGAGTGTTTGAGTCTCATTATTTGTAGATTGCAAATCCGTTTCCGACAATTTGCGATGATTCGGAAAAGATTATAAAAGCATCGGGGTCAACATCAAGTATTTTTCCCTGAAATGCCTGCGCTTCGTTTTCCTTTAATGCGCACAAAAGCAATTGTTTGTCGTTCATGGTATATCCGCCTTCCGCGTTTATCAATGTGACTCCGCGGGGCGAAGTTGATACCAGCTTTTTTGTCAGTTCAACGCCTTTGTCGGTCACAACAAAAGCAAGTTTCGATATGTTGAGCTTGCGTATCAGCCAATTGATTGTAAATGATGATACATACAGCGCGATGATGCCATACAGCGCAAGACGAAATTGCCTGAAAACAATCAGCGACGAGGCTATAACAAAAAAGTCCACAAAGAGCAGCATAGTACCTATTTTAACATGGGGCATTATGTGCTGAAAAAGCCTGCCGAGTATGTCTGTTCCGCCGGTTGATGCCCCTTGTGTGAGCACAAGACCTATTCCGAGACCGTAAAAAACGGCGCCGAATATTGATGCAAGGAAAATATCGTCCGTTATCGGCGGTATGTATGAAAATATTTGCACAAATATTGAGAGGAGTGCGGCACCGAGTATTGTATCGGCTACGAACATTTTGCCCAGGACTCCCGCGGCAATCATCAGCAGCGCTGTGTTTATCAGCGCGAAGGATAAACCGGGGGCTACGCCGATTGTATGGTAAAGGATTGTAGCAACGCCGGATACACCTCCCCCTACTATTTTGTTGGGCGTGTAAAACACGCTTACGGCAAATGCCACAATCATTGTGCCGAATATTATTATGAAGTATTTTCTTAATTTATCCATAAGCTTTTCTCCCAAACCAAAGATGTCTATAATTGTATCATATGCGTAATTCGGCGTCAAGTGAAAAGTATATTGTTTTTTCAAAAATAGAGGTCGCATTTACAAATTTGGCTCTTGTTACGAATTTTGCGCCATAGTATAATTATACTGTAAAGTAAGGCTATCGGCGAAATATTTTTTCGGAGGGAAAACAATCATGGATTATAAAGCATATTTAACTCAAAATGTTATACCATTTTGGCTGAAAAATGGTCTTGACCGCGAGAAGGGCGGCATCTA
>CAKSFP010000027.1 GCA_934454585.1 uncultured Clostridia bacterium
AAGTTCTTCATGAATTCGCCTATAGCCATAACAATTTCTGCATTCTTTGAAAATTTCTTTTATCTTGATTCGCAATTCATAATATTTATCAGGCTTTTTAATCACATTTTCTTGATAATAGTAGCTACTTTTTGCTATTCGCAGAAATTTTAATAACTGCGGCAGTGGATACTTGTTCTTCATGGCATCAATAACCACTGCTTTTTCACGGTTTTTTAGCTCCGTTATATTGATGCCGGGGTCTTTTTTTAACAGATTTAATACCTCTTTTAATACATCAACTTCCATTTGCAGTTACTTTATTTGATCTTGCAAGTCGGAAATTTCCGCTTGGGGAATCGGCTTTGCACTAAAATCAATGTTTTCTCTCTTAATTTGCTTTTTTGATGACATAAGCCCTGCCACTCCATATTTTTGATATTGTCGATACCAGTTATATATACTACAAACTCTGCTCTTGTTACAATCAATTCAGGGAAAAAGTTGTCCTGGTCACTGCCACTCATTGTATTCATCTCGGTTGCTTTTTCGGCATAATCGCATGCCCAATGTTCTTTCATATTCGCATATTTGTATTCTCGCTGCGGAAGTCTTGTTTCATCGATTTTAATAATATCGGATATTCCGGAACCGCCGGGTGCCACCGAAACAGAGCCTCTGCCGCTACCGCCTCCTGAAACCGAACCGGAACCACTGTATGAGATACTTGTTGTCGCAGTCACCGTTTCTCCGGGAAGTGCCGGATTTTTGAGATACGGAGTAACTTTAAGCATAATTGACGCATTGGAAATTTTGGAAACATCCAAACTCTGGCCTTTTGCAGCTAAAACACCATTTATGTACCACTCAATAACAGTGTTGCCCTCCTGTATTTGATCAGGTGAAACAAAATCATACCGAATATACAAAGTCTGTATCCGATTTTGTGCTGAGCAAATCATATGAAAGTGTTTTATTTGCCTGATATATGCCGCATGGATAGTATTTTGATGCGAACTCTCTTACGGCTGCCCTGTAACCATTTGATGAGAAATTACTAAAAACATCCGTATATAAACGCATATTCAATTCGGATGATTTGTTTTTTCAAATCAAATTTTATCGCTTTTTTATTGTAAAAGCTTGACACTTTGAGTTTTTGTGGTATAATGGATATAAACAATTTGAGATTTTGAAGTATTATATTGAAATAAAATTTGAGATTTTGGGGTGAGCTTATGTTTAAAAGAAAAATATATAAAAAACTTCTTGATTGGAAACAAGAATCCGACGGTCATACCGCCTTACTTGTGGAGGGTGCACGCCGCATCGGCAAGTCTACTGTTGTTGAAGAGTTCGGAAAAAATGAATATGATAGCTATATTTTAATTGATTTTGCGTTTGCTCCTCAATCCGTAAAGGACTTATTTTCGGATATGTCTGATTTGAATTATTTCTTTCTTCAGCTACAGCTGCAATATCATGTTGACCTTATCGAAAGGAAATCCTTGATTATATTTGACGAAGTTCAGTTTTGTCCTCAAGCACGCCAGGCAATAAAAATACTCGTTAAGGATCATCGTTATGATTACATTGAAACCGGGTCCTTAATCAGTATAAAGAAAAATGTTAAAAATATTCTAATTCCCAGCGAAGAACGAAAAATCAATATGTTTCCTATGGATTATGAAGAGTTCAGGTGGGCTGTCGGTGACAATACTACCATTCCTCTGTTAAAAAAAGCGTATGATGCCAAAATTCCTTTAGGTGATGCCGTAAACAGAAAAATGATGCGTGATTTCAGATTATATATGCTTGTCGGCGGAATGCCTCAAGCCGTAAATGAATATATTGTGACCAACAATTTCAGAAAGGTTGATCTGGTAAAAAGAGATATTCTCAAATTGTATGATGATGATTTCAAAAAAATAGATTCTACCGGCAGAATCTCAACTCTTTTCGACGCCATACCGGCACAATTAAACAGCAATGCTTCTCGTTATAAGGTATCCGGTGTTTTGGAAAACGAACGAGCTGATAGCATACTTGAATTATTATCAGAGATGAATAGCTCCAAAACCGTACTCATATCTTACCATGCGAACGATCCAAATTCGGGTCTTTCCGCAAACAAAGACTTAAAACTGTTCAAATTGTTTCTTTGCGACACAGGATTATTCACTACCCTTATGTTCAAAGACAAAGACTTTACGGAGAATGAAATTTATGAAAAACTGTTAAACGACAAACTCTCTGCCAATTTGGGATACCTTTATGAAAATGTCGCAGCACAAGAGCTTGTCGCAAATGGTTATGAATTATTTTACCATAGTTGGCACAATGAAAATTCAAAGCATAATTATGAAGTAGATTTTCTTATTACACGAAAAAATAAAATTTGTCCTATAGAAGTAAAATCTTCCGGCTATAAAGCCCACATTTCTTTCGATGAATTTTGCAAGAAATTTTCAGGCCGTATTTCTGAAAAATATATTGCTTATACCAAAGACTTGTCAAAAGACAAGGATATTTTATATTTGCCTATCTATATGCTTTCTTTGTTGTAATTTCAAAAAAACCTGCACCGCTCATTCTATGAGAAATGCAGGTCTTTTAATATGTTCATTTGCCTATTTGATTTATGCCTGTTGTGATACAATTGATGGGTGACAAAAAAAACAAGAAAATGAACTCCAAATATGATATAATGTCAGTAACCACAAAAACATTAGTCAGACGAAAATCGTTTTTACAAAAAAATGAAGATGCATAGCCTTGAGGACGGCAGGGCGCAGCTTGCAAAATACAACAAAAAAATCAAATAACATACCGAAGATATGCTTGGGCTTTCTCACTCCAAATGAAATACTTGATAAATACCTTGGAGTGATGTATGCTACGAAGAACAGTCCGCACTCCGCCCCTTTGTTCCGATCAAACATTCTTCCGAATCAGCACATCTGTGCACTCCGTTAAATCTCTGTCTCCTGATTCAAAAACAACAATTCTCTTTTTCTTAACATTCTTCAAGGTGATTTTATTAAAGATCTCCCTCAGTATCATGTCAAAATTCGCTTTGTTTGCCTCATTTGCCGTTGCCCACACCTCTATTACTCCGACAGTCTCATTCACGGAAATTCTCATAAAATCACCCTCTTTCACTCTTTTATTATTCCTGGATTTTCCTCGATTGATACATCTTTTGAATTTCGGCAAACAAAAAAATGCGGAACAACCATCATTCCGCATTTATAAAAAACACTATTAAATCATACAATGACTTTTTGGATACAGGCACAAATGTCCCCGTTTATACTAACTAAGGTTCAATCACGACATCTCGTATGCTAAGGATTATCCCATCATCGCATAAGTTTTTATATGGGTGTTGTACCACAATATATTGTGGTTGTCAATAACTTTTTAGAATATATTGATTTTAATTTAGAATTATAGTATTTTTAACTCATCGAGTCAAAAATACTATAATGGGTCTGTTCAGTCTGCCCGAGTCAACACAAAATCAACTTTTTAAGCAGAATTCTATCACGGATTTTGCACACCCGATTTACATCAGGCTCTCAATAATTTGTGTATATCTTTTTGCAATGTCTTTTGGACTTACGACAAATTTTCAAAATTCAAAACCTCTGTAACTCGCATCATCGCTCGGTTTTTCGGTCGTTTTTATATGTGGGAGCAAAAAGATGCATTTTCCGACACTGTTTTCGGATATGTTTTTGCCTTATTTCATTTATCATTTTGTTGTATATTTCATTGCATTATTACTCAAATCACGCACACTCATATCGGCAAATAAACTTTCCTGCCAATTTGTATAATTAAACTGTTCCCTTATAATATTTTCCTTGTCCTTCATTTTCTCTCCGGCAATCATGCTTACTTGCAAATAAAAATCATCAATTGTTTTGACATTTTCAAAAAGCTTGTTGCCGAGAAAATCCTCAACCATGTTTATTTCAATGTAATTTTCAAAGAGTTTTTCGCCGGTGTATCGAATAATATATGTTTTACCTATTTGTCTTGCGCCGTCAATTATCAGAATTTTGTTTGTATGCCATCAATAACACACGCTGAAAGCCGGACGCATATACTCGACCGCACTTCTGCCAAGACCGTTTTTCTCGGCAATTCTCTCCCAATTATCCCTTACTGTTTTCGTAATTTCCGCAGCAATTTCGGCTGCATCTTCAGATGAAAGACCAAAATAGTGTGCCGACTCAATTGCGAGAGATATTGAAACAGCGTTGTCACATTCATTCACATTCAGCGCCAGTTCGTCACCATACGGCGTTGGATTGACATCGTACAAAGGAGAAAGTTCCCAGCCTCTATTTGTCAGTATAAAACCGTGATTTCTCAAATGATCATCCGTGTTTGAAACAGCCATGCTAAACACGATGCGCATCCACAGTTCCCTCAAATCTCTCTTGGGCGCAGCACCGTTTGATTTTATAAACGATGCGATGTCCAGATAGCTTGAGCCGTCCGCCGATGACGCTCCGTCTGTTTTTCCGAGCATAGTCATGGCAGAGGAAAAATGTATTCTTCGCCTGCCTATGCGGTCAAATCGCTTTACAAGAAAAGTGCTTCCCAATTTCGAAAAAGTTTCAAGGCGCGATTCCGGCACATTGAGTTTACACAGACGCGCCAAATCATGAGTTGTTTTTTCCCACGCACCTGTGTTGACCTCATCATTCTTCGACGGAAATTTTGCAATCCAAAGTTCACCGTTTGTATCCTGAATTGTCGCTTTCGGTCTGGCTCCGCCGAGAGATGAACCCGGTTTTATCAGTTGATTCAGCCACTTTTCATTAAGGAAATTTTCTTCGTTTTCAAAATTTCTCGACGCCTCCTCAAGTGTTCTGAGTGTAGCCCATGGCGGTGCCGCAGTCTCTTTGTCATCCGACAAAAAAGTGCCGTCCTCAGCATTCTTAATACGAATTGCTCCCATTCTCGTTTCATCGTAAACACCGAGCAGATAATCACTTTCGGTCAGTTTTTTCGGCTTTCGTCCCTCTTTGTCGGCATAAATCCGCTCGCGCCTCTGCATCAGCAATCTTCCCCAACGGTCCGGCGCAGAATCGGCAAAAGTGCCGAAAATACTTTTGTCCGACGGATACTGCCTGCCCGCATACGGCTGCAGTTCCGGGTCAATAATACAGTTCGTATTGTTTTGGGCAAGCCATGACGGATCAAATTCAAAAGAGAATTTTTCGTTTCCTTTTCCTGTTTCGGCATATAGTCTCCCCATAAGCCTTGATTCATCCGAAAAAAAGTTTTCATAAACAAAGACAACCTTTTGATTCATGCCCTATCCCTCCCTTCGGGGCGCGCGTCTGCGCACTGTCAAATTCAAATCCTGAATGGTTCTGCCGAGTACATCGTCCTTTGCAATGAGCAGCAAATCTTTGTCCATGCCGTTCAGAGCGTGCAAAACCGCGGCATAAATACCTATTGCCACGCTTTTGTCACCTTTTTCTACTTTCCACAGAGTTGCACGGCTTATATCCGCTCTTTCCGCAACAAGCTCAACAGACAGATTTCTTCTCAATCTGGCAAGTTTAATCTGCTCGCCCACGGTACTTAGTATATCCTGTGTTGCCGGTAATATATCTACAGCCTTTTTTGCCATCACGCTCACCTCTTATGTTTATTATTATATACTTAATATGTGCTTTTGTCAACATAAATAAACATAAGTTCGTCAAAACTACGATGAACCCCCGGTATCGATTACGGCTTTAAGCGGAGCCGATCCGCACTCCTTAACTTTCCCGTCCGTAAGCGTCAGGCAAGTGAAACCCGAACACTGCCGTCCTCCATGTATTCGACGGGGCGGATAATTATTCTTTCCGAATCTTCTGCCGCGTTTCTGATATTTGCATGAAATATCAGATAGTCTGTGCCGTCAAGTGCAGTGAAGCTACGATATCAGCCTTGAGTTTATACTGTTATGCCTTGTATTGTTTGGCAATTCGTTTTAATTCATCATAAAAGTTTTCTCGTGTTCCGGCAAGAATCACGACAACTTTTTTACCGTCAATTTCATAGTTTACACCGTCGTACCTGACATCATATGAACGAAAGCCGGATAAATCCCCGGTTTTCTCTTTTGCAATGTATGGATTTTAGGAAATTAACTTTATGGCTTCTTTGAATTTTTCTTTCAGCCTTTTATCCTTTAGCTTTTTAAGGTACCTTTCAGCCGGAGGAGCAAATATAACCTCATACAGATCTTTACTCCTCTCCGAATACATCGTTTATACCGACACCTTTCTTTCTGCCGTACCTGTGCACTCCGTCAAATCTCTGTCGCAGATTAAAAAAACAACAATTCTCTTTTTCTTACTGCTATTCTTTATTAAATTTATCAGGTCTTAACTCCCAAAAGCCAATTCGAAATCTCTGTTATAAGCACGCCCTCCTGTTGATAATCCTCGTGTCTTGTTCTCGCTATAATCATTTTCGGATATGCATCCCGAATTTGCAGAAGCGGAGTTATCTCTCTTTCCATAGTTTTCGGATCCGATATATTGTCGGAAACCTGAATGTATATTTTCTCATTCCGTTTTATCGCAACAAAATCAATTTCCTTCTTATAAAGTTTTCCGACATACACCTCATATCCTCTGCGCAGCAATTCGAGATAGACAATGTTCTCATAAACTCTGCCAAAGTCAAGATTTTTTGTTCCGTTTATCGCATATCTGAACGATGCATCGCAAATATAATACTTTTTATTTGTTTCGAGATATTTTTTGCCCTTCAAATCATACCTCTTCGCCTCATAGAACATAAAAGCGTTTTCAAGATAACTAATGTATTTAACAACAGTTTTTCTTGTTATCTCACTTTTTCCGCGATTAAGTGCAGCGCATATGTTATTCGGCGAAAGCAAATTACCTATATTGTCCATCATGAATTCCGAAATTGACAGGAATTCAGAACGATTTCGTATTTTGTATTTCTTCACCAGGTCACGCTCAAGTATGGTGGTGTAAACATCCTTTATATACTCAAAACGATGCTCGTCCGTTTTGTAAAAATACGAACCGGACATTCCGCCTGTGCGAACATATTCATCAAATGCATCAACTGTGTTTTCGCAGCCGAAATATTCAACATACTCCGCAAACGAAAACGGAAACACCTTAATTTCCATAACTCTGCCCGTAAATAAAGTTGCAAGGTCGGAACTGAGCAAAAAAGCATTTGAACCGGTAAGGTAAATATCAAACAGCCCCTTTGTGTGAAGACTGTTTATAGCAAGTTCAAATTTATCGCACAGTTGTATCTCATCTATCATAACAACATTATGAGCGCTTGACTTGTAGTTATCCATAACATATGAATGAAGTTTATGATACTCCAACAGGTAATCATATTCCAATTCCTGCAGGTTCGCAGATATTATATTAACATCCTTTTCAGTTTCCGCGAGGTAATCCGCAAACTGCTGCAGCAAAACTGATTTTCCGCTGCGCCTTACACCCGTAATCACCTTGATATCCGGTGTTCCCGATAAATCAATCAATTCTTTAAGATATTTATTACGAATTATCCTGTTCATGTTCTATTCCCACTTTTTTAATTTTTTTCAACTTTCGAGAATAGTATATCACTTTTTTTGAAAACAATCAAGCGCTATTCCCGAAAAATAAATTATTTTTGATTTTTGGGAATAGTGTTTGAAAATTTGCCTCCAAAAGCATAAAAAACACTCCGCCGCCTGCGGTTAAGCTTCCGCAGACGGCGGGTATAAAACGCCAATATTGAATTTTGTCGGTTTTGGTCATTCAGTCCGCAATCCGCGGTTTCTTATCTCTGACCAGAATTGCAATCAAAATTGCAATCAGCACCACAATATGCGTCATAAGATTACCATATGCCTTTGCCATGAAATCATACACAATCCACACAAGGCAATTGGGGATATATATCGCCCGATAATACTTTGCGTTACTTTGTGATACACTCAGTACAAAAAGCATGGCCGCAATGAGTGACAGCACATCATACCAAGCCTTGAAAGTTATTAGGTTGACAGCAAGGAAAGCAACAGAGTGCAGAACTACCCACAATGTCGGGACCTTTTTACCGTTTGCGGTAAACATATAATTTATCAGCAGCTGTACCGCCGCCGTATAGCAGATTGCCGCTCCGCTGAACCCGCCTACAAGGATATAACTTGTCCCAACAAGCATATTTCCCATAAAACTAAAAATCAATACTGTTTTCATTTTTTTGTTAAACGGCTCCAACAGGCTAAGAATTGTTGCAATAAGCGAAGCCGCGTACGAAATCATTTCCATTTGCATCCTCCAAGATTGTTAATTATATCTTTTGTTTTTCTGACAGCAGTTTTGTCGTTTGCATTGAATGCCAAATTCGCGTTTTTTGATGATTTTTTTACATCCGCATGAATAAGTTCACAAAGCGCGTCTTTGTCGGCATAATTGCCCGGATTGAACTTCTCTCCGGCTGCATATTCAATAATTTTTTCCTTGAGCAGCATTGCTCCCGGATCGTTCTCAGACATATTCAAGCCACAAACTATCAGCTTGCCGTTTATGGCTTTTAATTCAAACATTGCTGCCTGTCTGATGACATATTTATGAGTTGATGCCACCTCTATAATCGGATCGAATTTCACCTTTTCACTTTCAAAGCAAACGGCACTGCCGCCCTCAAGCATATTTGCAAACTGCCAACTGCAGAATCCGTCATTCGGAAATCCGTCAAGAACAGTATGGTCCGCTATAACAGTTGCAAGATTACCTGAACTGCGCCCCGCCAGAGCGATGCGAAAACTTGTCGAAAGAGCCGCAAACGGTTCGGCGCCAAAAAGCACTACATTTTTGCCCTGCTCCAGCAATGAAAAGAGCGTCTCCTCATCCGTGCCGTACAACACCTCAACATTTTTGTGCTCAACCTCTCTTGCCTTCGGAAAAAGATACAATTCCCACTCGTTTTCGGCAAAAAATTCGTCACATTCCAATGTGGCATACAGTCTCATTTCCGACGGCAATTCCGTTTCCGGCAAAGTTTCGCGGCATTTGCACAGCCGCGTCACCTCGCCGCCGGCAATTTTGTCTACGGTATATTCTTTGCACAGTTCCTGTTTATCGCCCCTGAAAAGTCTAAGCGTAAGGCGTGCTTTGCGGAGAGGTTCCCTTCCGTAATACGAGATAAAAATATTAAAATCAAGTTTCTCTCCCGCTAAATAATTTCGTTTTTTCCCAATGTCGGTGAGAATAACCGACTCGGAATTATACATTCTGACATTACGCACGGTTTCGCCGGGCTTAAGCTCGTAGAATTCATTCATCATGCCTACATCGTAACCGAATGTGTGCCAGTGCGTGTCTATAGGTCCGAGAAAATCATAGCCGGATATACTGCTGCTCAGACGCAGATTTTCAAAGCAATATTTTCTGATTCGTCTCTGCCACTCGCATGAATTTCTAAAATACTGCGGTGCTCTGTCCAGAATGCCTTTTTCCGCAAGATGCCTTTCAAGGGAAGCGAACATCTCCGTCCTGCCTATACGCAAATCTCTGTAGCGATTCTTAATACTCAGGTCAGTGTAAGTACCGTCAATACATATCTCGTGACTGAGACGCGGTTTTCCGTACACCGCCGCATACTCATCGATTTTTTTTGCGTCACCGTCAAGCGAAAAATAGCTGTGCGCACCGTTTGGATAGGTACAATACACATCAGAAAACTCGCCAAGTTCTCTGAGTCGGCGCGGATGATGCTTAAACGGCACCTCGCAGAGTTCTTTTTCCTGTTCGGGCTCGCACCAGAAATACTCCACTCCGCGCATTGCACTCATCGGAGCAAACAGCGCGTCCGTATCGCTGTGAACAATTTTTGCACATTCACGAAGATAGGCAATAAACGGTTCGTCCATCAGCAGTTCGTTTCCACAGCAAAATATAACGACGGATGCGTGTTTTGAGCAGAACCGCACAATTTCGCTCCACTCACCTATTGTGGTGTTGTTAGGGCACTCTACCTGCATAAGCATACCGATTTCGTCTGCCGCCTGCATATATTCGTCCGTCGGAATATGAGTGTGAAATCTGATGAAATTAAACCCGAGTTTTTTTAATTTCTTTATAACCATGCGATAATATCCCTTGTCATGAGTCATGTGAACGGTTTGGGGATAATAGCAGTGTTCGCACGCGCCCCTTAACAGATACTTGTCTCCGTTGAGATACAAACCGTCCGCTGCCGCCGTAAGACGGCGTACACCGAAAGTTCTCTCAAACTCTGCGGAATCACATTTCAGTTTCAGTGTGTAAAGCACAGGATTTTCGGGTGACCACTGTCTGAGCAACTCGACAGAAAATTCAAAATCACCGCTTGCCTTGCCGCTGATGATGACCGAATCTTTGTCACACACACACCACGAGAAACGAATTTTCTCTGCAGTGTCGATATGAATCTGCACTGTTTTCAAATCATCTGAGATGACAACCGACGCGTCCGTCAGCGGACTTCTGTATGTCCTGATTTCCACATTCCCGGTAATGCCGCCGCTGTACTCGTTTGCGGCACGGGAAGTAAGTCCGGATATCGGTTCATACCCATAGCCGTCAAGGCAGAAGTTGGAGACGGACAGCACAATCGTGTTTTCGCCGTTTTTTATATACTCCTGCGGAATTTTTATCTCAAACGGTGTGCTGTAACCTCTGTGTTCTCCCAGATACACATCATTCAGCCAAACTGCGGCATTGTTCTGCACACCTTCAAAATAAACAGTTTTTTCGCCGTCCGTTTTCGGAAAGAGAAATGTCTTTTTGTAGAAAAAATTACCCGCAATATTCGGCAAAGCCATATCGGGCGGATTTCCGGCTATAGGATAACGCTGTACACCGTACTCGGGATTAAACCTAAGCTTTGAATAAAACGATGTCATGCGAAAATCGTCCGTCATGTCCTCCCAATATCCCGGGACGGCGTTTTCCACAATATCGCGGCATATGCTCTCCGGCTCGGTACCTGCCAAATCCTCCTCGTCCGATATGCTGTTAAAGGGATTTTCGACAGAGCAATAGCGCTCGTACTGATATTTCATCTCCCAGTTCCCGTTCAGCGAATAGGCTGTGTAATGCATTTTATTGTTTCATCTCCCAATATAAATTTTCGGTAAAAGCGTGCGGATGCAAAACGAAAAATTCGCATCCGCACATCAATCTGTTGTTTATCTGAATGAATTAAGAATCTTTGCCACCTGGGCACGAGTTGCAAACGCATCGGGTTCAAAATATCCGTCCGTATCCCCCGACAGGATTCCGGCAGCGCTCAAAGCATTGACCGCCGCCTCGGCATAATCACCGATTTTTGATGCGTCCGCAAATTCAACCTCCGAATCGCCGCCAAGTTCAATTTGCTTCAGCAACGCGACTCTGTAGATAATCGTTGCCGCGTCCTGCCTGCTTATATTGTCTCCTATACCGAAGTATCCGCCGCCGATTCCGTTGCATATGCCGAAATAGCAGGAACTGCAGATATATTTGTAATACCATGCCGTCCTGTCAACATCCGCAAACTCAACATCCCGAGAACTGTTTTTCAGGTTGAAAAATTCGCATATCATCTTGACAAATTCTTCCCTCAGCACAGGTTCATCCGGCGCAAAAGTTTCATCGGTTTTTCCGTTGACGCATCCCTCTCTGTACAGATTAAGGATGTATTCATACGCCCAGTGATCTTTCGGCACATCGGTAAAAGGCATAGTCGGCTCAAATGTGCCGTTGCCTCTCGTTCCATCGGTTTTGCCTGCCGACGGAATGTAGACAACCGAAGATGATCCGCCGCCGCTTGACGAACCGCCGCCGGAGATACCGTCACTCCCTTTGACGATCACATTTACCGTCCGGCTCATGCTCTCCGCATTTTTTGCCGCAGTTACGGTTACCGTAACCGGAGTGTCCTTTGACGGACGCACAACTCTGCCATCGTTGCCCACCACCGAAGTGTTGTCGCTGACATAGGTCAATGTCGAGCCGTACTTGCCCTTAACAAAGGGCAGCTCAGCCGTCACGGCATTCAGATTGATGCTGTCAAGTGTGTCAACAGCGTATTTCAAATCTGCCGCAACCGCGTCTTTGTCGGTCTTTATCGCCGCAGACAGACTCTTGACCGTCACTTCATATGTCTTGACAAGTTTGCGGTCATCATACATAAATTCAACGGTCAGCACAACCTTTTGATCCTGTTCGGACGGGGTTATTTTACCGTCGTTGCCCAACACCTTGGTATTGGAGGAGCTTATCTTTATCGATTCGCCCAGGCTCGGCGACGGAAAAACTATATCCTCCGTTACATTGTTCAGGTCTGTCCTTCCGAGCAGTTCTTTTTCAAAATTAATTGCCGCCTCGGTCAGGGTTTCGCTGTGCGCCTCTTTGTAGTCGATGCGCATATCGTCCACGCAAACAATGCTGTCCTCGGCAACCGTGGCACCTTCGAGAGTGAATCTGTATCCCTTTATGTCACGGGTACGGGTTTTGTCATAAGTATAAATAAAACCTATGCCCTTTGCGGAATCAAAATCCGTGCCGTTATCTTCATTCACAAGTCTGCCGTTTTCGGTAATGCAAACTTCACTGCCGTCATCATTAATTATAAATACATGGTATTTTTGCGACTCCGTATTTATGTCGATGCGGAATCTGACCCACTCGCCCCGTGTGTACCATGAATCCTTTGTCACGGTGACCGACTGTGTTTCCTCGTCCAGCGCGCCGACAAACTTCACCGTACCGTCCGTATTGAAATATATCTGTATCTGTGAGCCGGTTCCCGTCAAGCCCTCTGCATAGAGGTAGGTGTTGCAGACATCATTCATAAAGAATCTCCCGCTCATGCTCAGTTCGCCAAGCTGACCCTGTTCTTTCCTGAAATACATCTGTCCGTTACCCACAGGTGAGAGTCCTGCCCTTCTGCGCATCATGAACACCTGATTGCCGCTGTCGAGCGGATCCTGTTCTATAAGCATATCCACGCTCGTTGTGTCCGGAAAACTCCATTCGTTGGAGTCATTCTCCTTTTTGAACTCATAGGTTCCTGCATCTGCCCACTCGTAATCGTGAATAAACAAATTGTTGTACTCCGCTGCCTCTTTGACGGTTATATAGAACACTTTTTCACGGGTCAGCACACCGTCTGACACAACTGCCGTGAGCTGCGCCGTCTTGTCTCCTTTGCCAAAATCGGCGCGGCTTACTCTTGCATTTGCGCCGTCGGCAGAGTTTATAACAACTGCACCGTTTCCGCTGCTGCTCCATGATATAGTCGTGCCGAATTTCCATTCGGTCGGCAGGGTGATGTCTTTTGTCACTTTGTTGACGGGTTCGTCATGGAATGCACTGAATGTAAGCGTCATAAGCGCTTTTTCGAGTTTTTCGTCCTCAGACGAAAACGCCCTTACGGTTATGTCGTCAAACACTTTTTCAAGAGATTCATCATTCTTGCTGATGAGCGCCTTAAGAGTAACGCGGCGATTGTCACTGCCGACAGACGGATTGATAACCTCACCGCTTGTCAAAAGAACACTCTCGTCGCTGCTGCTCCATCGGCAGCTTACACCGTTGCCGAAATCCGTCGTCAGCGAAAGGTTTCTGTAAACGCTGTCGCGTTTGTCCAGACTTATGCTTTCCCATGTGAGGCTGTCATAAGCGCTCTGCACCATGTCAGAGTCGGACGGAAGCGCTTTGACGGTTATGGGGAAGTTTATCAGCACCGAGCCGCCCTCAACAATGAACTTGGCGGTAAGGGTGATGTTTTTGTCGCCATCCTTGAATTCCGGACGGGTAATGACAATGTTTCCGCCGCTTTTCACCTTTGCATACGATGTATTGGATGATGTCCACTTAATCGTAAGTCCGTAGTGCGCTCCGACAAGCGGCAAGGTGAAATTGTCTGTCACCGCATCCGCATTTGGAATGACAATGTCGGCTGCGTCAGCCTGTGCCATAGCTTCGGGAGACATCTTAACCACTATATCAAATCTTTTTGTATCCGACGCTGCTCCGCTTGTGAATGTTGCTGTCAAGGTTACCGCCCTGTTTTCATTCTGCCGTCTTAGCACACCGCCTATTGTCATTACGCGGTTATCGCTCGATTGCCAGTTGATATCGACATCGTACAGTCCTTTCGTCGGCAATGCAAGGTTTTGCGTGATAGGCTCATCCTGTGACTCGTAGCTCATCATATCCCACACAACCGCATCCATTGCCGCAGCAATCTTCTCCTCGTCCGACAGCTGCCTTTTCACAGTCAGCTTAAACTCTTTTTCTGTCTGCAAAGTTCCGCCGCTGCCGTCATCCATACTGAGATACGCCCTGAGGATGACATCGGCATCGCCGAATGTATAATCCGGGCGTGTGACTGTTCCGTTATCGGATACATACGCTGAACCGTCCGTGCTCCACTTGATTGTCACACCGTCGGGTGCGCCTGTCGGGAGAGTGAGATTCTTTGTTATTGCGGACAAAGGCTCATCGGTGATTCTGTCCGCCGTGAGATAGAAGTTCGCAATATCGTCCAGCATCTCGGATTTGTCTGCATTCGCAAGCGGCAAAACTGTTATGTTAAATTTCTTGAGTGCGTGAGCATTCTTGTAGACATTTGCCTCCGGGTCATACACAATATCTGCGGTCAGCACGGCATTTTGAGTGTAAGAACGGCGCGTAATCTTTCCGTCCGCCGATATTACTCCCTCATCGCTGCTGCTCCACGACACCGCATAGCCGTCAACGGTATCCGGCAGTGACAGACTGTGGGTCACACTGTCAGCGTCCTCGTTGGCAAAGCTGTCCCATGTCAGCTTGTCTGCCGCATCCTGCATTTCAGATGTGCAGTCCTTCCAAACAGCAATGTCGTCAAAATAAATTATATCCTGGTCTTTGCAGAAACGGCTGATATCAAACTGTGCTATGGAGATGTGATTCCACTTATCCTCTGTTCCCAGGACATAATAGCGCAGTGCGTCACCTATCCGGTTTCCGTTTACATACAACCAGCCGCAGCGCTGATCTGTGTCAACCTCGAGACGGACATCAGACCAACCCGAAGTCGGAAACGCCTTTTCTGCCAAAAGCGTGTCGCCGTTTTCCGTTGCGTAGTAAATATCTCCCGATGAGTTTACATCTATCCTGAACATATACTCACCAAGCTGAACGCTGTTTGAATAGGAATTTCGCAAGCCGAAATTGAATGAACTGCTCGGGAAATTCACCGGATTCACTCTGAATGTAAGGTTCAGTCTGCCGGTCAACTTTCTGGTATAAAGACCGTCTTTCATGATATACCACGCCTGTTCGTTTGTGGTAGTGTTCCGCTCAAGCCTGTGGAGACGGAGTAATTTGTTTCTGTCCATATATGAATTTCCCGACAGATCCCCCGGTTCCACGATTATTGTCGATGCAAGAGTCGGTTCCACAAGAATTGTTGACAAAGTCCAGTTGTCCCAGCCCTCAACACTTCTTCCTATATCCTTGCCCGTGGCGGTTTCAAAATCCATGAAATCATACACAAGCTGACCGTCCGAAAATGTCGTCTTGTCGCCAGGTTCGGGCGGATTAGGTTCATCCGAGGGTTCGACGGGCAGCGACAGCTTGATGTCGTCAATATACCTTGTGGTGAGCACATCTATGCCGCGGTCAATGTTAAAACAAATCCGCGATATATCCATCGGTTCGGAATCTGTTTTGAAAAATGTCCTTGCCGTGGCATTGACCTTTTCACCGTTAATATACACATCAAACTGTTTAAGTTCGGTGCTGAGGATGATGTCAACGCTTACCCACTTGCCGTTCTGCGGATATGTACCTATCTCCAGACCGCTGTCCTCTCTGATTTTGCCGCCTCCGAAATACAAATACACCAGCCTGTCTCCCGGGGCACCGCCGCCGTAATCGCCGGAAGCGCTGCTCGTTTTTAGAGAAAACGCAAGGTTCTTGTTTGCGCCGTCGGTTTCGAGAAAGCGAAAACTTGATTTCACATCGCCGGTAGCCTTCAGTGTTGTTCCGTTTCTTTCAAAGCTTTTGTATATACGCTCGTTTGCGCTCGTGTTTTTTGCCGTACGCATAAGCTGCATAACCATGTTTGACGAATTCAGGGGATCGTCCCAGAGTTTTGCGTCCATGGTACGCGGATTCGGGCGTGACTGAGGAGTCCAGCCGTCCGTACCCCACAGCGATTCCTCCGTCGGCAGCAGTGCCGCCAGGTCGTCAAAATTATCCTCGTGCCAGTCGTACCATGTGTCACTCAGCTTTTTGAGTGACTGAGGTTCATCCGGCTGCTCTGTAAGCGAAATATATATATCATCGATGTACCTTGTTGTCAGCACATCTATCGACCTGTCTATGTTAAAGCATATTCTCGATATGTCGGTAGGATTGGAATCCGTCTTAAAGAATGTCAGCGAATCCGCCGCCTTTTCACCGTTGATGTACAAATCGAATATCTTTGCATCGGTGTTGGCGATAATGTCAACATTCACCCAGCCTTCACCGACAGGGTATGTCGCCACGGTGCTGCCGCTGTCCTCTCTGACGCGTCCGTCGCCGAAATAGAGATATATCAGCCTGTCTCCCGGTGCTCCGCCGCCGTAATCGCCGGAATCACTGCTCGACTTGAGCGAAAAGGCAAGATTTTTGTTCATCGCGTCCTCTTCAAGAAACCTGAAGCCGACTCTTACATCGCCTGTTGCATTAACTGCCTGTCCGCCGCGCTCAAAACTCTTGTAAATACGCTCGTTTGCACTTGTGTTCTTTGCCGTGCGCGAAATACGCATAACCTTGTTTGACGAATCCTGCGGATCCGTTTGCAGCGTTGAATCCATGGTGCGCGTACTCGGGCGTGCCTGGGGAGTCCAGCCGTCCACATCCCACAGCGAACTTCCGGTGCTTATGTCAAGACTTTCAAAATCATCCGTATCATAAACATACCAGGTGTCATCCAATGATTTTAATTGACCGTCGTCTGCGGCACCGAAACCCGTCACGGGCAGCATACATATTGCCAAAATCAGTGCAATCAGTCTTTTCATGTCACACCTCCGTTATCTAACAATAATAAATTCCCTGACGCTGTTTCGTCTCTGACGGACAAAAACAACATCTCCTATATTTATATCTTCCTGAGTGCCGACGGTGATTTTTTCGCCGGTGCGGTTGTATATGAGCACCGCCGTGCCGCCGTTGAGCACATAAGGGATCTCCTCAACATTTCCGTTGCGTTCCACATTGCACACCACGCCGGGCAAATCTTTTCTGTAAACAGTGCCGACCGATGTGCGTATAGACGCATTGTGCGCAACTATGTTGCCGTAGTTCCACTCGATAAACGACCGCGGATTTTCAACACTCAAATCAGCAAGCACAACATACGACGCTATCACTTTGTCATAGTCGGACGAATACGCCCTGTCGAGAACAATCTGGTTTGTCTCGTACTGGATAACCACACCCGGGCGGAAATCATTGCGTTCATAACCGCTCGGCAAAAATTCCTCAACATATTTTTTGCCGACATATCCGCGGACAGAGGTAACCCCGACGCCGTCATCATTGAGCGTTCTTCTTACGCTTTCTATGAGCATAACGGGTGAATTAACCTTGTCAACGACAATCTCGTTGCCGTCCTCCGGCAGGAAATAAGTATCCACAACAGGAGTAACGACAATTGCGCTCACGCGCTGATTTTCCACATCATACAAAGTCATGTTTGCCGAACTGCCTTTAGAGAAATAATCCACAGCCTTCACAGCTTTGAAAAGTTCGGGATATCTAAGTTCGTTTGGCACATGAAAAACAATGGTGTCCTCATCTATATACCAATACTCATCCAACAGTCCGCTGCTGTAGGTTCCCGTAAATGTATTCTGATCTCTGGATATATACTCGCCGTTTGTGCTCGTATCGGCAAGGTACACCTCCGCAAGTTTGCCGTCGCTGTCAAGACCGTACTGCAATATCTGTCTGCAATCCATGCCGGATCCTACAATAGCCGCTATCTCCTCGGGTGTGCGCCTCTCGACGGAGTATGAATTGCCGTCGTTGTAACCGAAACGAATTTTTTTACCGCCGGTCTCAAAAGTCTCAAAGGTGTTGTCCTCGGTCATAATCTGCATTTGGAAAGATGTGTCCATCGAACCAACAGTGCCCGTATCTACCAGGAAACCGTATTTAAGTTCTTTTCCGCCTTCCTCTGTCACCTCTGCATAGGCAATCTCGCCGAAGGTGTTAAGATAGAGCACATATTTTCCGCCAATCTCAAGCTTTTTGGCATCACTCAGCTTTGCAGCCAATGCGTCGGCATAACTCTTTGCGAGAGAAAACTCCCGCTCCTCGCCGTCCGACGATACGGTATATTTTTCGCGTGATTCATCATCCGCGCTCGCGACAACCTCTCCCTCGAGTCTGCTGTCGGTGCCGACAACCTTGGTATAGGTGCCGTCTTTACTCCTTGCAACGCTCAGAATGTCGTTTCTCCTGTAGTCTTTCGGGGAGACAACTTCGCCGTTTTTATAAAACAGATAACTCTCATGAGTGCTGTTGAGATCGTACTCAAAACTTCTGCCGAATACATCATATATCTTGTCGTCACTGACCGACAGAACAACATATGTCTCACATTCCTCAATGATGACGGTGTCGTACACGGAATTATTTTCGCTCGACCTCAGGGTCACGCTGCCGGATTCTATGTTGTATATATCATCATTCATTTCCGACGCCGCAAGCGGCTTTCCGTTGCAGATAACCGTAAGTGCTCCCGACGAGAGACTCTGAGTGCGTTCCTTGTTGTCAACATAGTAGCGGACATTGCGCAGTGTGCTTTTATCGGAAATATCCTGCGCGTCTATCACTATGTCCGAATCCTGCCTGCCGTCAACATAATAAACTTTTTTTCTGCCGTTTACATCATCGGCAGATACATAGTAATCTACCCTGAGACCGATGTAGTTTGACAGGTCGGTTTGGGTGCAAGAGTAGATTTTGCCGTCTATCTCAACTTCGTCCGCAGCGAGCGGAAGTGAGTTGTTGAGAGATATTCCCGGGGCGCCGGTAAGCACTCCGCTCATAAACTCTATGCCGAGATTGCTGAGAACCGTGGTATCGCCTATCTCAAAACTGAGGTTGTCACCCGTACCGCTGATGTACTCCGGCAGTTTGACCTCAAGTGTGTTGTAGAGAATCTGAGCAACGGTTGCTCTTGTGGCAGCCTCACCGTCGTTATTCACATCTTTGAACAGTCTGAGTCTTGCCGCGGAGGCATTGTAGCCGCCGGGATATCCGCCGCGCTGCTCTGCCTCATATCCAAAGCCGAGCGCCGACACCACAATTTTGATTGTTTCGTCAAGGGTGATGTTCCTCTCCGGTCCGAAAGTACCGTCGGGATATCCGTCAATAAGCCCCATGCCGCTTGCATGGTTGATGTATGCAGCAGCCCAGTAATCGGCGGCAACATCGGAAAATTTCTGCTCGCTTGACGACGGAATGTCCGCCATGCCGACAAGTCTCATAACCAATGTAACAAGCTCTGCACGGGTTATGTTGTTCTCCGGTTTGAAAGTGCCGTCCTCATAGCCCTTTATCAGTTCCAGACCGCACAGTACCTCTATCGCTTCTTCATTGCCGTGTCCCGACACATCGACAGGAGACGCTGCGGCAAATCCGCATATCACACTTTGACAGAGCAGAGCCAGTGCCAAAATGACTGTAAAAATTCTTTTTTTGCTGAACATTTTCATCCCTCCACGATAATCTCAATTCTGACTCTTGCATTGGCGTCTGCCGATACTCCGGTCAGAACGGTTCGTCCCGGACTGATGGCGTAGATTTCGCCTTCTTCCTCGTCAAATCTTGCCACATCGGCATCGGAATTGAACCAAAATACCTCCTGTTCGTCCGCATCATTCGGCTCTACAGTATAACTCATGGGCACACGCTCCCCCGTTTTCATCAGGTACATAGTATTTTCGGGAACAATGTCAGTCACCTTGACATCAATCTTCTTTTCCACATAAACCGTGTACTGATCCTGTGCCTTCCACTGATAGCGACCGTTGTCGTACAGTATATCACTGTTGAAGAACCCCTGATACTGCTTATACACGGGAATCATGTCCGACCTGCCCAGGAGAACCGCCTCAAGATAGAGCAGCGAATACGGTGTTTCCACATCTGCTCCTGAGAGACGCACATTAACTTTGCTGCTCGATCCGAACAGACCGTTGTGATAGTTGTCCTCTATAAGCCGGTTGCCCATGCTCCTTGCCGCATCGAGAAATTCGGGAATCTGCGTTGCTTCATACAGATAGATAAGCGCAAGCATGGCATTGTCCTCGGAGTAAGAACAGTTGGTGTTGTACTCAACAGTGCCGTCGCCCGGGTAATTCTCGCCGAAATTGCCTATTCCCCAGCCTTTCATGCAGCCGTTTATCAGGTTCCACATATTTCTGAGATATGTGTCTATCTCCCCGTCAAAAGTTACGCCCATTTCCTTGGCATTCATTGTCTCAAGATATGTCTTGCAGTATGCAAGAAAAGTATCCGACCTTGAAGCAAGTTCCGTCCATCGTGTTCCGGCATTGCCGGCATAACCTCTTATTTTGAAGGTGAATCCGGTAAGATCTGTGCCGTCCGCAAGAATAGGCCGCGTGCTGTTGGTAGCTTCATCATACGCATAGTACGAATAACTCGACAGTCTGCGCGATATATATTTCATAACGCGCTCATAGCCCGCCGTATCGCCGCTTTCCTTGAGCGCTTTTGCAAACTCCACATCGAGGAACGGGTCGTTTCGCGTGCCGCTCGTGTTCGTGAGGAAGTATGGGTCAAGACAGAGTTTGGGCGCATCCTCGGCGCTTATCCAGCCCTCCTCGACCATCTGTTTTGCAAACTGATTGTAGTATCTGTCACCGTAGCGTACATTTCCGTATATCGTCACATATCCCTCGGACTCCCACCATTTGTCCGGAACATCATATTTGCCGGGCGCAAGGTTGGCGTTTGTGGGAAGATATCCTCCGAGACCGGTTGTCGGCCATGCCGCCTGCTCATACCTGCTCCACAGGTGCATCGCGTGGGTCATGGCAGTCTCGTCGCCGTTGTGTCTGAACAACTCCACAGCCATATCGAGATAATCGTTTGCCGCCTCTCGGAACGGAAGATACAATGTAGGTATAAGCCCTGTTATAGAATCGTCGAATCTGTCCACCATGGTGTCCCACTTGGTAAAATCGACATCCTTGTTGTAGTAACCGTGTCTTTCAAAAATCATCAGCTGCCAATCCTTCATGTGGCTAATCCACACTGACTTTACGGTTTTGTCCATCTGTGCCGGGTCAAGTTCAAAGAAAGGCTCGAGATACGGATAGTGATTCTTAACCTCGTGTATGTAATCATGGTTTGCCGCATAAATAATATTTCCCGTCTTGAGGTCTATTGCGGAGTGTCCTCCCCAATGTACCAGACCGTTGTCGGCAATGTAGTTGTCCAGATAATATTGATAAATATCTCTTACTCTGTCCGAATAGGTCGTGTCACCGTAGAGCGCACTGAAACCGTCCATAATCCGCATCAGGTTACCCTGATTTGCAAGGTTTGTCATGGCAACCTTCTGCCCTGTCGGGAAGCGCCATTCAAACGGCTCGCCGGTTTCCCAAACCAACGCGTCGGCAATAAGCGGCGTGTTGCCGAAAGGATCTGTTCCCTTTGCCAGGACATTGCCCAGATACTCACGCACGGTGTTTATTCTTGCTTCGTCCGCAATGTATGTGCCTATGCCTGCCAGGGCAACCGGATAGCTTGCCGAAACGCTGCCGCCCTCTGCCGTCGCTTTCACGGCTATTCTCTTGTCCTCATATTTCTTTATATCGCCGCTGACAGTCAGCAGACCGCTTGTCGGATCAATGGTGATTTCATCCGGCACTTTTTCAAGTCCGTCACCCGCCTCTAAGGTATATGTGCACGAAAGACCCTGAATTTCATTGCCGAGTGCGTCCATATACTGTGCCGAATACTGATAGGACTGCAAATCATGCTTGGGCGAATATGTAATTCGCATCGGTCCCGATATCTTCATCGCACTCAGATTCTGACTCTGCAGAGTAACTGTCTTTCTGCCCTCGGGGTAACCGGGTGCGCTTGCGATTATCTCCGCAACTGAGTTTGCCGCCGCAGTGCTTGTCACCGTGAGGGTCAGCCCGCTCTCGTCCGCAGTAAAGCTTACTCCGCTCGGACAGGTTGCCTCCATGGTAAACTCCACGCCCTTTATTGTGACTCCGTTTTTATCTGTCGCCTTGGCGCTGAATTTATAATCTCTGCTGCCCTCGGACGGGATTGACACACGGTTTGCACCATCTATCGTCACTCCGCTTACCACTTTGTCTGTCCTGATTCTGAAATTATCTATATAATATCCGGGCGATACATTTGTGTATGATGTAACTGATTTCAGAGTGCCGCTGTTTTTCAGAAACGCAGCGTCATTGTATACCAGAGTGTTGTCTGCATACAAATCCGCTTTCTGTGAATACAGGTCCAATTCTGCGGTAAGCTTATACCACCTGTTGACCTGATAATTCTTCACAAGTTCTATATAGTCGCCGCCGGCTGTTTCGCAGCCAATATCGCCGCCGCTTGTCATGATGCGCAAAAAGCATCCGAGATCGCCCGTTGCCTCAATAATGACTGTGCCGTCCGCCTTAACCTCGTGCTGCATAAAAGCAACATCTATAACCGCCGTCACATCTTTTACGGTATCAAAGTTCTTTGTAACCGAGCAATACATACCCTCGCTTGTGTTCTCGATAAACAACGCCCTGTTGGACTCGCTCTCGATATTCGGTATTTCCTTTACTCTCACACTGCCTCCCGAGGAGTTTATTTCGAGAGATGACGGAACGGAGTCAGGCTCGTATCCGTCAAAATCCTCTTCAAAATTCATGTTGACCTCGGCGAAAACAACCTGTGTTGAAAACAGCTGTAATGTCAGCAGTGCACAGAGCAAAAGAGCGGTAATTCTTTTCATGTTTTCGTTGTCTCCTTTCAGATTGCGGACATCATCTGCCGCCGAGTTTATACAGCGCAGAGAAGAACATCAGCGCAATTCCGTGTCCGTAGTTTGCCTCTATGTACGGACGGTCGAGATAACCGTCGCGCCCCTGTGGATTGGTTCCGGCGGAGATGTATTTCATCCAGCCGCCGTCCTCATACTCGATGTCCGATTCTATTTGCCTTGCCCACGACAGATATTCTTCGGGCAGCAGATTATACTGCACTCCGTTTATCGCCGCATAGCCAAACAGCATGGACGCGGTCATCTCGCGGTAAGCCTCTTTGTCAAGTATCAGAGTTCTGAGCATTCCGTTGTCGGTTCTGTTGTCATATGCGCTCTGCATAGCCTTGGTAAACACTGCTCTGTATTTGCTCATGTCGTAACCTTCTTTTTCGAGCAGCGGAATCAGCCTTGACAGCGCCGCGACGACCCAACCGTCACCTCTGCCCCAAATCTGACCCATTTTCTCTTTCCTGTTGCAGTGATAACCGTGGTAGAAAAGCCCGCTCTCCTCGTCGCGCAGACAGTCGATGTGTATCTCCAGCTGCCTGAAGGCGGCGGCTATGAGTTCTTTGTCGTTTTTTGCAATGCCGTAATCAAACATAAACATAACCGCCATAAAGATTGTGTCCGCCCATATCTGATTCTTGTAATCGCCGGTTTCCGCCTCGCTCCAGATGTGTGCAATGCCGCCGTTGACGGTTTTGAGTGAGTCTGTCGTGCACCATTTCTCGTAATCATCCAGAATTTTTGCATATGACGGATTCTCGGTCAGCTTAAACAGATACAAAAGCGCCTCGCAGGGAATAACGCAATTCACCGTGGTAATTCTGCGCTCTGCGATGTTATCGTCAAACCATTTCTGAATATAGTTCAAATATATGCCGTCTCCGGTTGCCTTGTGAGCCTCGGTCAGTCCGAAAAGTCCGACTCCCGATCCCCAGTCCCAAAAATTCATGGTTCTTGACCAGCTGCCGTCGGTTATAGCCATTCTTTCAAGCACAAATTCCATTTGCCTGCGCAATTCCATATCATATACCTCCATATTTTTACCGCCGATTTCAGTTCTTGGTTATCGTAACGGTTTTCTTTGTGTAGCCGTAAAGGAATGTAACGGTCGCAGAGTTTTCAGACACGGTGATGTCGCTCTCCGATACCGCTATTCCGCTGTCAAGTGCTTTCAAAGCCGCCGCAATGCCTGCCTGTGTAAAGTCTGTGTAGGTTGCATTCTGAACCTTATCCGCAACAGCGTCCGCCGGATCTGCGGTGTATACGGAGTCGGTAATCTTCGTCGGATTTGCCATCATGTTGCGTGCGGATTCCTTAACTATGTTCCATATGCTCTCGTTGAAGTCGCCCTTCCACTCATAATCTCCGGTTGTCACGGGCGCAGTGTGAAGTGCGTCGTAATAATCAAGGTTTTTCGCACCCTCCAAAACATCTTTGTACTCATCAAACACCTTTGCGAACACAGCAGTTCCCACAAGGTATCTGCCCAACTCATAACTGCAGTGAGTCTGGTCGCGCTCGAGCAGACTGTAGTTCTGAATTGTGCCCTTTGCCCAGTCATTGTTTTTTGTATTGTTGTAGCAGTCCGCCGCATTGAGAGTTGTCGCCAGATAAGATGTTCTTGCGTTCTGGAGCGCTGTGCCCATCGGTATTATGAAATCCGGCTTGTCCGCCGTCATAGACTCCACTTTGCCTATTACCGACAGAGAGTTGTTGAGGAAGAGTTCTTTTACTTTTTCTCTCGTTGCATCATCATTAGTGTTATATTTTCCTTCTGTGCCCTCATATGCACCAAGGCTGCCTTTGTCTGTCCAGTCGGCAACCCACGCAATCTTTGCATTCGGCTGCTTGTCTCTGAGCCATCTCATGGTCTTGGCGATACCGTTTGTAAAGGTTGTCTTGCCCAGGGCAGACTCCCTGTAATCCTGAATGATAACCAAATCCCAGTTATAATCGCCGAGTTTTGTCGCATATTCGTCATACAGTGTGCTTACTTTGTTTGTGCCCTGTACATAGTGGCTCTTTTTGCCGCCGTAGGTTGCGTCATCATAGACGGTATCGTACATCTGATATCCGCCGTTGCGTATGCTTTCAAACACAATCTCGGTTTTCATTCCGGCGGATTTCAGGTCCTCAAAAATGAGGTCTCTCCACTGGCTGTAATCGGAAGTATGGCTGTTGCCTATGCTCAGGATTCTGAGCTGTTTAAGATAGAATGTAACATTATCTTTAGATTCGGCGTATTTTTCCGCCGCGGTGCCGGAATACCCGTACATAGTGATATTGCCCGACGGCAATGCGCCGCCGCTGATGTATTCAACACTCTCGGGCACTGTTATGCTCTCGAGAGAATCAAATCCCGTAAAAGCATTTGAACCCACATAAGTGATGCCGTCAGCAATCTCCACATTCTTTATGCCGGTCTCATCGCTCCACGGAGCGTCAGCAAACGCTACATATTCGCCTATCTCACCGTTGCCGCCGATTGTCAGTGTATCTCCGTCGGCAGTGTAGGTTACGGCAGAAGTTTTTACGCTTTTCGCTATCGGCAGATCAAGGTTTTTGATGCCGTCTGCAACAAAAGCCGCAGCGAGTTTTGCACCCCTTACTGAAAGGTGGGTGTCGTCATTAAAATCTCTCGTGGAATCGTAATTAACGCTGTCCGGGTTGTATTCGGAAACACTCCAGCGGTAATCCGCCGCATATGAACCGTCATATCCCGTGTGGTTGTAATATGCTTTCAGGCTTTCCTCATTCATGCCGGATTTGAAAGTATTCCAGCTTGCGTAGAGGTCAATCACGGGTGCATTGTTAGCTGCCGCAATCTCCTTGAACCAATTTGTGTGGTTTGTAAAGCTATCCTGCCATTTTGTTTCTTCTGTCCTGAAATGTGGTGATGTCACAAAGATGCATTTTGCACCGTGCGCCGCCGCCATGTCAACATATGACTGAAGATTGTTCTTATATGCCGTCTCGTCCGTGTTTCCGAAACAATCGTTATGCACAGTGGAAACCAGCAAATAATCGCCGGGTTTTATCCTTTCCGCAATTGATCTGAGTCTGCCGTTTGATATAAAGGTTGCCGAACTGTTACCCGACGCACCCCTGTTGACAACACGCAGTTTGTCGGAATTGAGCAATGATTTCAGCTCATATCCCCACCCGTCTCTCGGATATTCGGAGGCGTCATAGTTCGTGTTTATGGAGTCACCTGTAATGTACATAGTAGGAAGAGAGCTTACACCATAGGTGTAAGCCTCCGCCAGAGGAGTGATGTTTGTTGTGTTGTCGAAGATGAATACTCGTGCACTCCAGTTATCTGTCCAGTTTTCAGTCAAATCTGCCGCTTCCAGATTTATTGTCTTAACTCCGGTGCCGTTATCTTTTGACAACGCCGTCATTGTGACATTCACCAAATTTCCATCAGCGTCATACACTGCGGCAAAGATTGTCTTGTCGTCGTCCAGAGCCGACGTGTTGTTGACGGTGATTTTGCTTACCTTTCCGCCGGCTGAGGGAATTGACGATTCATTGCCGCCGGCGTCGGTGAACATTACTTTGACGATGCTGATGTCTGTTGTCTTGGAAGCTTGCGTTACCAAAACATTGTTTACATACATTGTACCGCTGAGTGCCTCAAAGCCTATCTGTGCGGCAAGCCCATCGTCGGTCGGTGCCACGGTGGAATAGAAATCAAGCGCACTTGTATTAATCTTTGTGTCGTCAATGTATATATCGTAGGTTCTGTTTGTCATATCCGCAACGGTTTTCAGTGTGAACCAGCTGCCGAGCGGATAGTTGTATGTTCCGGCAAGTTCCTCCCACTCTACCTGTGACGCACCTGCGCGGTCGGGAGATTCACTCTCGGCAAATCCGTTCTTCACGCTGTACTGATCCAGGCGGATTTCCGTAAGTCTGTTGCCGTCTTTATCTGCCAGGTACATCTTGTATGGGAGCATCTTCGTGTTGTGGTGCGGCAGATATATCTCCGCCTGAGCGGTCACAACACCGTTCTGTCCGTCAAATGTGCCGTAAGCACCGGTGTTCTCCTTGAAATAGAGCACCTGGTCTGTTTCGTTTGCCGGATTGGCAGTCATAAGCGCAGCTTCGCTTGCGGTAGATGTCCACGACGCCGGGATTGCAATTGTCTCGTAAAGATTTTCGGTCACATCTTCTCTCATTACGGTATCATATCCGCTGAGTACCGATACGGTGATATCGTCTACAAGCCATTTGCCGGCACCGGCATCTCTCTGAATCATCGTTACAAGGTTTCCTATGTTCCAGTTGAAATTATCTCCCTGATTTGTGAGGAAAGACGCCTCCGTTACATCCGTAAGACCTGTACCCGATTTTGCCCTGTATGCAACTTTTTGATTGTTAATATATATTGTCACTTTGTTTGTGTTAAGGTTGTATATCATATCAACCGGGAACCAATCTGTCTTATCATACAAACCTTCCATATATGCCGCATAATTACTGTCAGTTTCAGCATATGTCGGCTGGAGCTGCACCTTGCATACATCGTTATCACAGTAGAGTCTTACCTTATTAAGACCGTAACCGCCGTAATTTGAATCGCCGGAGTCGGGGTTAATCTGTCCTGTGTATGACCAATCACTCTCAGTGGCGGCATACAGGTAAAGATCTGCGGCAGCGGCGTCCTTTGCATTCAGTCTTGTGCTTACCTTTACAAGACCTCCGCTGATGTTGCCGCCGTTCTTAAATATTCTCCACCAGGGGCGGATATTTTGGGCGGCTTTATCCACAGGAAGTTCTATACCGAGCACTTTGTTTGAATCCGCAAAATCTACCGAAGAGTCCTCGGCCTCAATGGTTACTTTCTGATAGCTGCTGTAACCGCCGGAGACTCCGCTCCTTATTTTCCACTGCTTTGTTCCCCAGCTGTTAAGACTGTCGGTATCCACCATGGCGGTTGCCGATTCAAAATCCTCTCCGGCTACCTTTTCCCACTTGGCGTCACCGGGAGTCGGCATTCCGCCCTCCTTGTAACCCGGATCGGTATACGACTGCACTTCCAGATCATCTGCATACCATGATACCTTTTTGTTCGTGTCTGAACTGTTCAGGAATGCCGTGTTACCACCTCTGTTGATGCTGTAGGCAACGAGAGTCACAGTCTTGCTATCGCCAACAAAGCTGCCGTTTCCGACCGATTCGCCGTCTACATAGAGATTCCATGTTTTCTCCGCTGTGTCAAGTTCAATCGCCAGTTCAAACCAACCATTTGTCGGAATAACGCCGGAAATGGTTGTTGACTTTTGTCCTGTTTCTCCGTAATTGCTTTTTACCTCAACCGTCGAGCCGTAAATCTCGGCATTGATAAGTCTTTTCTCCATTGCCTCACTTGATGCGCTTTCCGCATCACCGACAACAAAGTTAAAACTTACATTTTTTCCTTCGCTCGTGCTCGCATTGTTAAGCTTTGTTTTAACGCGCACCTTTCCGCTGAGAGGATTTGCAAGAAATTTGTTTACATGAAGGTTTGAGCCGCACGATATCGCTCCGCTCGGTCTGCCTGTTGTATTATAAATACCGCTCAGCGTAAAATTCATCACCTTGTTTGCTGCGGTGAAATCTTTGTCGGCATCCTCGGGCGCCTTCTCCACCGTTGCGGTCATGAATCTGCCGTATGTGCTCGGGGTGTTGTTTGACCAGTCATCCCAGCCGTTCCAGCCAATCATGCTTGCCCCCTCCATGGACTTGATTGTGGGGCTGCCGTCTGCGGAAATCGGGTCATTCAAAACGGTGTTTTGATTGGTTTCCGCCGCGCCGACGCTCATCATGCTGCCCGTGAACAGCATAGAGAGAATCAGCATTGCGCACATAAATCTTTTCAACATAAAATTTTTCCTCCTTGAATTCTTGATAAAATCCGATACTTTCAATTACCACAATCCGACATCGTTCACCTTGGTGCTGATTTTGTTCATAGTAATCAGGAATATGAAGTTAATAACCGAGTTGAAAAGTCCCGTTGCCGCACTGTAGCTCCAGTCAAGATCTATAAGACCTTTTCTGTAAACATATGTTGAGATAACATCTGCCACATTGAGTGTAGCGTTGTTATAGAGAAGAATTATTTTCTCAAAGCCGACATTCAAAAGACTTCCGACTCTGAGTATGAGCATCGTCGCTATTGTCGGCATTATGCCGGGCAAAGTGATATGCAGCGCTTTCTTCCAGCCGTTGGCACCGTCAAGATCTGCCGATTCGTACAGCTGCGGATCAACCGAGGTCAATGCCGCAAGATAAACTATCGAATCCCAACCCATCTGCTGCCAGATATCGGACACCACATAGATGCTTGTGAAATACTCAGGATAATTGAGCAGCGATTTGCGTTCAAAACCGAAGAACTCCAAAATCGTGTTTATTATTCCTGTATCCATTGTGAAATTGCGTATGAGACCGCAGATTACAACCAGCGATATGAAGTGCGGAAGATAGGTTGCATTCTGAACCACCTTCGCGAACTTCTGACTCCTGATTTCGTTTATCAAAAGCGCCAGTATAATCGGCGCAGGAAAACCGAAAACAAGGCTTGTCAGGCTGATCCTAAGTGTGTTCCACAGTATTGACGCAAACGATGGGTTGGTGAAAAACTTTTGGAAGTTTTCAAACCCCACCCACGGGCTGCCCATTATGCCCAGCTGAGGCTTAAAGTCCTTAAAGGCAATTATCGCTCCGTACATCGGCATATAGTGGAAACATATAAAGTATATTATCACCGGCAGCACCATCAGATACAGGCTTTTGTTTCGCCAAAAATCCTTGCTTACCATAACGCCCCAGGATTCGGAGCTTTTTTGTTTTTTCATGTTAGCAGCTCCTTTCATCCTTTTACGGCGCCTATCATGGCACCCTTAACAAAATATTTCTGCAAAAACGGATACGCGCACAGTATCGGCACGGTAGCCACAACCACCACGGCGTACTTGACGCTCTCTCCTATGGACTGCTGGTCGCCGGCAGACGACCCCTGCGTCATCGACGCGGTATCATTGTTTATGAGTATCTCACGCAGTATCAGCTGTATGGGATATTTCTCTCTGTCTTTAAGGAAAATGCTTGCATTGAACCATGCGTTCCAGTGTCCGACAGCGTAATACAGCGTGATAACCGCCAGAACCGGGAGCGATATCGGCAGCACCACCTGGAAAAGCACTCTCCAGTGACCGGCGCCGTCAATCTTTGCCGCTTCCTCCAGCGCTGTGGGAATACTCAGAAAAGATGTCCTCATAATAATGACATTGTATGTACTCACCATGGTAGGCAGGATTACCGCCCAGTAACTGTTGTTGAGATGAAATGTCATTGTGACAGTGAGGTACAGCGGAATGAGACCGCCCGAGAAGAACATCGTTACGACTATCATCATCATAACATACTTTGACCAATAAACATTTCTCCTGGACAGGAAGTATGCCGCCAAAGTAGTGAACAGCAGATTCAGCGCAACGCCGACTACCAATATAAACAGTGTGTTGGCATATCCGCGCACAATCATCGGATTTGCCGTCATCAGTTTATATGCCCCCGTCGTAAAGCCGAGCGGCTTTATGAGCAAGCCGGTGTTTCTCAAAAGTTCGTTGCTGTCGCTGAAGGACGCAACAACCACATACCATATCGGGTATATCATGACAATCATAATCAGCAGCATGAGGCACACATTACAAATGTCAAAAATTCTTTTGCCGCGGGATTTTTTGATTTTCATGTTGTCATCTCCCCCGCACTTAAGTTTAATACCATCTTCCTTTTTCATTCCTTTCGTATTTGGATTAACCCTTGTTTGGTTTCGGCAGGCAATTACCTCCCGCTCTTTATGTTTCCATTATACATCACGCCGTCCGTCAATAAAAGACACAAAACCCCAACTGTGCAAGACAAAAAACCAACTGCCCGAAAACGCCGCCGTTTCGCTATCGTTGGACTTTTGTCCGCCGTTGTTGTTCATTTGTCTATTGCTAAATTAACCCCGATGAGTTTATAATAAAGTCAAGGAAAAAATACTACGATTTTGAAAGGATGTTTCAAGAAATGAAAAAATTCAATGTATTTCTTGCAGGCGCACTCACGGTTTCGCTTATGCTCACCGGATGCGGCTCAAGAGAAACCGGCGTTCAGACATCGCAGAGCGACCTGTCAAGCTATCCCATCAAAACGGATACCGAACTTACATACTGGAGCGCGATAACAAGCAATGTATCCGCCTCCACTTCCAACCTCGGCGAAACTCCGTTTGCAAAGATGCTTGCCGAGAAAACCGGCGTGAAGGTTAAATACATTCATCCGCCGCTCGGTCAGGAGAATGAACAGTTCTCGCTCCTGGTTGCATCCAACGAACTGCCCGACATGATTCAGTGGGACTGGCTTACCGCTCTCGGCGGACCCGATGCGTCCATAGGTGACAAGGTAATCGTAAACCTAAATGATTATATGAAGGATTACGCGCCCAACCTGACAAAGGTTCTTGCGGAAAACAGCGATTTTGACAAGATGGTAAAGACGGACAACGGAGACTACTATGTGTTCCCGTTCTTAAAAGGAGACGAAATGCTCCTTACCACATCGGGCATGATCATCCGTCAGGACTGGCTCGACGACCTCGGACTTGAGGCACCGAAAACGGCGTCCGACTGGGAGAATGTGCTCGCAGCATTCCGTGACAAAAAAGGCGCAACCGCTCCGCTCACCGTGAAGGGAGTAGAATACGAAGTGCTGTTCCGTATGCTCAACACTCACACTGAGTTCTATCGTGACGACAGCGGAAAGGTAATCTACGGACCTCTTACCCCCGAATACAAAGAGGCTGTGACAAGACTCAAGGATTGGTTTGACAAAGGATTGCTTGACAAGAACTTTGCCTCCGTCGATTCCACCATACTCAGCGCAAATATGCTCAACGGAAAATCGGGCGCGACATTCGGCACGGGCGGCGGTTGCCTCGGCAAGTGGCTCCAGACCGCAAAATCCACGGGCGCAGACATTGACCTTGCCGGCATAAGTATGTATGCGGCAGACGGCACATCACCGTCTCACTTCATGTACGCGAGTCTTCCGTACAGCCCCTGGGGCAGTGTGGCAATATCCACCGCCTGCAAGGATATCCCCCTTGCCGTGAAATATCTTGACTACGGCTACGGTGAGGACGGATATATGCTCAATAACTTCGGAATCGAAGGCGAGAGTTACACAATGGTTGACGGATACCCCACCTTCACAAAGGACATCACAAACAACCCGGACGGACTCACAATGAGCCAGGCAATGTCGCGCTATGTAAGAAGCTGTGACAGCGGCCCGTTTGTTCAGGCAAAAGAATATATAGAGCAATACTACTCCATGCCTCAGCAGCAGGAGGCGCTCAAAAAATGGACATACGGCACCGAAGAAACACTCGCAACTCAGATGCCGCAGATTACCATGACTGCGGACGAGAGCGACGAATTCTCAACACTATATGCCGAGATAAAGAAAGTTCGCGACACCATGACGACCTCGTTCATCACAGGTGTTCTCCCCATAGAAAAATACGACGAATTCATCCAGCAGCTGCAAAAGCTCAATGTTGACAGAGCAATAGAACTTGAGCAGTCGGCTCTCGACAGATACAACAGCCGTAAGTAATTTTTCTTCCGGATTTTCTTTTTAAGACGCATACATTTAGGTTATGACATAAAGGCAGCCGCACTTGAGCAGCTGCCTTTATAACGCAAAGTGTTTTTACATATTCATTCTTTTTTAGAAAAATCATTCATTGACTAACCGTCGAAAAAGCGATATACTAAAACTGACTCAAAGTTATTTTCATCGGTTTTGGAGGAAATCATGCACAAAACAACGAGGAATAAATTTATATTCAGAAACTCAAGAGTGACTAAAGAGAAGAAAAAATTCACACTCTTTTTCGTTTGGCTTTTATCATATGTTCTCATACTCCTCATCCCCATAATTTCGTTTCTGGGAGGGATATATGCATATGAAAAGAATTACAGCAGGCACATAGACCAGTTTCACTCATCTCTGGTGAGCGCAACAACCTCCGGAATCAGAGAAATCCTCATTGACATAAACGAACTGCGCTCCATGCTTCTGCTGCACAATTCAAACATAGCCGAAGTGCTATCAATAGACCGTTCAAATATGTACTATGGTTCAAAAGGGGTTATAAACTTTGTCTCCGACCTGGCAGTGTACAAAACATATAAGAGCAACATAGATTTTATGTTCGTGTACATAGAGGAGACGGACATCGTCATTCATGAAACCGGCGCCTACGATTCACGCTATTTTTACAACATATATTTCAGCGGCACCGTTCCGTATGAGGAATGGAAAGAACAGCTTTGCCAGAGCAACCGCAGCAACGGCAAATACTATTCTACCCAGGTAAGAATCAACGACAATGTGCGAAATACCGTGTGTTTCGGTCAATATCTGTCGCCGTCGTCGCTGATAAACAGTCCCCTGCACTCAAGCCTGTTTATCATGGTTGACGAGGAGAATTTTTTTCGCAGCATCGATGTCGGCATAGATTACTGTGACACATATGTTTTTGATTCACGCGGCAACACCTTGCTGTACAATCTCAAGACAGGCAATCCGATTATCCCGAAAAATCTGCGTGAATTAACATCCCTGGTGCACAATGCGTCGCTGAAGATGCAAAACCTGAGTTTCCAGACAACGGAGATGACCGTGGCGCTTTTAATTCCGACGAAGCTGCTCAACGACGGACTGATATCGTCGCGAATGATTGTGATAGGTCTGGCAGCAATATGTCTCGCTCTTGCCGCTCTGCTGATAACTTATTTTATGAAAAAGAATTACTCGCCGCTCGACTCCATAATGATGGGACTGAACATTCCAAAAAGCGACAGCCGATCGGAAATAGATTTGCTGAGCGAGCGCATAAAACAACTCTTTACAAGCAACACGGCGCTCTCGGACACCATAAGCGCGCAAAGTTCATTGCTGCGCGATCTCACCCTGACGCAGCTGCTCGGGGGCAATCACGGTTCTGCGGTCAATCTGTCGGGCGAGAATGACTATCTCTCCGAATTCATTCACAAGAATTTCGCCGTAGTGATTTTCTCGTGGGGCGCTCTCGACAATATGTTTGACGACCCCACAATCAGCAACGAAGAAAAGCTCAACGAGATATACTTTATCATAAAAAACATATTTGAGGAACTGTTTACGGACGAAAATTCTCTCGCACGGGTCGTGTCATACGAAGGAAAGCCGGTGTGCATAATAAACACCGACGGCGAAAATGATATACACGAAAAAGCTGCCTACGGATGCGAATTTATTGAGGAAAACTTTTTTGTCGAGATTAATTTCTCATTCTCGGCTTACTACGATTCCATCGAAAAACTGTCCGACGCATTTTCCGAGGCAAAACAGAGCATAAAGAGGAAAAAATTCTATGACACGGCACTTCTGATGTCTGCCGACACCATAGATGACAGCGAACAGCCACCAGCCTCTCTCTCGGAAAAAACGCTTAAATATGTACTGGAAAACTACGCCGACCCCGGATTGGGCGTCAACACCATAGCGGCACATTTTGCCGTGTCGTCTTTCTATCTCTCAAAGGTTTTCAAGGCGTCATACAAACACACGCTCGTAGACTTCATTCATGAATACCGTCTTGAAAAAGCCAAAGAACTGATAAAGACGAATCAATATTCATTTGCGGAGATCTCCGAAATACTCGGCTACAACCACATCCGTACATTCAACCGTGTGTTTAAGAAATACATCGGAGCAACACCCTCCGAATACAAAAAATCCATCACATAAAAATTAAAAAATCACCGCGGCAGAAACCAAATCTGCTGCGGTGATTTTTATTATCATTATTTTTTCATATAAAACTCCAATTTGCCGCCATTCATCATCTCTCTCACAGTCATACTCATATCGCGGAGCACCGTGCCGTTTAACACGGCTTTTTCAACATGCTCTCCGCTGCCGCATACCTTTATTTCAAACAGATTTCCGCTTGAGAGATACATCTTTGCCAATTTCACGCTCGGTATTCCGATAAGAATTTTGTCCTGACCCGACACCGGGAATATCCCGAGTGTGCTCCACACAAACCACGATGAGAGCGCGCCGGTGTCATTGTTTCCCGGAATGCCTCCGCGCCCATCGTTAAACATATATTTTTTTATTGCACTCACTATCTCGCAAGTTCTGTCGTGTCTGCCGGCATAATTATATACATAGGGCGACTCCATGTCATGCTCATTGTTAATCCCGTCAAACCTGTGCAGCAAAAGCGCATTGTGATATTCAGCTTCTATATCCGTACACTGCTCCACAGGCGCCTTGCCGTATCCGAAAAAGCTGTCTGCCAGGCGGACAAAATTTTCACATCCGCCGCAAAGCCGTATTCTCTCTGCCATGTCGGGCAACAGCCTGAACGAATAATTCCAACTGTCTCCCTCATAACACTCGCCGTGCTTCAAAAGTCCTTTGTCATCAAAAGCCTCTGCAAAGCGTTTTGCTATGCTCTCAAAATTTTTTGCCTGTTTCACATCGCCGATATCCTTTGCGGCGTCTGCCGCGGCACGGCACGCCGATGTCACATCCAGAACATGAGTATATCTCCCCTCCGAGAGCATTTTTTCAAACTCATTCTGCGGATCGCTGCCAAGCTCGAGTTTAGCCGTACCGACAACATCCTCCGCACCGCAAAGACCGCGCAAATATGCGTCTGCCACAGTGTATGTTCCGAGCATTTTTGCCTGGGTTTCAAAGCAGTCCACATATTCATGCGCACATTGCAGCAGCGCTATTGGTACCTTTGAACACCTCTTTGCCGTGTCGCAAATTGTCTTTTGTATTCCGCGCCCCTCATCGGCAAACAGCGTATACACAAGCGGCAGTTGTGTTTTATACAAATCCCACAAGGTAGCAAAATCGGTATATCCGTTTTCGCATTTTGCAGGTTTTATGATGCTGTGATAGAAATTTGAATAAAACATTTTCTTCGTCGTATCGTCCGCATCTATCTCTATCCTGCCGAGATATTTCTCCCACAGGAGAGACGCGTTTTTACGAACTGTGTCAAAGTTTTCTTTCCTCTCGGCAAGTCTTTTCGCCTCGGCAGCGCTCTTTTGCGAAACCGCAACCCTCAGCACACATTCTCCATTAACGCAGAAAAAGCCACCGTATCTTTCCGAAACATTATCTTTGTGCAATTCTTTGCAGTCACAGGGTTTATAGTCATCAAACAAAGAAGCCGTTTTAACCGCACCGTCACACACGGCATAAAAATACATCCTGATTCCGTGCAATATGACGCTTGCAGAGATTGCCCTGTCCGATTCCGCTCTGATATGCGCGTCCCTCGCAAGAGCATATGTACCGTCGCCCAGCGAGCGATTGAGTCCGTCATTCGAAAAATCTATAAGCAGCTTCCCCTCGCCGTCAAATGAATACCTGTGATACGCAGCATATTCATCAACAGTGATTTCCGCCTTTATCTTGCTTTGTGCAAGAGTTGCGCAATAATATCCCGGTTCGCCTTCTTCATTTATGATTTCTTCTGAAATCTCACGCAAGTCGCCGTACAGCGGTGTTACCGGCGCATAATTATAATACACCCTTATCTCACCCGTGCCGGTTTGATGCATATGCGAAAAACCCTTCGCCTTCGCAGCAAATTTCTCTGTTTTTCCGCCGTAGTTTACCTTGTGATTTCCGTATCCGGCGGGATAACCGCCTGTGTAAAGACCGCAAGACATTTTTCCAAACGGGATTGATGCGTGAGGATTGGTGTTTCCGCACTGCCCGTTGAGGAAAAACCATGTCGCTGCAATTCCCTCGGGCTTCGGCAAGTCTGTTTCTCCGTTTCCGTAAAATACATCTGCATAGCGCACTATGCTTTTATACATATCTGTGTTCCTCCCTATTGTTCGTATTGCTATTTTTATTTTAGCACATCCGTCGGCAGTTGTAATTACACAGAAATGCAACATTTATGGACAAAATATCAACCCCGGAGGATTTATTGCCCTCGAAAAGCAAATTACCTTCACGGCTTGTCAATGTTCAAACCGTAACCTCAATACCGCAATAAGTCTGTTTCGTCTGTTCAGTCTGCCCGAGTCAACACAAAATCAATTTTTTAAGCAGAATTCTATCACAAATTTTGCACACCCGATTTACATCAGGCTCTCAATAATTTGTGTATATCTTTTTGCAATGTCTTTTGGACTTACGACAAATTTTCAAAATTCAAAACCTCTGCAACTCGCATCATCACTCGGTTTTTCGGTCGTTTTTATATGTGGGATCAAAAAATTGCATTTTCCGACACTGTTTTCGGATATAATTTTCATTAAAAATTTTGCTAAAAATCCGGTGTTTCATATTGCTTTTTGATCGTATTTATGTTACAATGTTGTCAGTAATAATTCAGAGGTGAATATCTATATGGAAAACACGCTTGCAAAAGATACCGCATTGAC
>CAKSFP010000028.1 GCA_934454585.1 uncultured Clostridia bacterium
CGCAAAAGACTGGTTACTGCCATTCTCACTATTATACTCGTTATAATAGTTTGCACTATAAAAGCACAATAACCGCCTCTGCCAAGACGGTTATTGTAATATAACATTTTCGTCGAGGCATAACCGTTTGAGGTCTTGCCTTCTTTATGTTTTTAGTATACATCACCTTTGGCGATTTGTCAATGGTGATTTTTTGTTTTGTAAGATTCGTTTTAATTTTCGGGCGACCACACAGGGTCGCCCCTACAAAGTGCATTAACGAAGTATTGCCGCAAGTGCGAATTTGTGCGTTAATCGCGGGTCGATGAGGTCATCGACCCCCCTACCGCCTTAATACAAGGTTCATCGCAAGAAAAAACATATTAAAGGCAAAGAAATGTGTAAATATTGCGGAACGACATCCCCAAAATTATTTTAATCTTAAAATAAATTAAATCATTTTTTGCGGAACGACACACAGGTCGTTCCCTACAGTTATTAACAAAAGAGCGCAATTATCAGACAGTTTGTCGGCAAAGAGCATCTCTTAACTCCTCATTGCAATTCTTCGTCTGTCGGTAGGGAACGACCTGTGTGTCGTTCCGCTGCAAAGATATCTATCAGATTGAAAGTATAATCAAGCCATACGCACAGAATGACAAATTACATGGGGCGATGAATAAATCCCTCCGTCAGCCTTTTGTCCTAATATTTTATAAAAAATATTAGGACGGCTGCCACCTCCCTTTAGCGAGGGCGGCTTTCGTTTGGGCGGAATTTGCGCATAAGAAAAGAGCCGGACAAAAGTCCGGCCCCTCTCATTTATTAAGTGATGTCAAGTAATTATGAATTACTCAAAATCTTCTTCAGCTACAGGAACTTCAACTACAGGAGTTTCTTCCTTAACTTCTTCTTTAACCTCAGTCTTAGTAGAAGCTGTGGAAGCTGTCGGGTTAGCGGAGTTCTTTGTAGTAAATGCTGTTGCGCTGTTCTCTCTCCTATTGAAAGAGTAGATGTCAACTACATCGCCATCATAAAGCTTAGCAAAGATAAATGTGCACTCAGTAACATTGCCGCTGTTATCCTTTGTAGCTTTGTCAACATAGTCGCCATTCCAATCGCCAGCTTCAACATAGTTGTTCTTACCATACTTGTAAGAATACTCGTTTACACCATTACCAACAACGAGAGTTGTGGTTGTGCCGTTAGCGATAACATCAACAACCTGCTTGCCGCCCTTCTTGCTGATTGTGTCGATGTAACCAAATACATAATCAACACCATCGCTCATATCGGTGTTACCATCGAAGTCTGAACCATAAGCAGCCTTAAACGCACCCGGGATAACAAATCCGGCAGATTTATTAGCAACCTGAGCAAGAATTACATAGTCATCTACAACGCCTTCGCTGTTTGCATTAGCAACAAATATGTCACCTTTTGCAAGTGAAGTGTATATCTTCATACCAGCCTGTGTGTCAGAATCATCTGTAAATGTAAGAGTCTTAACATCTGTATCCCCAGGACCATAGTAAGATACCACATAAGAATCCTGGTTGCCAAGTGTAGACTTTCTTACGCTCTCAACAACATTTACACCAGCCTCAGGATTGAACTTAGTATCACCTGCGCTGATAACGAATACTTTCCATTCGTTGCTGGAGTTACCCTTAGCAGCAACATAACCTGCATACTCACCCTCGTCAACAAGTGCAGAAAGTGTTGTTACATATGCATCATCAATATCATCACTGTCAAGGTTGAATACTACAACTGCATCATCAAGTACCTTGTTGTCAATCTTACCGGTTGACTCTTTGTACTCTTTCTTTGCTGTTGCCGAACCAACTGCTGTTGCATCTGTCTTAACTTCTACAGACTTAAGCTCGTTGTCAGATGTAACCTTGTACTCAACAACATTCTTAGAAGCGTCTGTCTTAAAGTAGTTAGCACCTGCAGGTGTACTACCGTTAGCTGCTTTGTAGAGAGAAAGCTCAGCCTCAGAACCTGTACCACCGTTTGAATATGTTACAGAACCGTTAGTAAGTGCTGTGTTGCTCTTATCAGTATAAGTGAATGTCTTATACAGATCGAATGTTACAACACCCTGATCCTGTGTGAGCATCTTAACCTGCCATCCCTTATCAAAGGAATTTCCGTTATTGTACTCAGCCTGGAGGATGTAACCATACTTGGTGTTACCGCCGGCAGTACCGTCAAATCCGATTACTTTGCCGTTGATATCAAGGTAGAATGTACCCTCTGTATCAAGCTTAGTAGAAGCGTTTGCTGCACCATAGTTGTCAATGATATCATCTTCGTTGCCATCAGCAAAGCCGTTTGTTGTGTACTCATACTTAGTACCATCGATGTAGAACTCGCCGTTGTCATCATCAGCTCCGTCAATCTTACCGGTTACGGTGTTTGCACCGAGGTCGATAATTGTGATCTTGTTACCATTATTAGCAAAAGATTTTGCTTCCGGAACCTTTATAGCACCAGCATCAAGTGTTACTGTCTTAGGCTCAACATACATAGCAAGCACATCTTTTTCTTTGACATCTTCAAGTTTGATTGCGTTGCCATCTTTATCCTGGAGATTTACAACCTGATTCTTATCGGAAGAATCAAATTTTACATAGTCAACGAGGAGGTTGATTCTCTCTTTAGAGATTTCAACATCATCTACGATACCGTGCTGATATACAGTGATAAGAACTCTATCATAGTACTTGTCATCTGTGTTCTCAACAAACTCGATTGTAGCATCAATGCCATTAAGAAGCGTGGTCAGATCAGCACCCGTTGTATAGTTGATGAGAGCGCCTGTTCCTGTTGCAGGAAGTTCATAACCATTTACATAGATAGGAGCATTTGCTTCAACATCAATCTTAGTTGTCTTTGTTGCTTCAGATGTCTCATAATACTCAACTACTTCTCTATCTTTGCTGATTGTTGCAGCACCAGACTTGAGGTCTTCAGCATCAATCTTAAGAGTTGTGCCAATACCGGAAGCTGTGATGTAAACTACATCATAGTCAGACTTACCAGCTTTGTAAACATATACATCTACGCTCTGCTGGAGATAAGCATCAACATTAACGCCGTTGGTGTCAAAAGAAATGGTCTTTGTACCAGCAGCAACAGCCGGATCTACATCACCCTTGCTACCAACATAACCAAACTCATAGTCGTCAGAAGCTTCTGTAAGTTTGAGTTCCATTGTGCCTTCGGAAGCATCAACGCTGTTTACAACACCTGTTGCCTTGTAGATGTCCATCTTGGTGAGGAGTGTTGTGTAGTTGTCATAATCGTCGAGTACTTCGTACTTGGTGTCAGTACCGAAACCGGTCTGATCCATGTTAGCTACTTCGAGAGCATTAGCAGTAAGCTGAGCTACTGTGCTTCTGAGAGCAGCAGTGTCTGTGCCCGAAGAAGAAACATTAGCTGTGATCTTAGTGCTGTTAGCAACTGTGAGGTAACCTGTGGGGTAACCACCTCTTGAAGCTGCCATCGGCTCATAACCGAGTGCAACAACGAGCATCTTAACAGCCTCGGCATATGTTACATTGCCTTCCGGATCGAAGATGCCGTTTCCTTTACCGTTTACGATACCCTGCTGTGAAGCGAGGTTTATGTAACCGGTAGCCCAGTGGTCAGCAGCAACATCTGTGAAGATGGTAGCGCCCTTCGCACTGTTTGCAGCATTCTCCATTCCCAATGCACGGCATACAACAGCAGCATATTCTGCTCTTGTGATGGTGTTGTCGGGATTGAAGTTGCCGTTCTCGTCGCCCTGAAGAATTTCAAGAGCTGACAAGAGTTCAACCGCACTTGCATAGTTTGCATCAGCGTCTACATCCGGATAGCTTGCGAAAGCTACTGTTGTAAGCACCATTGTAAGAGCTATTACGAGTGCCAAAACCTTTTTGAGATTTTTCATAATTCTCAAATCCTCCTTAATAAATTTTTGAAAGAGTTAAAACATTAATGTCGCACCGCACCTCTCTCCTTATACAATACAACACTTTTGCCGAGGGATTGCCTCAGCTTTGCATTGATTATAACACCGAGATGATGTAATAGTCAATGCAGTATTTGTTGTTGTAACGAAATTGTAATGATAGGGCAAACTATGTTACAATTTTGCTACAGCAGCCAAACAAACACGCAGCGTTTTCGGTTTCCCAAAATATGCGCTACTATATTTTATATTTTATTTCCCGAAATGTCAATGGATTTTGTGACAAAGTTTTCACCGTTTTTTTAGGGATTATTGTTATATAAAGCAAAGAGGGGGTTGTTCACGCTTGCATGCAAGCTGCACCTCATCCGCCGCCATTCGGTGACGCCTGTCTCGGCTCCGCCCCGGCCGGCGATTGAATCTCTCCTGCGCATTTTTCACATGACTGTTATGTTTCATACTGAATTTACAAATGCAATCTTATAATGACAAATATTCTATTGACTTCGATAAAAATATCGTGTTATACTAACATAAAGTATAATTATTTTATTGTCGGAGGAAAAATGGACACTTCATATCATGAGAGAATATCACGGGGCACACCCCAATTTCCGCTTGAATTATACGAGATAGATTATACCCACCCGAGGTATAAAATGCAAATGCACTGGCACAATGATTTTGAAATTATCCGTGTTATATGCGGCACGCTGCTGCTAAAGCTTAACGACTGTGAATTCAGTGTTACGGAAGGTCAGAGCGTATTTGTGCCGAGCGGAATTATACACAGCGCCGAACCTGTAAAATGTCGGTATGATTGTATTGTGTTTTCGCAGTCTTTGCTTTATAACACAAAGATGTGCAAAAATCTTGTAAACTCATATATGCAAAAAGCGGTTGTATATAAAAACGATAAGAATATTAACATTCTCTTTGATTTTATGAAGCAAAAACCGCACGGATTTGAGCTTGACATTTCGGCAATTTTATATCTTATAGCGGCGGATATTATCAAGAACAACAACGGAGAATCCGTCGCCCCTAATGAAAAACTGGAGAAAATAAAACCGGCAATGCAGATGATTGAGGAAAATTTCATGTCAAAAATAACATTGGAGGAGCTTGCCCTCTCATGCAAATTAAGCCCTAATTATTTTTGCAGGTTTTTCAGAGAAACAGTCGGTCAGACGCCATTTGAATACATAACCGAATACCGCATAAAATCCGCCTGCGAAAGCTTTGCAGACGGCAAAAAAAGCGTGACGGATGTATGCTTTTCGTGCGGATTTAACGATTTGAGTTATTTTATACATATTTTCAAAAAATATAAAGGCATATCGCCCGGAGATTACATTAAATCAGTTCAAACAAACACATTTTAACAGCAACCCGTTCTTGCCGCAAAGCCAAATCCGCCGTTTGTCTTTATTAAGCCAAAAACACCCCACCGAGAATATCACAGTGGGGTGTTTCTTTAATTAAAAATCAATCAGTCTGCAAATTCTTCCGCCGCCGAATGCTGAATAATCGGTGTGACAATCTCAACATCGTGGTAAGTGGACAGGCCTGTGCCTGCCGGAATGAGCTTACCGATGATGACATTCTCCTTAAGGCCGATGAGCGGATCCTTCTTGCCCTTGATAGCCGCATCGGTGAGCACTCTTGTGGTCTCCTGGAACGATGCCGCCGACAGGAACGAATCTGTGGCAAGGGCAGTCTTGGTGATACCGAGCAGCACTCTTGTGCACTGCGGCAGTTCTCCGCCTGCCTCCAGAGCTTTGTTATATGCGTCGTTAAACTCGACTCTGTCTATAACCGAGCCTATGAGCAGATTGGTGTCACCGGTCTCCTCGACCTTGACTTTGCGGATCATCTGACGAACGATAACCTCGATATGCTTATCATTGATATCGATACCCTGGAGGCGGTAAACCCTTTGAACCTCCTGGATGAGATAATCCGTAACAGCCTTTATGCCGACATCTCCGTTTGCGCCCATAACTCTGAGCAGATCCTGAGGATAGATTGAACCCTCGGTGAGCTCCTGACCCTTGACAACCTGTGCGCCGTCTGCAATCTTGAGCCTTGAGCCGTAAGGAATGAGATAGTTATAGGTAACTCCGTCCTCATCCGTGATGATGACTTCTCTTTTCTTCTTGCTTTCTTCAAGTTTGCATGAACCTGTCTGCTCTGCGATAATCGCAACGCCCTTAGGTCTGCGCGCCTCGAACAGCTCCTCGACTCTCGGCAGACCCTGAGTGATATCGTCACCGGCAACACCGCCGGTATGGAATGTTCTCATGGTCAGCTGTGTACCCGGCTCACCTATGGACTGAGCGGCAATTATGCCGACAGCCTCGCCGACATCAACCAGATTGCCGGTGGAAAGGTTGGAACCGTAGCACTTTGCGCACACGCCTATGCGTGCCTGGCAAGTGAGTATGCTGCGAATCTTTGCTTCGGTGACGCCTGCCGCAACAACGCGGTCCGCATCCGCCTCGCTCATGAGATGGTCTGCGTGAATGATGATCTCGCCCGTTTCGGGGTTTACTATATCCTCACGCGCCGTTCTGCCGACAAGCCTGTCACGGAACGACTCGATAACCTCGTTGCCGTCCGCAATTGCCTTGGCAACAATATAGTCGTCGGTGCCGCAATCAAGCTCGCGGATGATGACATCCTGCGATACATCGACAAGTCGTCTTGTCAGGTAACCCGAATCGGCTGTACGCAGCGCGGTATCGGCAAGACCTTTTCGTGCACCGTGAGTAGATATGAAGTATTCCAGAACATTGAGTCCCTCTCGGAAGTTAGCCTTGATAGGAATCTCAATTGCGCGGCCGGAGGTATCAGCCATGAGTCCTCGCATACCTGCAAGCTGTTTTATCTGGTCCTTACTTCCTCGCGCACCGGATGTAGCCATCATGTAGATCGGGTTGTACTGGTCAAGTCCGTCCATGAGCGCATCAGATATATCGTCAACAGCTTTGTTCCAAGCTGTGATTACATGAGTGTATCTCTCCTCGTCGGAGATAAGACCCCTCTTATAGAGCTTGCCGATCTTATCAACCTCTGCCTGAGCGGCATCGAGTATCGGCTGCTTCCTGTCAGGGATAATCATATCGTTTACGCTGATTGTGAGTGCGCTGCGTGTGGAAAACTTGTAGCCGAGAGCCTTGATTTTGTCAAGAACTCCTGCGGTACCGTTGGTTCCGTGCGCTCTGATACACTTATCAAATATGACTCCGAGACCTTTTTTGTTTGCCACGAAGGACATACCGATCTCTAGCGGAAGGGGTCCGTCCTTTTCCCTGTCGACAAGACCGATATCCTGGGGAATGTCCTCATTGAATATAATCTTGCCGGCGGTGGCGTCTATGATTCCGGAGATCTTCTCTCCGTTCACCTCTACCGTATTTATAACCTTTATCGGAGCGTGCAGACCGAGCACACGGTTGTCGTATGCCATGAGCACCTCGTCAAAATTGGTGAAGTACTTCGCCTCGCCCGGCTCTCCCGGGAAGCACCCTTCCTCGGTAAACTCGGCAGGTTTCTTGCCCTCTGCCTCGAGTTTTGCGTTCATCTCACGCAGTGACGGCCCTTTGGCGATAGCCTTTTTGCTGTTAGTATTGAACTCCTGGTTGCTCAGGTAGCAAACAACATCGCCTGCTTCAAAGCCTGTGTCGCCCGGATCTGTGATGCGGACTTCCTTTGGCTTGAGTATGGTCAGGTAGTACGAACCGAGTACCATGTCCTGTGTAGGAACGGTGACGGGTTTTCCATCCTGAGGTTTGAGCAGGTTGTTAGCCGACAGCATGAGGAATCTTGCCTCTGCCTGTGCCTCCGGTGAAAGCGGCACATGGACAGCCATCTGGTCGCCGTCGAAGTCGGCGTTGAACGCTGTACATACAAGCGGATGCAGTCTTATGGCCCTGCCCTCAACCAGGATAGGCTCGAATGCCTGAATACCCAGTCTGTGCAGCGTAGGTGCACGGTTCAGGAACACGGGGTGGTCTTTAATGACATCCTCGAGCACATCCCAAACCTCATTCTGACCTCTTTCAACCATTCTCTTGGCGCTCTTTACATTGTGACAGTCACCGTTTTCCACAAGCTTGTGCATAACAAACGGTTTGAACAGCTCAAGTGCCATCTCCTTAGGCAGACCGCACTGATATATCTTAAGATCAGGACCTACGACAATAACGGAACGGCCGGAATAGTCAACTCGCTTACCGAGAAGATTCTGACGGAAACGACCCTGTTTTCCTTTGAGCATATCGGAAAGGGATTTGAGCGGTCTGTTTCCGGGGCCTGTCACGGCTCTGCCGCGTCTGCCGTTATCTATGAGCGCATCAACAGCCTCCTGGAGCATTCTTTTTTCGTTGCGGACGATGATGTCCGGCGCCTCAAGCTCCAAAAGTCTCTTGAGTCGGTTGTTTCTGTTGATGACCCTTCTGTACAGGTCATTGAGGTCTGATGTGGCAAATCTGCCGCCGTCCAGCTGTACCATAGGTCTTATCTCCGGCGGAATGACCGGCACTGCATCCATAATCATCCACTCGGGTTTGTTGCCCGAGAGACGGAAAGCCTCTACGACTTCCAATCTCTTGGCTATTCTTAACTTCTTCTGACCCTGTGAGTTGTCAAGCTCCTCTTTAAGCTCAACAGAGAGCTTGTCGAGGTCTATGTCCATGAGCAGTTTTTTCACGGACTCTGCGCCCATGCCCGCCTTGAAGGCGTCACTGCCGAATTTATCTATATTGTCTCTGTATTCCCTCTCGGACAGCACTGTTTTATAAGGCAGTGTTGATGTGCCCGGATCTGTGACAACATATGATGCAAAGTAGAGAATTTTTTCGAGCACCCTCGGGCTCATGTCGAGTATAAGACCCATTCTGCTGGGGATACCCTTGAAATACCAGATGTGCGACACGGGCGCCGCAAGTTCAATGTGGCCCATTCTCTCGCGTCTTACCTTTGCACGGGTAACCTCAACTCCGCACCGGTCGCAGACGATGCCCTTGTAGCGGATTCTCTTATACTTGCCGCAATAGCACTCCCAGTCCTTTGTAGGTCCGAAAATCTTTTCGCAGAAAAGTCCGTCTCTCTCCGGTTTAAGCGTGCGGTAATTTATGGTTTCCGGCTTTTTGACTTCGCCGTGTGACCACTCTCTTATCTGTTCGGGAGAAGCCAACCCAATTTTGATTGACGCAAAATTATTAAATTCTGACATACAGCTTCCTCCTTTAATTTTCGTCGCCGAACACATCTTCGGCGCTGTCTATACTGCTGTCAATGTCCGAGAAATCGGCACCGCTGAGATCATCTTCATCCGGCTCAGCCTCATCGGAAAGATCATCCGGCTCCTGAAGGTCGTCGAACGATATAATTTCATCATCCCTGTCCTCATCATCCTCGCCGTCATCCGCATCATCCGATGAAGAACCGAAATCGAATCCGCCGAGAACATCGTCAAACAAATCCGTCTCCTTGCCGCTGTCCTTGCGGTCGTCTTTCTCGTCATCGAGATCGAGCATCTCGTAGTCATCAAACTTGACCATCTTAACATCGGAATCGTCGTCCTCAAGGTCTTCCTTAATGGCAATCTCGTTGTCATAATCATCGAGCACTCTGACATCAAGTCCAAGACTCTGCAGCTCTTTGATAAGAACCTTGAACGACTCCGGAATGCCGGATTCGGGCACATTTTCGCCCTTTACGATGCTTTCGTATGTCTTGACTCTGCCGACGATATCATCCGACTTGACAGTGAGTATCTCCTGCAAAGTGTATGCAGCACCATATGCCTCCAGCGCCCAAACCTCCATCTCTCCGAAACGCTGACCGCCGAACTGAGCTTTACCTCCGAGCGGCTGCTGTGTAACGAGTGAGTAAGGACCTGTGGAGCGCGCATGAATCTTATCGTCTACCAGGTGATGCAGCTTGAGATAGTACATATAGCCGACAGTTACCGGCGAATCGAAAGGCATACCCGTTATTCCGTCATAGAGAACAGTCTTGCCGTCATCGGGATAACCGGCTTTATTGAGTGCCTCGATTATGTCTTTCTCGTTCGCACCGTCAAATACCGGTGTGGCAATCTTCCAGCCGAGCGCCTTTGCGGCGTAGCCGAGATGCACCTCAAGCACCTGACCGATGTTCATTCGGGAAGGCACGCCCAGGGGGTTGAGCACTATCTGAAGCGGTGTGCCGTCGGGCAGGAAAGGCATATCTTCTTCCGGAAGGATTCTGGATATGACACCCTTATTTCCGTGGCGACCCGCCATCTTGTCTCCGACAGATATTTTTCTTTTTTGCGCTATATAGCATCTTACAAGCTGATTTACTCCGGGCGGCAGCTCATCGCCGTTTTCACGGGTGAAGATTTTTACATCCACCACGATACCCGCCTCGCCGTGAGGCACTCTGAGCGATGTATCTCTTACATCTCTCGCCTTTTCGCCGAATATCGCACGCAGAAGTCTCTCCTCCGCACTCAGCTCGGTTTCGCCCTTAGGGGTAACCTTGCCGACAAGGATGTCGCCGCTGCGCACCTCGGCGCCTATTCTTACTATACCTCTTTCATCTATATCCTTGAGTGCGTCCTCGCCGAGATTGGATATATCTCTGGTGATCTCCTCGGCGCCGAGCTTGGTGTCGCGCGCCTCGCACTCGTGTTCCTCAATGTGTATGGATGTGAACACATCCTCTTTTACCAGTCTTTCGTTAATGAGCACGGCGTCCTCGTAGTTATAGCCTTCCCATGTCATAAAGCCGATGAGGATATTCTTGCCGAGGGCAAGCTCACCGTTGCATGTGGACGGGCCGTCTGCTATGATGTCGCCTTTTTTGATTCTCTCGCCGTTATCAACGATAGGTTTCTGATTTATGCAAGTGCTCTGGTTGGAACGCAGGAACTTGGTGAGACGATAAACCCTCTCCTGTCCGTTGTCCTCGAGCACGGTAATCTGATCTGCGCCGACTTTTTTTACAACGCCGTCCTCTTTTGCAACAACGCACACGCCGGAGTCTTTTGCCGCTCTGTACTCCATACCGGTGCCGACGATAGGCGACTCTGTCTTGAGAAGCGGCACAGCCTGTCTCTGCATATTCGAACCCATGAGTGCGCGGACAGCGTCGTCGTTCTCCAGGAACGGGATGAGCGCGGTAGCCACGGACACAATCTGCTGGGGCGACACATCGACATAGTCAACCATGTTCGGCTCTACCTCAAGGAACTCGTCTCTGTAGCGGACGATTACCTTGGATTTGACAAATCTGCCGTTTTCATCAAGCTTTTCACTGGCAGGAGCAACGCGATAGTTGTCCTCGGTGTCGGCAGTCATGTATTCAATCTCGTCGGTTGCACAGCATTTTTCTTTATCGAACTTTCTGTAAGCGGCCTCGATAAAGCCGTATTCATTAACCCTTGCGTAAGTTGCAAGAGAGTTGATAAGACCGATGTTCGGTCCTTCGGGAGTCTCTATCGGGCACATTCTGCCGTAGTGAGAATGGTGAACATCTCGCACTTCAAATCCGGCTCTCTCTCTTGAAAGACCGCCGGGGCCGAGTGCGGAAAGCCTTCTCTTATGCGTAAGCTCCGCAAGCGGATTGTTCTGATCCATGAACTGAGACAGCTGTGATGAACCGAAGAACTCTTTGATTGCGGATACAACGGGTCTTGAGTTTATAAGCAGCTGCGGAGTAACCGAGGATGGATCCTGGGTTGTCATGCGCTCTCTCACGACTCTCTCAAGTCTTGCAAGACCTATTCTGAACTGATTCTGGAGCAACTCGCCGACACAGCGCAGGCGTCTGTTGCCCAAGTGGTCTATGTCATCGGTGGTGCCGATGCCGTACTCCAGATTGCAGTGATAATTGATGGACGAGAGAATATCGTCCAGTATTATATGCTTGGGGATAAGCTCATCGCGTCTTTCTTCAATGAGATTTTTGATCTCCGCCTCATCCTCTGTCGAATCGAGGATCTCGCGCAGGACGCTGTACTTAACCTTTTCGTTTATCTCAAGCTCGGATATGTCAAAGAATACGAAATCCTTTATGTCTACCATGTCGTTGGTAAACACTTTCACCTCTTTGTCTTCAACTTTGAGCCAAACGGTGTTTATGCCCGCCCTCTGCATGGAGTCCGCCTGTGCCTTGGTGAGCACATCGCCGGCAGAGCCGAGCACCTCGCCCGTCTCGGGGTCAACCACATCTTTTGCAAGCTCGTGATTTCTGATTCTGGGAGCAAGCGCAAGTTTTTTGTTAAACTTGAATCTGCCTACTTTTGATATGTCATATCTCTTTGCGTCAAAGAGAAGATTGTTGATGAGCGTGGTAGCGCTGTCAACCGTGGGCGGCTCGCCCGGGCGCAGCTTTTTGTATATCTCAATGAGGGCCTCCTCCGCATTTGTGGTGAAGTCCTTTTCAAGAGTTGCGTTTATCTTCTCGTCATAGCCGAACACCTCGAGAATCTCGGGGTTCGTGTTAAATCCGAGCGCACGGATAAATGTGGTGACCGGCAGCTTTCTGTTACGGTCTATGCGCACGGAGAATATGTCGTTGGAATCAGTCTCATACTCAAGCCATGCTCCGCGGTTAGGTATAACAGTCGCGAAAAACAGTTCTTTACCCGTCTTGTCGTGCTGCATATCAAAGTATATTCCCGGCGACCTTACAACCTGGCTGACGATAACTCGCTCGGCACCGTTTATGATGAATGTTCCGGAATCGGTCATAAGCGGAAATTCGCCCATGAATATCTCCTGATCTTTCACATCGCCCGTCTCGGCGTTGGTAAGGCGCACCTTAATCTTGAGCGGTTTGGAGTATGTTGCGTCCCTGGACTTGCACTCCTCGATAGGATATTTCGGGTTTTCCTCCAGATAATAATCCAAAAATTCAAGCTTGAGATTACCGGAAAAGTCGCATATGGGAGACACATCGCGCAGAACCTCCTTAAGGCCTTTGTCAATGAACCACTGATATGAATTTTTCTGCACCTCAATTAAGTTTGGCATCTTAACGATTTCTTCGGTCTTGGAATAACACATTCTCTCGTTCTTGCCAAGCTTGATAGGATGTACCATAAAATCACTCACCTCATCTAAAAATAATTGCAAATCATTGCAAAAAAAGCACACAACCAGTTTCAAAAAAATCTCTTTTTCAGCTAATTTTATTGTATGTACAGGCGGATTTACCGTCACTTTGCACAATCGCAAACACACAAAAACTGATATAACTGCAATTTACTATACTATCATATACTTCGGAGTTTGTCAAGAGTTTTCGCGAATTTTTTTGATTTATCCAATTTATACCGAATTGTACGAAAGAAATGTATATTTCCGTGCGGTGAGAAACAAAATATTCCGGGGTGATAACATGATATATGCAAAAGCCGTTTTAACAAGCATAGGTTCAATAATAGTTCTGTTTGTGCTTGCAAAAATAATCGGCAACAAGCAGATAAGTCAGATAAATATGTTTGACTACATCAATTCCATAACCATAGGTTCGATAGCGGCGGAAATGGCGATATCGAACGACGAGGATTTCATGGTGCCGCTGATAGCCATGGTAATCTATGCACTCGCCGCGGCGCTGATAACCGTGATGACGAACAAATCACTGAAGTTGCGCCGATTTTTCACAGGATGCTCCGTGGTGCTGATTGACGACAACAAGATATATATGAAGAATCTGAAACGCGCGCGGATAGACTTAAACGAGCTGCTGACGCAGTGCCGTCTGAGCGGATATTTCGATATATCGGAAATACACAGCGCTTATATGGAAGCAAACGGGATGATATCCGTGCTGCCGAAGGAAAAATCGCGCGCGGCAACGCCGAAGGACCTCAACCTGCATCCGGATCAGACCAAAGCGGCGGTAATAGTGATAACCGACGGGCAAATACTCGAGCGCAACCTGAACCACTGCAATGCGGACAGAAGTTGGCTTTTGTCGCAAATCAAGGCGCAGGGTGCGCAGTCCGAGGCGGATGTCGCACTTGCGTCGCTGGACGCGAACGGCAATCTGACAGTGTTCCTGAAAAACGACGAAAGTCCGGATAACGACAGGTTTGAATAGATTTATGATATCCTTCCGCCGGAATCAATGCAGACGATCTCTCTGTCCGTCGCGGCATTGAAAAACTTTCGGCAAGTCTGCGAAAGTCCGTCCAAATTCTCGCGGCACTGCGGATCAAACCCGGCGGCAAGGATATCGTCCGCCGTTACATATTGCGCATTATCCGCCTTGGAAAGTGCACCGTTTTTTACAAGCAGATCCACTTCATTCCCCATTGCAAGCACAACCGCGTTCGCCAGGGCGCGCACCGTACTCCCATGCGATGCAAAACCGAAAAATTCCGTCTCCGAGACAAGTCTGCAAGCGGCATTGTGGCGTATTGACCAAATATCGTCGCCCTTTACCTCTTTCGGCTCACGAATGAACTTTTTGTATCTCCTCGGGGTGATTCTCAGCGGTATTTCAAGACCTCTGCTTAGTCTGCGCAGTGTCGCGAACTGCACGGCAAAGTCGTTTTTCAGCATATGTCTGCCGCGCAGCGATGACATAAAGAAATCCGCATCGGCAAATACTCTGCCGCAGGACTGATAAAAAATCCTGTCGTCAATACAGCCGCTGTTCATTGCAAGGCAGTTGAGCAAATCGCAGACAACCGATGCAAGGAGCGGCGTGAGATATCTTTCTTCACCGAAAGCGGAAGTTATATTGATGTAGTTTTTGGTTTTGCCGAAAACTGCCCGTTTGTCGGGAACGGGAAAAACCTCTTTTACATTCTTCTCGAATTTAAGCAGCGGATTTCCGTCGGCATCGAGTCCGAAACTGAGCAGAGCCGGAAAATACAGTTCTTTGTCAAACCTTATCGCCGTGCGCCCGGTCTCTTTTAGTGTGAGATAGCTGACGGGCGGGGCGGACGGATCGGATTCCGCCACGCGCAGACATGATTTCAACATGGTGCACCTCCACACCGGAGTGTCGGGCATGATGTCCGATATGTCAGCACACGGATATACCTCTATCCCCAGTGTCTCCTGAAGATTTGACTTTCTGTCACCTGTGTAGATATATCCGCAGCTTTCCATGATGAATCGGTTCCTTTCAAAACTAAATATACTGTTGGCTTATCACATCTATAACACCTCTGGTCGTAAGGCGCAGAGACGGAATGACGGGAAGTGACATAAATGACAGAGTCATAAAAGGATCCGTTCCGTCGGCAACTCCCATTGAATATGCCATGTTTTTGGTCCTCTCCAGTGTTTCGTTTATATGTTCGAGCGAATCGTCGCTCATGAGTCCGGCTATCTCGAGCACAACCCCGCTGATCACCTCACCGCCCTCGGCAACAACTATACCGCCGCGGTTCTCCACCACGCGGTTTGCGGCAAACGCCATGTCCGCCTCGTTTGTGCCGACAACGATTATATTGTGAGAATCGTGCGATATCGATGTGGCAATCGCTCCTCGTTTTAAGCCATAGCCTTGCAGATAGCCGATGCCGATGTGGTGAGTGCCCCTGTGACGCTCTATCACCGCCATTTTGAGAATGTCCGCATCGATATCTATCGCATCAGCGTAACCGTTGTCCGTGGTGACAATCTCGTTTGGCACAATGCCGATAACTCCGCGGCGTCTGCTGTCACAGAAATCACCGGCACTCAGGCACTGCACATTGAATGTGTTGTGCGCATGGCTGTCTACATATTCATCTATCACAGGCGGCTCCACGGTCACAACCGTCTTGCCGTCATATACTTTCACGCCTTTTTTGAACACCGTCTCGACTCTGAAATTGTCAAAATCGTCAATGACAACGATATCCGCCAGATATCCCGGTGCAAGCGCGCCGCGGTTGTTCAGGTGGAAATATCTCGCCGGATTGTGGCAAGCCGCTTTTATGGCGACAATGGGGTCAACTCCCTTTTGTATCGCCCTTTTGGTGATGTAATCTATATGCCCGTTTTCCAACAGGTCTATCGGATGTTTGTCATCCGTGCAGAACATACATCTGTCATAATATGACTCCTTGAGCAAGTCGACAAGTGCGTCAAGGTTCTTTGCCGCAGTGCCCTCGCGAATCATGATGTACTGGCCGTTACGCAGCTTTGCCATGGCGTCCCCGGCGTCCATGCACTCATGGTCGGAATACACCCCGGCGGCTATGTATGCTGCGAGTTCCTTACCCCGCAATCCCGGAGCATGACCGTCTATTCGCATATGGTGAGCCTGTGCCGCAACGATTTTTGACACAACATCGCTGTCTCCGCCTATCACGCCGACAAAATTCATCATCTCGGCAAGTCCAAGCACTCTGCCGTGCTCATAGAACGAATCTATGGCGCGGTAATCAAGATTTGCGCCGCTCTCGTCCATAGGAGTCGCCGGCACACAACTCGGCAGCATAAACATGACATCAACCGGAAGCCCCTCGGTCGCCTGCAACATGTAGTCTATGCCATCAGTGCCCATGACATTGGTTATCTCGTGGGGATCGGTTATGACAGCCGTGGTGCCGTGGGGTATGACCGCCTTGGCAAACTCGCGCGGCACGACGAGCGACGATTCAAGATGAATGTGTGCATCGATAAATCCCGGGCAGACGATTTTTCCGCTCGCGTCGTATTCCTCCGTACCGTCATAGCTGCCCATGCCGACAATCTGCCCTTTGGCAACGGCTATGTCACCACGGCAGAGTTCATTTGAAAAAACATTGACATATGTCGCGTTTTTAAGAACAAGGTCAGCTTTTCTGCGCCCTGTGGCAACATCTACGAGATATTGTTTTTTTATCAGCTTTCGCTGAATTCTTCCTGCATATGTTTCATTTGGATGCGGCATGGCAACCTCCTTCTTGAGTGAATAAACATTAAGCTCTCGGATGTGCTTTGTTGTACACATCCCTTATCCGATTATGCACAAGCTTTGTATAAATCTGAGTTGACGAGATATCCTTGTGTCCCATCATCTCCTGCACGGATATAAGATCCGCACCGTTCTCTATCAGATGCGCCGCAAACGAATGTCTCAGAGTATGCGGCGTAATGTCCTTGTCTATGCCGGCGGCACGGGTGTATTCTTTAATCAGTTTCCAAAAGCCCTGTCTGGTGAGTCTGGCACCGTTGCAGTTCACAAACAGCGCATTTTCATCATCGTGCGCCATGATATCCCTAACATCGTCCAGATAATGCGACAGCGCCGCCACGGCGACATGACCGAGCGGAATTATCCGCGCCTTGCCGTGCCCGACGCATTTTATGTAGCCGAGACTCACATCCACATCGTCACGATTGAGCGCCGTAAGCTCCGACACCTTTATGCCCGTGGCATAAATCATCTCGAGCATTGCCTTGTCGCGTACACTCTTTGGTGTGGGCGGATTTACCCGATCCGGCTGCGACAGCAGCAGTCCGACTTCCTCGGTAGACATAATCTGCGGCAGTTTCTTCTCCTGATGCGGTGTTTCAAGGTTGTCCGCCGGGTTTGCCGAAAGATAATTCTTCAGTATGAGATAGTTATAGAAGGACCTGACCGACGCAAGCGAGCGCGACACCGTGGACGCAGCACTGCCCGATTTTTGCATACTGAGCATATATGTAATAACATTTGTCTTGGTAATGCGGAGCACATCAAGAGAGTGCGCCGCAGCATAATCACAGAATCTGCGCACATCACGCGTATATGAGGCAAGCGTATTTGACGAAACCTTCCTGTCGTCGCGGAGATAATCCGCAAAATCACACATAAGTGTGTTCATGTAATATCAGTCCTTTTCATTAGTTCATGATGCCGATAAGAAACGGCGTAACCCATGCCTCGGCGGCGCTTGAAATGCACAGCAAAAAATACATCAGCAGCAAAACAAACGCAAACGCAAGAAAATCCCGTCTCTCGTTCTTTCCGTCTCCGTTTACGGGTTGAATCTTTCTTTTCGCCGAGTTAATCTCCGTGACAAAAATGAGAACATACATCGGCATTGCAAGCAAGCAGGACACAAGAGCAGACGAGAGTGCAAGGGCTATTCCGCCCGTACCGAAATTGTCGGCAACAAAGCTGATGGCAAAACCCATCCTGTACCCGTTGAGTCCAAAGGCAAATATAAACAACGGCAGCAAAAATATGCTTACCGAGCAAATCAAAGCAACGGCGACAAAGCACAGATGTGCCAGAGCGGACGCCGCAAAGATGTCTGAATGACTGAGATTTGACGCTGTCTCCGCAGCGAGATAAGGCACTATGTATGCGCGCAATTCGTCTGCCTTTTGTGCGTCGAGCCGACAGGCAAACACAGAGCCCATTATCAGCCCGGCAAAATACACCGCGGCAGCCGCAGCAAAAGCCGTTTTGTTTTTAATTACAAATTCTTTTGCAATATTCACGAAACATCCCTCCGTCAAAAATATATGACGGAAATGTCAAAAATAAAACAGTCGCAAAAAAGAATTATGTTACCCGGCGAATTTTAGCCGAAAAAACGCCAAAATGCGGTGCAGATTGAATTATACCACAATAAATCACAAAATGCAACGGTCAATTTTTGCGTTTTTATGTTAATCTGAACACAAACACAAGACAAAAATTAAAAATTCTACAAAATGTTGATTCGGCAATAAAATTGAATCACAATATGTTGATAAAAAAATTTTTTGAAAAATTTTTGAGATCTTAATAAAAAAAGAGCGCATAATGAAAAACGAACGAGATCCAAAGCTGTGTACAAATTGACAAACAGGCGGTAGGGGACGCCCCTTTTCTCTGCCCGATTTTGGGCAATTCCGCGATTCCGCCAATCGGCCGTAGGGGCAGGGCTCTGCTCTGCCCGTGTTTTGTCATTTCCGCAACAAGCGGGCGGAGCACAAATCAACACTGCGAATCAAGATAATCCGACAGCTTTTTGAGTGCATTGTACCGATGGCTGACCTTATCTTTCAGCGCGCTGTCAAGCTCGCCGAAAGTCTTGTCAAACTCCGGTTTGTAAAACATGGGGTCGTATCCGAAGCCGTTCGTACCCCTGCACTCGTCAATGATATAGCCTTCGCAGGTGCCCTCGAACACATTTTCGCATCCGTTCGGCTCGATGAACGCCATGGCACACACATAGCGCGCAGTGCGTTTTTCAAAAGGCACTCCCTCAAGCGATTTGAGCATTTTTTCGTTGCACTGCTCCGGGGTGCCGTTCTCCCCGGCAAAGCGCGCAGAGTAAATCCCCGGGGCGCCGCCGAGGGCGTCCACCTCTATGCCGGAATCGTCCGCTATGACCGCCATGTCCGTCAGTTCACGCAGAGCGCGCGCTTTTATCAGAGCATTTGCGGCAAAACTGTCGCCGTCCTCCACGGGTTCGACATGAAGACCCGCCTCCGACTGGCTCATGACATTGTGTCCGGACAAAATGGCCTTTATCTCCTTAACTTTGCCGATATTGTTGGTTGCGATGACTATATCCATGTTATCTTAAAACTCCTTTATCTCTCTGCCGCCGTCGCCGACATCCGAAACATAGAACTCGGGTTTGAGCCCTGTTTTTGCCTCATATGCCGCGCCGACCTCGGCGATGAATTTTTCAACGGAATCTGCCTCGACGATGCTCACCGTGCAGCCGCCGAAACCTGCGCCCGTCATACGCGAGCCGAGCACGCCGTCTATCTTGCGAGCCTCGTCAACCATGGTATCAAGCTCGAATCCCGTCACCTCGTAATCGTCTCTGAGCGAATCGTGAGATCCGTTCATCAGCGAACCGAAAAGCTCTATGTCGCCCTTCTCCAGGGCATCTATCGAGCGCAAAACTCTGTCATCCTCGGTGATGACATGCTTTATCCTGCGTCTGACAACATCATTGTCGATAAAGTGCTTATATTTATCAAATTCCTCAACGCTTATCTCACCGAGGCAATTTTTCTCCGGCATGGCTTTTTTGAGAATCTCAAATCCGGCGTCACACTCGCTGCGTCTCTCGTTATATTTTGATGCGCCGAGGGCGTGTTTCACCTTGGTGTTGGAGATAACTATCTTGCGGTTGCCGAGCTCAAGCGGAATCAGTTTATAGTTAAGATCGTCGCACTTGAGGAAAATAGCATGATCCCTCTTGCCCATTGCGGAGGCGAACTGATCCATTATGCCGCAGTTTACGCCGCAGTATTCATGCTCCGCAGTCTGACCGATGAGTGCCATCTCTATCATATCGACAGAGGCGCCGATGCCGTTTTTCTCGTTTGACAATGTGGCGATGCACAGCGCCGTGGACACCTCCGTTGCCGCAGAAGACGAGAGTCCGCCGCCGTGGGGAACGGTGTCGTCATACATCATATCCATACCGCCCACAAAATAGCCGCGTTTTTGCATCTCATATGCCACGCCGAGCTGATAGTTGCCCCAATCAAGGTTTTTATACGAATCGAGTTTTTCCGTGTCCGCCTCGACAATCACATCGAGATCCGTCGCCTTAAGACGGATGGTCTTGTCATCTCTCGGGCGCATGACGATGGTGGTTTTCATGGTGAGCGCCGCCGGGAACACAAAACCGCCGTTATAGTCGGTATGTTCGCCGATGAGATTTACTCTTCCGGGTGACTGAAACACCCTGATGCCGTCGGCACTGCCGCCGAAAATATCAATGAATTGTTTTATTATAGCCTTAATTTCCATTCTATTATTCCTTTCAAGGAGAGTATATTTATGTACCGCCTCGCGCTTATTGTTAAATTGCAAGCCGTCTCGCAGGTGTGTATTATATTTTGTGAAAACCACGCACTTCTGCTATCGGTTTTCAAAATATAATACACATATGCTCGGCTATGAGTTAAATTTTTGTTTGGACGCTGCGGTACAAAACTTCATCAACATATATTTTACCACATTTATTTGTCACTTGCAAGAAACTTTTTGTGCGCCGCCTTAAGTTCCTCCGCAACCGCTTCGGGTGCGGTCGGGTTGCAGTGCGCCCACGCTCCCGTCTCACTGGACGCGCAGAATTTTATCTTGTCCTTAGAGCGCATCGGCGGGAAGAATTCTATGTGAAAATGCGCGTAATCGCTCGTGTCCTCCACATTTACCGGGCTCTGGTGCATACACATCATATAGGGAAACTTCATGTCGAACAGACTGTCGAGAGTGCCCACCGTCTCACGCAGAATTTGCGCAAGCGCCTCTTTTTCCGCATCGTCAAACTCCGCAATGTTGTGTCTGTGATTCTTTGACACGATATACACCCCATAGGGGTATTCCGTATAGAAAGGCAAAAAGACTACAAAATGCTCGTTCTCCATGATTATTCTCTTGCCGAAATCATATTCGTTTTTCACCATGTCGCAGATAAGGCATTTGCCCGTATTTTCAAGGTGTTCCTTGGATGACGCAAGTTCCAGTTCAACCTTTTTCGGAATAAAAGGATATCCGTATATCTGACCGTGCGGATGCGGCATGGTCACGCCGACAGCCTCGCCGCGGTTTTCAAAGATGAAAATATACTTAATCTTTTCGTCCTTGGATAACTCGCTGTATCTGGCCTGCCACAGATCGACAAGCTTTTTGATGTGCGGCACGCTCAGTTCCGGCAATGTGGCGGTGTGGTCGGGTGAATACAGGATGACTTCGCACTTGCCGTAGGACGGCGCAGTCTTGTAAAGCTCCGTTTCCACATCGTCCGGCACGGGCGGATTTTGAGAAAGAGCCGGGAAATCGTTGTCATACTTGAGCACCTCATATGTATCGGGCACTTTTTTATTGTCCGGGCCGGGGCAGAAGGGACACCAGTCCTTCGGCATCTGCGGTCTGTTTTGCCTGTGCGACGCTATCATCACCCAGTCCTTTGTAAGGGGATTAAATCTTAATTCTGCCATAAATATTACCTCCGTATCTATACTTTATTTAATTAATTAACTAAGTACAGATACATTATACTACCCTTGCGGTCAATAGTCAATAGAAAAACGGTTTTGTGTGTAGACTTGTATTGAATTGTCAATGTTTGGTGACGATTCAATTAGTCTCCGCAAAAAATACTTTCGATTTGTATTGACATATCCGGATAAATATGATATACTTGCATTTAGTTAGCACAAACTAACTAAATGCAAGTATCCCAAAGGAATTATTTTTTTGAGCAACGGTTAGTTTACACTAACCATTGTAAAAGGAGTCCATCATGCCGGAAACACTTGAAACATTGCTTGCGTACTACTCCGCACCGGCATTTGCCGGAATAAAGCCGTCAAACATCGCCACAATTCAAAAATCGCAGATACCGAATCTGCACGGCGAGATTGACAGACTGAACAAAGAGCTGAACAGCCGCGACATTTACATAGAAATCCTGTGTGAGTGCGAAAGGCATGCCCTCGTCATGGTCTATCGCAAATCCGTACTGCAAAAACATCTGTCGCGCCCGGGTGAGACGGCATTTCTCGTCCGCTGCGGCTACAGCCTCGGCGGCAGTTTTGCCGACTACATGAGCAAACTGAAATCGCGGCTCGGCTGTGACAGCTTTCCGCACGAAATAGGCGTTTTTCTCGGCTATCCGCTGCGCGACATTTATTGTTTCGTAAACCACCGCAACCGCGGTTGCCTCATGGTGGGCGAATGGCGGGTGTATCACAACTCGGAGGAAGCGGCAAAAATGTTCTCTCGGTTCAAATCGTGCAGAGCGGCGCTTGTGCGCATGGTGACACAGCGAGGCAAAACACTTGCGCAGATTTTTTGCGCGGCGTAGGCAATCTGTTTTTTATGCAAATTCAATTCAGGGAGGTTTTTTTACAATGAACAAGACAGCAATAATTTACTGGAGCGGCACGGGCAACACCGCCGCAATGGCAGAGGCAATAGCCGAGGGTGCAAAATCGGTCAATCCCGATGCGGCGCTCTTTGGCATATCGGACATCACGGCGGACGACGCCGCGTCATATGACAACCTGGCGCTCGGCTGTCCGGCAATGGGCGCAGAGGTTTTGGAGGAGGGCGAATTTGAGCCGTTCTTCACCGAACTTGAGGGAAAAATCACGGGCAAAAACATTGCACTCTTTGGCTCTTACGGCTGGGGCGACGGCGAATGGATGCGTTCCTGGCAGGCGCGAGTAACCGCAGCCGGTGCAACGCTTGTCGGCGGTGAGGGACTCACAGCAAACGATATGCCCGATGACGCTGCTCTGGAGCAATGCCGCGAACTTGGCATGACGCTTGCCGCAATGTAACATCAAAAAGTCAAAAAGCGCACCGGCCGCAGTTTTTGCAGTCAGTGCGCTTTTTCGTAAATGATTTAATATTCCGGAAAATTCTCAGAGTTTATTATTAATCTTGGCAATATACTTCTTTGTCTCCGCCGCAACCACTCCGCTGAGTGCAAAAAGTGCAATCAGATTCGGAAACGCCATCAGAGCGTTTACTATATCCGCAAGAGTCCACACAAACGACACCTGGAGATACGGACCGGCAAACACGGCAAGGATGTACAGGATCCTGAAAGCAAAGATAATCGGCTTTTTGTTACCGACAAGATACTGCAAGCATTTTTCAGAATAATAGTCCCAGCCGAGAATCGTTGTGAACGCAAAGAACACAAGACTGATCATCAGCAAAAATGCGCAAACTCCGTTTGAGAACGGCAGACCAAGCGTGAAAGCGTTTGTGGTTATCTCGACGCCGACAAGCGAGCCGTCCATTGCCGGAATGTGCGATCCTGTGAGCACAATTGAAAGACCTGTGATTGTGCAGATGATTATTGTATCAAAAAATGTTCCCGTCATGCACACCAGACCCTGTCGAACGGGTTCTTTTGTCTTTGCGGCAGCCGCTGCGATAGGTGCGGATCCGATACCGGATTCATTGGAAAATATTCCTCGTGCAATGCCCTTTTGCATAGCCGCCTTCATGGTAATGCCGATAGCGCCGCCAAATACCGCCTGAGGGCAGAACGCACTCTTAACTATTGTAACAACGGCCCCCGGCACCTTGGTGATGTTGCATGCAATAAGAAGTATTCCGCATACAAAATATATAACCGCCATAAAGGGAACAATTATCTCAGATACTTTTGCAATTCTCTTGATGCCGCCGATTACAACCAGTGCGACAAACGCCGTCACCACAACACCTGCAATGACAGTGGGCCAAGCGTAGGTCATGCCGCCCATGCCGAAAGCAACCATTGCCTTGCCGGGATCAAAGAAATTCTGAACGGCAGCTGTGATACCGTTGATCTGTGTCATAGTTCCTATGCCGAGTATACCGACGAGCATACCGAAAATCGCAAAGAGCTTTGCGAGCCATTTCCAGTTGGCGCCAAGACCTTTTTCTATATAGTAGAAAGGTCCGCCAAGCACCTTGCCGTCATCTCCTATCTCGCGGTACTTAACCGCAAGCAGGCCCTCGGCATACTTGGTTGCCATGCCAAAAAACGCCGCAACTTCCATCCAAAAAAGCGCTCCCGGTCCGCCGGATGCAATTGCCGTTGCCACACCGACAATGTTTCCTGTGCCTATGGTTGCGGAAAGCGCAGTACACAACGCACCGAAGCTTGTTACATCGCCTTCGCCGTCTTCCTCATTTTTGAGCATATACCTGAGCGCCTTGGGCAAATGTTTTATCTGCACAAACCCCGTGCGTATTGACAAAAGTATGCCTACAGACAGAATCAGAACGATAAGCGGAATGCCCCACACCCAATCGTCGATAACGCCTAAAATTTTGTTCAAATTCTCCATTACAGATTTCCTCCGATAATTAAAAAAGTTGCCGACCCGCGCGGCAACTTCAAAGAAAATCTCATAAAAGAAAAACGAATACGCGTCTTCGTCCTTTTGCCTGAGAGTTTCGGCAACATCTGCCGGGTTGCGTCTTTTGAACTGTCAAAGCCTTGCATCCGTGCAGTCTGTTCCTTGCCCCTTCGGCACTCAACTTAATGAGATTCTCCGAAGTTCCCTACATTCCCGGTTTCACCCTGGAACATCATCGGGTCCTATTTGATTGTACAATAAAATTTATATCACTTTTTTCGACACATGTCAAGGATGTGAGAGGGATTTGTGAACAATTTGTTAATATTAATAGTTTTTTATGCGGAAATTTAGGTGTTTTGAGCAGTCTGTCCACCCCAACGATTGACTTTTGTGCCCTTTTATGTTACAATGTCTACGATAGTTTTTAACTAAGATACTAAGATATGAACGGAGACATCATATGAATATATTATCACTGATTCTGAGCATCCCCGGACTGCTCATAGCACTCACATTTCACGAATTTGCCCACGGATACGCGGCATATCGTATGGGCGACAACACTGCGCGCTACAGCGGCAGGCTCAGCCTCAATCCGCTGGATCACCTGGACATATGGGGCACATTGTGCCTTCTGTTCTTCCACTTCGGCTGGGCAAAACCCGTGCCGATAAACCCGGCGAATTTTCGCGATCAGAAAAAAGGTATTATAATAGTAAGCCTTGCGGGCCCGTTTGCAAACTTCCTGTTGGCTTTTGTGTGCGCAGTTGTGTGCAAGATACTCGTCAGGTTCACCGCTGCAAGCGAAATAGCGGTGTTTTTCTACCAGGTTTTCCTCTATGCCGAGGTGATGAATGTCGGTCTTATGGTGTTTAACCTGATACCAATCCCGCCGCTCGACGGCTCAAAAGTCCTTATGGAATTTTTGCCTCCGAGAGCGAGATACGAAATGTATCGCATAGAGCGCTACTCAGGCATAGTGCTTCTCATATTGGTGTGGACGCGTGTGCTTACGCCCATTCTCGGCACATTGTCGGGTTGGGTGTTCGCTTTGCTGTCGCTCATGACAAGTTTCATCTGACATCATGGATGCGCTCACATTCAAAGTGCTCGATTTTGAAGGTCCCCTCGACCTGCTCGAGCACCTCATAAAGAAAAACAAACTCGACATCTGCACGGTGTCTCTTGTGCAGATAACCGACCAGTATGTCGAGTATATATCAAACATGAAAGAAATGAACCTGGAAGTGTCGAGTGATTTTCTCGTCATGGCGTCGGATTTACTGCTGATAAAATCCAAGGCACTGCTGCCCAAGCACGAGGACGAGCCGGACGAGGAGGACGAGGCAGCACGCCTGACCGAGGCGCTGCGCGAGAGGGCGCGGATGCGCCTGGTTGCGGAGAAATTCCGCGGCATGCAATATGACGGCACCTACTATTTCTTCAAAGAGCCGGAGCGGATAAAGGACACCGCCCCGGAGAAAAAGCCGTTGCCGAGCGGCAGCATAGACAAGCTGTACGGAGCGTTTCTCACCGTGCTCGAGAAAACTCAGCGCCGCGCACCGCCGCCAAAGAGAAATTTTGACGGCATAGTCGGCAGAGAACCGGCGTCCGTCAAGGACAAGGCGCGCGGACTTGTTACCCGGCTCAAACGCGACAAAAAAGTCAAGTTTGAAAACATATTCTCGGACGCGTCGAGCAAGAATGAAGTCGTGGCGATTTTCCTTGCGGTGCTCGAGCTGCTCAAGCTCAACCGCATAACGGTGTATGACGCGGACGAATCGGTTATGATAGAGCTGGACGGAGACGCCTCTGCTGACGAGATTGCAGCAGAGCTTGACGGCAGCGATTTTGATGACAAGACAACAGGGGATCAAGAAAATGAACATAGAAGAACTTGAGGCAATAACCGAAGGTCTGCTTTTTGCAAGCGGCGAATCGGTGTCGGTCAAGCGCCTGTGCGAGGTGACGGAAACCGACGAAAAAACCATGACGGAGCTGCTAAGGCTTATGGAAACAAAATACGAAAACGACTCCTCCCGCGGAATCCGCATAATAAAACTCGAGGACAGCTATCAGCTCTGCACAAAAAGGGAATACTACGACTATGTGAAAACCCTGCGTGACAAAAAACGCCGTGCATCACTCTCCAACGCCGGACTCGAGGTACTCTCGGTCATTGCGTACAATCAGCCGGTCACCAGGAGTGCGCTGGAATTTATACGCGGAGTAAACAGCGACGGCGCGCTGAACAACCTCATTGCCGCAGGTCTTGTGGAAGAAGTGGGCCGGCTCGACGCTCCCGGCAAGCCGATGCTTTTCGGCACCACAGAGGAATTTTTGCGCTGTTTCAACCTGACATCACTGGCAGATCTGCCCGATGTTGAGGCTGAATACAACTTTGCCGGTCTCAACGACGAACTGGCGAACGAAGGACACGAAACGGAAGAAAAAGACGAAAACACTAATGTGTCGGATTTTGAGATAGAAAAGTTTGATGATGAAAACGGGTGATGCTTATGGCTGTCGTGCTGTGCACAATGCTTTTGATTATTTTGCTGCTTGTTCTCTTTGCGCTTTTTGCCGCAATTAACATAAGATTCACTTATCGCGGGGGCAAAGCGGACATGGAGATGAGCATGCTCGGTTCACTCATAAGATTCCGCCCCGGAGCGAAAACGCTGTCGCGGCTTGCCGCCGTGGGCGACAAAAAAGACAAACACAAGAAAGACAAAAAAAATAAAGATGAAGACAACTCCGACAGTGACAAGCGCAAAAAGACGCTTGACGGCATAAACGACATTTTCGCTCTTGTCGGCAGAGTGAAACGAACCTATGTAAAATCGCGCCCGTTTGTGCGCAAGCGGTTTGTCATAAAAAAACTTGCGGTGCACATCAAGTATTCCATGGCGGACGCGGCGCTCACCGGCATCACGGCAGGGGCGCTGTGGTCGCTGATGTACCAAACATTCGGTCTGCTATCGACAATTGCAAGTGCACCAAAACCCGATTTTGAGGTAACGCCCGTGTATGAGGAGAGATTTTCCTTTGACACGGAGGCAGAATGCATATTAAAACTGCGTACTGCAAATATTATCGGTATATTGCTTTGCGTGATGCACAACTACAGGACGGCAAAGCAGAAGTAAAGCAATGTTTCACAAAGACTCGTGACATATGCTGTGTGTCAGCGAGCACCATAGCGCCGTCAGGTCGCGTGTCGAGCAGATACACAGCATATGTCACGAGACGCGGCAAAAATTTGCGCACGAACATAGACTTGTGCCGTCTGTGTATGTGTTTTTTATTCCTGCCGACTCGGACAGCTGTGCAGTGGCGCAGAACTCGTCGTCTGAGAATAAAAAACACATACACATCCTTTGACGGGATATTTGCGGCGCACAATATTTCACAAAGTCGAGTGTGGGTATATTTTATTTTGTGTGAGCGAGTTCAGCGCTACCGCACTGCTGTCCGAGCGAGCCGAAATAAAATATATCCACATGAGACGGTTTACTATCCGATAACCGTAACGGTTAAAACATAAAATTATTGCGAAAGGATTGATTTAACATGGCTACACCTATTGAAGACCTCATGAATGAAGCAATGAAAAATATCAAAGGCATGGTTGACGCCAACACTATAGTGGGCGATGTCATCTCCACCGCGGACGGCACAACCATAATCCCCGTGACGCGCGTGTCATTCGGATTCGGCGCCGGCGGCAGTGAATTCGGCGCAAACGAAAAAGGCGGCGAAAAAATGTTCGGCGGCGGCACCGGCGGCGGTGTCAACATGAACCCGGTGGCATTTCTCGTCGTCACCAAGGACAGCGTGCGCATAGTACCCGTGTCCACAGCCATGACCACGGCAGAGCGCATTGTTGACATGATGCCCGAAGTACTGGGTAAATTCAACGATTTTGTCAGCTCAAAATTCAAACGCAACAAGGACGAGGACACAAGCGAAAGAATAGAGCTTGATGTCTGAGTAATAAAAGAATCATCGCGGCTATAAAATATACTGAGGCGGTGATTTTTTTGTTCAGGACAATTTTGAAAGCGGCGTGTGTTGCCGCAATCTGCGCGGTATCGCTGATGCCGCCGATAGGTGTGCGCGCCGATGCCGCGCCCGGAGCGGCGGCTGCCGTGCTCATTGAGACGGGCGCCAACACCGTTATATACGAAAAAAACGCACACAAACGCCTGCCCATGGCAAGCACCACCAAGATTATGACAGCGCTGTGCGCCATAGAGAACGCCGACCCGAATATGACGGTCACTGTGGATGACCGCGCCGTGGGAGTCGAGGGTTCGTCAATATATCTTGCGCACGGCGAAAAGATGACCCTGCGCGAGCTTATCTACGGACTGATGCTCCACTCCGGCAACGACGCCGCTGTGGCGATTGCCTGTGCGGTGAGCGGCGGCACAGAGGAGTTTGCACAGCTGATGAATGAGACGGCGGCGCGCATAGGTGCGGCGGACACTCATTTTGAAAACCCCAACGGACTCGACAGTGCGGAACATTACACCACGGCTTACGACCTGGCAATCATCACATCATATGCACTGAAAAACCGCGAGTTTGCAAGGGTTGTCTCCACTTATGAGATAAATATATCCGGCGGCGACCGCGGATATGACAGGAAGCTGAAAAATCACAACAAACTGCTGAGGCTGTATGACGGCTGCACGGGTGTCAAAACCGGATTTACCAAGCGTTGCGGCAGATGCCTTGTGTCGTCCGCAAAGCGCGGCGGCACGGAGCTTGTGGCAGTCACGCTCAACGACGGCAACGACTGGCTGGATCACTCCGCCATGCTCGACTACGGATTCGACACCACCGAGTCGGTGTGTCTGCTGCGCAAGGGCGATTACCTGCAAACGGTGACGGTGCGCGGCGGCGAGACGGATTCGTGCTCTGCCGTGTGCGCCGAGGATTTGTACATAACACGCATGAAAGGCGACACAACCAAACCGGAGATAGTGTATGACATAACTCCGACGGCGGACGCCCCGGTGGAATACGGAGATGTGCTCGGGAGAGTGAGCGTATCTCTGGGCGGCAAGCCCGGGCACAGCGCAGAGGCGGTGGCGGCGGAGAGTGTGCCGCCAAAGCCGAAAAGCCGTGTGATAGACAACATGACAGTTTTGTTTAAGTTTTGGGTGTGGAGTATGCATTAGTTTTAGGATTGTGCACCGCCTCGCGTGGGTATATTTAATTTTGGCTCACTCGGACAGCTGTGCGGCAGCGCAGAACTCGCTCGCTCAAAATGAAATATACCCACGCTCGTCTCTGAGATGATTTGCGGCTGTGCAAAAGGCGAGTGGTGTATGTTGTGTATCAGCGAGATCCATAGCGCCGTCAGGTCGCGTGTCGAGCAGATACACAACATATATCACGAGCCGAGGAACACAGACGGCACAATCTTATGTGCGTGTACGAATAAAATATCCCCCACACAGGGCACTGTGTCAGACAAATATAACATTATAAATACAAGGATGATTCCAATGAAAACATTAATGATAGTAGACGGCAACAGCATAATAAACCGCGCATTCTATGCCATAAAGGCGCTTGCGAACAAAAACGGAATGTTCACAAACGGGATTTACGGATTTTTGAACATACTGTTCAAAAACATGGATACCCTAAACCCGGATTACATCGCCGTGACATTCGACCTTAAGGCGCCGACATTCCGTCACATAAAATATCCCCTCTACAAGGCACAGCGCAAAAAGATGCCGACGGAGCTTGCAATGCAGATGCCGGTGCTCAAAGAGATTTTGCACGCCATGAATATAACCATACTCGAAAAAGAAGGTTACGAGGCGGACGACATAATAGGCACGGTGAGCAGAATCTGTGACGAAAACGGCGTGGAATGCCGCATCGTCACGGGAGATAAAGATGATCTTCAGCTTGCATCGGACACCACAAAAGTCATGCTTACCGTCACACGAATGGGCAAGACGGAAACAACGGAGTTTGACGCCGCCGCAGTCAAGGAAAAATACGGCGTGACACCGATGGAATTTATAGATGTAAAGGGGCTTATGGGCGACAGCTCGGACAATGTGCCGGGCGTAAACGGAATAGGTGAAAAGAGCGCATTTGCGCTCATTTCCGAGTTCGGCAGCATAGAGAATCTGTACAAAAATCTTGACAGCAGCTCTGTAAAACCCGCCGCACGCAAAAAACTTGCCGATGGCGAAGACATGGCACATTTGAGCAAAGAATTATGCACCATAGACCGTAATGTTCCCATAGATTTTGACATAGAGAGCACCGCAGTGCGCGAATATGACAATGATACCCTGGCAATGCTCTTTAAGAACCTTGAGTTCAATGCCTTTCTCAAACGGCTGAACATAGGCGTAAAGACCGACAAGCAGCTGATACCGGACTGCGCCGCCGTACGCATTGACAGCACGGATGCACTTGCGCAGATTATACAAAAGGCGGTTGCGGACGAAAAAGAGGTTTACTACAGAATCTATGCCGTGGGCGGCGCCATATGTGCATTTGCGATTGATAACGGCGGTGCGGTAAAGATAATCACCGCAGACCTTTTGAACACCGATTCCGCCATCGCCGCGGCGATAAAACCGCTGTTTGAGTGTGCATCCGTCACCAAAGTAACCGACGGGGTGAAAGAGGACATCGTCACCCTGGCGGCATACGGTGTGGCATATGCCGGACCGTATTTTGACATAGGCGTGGCGGCATACATCATCAACCCGGCGCGTACAAGCTACACCGCGGACGGAGTTTTCCTGGAATTCTTCGGTCAGGAGATAGGCAGTGAAGACGAACTCCTCGGCACGGGAAAATCACGCAAATCGTATGACGCGGTGGATTTTTCGGAGTTTTGCGAATTTGTGCGCAAAGAGGTGTGCGCCCTGCGCATCGTCAAAGAATATGAGACGGAGAAAATAGAGCAGACCGGGCAGACGGCACTGCTGAGCGACATAGAGCTGCCGCTCACAGCCGTGCTTGCGGACATGGAGATTGTCGGCGTGCGTGCCGACCGTAAAAAATTGTCCGAATTTAACGCCATGCTCACGGAGAAAATAGCCGTGCTTGAAGAGCGGATTTATTCGCTTGCGGGCGAGATTTTCAACATAAACTCCACAAAACAGCTCGGTGTGATACTCTTTGAAAAACTCGGATTAAAGGTGATAAAAAAGACGAAAACGGGCTATTCCACAAACTCGGATGTGCTTGAAAAACTGCGCGGCACTCACCCCATAATCGACTGCATAGCCGAGTACAGACAGCTTACAAAGCTGAAATCCACCTATGCGGACGGATTGCTCGCCGTGATAGACGACAAAACGGGCAGAATCCACTCAAAGTTTAATCAGACTGTGACGGTGACGGGCAGAATAAGCTCCACCGAGCCAAACCTGCAAAACATCCCCGTGCGCACGGAGCTCGGACGCGAGATAAGGAAAATGTTTGTCGCCGAGGACGAAAATCATGTGCTCGTGGACGCCGACTATTCACAGATAGAGCTGCGCATCATGGCACATATGTCGGGAGATGAAAATATGTGTGCGGCTTTCCGATCCAATGCGGACATCCATACCGCCACGGCAATGAATGTCTTCGGTGTGAGTGCGGATGAAGTAACGCCGCTGCTGCGCACACGCGCCAAGGCGGTCAATTTCGGTATAATCTACGGCATGGGTGATTTTTCGCTCGCACAGGATTTGCACATCACAAAGAGAGAGGCAAAGGAATACATCGACAGCTATTTTGACAAGCACAAAAAAGTGCGCGAATATCTCGATAACACCGTGAGCGAGGCAAAAGAAAACGGCTATGTGACAACTCTTTTCGGCAGGCGGAGATATATCCCGGAGCTTGCGTCCACCAACCACATGGTGAAGGCATTCGGCGAGAGAGTTGCGATGAACACGCCTATCCAGGGCACTGCGGCTGACATTATCAAGATAGCCATGGTGAGCGTATACCGCGAACTAAAAAGGCAAAAACTCGATGCACGCCTAATCCTTCAGGTGCACGATGAACTCATAATAGAATCATCCAAAGCGGACGAAGAAAAGGTGAAAAAATTGCTTGAAGACTGCATGGAGAACGCCGCAAAACTCAGCGTGCCGCTCATTGCGGAGACTCACAGCGGCGCCACATGGTACGAGGCAAAATAGGAGGCTTTCATGATTATCGGATTAACAGGAAGTTCCGGTTCGGGAAAATCCGCCGCGGCGAATTTCTTTCGCAAACATGGATTTTATATAATGGACTTTGACGCAATCGCACGCTATGTATGTATTCCCGGCTCGCCGTGCGTAGGCGAAATGGCAGTTCAGTTCGGCAGCGGCATAATCGCCGCAGACGGCTCACTCATGCGCGAAGCCTTGGGCGACATAGTGTTTGCCGACTCAAAAAAACTCGAGACCCTAAATGCGATAACTCGAAAATACATTCTCGCCGAAGCGGAAAAGCGCCGCGCGGAATGTGAATCACAGGGCAAAGACATCATCTATGATGCGCCGCTCCTCTTTGAAGCAGGGCTTGACCGTCAGTGCGATTTTGTGATTGCGATAACCGCCGACAGGCAGACGCGCATTGAGCGCATCATGAAGCGCGACGGCATAAGCCTCGACACTGCGCGCGGCAGACTGGATTCTCAGCATCCAAACGAATATTACGAGCGGCGCAGTGATTTCTGTGTCCGCAACGACGGCACAGAGAGTGAACTGTATGCCGAACTTGACAACATATTATTAAAGATAGAGGACAGAATTCATGATAATCATAGTTAACAAAAAGCGGTTTGCGCTGTCCGCAGCGTGCATCGCCGCAGTGGTTTTGCTTGCGGTCGGCTTTGCGGCGCGTCCGGTGAAAAAAATCATCTATCCGCTCAAATACGCGGACATCATATACAAATACAGCAGTCAATACAATCTTGACCCATATCTTGTTATGGGCGTGATAAGCGCGGAGAGCCGCTTTGATCCCAACGCCGAGAGCCACAGGAACGCAAAGGGACTCATGCAGATAAGAGACGACACCGCCCGTTGGTGCGCCAAGAAATTCAACACCGATGTGTCCGCGGAAAACCTGTTTGACCCCGAGACCAACATCGCCATAGGCTGCGTGTACATAAACTATCTTTTGCAGCTTTTCGGGGGCGAGGTGGAGACGGCTCTTGCCGCATACAACGGCGGTCAGGGAAATGTGAGCAACTGGCTGAACGACGGCAGATACTCGTCCGACGGCAAGCGGCTGTACAAAATCCCGTTCGGCGAGACGGAGCGTTATGTGGAAAAAGTGATTGCGAGACAGCAGATTTATTGGAAACTTTACAGGTGACGGACTTTTCGCTTCAATTGTTACAATTTCATTAAATATCATGTGCGGCGGCTCAATTCTCTTGAAATATTTTTTCCTTTATGCTATACTGAGAAAAACAGTGTTGCATAAGGCAGGAAAGGAGATCAATATGGAGCAGTTTAATGAGACAGTAAAGATAAACACCGTGACAGATAACTCACAAAAAGTTCATGACATAATGACCGTGGTGTATGACGCTTTGAAGAAAAAGGGTTACAACCCGATAAATCAATTGGTCGCCTATCTTATGAGTGACGACCCGACATATATTACGAGTTACAACAACGCGCGCATACTTATCAGCAGGCTTGAACGGGACGAAATTCTCGAGGAGTTTGCAAAAGAGTATGTAAAGACGCTTTGAGGGCTAAAGTGTGCGAATCGGCTCGGTGATGTATATTTTATTTTGGCTCACTCAGGCGTCGAAACAAGCCGCGCATCGTGCGCTGCAAATCGGAGATTTACAGCTTACTCGCTTTGCTGTTTCTCCT
>CAKSFP010000029.1 GCA_934454585.1 uncultured Clostridia bacterium
TCGCAGTCGGTTATCGGTATTCAGATGGCATCGGCATATATCGGAATTATGGTTGCTCCCGCAGTTTGCGGCTTGCTCGGTCAAGTATTCGGAATGGTTATTTTCCCGTTTTATTTGATACTGCTCTACGCTATAATGATACCGGTAACAATTCGTATAAAAACGGTGTTAAAAAGAAACGCGAAATAGTATTTATCCTCAAGAATTAAACATATGTTTTAAGGCAACCTATACGGGTTGTCTTTTTATATGTGCCGAGCATATCAATTATCCGCATTCTGTTTTGATGTAAATATATGCATAAATCAATCAATATCTGCAATACTAAAAACATAACGATTAGAAGGAGTTGATATATTTGTTTAAACACGAAAAAATTCTGTTCCATCCGGTAGGCGTGGAACATCCCAATCCGCAATATGCCGCTTTGCTTCAGGAGCAGCTCGGAGGAGCAAACGGAGAAATGAAATCCGCTATGCAGTATATGTCTCAGAGTTTTCGTATAAAAGACCCGAAAATCAAGGATTTGTTTATGGATATAGCTGCTGAAGAACTTGGGCATATGGAGATGGTTGCCCAAACAATTAATATGCTCAACGGTCACGATGTTGATGCCGAAAAGGTTCAATCCGGAGAAATTCAGACTCATGTGTTGCTCGGATTAAACCCTGGACTCATAAATGCCTCGGGATATTCGTGGAATGCAGACTATGTTACCGTAACCGGTGACTTGTGTGCCGATCTTCTGAGCAACATCGCATCAGAACAGAGGGCAAAGGTTGTATATGAGTATCTCTATCGGCAGATTGAGGATAAAAAAGTACGGGAAACGATTGACTTTTTGCTTAACCGTGAAGAAGCACATAATCAGATGTTCCGTGATGCCTTTAACGAAGTGCAGGAAAGCGGTTCAAACCGTGACTTTGGCACAACCAAAGCCGCAAGAATGTATTTTTCTCTGTCAAATCCCGGGCCTAATGCATTTGCAGGTAATGAAGTTACTGCACCGAAATTTGAAAATTAAAATTAAAAGCTGAATTCTCGGTTTGAACTTCCGGGTATTCAGCTTTTTTAGTTGCTGATGCTACATATGTTTCGGCAGCGGGAGACAAAAAAATTCTGTTATTTATCCGTATTAATCATTAAAATTTTTCTTGAAACTCTTGACAAGTAACCGTTCGTTTGCTATAATTATAGTAACCGAGCGGTTACTACTATTTAAGGAGTGAAATTATGGCAGGAAATACCAAAGAGCGAATCTTGGAAACTGCACTTGAATTGTTTGCACAGAGCGGATATTTGGGAACTTCTATGAGCGATATTGCGGGTGAACTGGGAATTACCAAAGGCGCGTTGTATAAGCACTATACGAGCAAGCAGGAAATACTTAGCAGCATTGTGGAACGGATGAACAAAATGGACTATGAACGAGCCGAAGAATATGAAATGCCGGAGGCGGAGCCGGACGGTTTTGCAGAAGCTTATTTGCACACACCGATTGAAAAGATTCGTGCCTACGCTATGGCGCAGTTTGACCATTGGACAAAAGAGCATTTCCCCTCAAACTTTCGAAAAATGCTGACATTAGAGCAATACCGTGATTCAAAGCTTGCTAAGCTTTATCACGATTATTTGGCGACCGGTCCCACCGAGTATATGGCGGCAATTTTCCGAAAGCTGACGGATTCAGATGATGCCGCTATGCAGTTGGCGCTTGAATTTTACGGTCCGATGTTCCTGCTATACAGCGTTTACGATGGGGCAACCGATAAAGAAAGCATTGCGCCCCGGCTTCGTGCGCACATTGACCGCTTTATTGAGAAAGTTGAATCAGATTACAGAAAGCCGGGAAATTCATTATGAAAACAAATATAGAAGAAAAACATCGGGTTTTGTGCCCGAAATGCGGAAAAGAAATGAGAAAAGGCTATCTGTTCAGCAGTAAGGACGGCGCATTCAGTTTTGCAAACGAAGCGCCGAGTGCCTTGGAAAATGCAAAAAACGCAGATGGCTTTGTAAAGCTCACAGGGTTGAAGGTCGGCGGCCGCACCAAAGTGGAGGGCTGCTGCTGCGATATGTGCAGAACGATTATCATTTCATACGGAAAGGAAACGACGGAAATATGAAACTCTATTTTGGAAATGCCGTCACTTCGGCGACAACGCTTATGATTCTTGCTCTGCTCGGATTTATCGTCTATTCAGTCTTTAACCGTGCTAATATTGAGTATTGGGGATGCAGAAGTGTTATAGTGCTGGTTTTCGGACTTGTGGTCTGATGCTTTGCGGCAGCACGGGACGGTTTGGATAAGACTATTCAGCACGCCATCGACGGAAGCTACGCACCGGGACTGTTCCCGCTCGTCAGTGTGCCCACCATCGTCGGCTGTGTCGGTGCGCTGCTGATTATCATTACCGCCATTGCTACGCCGATTGCAAAAACGCAAAAGCTGCGCGAGGTTTGGTTCTATGTGATGTCGAGTGGCGCAGTGCTGAAAATTGTGACGATGGAGATCGCACGAATCATTCTTTGAAGTGAAAAGGAAGTGTGCTTATGCCGCAAATGAATAAGGGTGGAAAATTTATTTTCGGAGAATCGGTGATTCGTCCCAATGGACGGGTGCAGCTTCCAACCCAGGCTTTGGATAAATACCATATTGCTTCGGAAGGAAAGGTCTATCTGTTTACCGGGAGCAAAATTACGGGCGGTATCTGCGTGACACGGCGGGGACTGCTTCTACCGTCAAAGCTGGCACATATTTTGACTGAAACGCCAGCACTTCTAAATTACGATGCTCCTGCCGAGACATTTCTTCCCTACAAGGGTCGTTCGTATTGCTGGACAGCCATTTCAGAGGCTGGCGAGATCACGCTGACGGAAGGAATGATGACATTTCTGCACCTGAAACCGGAAATGCAGCTCCTGTCCATTCGCAGCAGCGATATTGCCTTTACTATGGGCGCAAAAGGGCCGCTTTTGGAAAAGGCGGCACATTTTGACGGTGAGATTCCGTTGTTTTGAGAAAGGGGTCATGAGGATAAAATGAAAGATTTAATAGTATATGTTCACGGAAAGGGTGGCTCAGCTGGGGAAGCTGAGTACTACAAAACGCTCTTTTCTAATAGTGAAGTGATAGGGTTTGATTACCATTCCCAAACGCCTTGGGCGGCAAAGAAAGAGTTTTTCGCTTTTTTTGCCGAAAAGAAAGAGCAATGCAAGCAGCTCACTCTGATAGCAAGCAGTATCGGCGCCTTTTTTGCGTTATCCGCACTGGATGAGACGCTGGTAGACAATGCCTTTTTTATCTCCCCGGTCGTGGATATGGAAGCCCTGATTGGCAACATGATGCAATGGTCGAATGTGACCGAACAAGATCTTGCAGAAAAACGGGAAATCACCACAGATTTCGGAGAAACGCTGTCTTGGGAATATCTTTGCTATGTGCGCAAACATCCAATTATTTGGCATGTTCCAACCTGTATTCTGTACGGCGAGCGTGATCATCTGACATCAATAGAAACGGTATCCGCATTTGCAACGCAACACCACGCAGACTTGACTGTCCTGCCCGGCGGCGAGCATTGGTTCCATACCGAGGAACAGATGCAGTTTCTGGCTCATTGGATTAGAGCCCGCAGCTTGAAAGATGTCTGTGGCTGATGATACTTCACGCTGCAGGCTGCAAAACGAGAATCAAAAATATAACTGTGAGAGGCAGCAGGAATGGAACTTCAGGAACTGTATTCGTATATACAAAAATATCAGCCGAACATCTGTCAGATCAGCGTACTGCAAGGTGGAAACGAAATCTACTCCGCAGAATGGAATGGCTACCAGCGGACAGACTGTGTCCATGTCGCGTCCGCAACGAAAAGCGTTATGGCGTTGCTGATCGGTATCGCTATTGACTGCAAAATGATTGGCAGTGTAAATGATAGGGTGCTTTCCTACTTCCCGGAGTATCCAGTCAAACGCAGCGAAAAGACAATTTTTGATGTGACTATCCGGCTTCTGCTTGCCATGCGCGCACCATATAAGGGGCATGGCGAACCATGGACGAAGGTGTGTTCCGGTGAGGACTGGACGAGGGCATCTCTGGACTTCCTTGGCGGAAAGGGTGGCATCACCTATGAATTTGACTATCGGACGGTTTGCCTGCACATTCTTTCAGGCATCCTTTTCAACGCCACCGGGATGAAAACCGTGGACTTTGCAAATGAATATCTGTTCTGTCCTCTCGGCATTGCCGATCACAAAAACGCTTACGCCGGAACCGCGCAGGAGCATAAGCTGTTCATAATGGGCAAAGCGCCGAGGAAGCCTGTGTGGCTTGCCGACCCGCAGGGACTGGCGGCTCCCGGCTACGGGCTGTGTCTAAGTGCCGCAGATATGGCAAAGCTCGGTCAGCTCTGTCTGTAAAACGGCACATGGAACGGGCAAAAGATTATTTCCGCCGAATGGTTTCGGGAAATGCTTTCTCCGTGCAGGATCGAAAGCGGCACTTTCAGCGGAAAGTCTTACGGCTATCTTTGGTGGAGCGTGCACCCGGAAAGAAATGTTTATGCCGCAATCGGTGACAGCGGCAATGTGATCTATGTTGATCCGAACGAGAAAGTTGTGGTCGCAGTATCTGCCTGCTTCAAACCGGCAGTACATGACCGCATTGACTTTATCGAGAATATTCTGCTGTCGGCAATAAACAAAAGTCATTTATTCTGAAACTATATCCGAATTTTTGTGTTTTTCTTGACAATTCACAAAAAAATAAGATTATACTGCAACTAATGAACATTAATCAGCAAAAGGAGAAAAACTATGTCAGAAAAAAATATCATCATTCGCCTTGAAACAAAAGACGATTACAAAAATGTCGAGAACCTGACCCGCGAGTCATTCTGGAATGTTTACCGCCCCGGCTGCATGGAGCATTATGTGCTGCATTGCTATCGGGACGATCCTGCATTTGTGCCGGAGCTGGACTTTGTTATGGAGTTTGGCGGCGAGCTGATCGGACAGGTCATCTATGTGCGGTCGGAAATTGAGTGTGACGACGAAAAAAAGGTGCCGATTATGACTTTCGGACCCATCAGCATTGCACCCAAATATAAACGGCAGGGCTACGGAAAGCGGCTTCTGGATTATTCTATGGAAAAAGCCTGCGAACTGGGTGCCGGTGCGCTTGCCATTACAGGCAATATTCTGTTTTACGGTAAATCCGGCTTTGTACCGGCTAAAACAAAGGGCGTTCGCTATGCGGACGATCCGGAGGCGGACTATTTTCTCATCAAAGAGTTGACTCCCGGCTTTTTGGACGGCATTTCCGGCATCTACAAGGACCCGGAGGGCTATTTTGTCTGTGAGAAGAACCCGAAGGGTTTTGAACAATTTGAATCAACCTTCCCGAAGAAAGAAAAACTGAAACTGCCGGGACAACTGTTCTGAACAGAAGGAATATGATTATGATAGAGTCAAAATGCGGGTTATTATGCAGCGATTGCAGTTTTCGTAAAACAATGGACTGCAAGAATTAAGCAATGCAAAAGGTGGTGTAAAACTAATGGCTTCAAGTAAAAAATATCTTGATTATATTTTGGAGCAGTTATCCGATTTAGATGATATATCTTATAGGTCTATGATGGGAGAATATATTATTTATTATCGCGGTAAAATCGTTGGCGGAATATATGATGACAGATTGCTTGTAAAGCAAATAAAATCCGCTCTGGAGATTATGCCTGCGGCAATTTGTGAGCTCCCATATGAGGGAGCGAAAGAAATGCTACTGGTGGATGAGGTTGAAAGCAAAAAGTTTCTTACAGAGCTCTTTGAGGCAATGTACGATGAATTGCCGTCGCCAAAACGAAAGAACAACGGCATTGGAGGAATAACCGATGAACTATATTCGGATCACAAAAGAAAATATTGACAAGGAACATATCTGCTGCGCCATGTCTGGCAAGCAGAGTGTTGCAAAAAAGGAATGGCTCAAGCAGCGCTTTGATGATGGACTTGTTTTCTATCGCAGTGAGGAACGCGGCAAATGCTTTATTGAATATATACCGGCTGAGAATGCATGGGTTCCTATTATTGCACCGAGGTTTATGTATATAGATTGTTTTTGGGTATCGGGTTCATTTAAGGGACACGGATACTCAAATGATTTGTTAAACAAGTGTATTGAAGATAGTAAAGCAAAGAGCAGGCTCAGTCTGTTCCAAGCCCATGTACATCTTATGCCTTGTTTAAGGACGGAGAGTTTTTAACTAATGAGCAGCAGAATGATAAGAGATTCTTAAAATTAGTGCACGGTTGATGACATACGGTTGCACCACGAAATCTATTTGCCAGACCCAAGGAAAACGGCACCGGAAAAATGGAAAACGGTTATTAGGCATCTTGTAAAAAATTATAAATCGTGTTGAGCGGACAGGAGACTGTAATGAACGAATTGCGGGCGAGAGTCATCTCGCAGGAAAAAGGAATATACAAAATCAGCAGCGGCACGGCGGTAAAGGCGGCAACTGTATCCGGCAGATACAGATATAATGTGCAAACGGTATCCGACTATCCGGCGGTTGGCGATTATGTCATTGCCGAGTGGCCGGAGAACGACAGCAATGCGGTCATTACGGGACTGTTTCCCCGAAAGAGCTGCTTTATCCGAAAAGCGGCGGGTACAGGAAACCGGGAGCAGGTTGTTGCTGCCAATATTGATACCGCCTTTATCTGTATGTCGCTGAATAACAACTTTAATATACGGAGGTTGGAGCGGTATCTGTCTGTTACATATGATAGCGGTGCGACCCCCGTGGTGGTTCTGACAAAATCGGATATTTGTTCCGATGTAGAAAGCAAAATCTTTGAAGTGCAAAATGCCGCGCCGGGTGTGGATGTTCTGGCAATTTCCTCGCTTGACGGGGGCTATGAAGCAGTCATGACATATATTCTGCCGGGCAAAACAGTGGCATTCATTGGTTCGTCCGGTGTCGGAAAGTCCACGCTTATCAACAAGCTGACCGGCACAGACAGTATTGCCACACGCAAAATCGGGAATGATGACAAAGGTCGGCACACAACGACACATCGTGAACTGATTACACTTCCAAACGGCGCTTTTGTCATTGATACACCAGGCATGCGCGAACTTGGTATGTGGGACAGCGGAGATGGCATAGATACGGCTTTTGCGGACATTGAGGAATTATCCCATGCGTGTAAATATGCAGATTGCACCCACACAGCAGAGCCGGGATGTGCAGTCCTTTTGGCAATTGAGGACGGAACGCTTGATCCGGCTCGCCTTGAATCCTATCGAAAGCTGAAAACCGAAAATGATTATGCGGCGGACAGCAGCCGATACCTTGAAGCAAAAAGAGCAAAGTTTAAGGAAATTGCAAAAATCAACAAATCGGTCAGAAAAAATAGGTGATGACAGGCAGAATAAAATCATACCTTTGACACGAAATGTCGAACCGTTGACACGAAATGGTATACAATTGACACGAAAGGTCGGGGTAAAATTTTACGGTTTCATTTTTTGATTGAAACGGATAATTTTAGGCACTTTTGGCACAAAAAATGTGCTGCCGATAAGGAGAAAACATTATCGCTTGGCAGCACTTTTACACGATGTATTCCGAAAACCGCACAGGCAAAAGGTTTATTTGAAACCGAAATAATAGAATTGTCTGTGAAGATTTACCGTGTTGTTTCTCTGCGTATTAAAATCGGAGTAAGAACCTTATGAATCGGTTTTGAAAGCAGTTCGGGTTTCCGTTTCTTAAATGCATTTATCTGAACAGTAAGAATCTGCATTGCTTCATCCGCAATTTTATCGACTTGCTGTCCTACGGTTGTTATCGGAACTATTGCTTCTTTTGAAATCGGCGAATTATCGAATCCGACTATTTTATATTTGTCGGGAAGCTTGCCATATTTTTTTATAATAATATTCAACAGAATATTTGCATGAGTGTCATTTGACATGAAAATACCAACAGTTTTATTGATATATTTAGCTTCTGTTTCTTCAAACATATTTTTAATTCCGGCATAGTTCTCATCGTATGTTTTTCCGAAATCCCTTATCAAGATATTATAATCGCATTTGTTCGTTTCGCAAAAATTCTTAAAGCCTTTTATTCTCCCATATGCCGGTACATCCTCAGGGACATCGGAATTTGCATGAATCAATATATCACAGCCGCTTTTTGAAAGAATGGTAGCAGCCTGAATTCCGCCCATATAATTATCTGTATTTACGCTGCAGACATATTTATCTTCGCGTTCGATTGTAACAAGCGGTATATTATATGCAGATAATTCTTTTGAAGGGAGTGTGTGACTCAGAACTATAAATCCCTCTGTTTTGTACGCAAGCAGCTCGCTGATATACCTTCTTTCGACATCGGCATCATCTTTTCCCGCAAATACAATAAATTTATAACCGTATTTTTCATATGTGGAAATGATATGGTCAAGAACATCCGAATAATAATGCATATAAAGGTTAGGTATGATAACGCCTATGATTTCAGTTTTCCCGTTCGCCATAACCCTGGCAAGTTTGTTTTCTTTATAATTAAGCGTTTCAAGAGCATGCGCAATCTTATCCTGGTTTTCAAGTGTAATCGAATCGGGATTACTGAAATATCTTGATATGGTTGTTTTTGAAAATCCGGTATACTCGGCGATATCCGCAAAAGTAACATTTTTTTTTGACATATTCTTTGCCTCCGTTTCGGTTTTATTATAGCATATAACAGTTATAAAATCAATAAAGTAATCGGTAAAGTAACCGGTTCTATCAAAACGCACAAAGCACGAAAGCTGTTATTGGGGATTTATCACAAAAACCAAAAGAACACTTGACAAGTAACCTGTTATGTGATACGATACAGATACTAAAGTAACCGGTTACTTAAATAAGTCGGAGGGATAACTATGAAAAAGCTATCATTGTTTATGGCAGCTCTTTCGCTGGTTGCCGGCACATTAATGTTAACGGGATGTGCAAAAACAGTAAAACCCGGGGATGTGCGTGGATACGACAACGGAGAGCAGTATATCAGTATGTGGGTGCATACAATCGAAGACACACCTGAAGGCTCGGCATATAAAAAATCGGTGGAAAGCTTCAATGAAAAATACAACGGAAAGTATTTTGCCGATATTGAGTTTATTCCGCGAAATGACAGCGGCGGCGGATATTCTGACAAAATTAACGCATCTGTTATGTCGGGAGATTTGCCGGATGTTATAACGGTGGACGGACCGAATGTATCGGCTTATGCGGCAAACGGAATAATCCAACCACTCGCCGCTCTGACCGATGAGGAAAAATCCTCTTATTTGGAATCAATTATTGAACAAGGTACTATTGACGGTAAGCTTTATGCACTCGGTGCAATGGAATCGAGTGTCGGACTGTATTGCAATAAGGCAATCCTTAAAGAGGCGGGAATAGATATACCTGATAAAGACCATCCTTGGACATTTTCGGAATTTGCGGATATATTAAAAAAGCTTAAGCCGATAATGGACGCTAAAAACGGATATCCGCTCGATATGACATTCCCGGTCGGAGAGTCAAGCATCTATTATTATGCACCGTTTATATGGTCAAACGGCGGCGATTTGATAAGCAGCGACGGTCTCCGGGTGGATGGGTATTTCAATTCCGAAGAAAATGCAGAGGTGTTTAAGTATTTCAGACAACTTGTGGAAAACAAATATATGTCGGCAACACCTGTTGAAAAGCTTTTTGAAAGCGGACGCGCGGCATTCAAATTTGACGGTGCTTGGGAGGTTAATACCGTTTATCAGAGTTACGGTGACATTGATCTCGGTGTTGCACCGTATATAGTCAGCGACAAGTGGGACGGAGGGAGATATACTCCTACAGGCTCATGGGCATATGCGGCAACATCAAAAACAGAGCATATTGAAGCGGCAACCGAGTTGGTAAAATGGATGAGCGGCGTAGAAAGCGGAATATTGCTTTATGAAAACACAAAGAGCTTGCCGTCAACATATGACGCATATGACAGCATAACGATTTTTGAAGAAGATGCGAATTATAAAGCGCTTTACGAACAATTAAGAGATTACGGTCATCCAAGACCGAAAACACCTGTTTATCCGCAGGTAAGCATCTCTTTCCAGCAGGTTCTCGAGGATGTGGGACTTAGCGGCAGAGATGTTAAAGATGAAATGGATAAATCTGTTGAAAGGATAAACGCTAAACTTAAGCGTTATACAAGATGATATGAAAAATAAATCAAATTCAATTCTCGGAATGGCTTTTTTCGGACCTGCACTTGTTCTGATGACGATTTTTCTCTTCATTCCGATGATATTAACACTTATCTACAGCTTTACGGATTATTTCGCGTTAAACCCTAAGCTGACGCACTTTGTATGGCTCGAAAATTTTTCCGCCATTTTCAAAGACGACCTTTTTACAACAGCTTTCGGCAATACGGTTAAATTTGTGCTTATAATTGTTCCGCTGCAAACACTGGGAGCATTGGGATTGGCACTTCTTATCAACAGAGTAACTGTGTGCAAGCGGTATTTCAAGGTGGCGTTTTTTATCCCTGTAGTTATGTCGCTTGCGGTAGTTTCGAATCTTTGGATGCAGATTTACAGTCCCGAAGGAATACTCAATACAATACTTTCAAATTTTGGAGTCGAACCGCAGCCGTTCATATATGGTGCAAGTCAAGCGCTTCCATCTATTGCATTTATGAGTGTGTGGCAGGGAGTGGGTTATCAAATGATTATTTTCCTTGGCGGATTGCAGGCTATCAACCCTGCGCTTTATGAGGCTGCCGAAATGGATCATGCAAGTTCATGGAGCAGATTTAAAGATATAACACTTCCCGAGCTTAAGCCTCTTTGCGTATTTGTATTTATAACCGTTACAATAGGCGCATTCAGAATGATAGTTCAGCCTATGGTAATGACCGGCGGCGGCCCGTCACATTCGACATATACAATCGTTTACGACATTTACGAAACGGGCACCGTAAACTGGGAAATAGGACTTGCGTCCGCTATGGCTATTGTGTTTACCGTATTCGTTGTGATACTTACAATTATTCAGACAGTTCTGACCAGGGATAAGGAGGATAGACATGAAAAGAAAAAAGCAAAAAATATTTAATATAGCTCTTGCGGTAATCATGCTTATTATGTCACTGTTTTTCCTGTTTCCCGTGATTTGGATGCTTGCAAACTCTTTTAAGCCGGACGCGGCAATCACGGCGGATATGAATTCGGCAATGGCATTTGTACCACCCGCACCGGGGAAAGGTTTTTTTGATAACTACAAAGCAATTCTTTTCGATACAAGCTTTATACGCTATATGCTAAACACATTATTCTATGCGGCAATAATGATTGTCTCCGGTATAATAGTAAACGGGCTTGCGGGGTATGCGCTTGCAAAAATCAAGTTTCCTTTCCGTGACAGATGGCTTGCGGTAATCATGATGCTTATGGTTATACCGACAGAAACAATTATCACAATAAACTTTATGTTTGTTTCTAAAATGGGTCTTCTTAATACTGTTTTCGGATATATTCTTCCGATGATTGTAAATCCGTTTAATATTTTCTTATTCAGGCAAGTTTTCGTAGCCTTACCGGATGATGTATGGGAAGCGGCACAGCTGGATCATTGTAATCCCGTGAAGTATTTTTTCACAATGGTTCTGCCTATGTCCAAAACCGTTGTGGCAACAGTAAGTGTTTTTACTTTCCTTAATGTATGGAATGACTATCTTTGGCCGTCACTTGTTTTTACATCAAGCAATCTTTTAACGGCACAAATCGGTCTTAATTCCATCACATCCAATGACAATACGACAATGGGGCAAACACTTGCGGTTATCACGCTTATTACAATTCCGGTTATCATAATTTATTCGTTTTTCTCAAAACAAATTGTGGAAGGTGTTATTTCAACAGGTTCTAAGGAGGGTTAAACTATGAGTTTTATAGAAATGAAAAATGTGTGCAAAAGATATGCGGGTGCGGAAAAGAATTCGGTTACCGATTTCAATCTTTCAATAGATAAAGGCGAATTTATCGCATTTGTAGGACCTTCGGGATGCGGAAAATCGACGACGCTCAGAATGATAGCCGGATTTGAAGAAATAACAAGCGGTGATTTGTACATTAACGGAAATCGTATGAACACGGTGTTGCCGCGCGACAGGGGCATTTCAATGGTATTTCAAAACTATGCTCTTTATCCGCATATGACGGTTGAGAAGAATATTTCATACGGCCTTAAAAACATGAAGGTTCCCAAGGATGAAATTAACAGAAAAGTGGACTGGGCAATCGATGTTTTGGGCCTTTCGGAATACAGGTACAGAAAGCCGAAAAATCTTTCGGGCGGACAACGCCAAAGAGTTGCTCTCGGGCGTGCTATTGTGAAAAATCAAGAATTGTTTCTTATGGACGAACCTCTTTCGAATCTTGATGCAAAGCTCAGAGTCAGCATGAGAACGGAAATAAGCAGGCTTCATCGCGAACTCGGAAGCACTACTATTTATGTGACGCATGACCAAGTTGAGGCTATGACGATGGCGGATCGAATTGTAATTATGAAAGACGGCATTATTCAGCAAGTCGGAAAACCGATGGATCTTTATGAACACCCGGCAAATAAATTTGTGGCAGGATTTATAGGTTCGCCCCAAATGAATTTTTATGATGTTAATATTAAGGGAAACACTGTTGTGTTCTCTGACGGAAGCAGTATTGATCTTCCGGATTCCGTTGTGTCACATCTCGCCGGAAAAGAAGGCGAATTTATTATCGGAATCAGAGGCGAGGATATTAAGGTTGATGCACAAAATATGGATCTTTACAAAAAAAATAAAATGGTTGCAACTGTTGAAAATGTCGAAATTATGGGAAATGAGAATAACCTTTATTTCAACTTTGCAAACACCCAAACAATTGCAAGAGTTTCAAAATATGAAATAAGCAAGCCGGGCGATACCATCGATTTTGTGTTTATTCCGTCAAAAATACATTTTTTTGATAAACAGACAGAGAAAAGTCTTTTCTGAAAGGAGAACATTATGCAAAAAATTCATTTTAAGGCTCCAAACTGCTGGATAAATGACCCCAACGGGTTTATATGGTATAAAGGTCGGTATCATTTGTTTTATCAATGCTTTCCGTATTCCGCTCATTGGGGAAGAATGCATTGGGGACACGCCGTGAGCAAAGACCTTGTCAATTGGGAGGAAAAAGGCATTGCTCTTTTTCCGTCCAAGACAGATGACAGAAGCGGATGCTTTTCGGGCAGTGCGATTGAATATAAAGACAAAATGTATATTTACTATACGGGAGTTAATTATGCTGAAGAAGATCCCGAAAATATAAACTGCTGTATTAATGATGCATTCACGGCGGCACAGCTTATGATAACTTCAGAAGATGGTATGAAATTCGACAATATAACGGACAAAAAAACCGTTATTCCACCCATAGAATATAAAAAAATAGGCGACAAAAATCATACTCGCGACCCTAAGGTGTGGCGCGGCAAAGATGCATGGTATATGGTTCTCGGAAGTACCGTCGATAAAAACGGCAGACTGCTTTTCTATAAGAGCTCGGACTTGAAAACATGGCAATATCTCAACTATTGCGAAAAAGACGGCTTCGGCTGGATGTGGGAATGTCCCGATTTCTTCGAGATTGACGGAAAGGGAGTGACAATCTTCTCCCCGATGGGATTTTTCAATGACGGAAACGGATATGATTCCGTTACGGTTTGCATGCTTTCTTCATTCGATGAAAATACAGGCAAAATGGAGCTTTCCGAGGATTATCAGCTTTTTGATTACGGAATTGACCTTTATGCACCTCAAAGCACGACCGATAAGGACGGAAACCGTGTTGTTATTGCCTGGGCGAGAATGCCCGAGACGGTTATCACCGAAAAAGGCGAATGGTGCGGTATGATGTGTATTCCGAGAATTGTCGATGTAAAGAATAATCATGTATATATAAGACCGCATACGAATGTTAAAAATTCGTTTGTAACAAAGCTGTCTGCCCCGAAAAAATCAGGGTATATGCTGAAAACAACACTAAAAAACGGAGAAAGCATCAATGTCGGCGGATATGTAATAAAGCGTGAAAACGATAAGATTGCGACGGATCGTTCAGAAGTATTTAACATAAAGGGTAACTACAGACTTATTGCCGAAACCCCTGTTATTAACGACGGATATGAACTTGAGATTTATGTTGATGAGCATCTCGTTGAAGTATTTATCAATAACGGCGAATATGTTATAAGCAATGTTGTATATGGTCTTACCGAAGAAATTACAGGTAAAAATTATGACTTATATTCTGCGTAGTGAGGTGAAATGAAGTGAAAAAATATGATGTGACAGCTCTCGGAGAATTGCTTATAGACTTTACCGAAAACGGAACGAGTCAACAGGGAAATCCGTTATTCGAGGCAAATCCCGGCGGTGCACCGTGCAATGTGCTTGCGATGCTTTCAAAGCTCGGCAAAAAAACTGCCTTTATCGGCAAGGTGGGTAATGATATATTTGGAAGGCAGCTTTCCGATGCGGTTAAAAGTGAGGGGATAAATACGGATGGCATTATTTTTGATCAATCAGTGCCGACAACTCTTGCGTTTGTTCATACCGGCGCAAACGGTGAAAGAGAATTCAGCTTTATAAGAAACCCCGGAGCGGACATGATGCTGACGAAAGATGAGGTTAATGTGGATTTAATAAGAGAGTCAAGAATATTCCATTTCGGAACACTTTCATCTACTCACAGCGGTGTTCGCAAGGCTACAAGGTTTGCTGTTGAGACGGCAATAAGAAACGGAGCTTTAATTTCTTTTGACCCAAATCTCCGTGAACCGCTGTGGAAAAGCCTTGATGACGCACGAGCCGAAATAGAATACGGATTTTCAAAATGCAATATACTGAAAATATCAGATAATGAAATTGAATTTATGTTCGGGCATAATGATTATGATAAAGCTTCAATGCAGCTTTTTGAAAAATATCCGAATATTCAGCTTGTATTTATAACTCTCGGGGCTGACGGAAGTTGTGCATATACAAGAAGTGCAAAAGCAAAATCACCTGTTTATAATGTTACATCAATCGAAAAAACAGGCGCCGGAGATACTTTTTTCGGCTGTGCATTAAGCTTTGTGACAGACGATGATATTTCTGCGTTTGACAACAGAAAGCTAAAAAAAATCCTGGACTTTGCAAATGCGGGAGCTTCGCTTATTACCACAAAAAAAGGTGCGCTTAAAGTAATGCCGAGCGAAGAGGATATTTTAGCTCTTATTGGCGATACGAAGATAAGTGAAATTAAAATAAAACTGGATACTGTTGATGATGTGAAAGAATTCGTAGAATATGTTACCGACTTCGGCTGTGATTTTGATATAGTTGCAGACAGGTTTGTTGTTGATGCAAAATCCATTATGGGAATTTTCAGCGTGGATTTAAGCAAAGCTTTGACGCTTGTTATTGGGACAGACGACAAAACCGAAATCGACAGAATTAAAAAAGCAATACAAAAATTCGTTGTATAAAAATATTTATCCGTTATTTTCACTTAGTATTTTATTATGATTTTTGGGATACCGGAGTAAACAGCAGAAAATCAAATGCCATTCGCAATGCCGATTATATTATTGACATAAGACCGGGCGGACGGAAGCGGCAAGCGGAACACCGACAGAAATCAGTGAAAACAAACTCAGTATAACGGAAAAATATCTGTAACTTCGCACTGAGAAATATTTGATATTTTAATGTGCATAATCATACCTTTGACACGAAATGTCGAACAGTTGACACGAAAGGGTAAACGATTGACACGAAAGGTCGGGGTAAAATTTTACGGTTTCATTTTTTGATTGAAACGGATATTTTCGGGCAATTCCGACCCCAAAAATGTGCTGCCGATAAGTAGAAAACATTATCGCATAACAGCACTTTTACAAGATGTATTCCGAAAACCGCACAGTCTAAAGGTTTATTTGAAACCGAAATACAAAATAAAAACCTCAAGGTTTCTATCAACCTTGAGGTTTTTATTTTGGAGCTGTTGAGCAGATTTGAACTGCCGACCTCTTCCTTACCAAGGAAGTGCTCTACCGACTGAGCTACAACAGCATTCGCAACTATTATAGTATACATACAATCTGCGGATTTGTCAATACTTTTTTGCAAAAAAATTATTTTTCATCCTTAAATATTATGTTTACGAACATGCATTGCCTAAGGACATTTTTGTTTGCATAACTTCCCCGTGATTCCGTCAAAAAAATTCGGTTTTCTTTAATTTTACCCTATTTCACGGCACATTTCGTCTACCCGAAAAAACAAAAACCATTCCCGTTTTTTGAAAATAAATTCAAAATCGGGAATGGTTTCCGTCATTTACAATCACAAATATCAGCTACAGTTCAAGACTTGTTGACTGACGACAAAAATTTTGTTCCAATTATATTATATGCAATTAATATTTTCGACTCTTTTACCCAAAATATTAATTCAAATTCATAAAAATAGCGTAGCAGTCGTTAAAACTACTACGCTATAAAAAGTCTAACTTTTGGGGGTCACATCAATCATCCGCCGTGCTCTATTTACTATTTTCCTGTTTTCTGTTTTCAGTTCCACTTAATAACCGCTTCTTTTTTTACTTCGGTTATGATATCGCTGAGCAGCTGAACTCTCTTGTCATTATCCAGCTTGGAGAAATCCTCGGAACCGTATATCTGCGACTTGAGGTGTTCAATCTCGCGGATATGCTTGAACATATCTTTGGTATAGCCCTGTTCCTCAGCCTTTTTCTTAAATTCCTCCTCGCCGCCGTTCTGCATATATATAAACTGCAGCATATTGTCATAGTTTTTTACATAGCTGTAGTCTATGTGATATCCGAGTGCGTCGGCAATCTGAGAGATGAACACATTGTTCTCTATCTCGTTTTTGATTGCAGCGTCCTTTTCCTCGTCACTTGCATAGGTGTTGACCGCGGTCATGTGCTTCTCGTAAGCGGCATACATACCGTCGGTTACGGAATAGCCGTTCACGGTGCCTATCACCTCGCCGCCGAACTTGAACGAACAATCCGTCACTATGCGCGCGGTGTTGGTCTCCTTGTCGTACTCAACGCCTTTATTGAGCGCCTCGGAAACTGCGCGCAGCGGCACATATGTAGTGTCGTTGTACACAAAGTTGTCGCCGTTAAAGCTGACGCCGTCGATAGTCACCTTGAGTGTGTTGCGCACAACGCTTATGTTCTCGTAAATATCATCCGCAAATGCCGGCACAGCGACAACCACAGCGCCGAGAACCACACCTGCGACAAAGGTTTTTATGCTTTTGTTCATGATAAATTCTCCTTATTTTTGATTAAGTGTACCGAGGCTTGCCTCTTTGAGATATTCATTGATAAAGCCGTCTATGTCGCCGTCCATAACCGCATTGATGTTGCCCATCTCATAGTTGGTCCTGTGGTCTTTAACAAGGTTGTAGGGGTGGAAAACATATGACCTTATCTGGCTGCCCCAGCCTATTTCCTTTTGCTCGCCCTTGATGTCGGCTATTTTTTCCTTATTCTCACGCTCCTTGATTTCCATCAGCTTGGAATAGAGCATCTTCATCGCCATGTCCTTGTTCTGATGCTGAGAACGCTCATTCTGACACGACACCACAATGCCTGTCGGTATATGAGTGATTCTTATGGCGGACGATGTCTTGTTGATGTGCTGACCGCCGGCGCCGCTCGAACGGAATGTGTCTATTCTAAGGTCGTCCGGATTGATGTCGATCTCTATGTCCTCATTAAACTCCGGCATGACATCTGCCGAAGCAAACGATGTGTGGCGTCTGCCGGATGCGTCAAACGGAGATATGCGCACAAGCCTGTGCACACCCTTTTCCGCCTTGAGATATCCGTAGGCATTCTCGCCCGATATCAATATGGTGACGCTCTTTATGCCGGCGTCATCGCCCGGGAGCATATCGAGAGTCTGCACGCCGAAATTGTGTCTCTCTGCCCAGCGCGTGTACATACGCAGCAGCATTTCCGCCCAGTCCTGAGCCTCGGTGCCGCCGGCACCGGCATGCAGTGACAATATGGCGTTGTTCGCATCGTACTCACCGGAGAGCAGTGTGTCGAGAGTCATGGTCTCCAGGGTGGATTTAATCTCCGCCACCGCCGACTTGACATCGTCAAGCATGGTGGAGTCGTCCTCCTCATTCGCCATGTCTATGAGCACAAGCGTGTCCTCATAGAGCGACTCCAGTCTTGCGAACTTATCTACTTTATCCTTTAGATTCTTTGATTTTTGCAGAACCTTTTGACTGTTTGCCAGGTCGTCATAAAATCCCGGCTGCGCCGCCTGTTCGTCCAGGTCGGCTATCTTTGCATTGAGTCCGTCAATGTCAAAGTGAATCCCTCAAATCTTTAATACCGTCTTGCATATTCTGCAGTTCAATTTTGTACTCATCATACTCTAACAATATTATTCACCTCTTTTATTGCCGCGTGTTTCGCAAAAAATCATCTGCCGCAGCATTTTTTGTATTTCTTGCCCGAGCCGCAGGGACACGGGTCGTTTCTGCCGATTTTCTCGCCTCTTTTAACAGGCTTTTTCTCGGTTTCTTCCTCATCACCGTGCGATTCCGCAGTCGGCTGAGCCACCTGTTCGCGGTGCATATCGGTTCTCACCCTTATGTTGAATATAAGCTTGACCACATCTTCGTTTATAGCGGCAAGCATCGCTTCATACATGGCAAAGCCTTCCTCTTTGTACTCGATAATCGGGTCGCGCTGACCGTAAGCACGCAAGCCTATGCCCTGTCTGAGCTGGTCCATATCGTCTATGTGGTCCATCCACTTCTGGTCAACCACACGCAGCAATATGATTCTCTCCAGTTCACGCATCATCTCGCTGCCTATCTCCTCCTCGCGCTCTGCATAGCGGCGCTCGGCAATCTCGTGATAGTCAAGCTTGATTCTGTCTCTGGTGAGGTAGTCAAACATATCTCTTGTATACTCAACTTCGCCCTGAGGCACAAAAGCGTGCTCCATCGTCTCGACAAGAGTATTTAATCTCCAGTCGTCCACAAGTTCACCCTGAGTGTAGAAGTCCACGGTATCGTCTATGAATTTTTCTATCATATTGACAATGCTCGGGTGGATGTTCTCGCCGTCGAGCACCTTGCGGCGCTGTTCGTAGATGACATTACGCTGAACATTCATCACATCGTCATACTGGAGCACATGTTTTCTGATCTGGAAGTTGCGCCCCTCAACGCGTTTCTGCGCATTTTCTATGGCGTTGGAAAGGATGTTCGCCTCTATTGCCTCGTCCTCGCCGAGTCCGAGTTTTTCTACCATTGCGGAAAGTCTCTCCGAGCCGAAAAGGCGCATGAGATCATCCTCGAGGGAGATGTAGAATCTCGATTCGCCGACATCGCCCTGACGGCCGGAACGGCCGCGCAGCTGATTGTCTATTCGTCTGGATTCGTGGCGCTCCGTACCGATTATGAACAGACCGCCTGCCGCCTTGACTTCCTCTCTCTCGCCGGCAATCTCCGACTTAAACTTATCTTTCAGTTCGTTGTACTTGGCTCTGCCCTCAAGAATCTGTTCGTCATCTGTCTCGGCAAAACCGGTGCACTCGCTGATAACCTCGTCCTCATATCCGAGTTTTTTCATCTCCCTGCGTGCAAGATAGTCCGCATTACCGCCGAGCATGATATCCGTGCCGCGGCCTGCCATGTTGGTGGCTATGGTTACGGCGCCTTTTTTACCTGCCTGGGCTATTATCTCCGCCTCTTTTTCGTGGTACTTGGCATTGAGCACCTCATGTTTAATGCCGCGGCGTTTGAGCATTCCGCTGATGAGCTCGGATTTATCTATGGTGACCGTGCCCACAAGCACAGGCTGCCCCTTTGCGTGGCACGCCTCTATCTGCGCCACAACGGCGCGCAGCTTGCCTGCCTCGGTCTTGTACACGGCGTCGGGGTTGTCTATTCTTATCATCGGCTCGTTGGTCGGTATGGCAACGCAGTCGAGTTTGTATATCTCCTGAAATTCCTCCTGCTCTGTAAGCGCAGTACCGGTCATACCGGAGAGTTTGTCATACAGTCTGAAAAAGTTCTGGAATGTGATTGTGGCAAGGGTCTTGCTCTCGCGTGCAACCTCCACTCCCTCTTTTGCCTCTATTGCCTGGTGCAGACCCTCATTGTAGCGGCGACCGACCATGAGACGCCCCGTAAACTCGTCCACTATGATAACTTCGCCGTCTTTTACGACATAATCTTTGTCGCGTTTCATAATTCCGTAAGCCTTGATTGCCTGGTTGATATGGTGAGCAACCGTCATGTTCTCGGGGTCATAAAGGTTCTCCAGGTGAAAAGCCTCCTCGGCTTTCTTTATGCCGGCGGCGGTTAATGTGGCGGTATGTGCCTTTTCGTCCACAACATAGTCCGCCTCGCCGTCATCGGAGAATTCCTTTGTGTCCTCCTCCACAACAACTTTTTTCTTTAAGCCTCTTGCAAACCTGTCGGCAAGAGTATAAAGCTCTGTAGACGCGTCACCCATGCCGGATATGATAAGCGGAGTCCTCGCCTCATCTATGAGGATTGAGTCAACCTCATCGACAATGGCAAAATTGTGACCGCGCTGAACCATGTTTTCCTTATATATAACCATGTTGTCACGCAGATAATCAAATCCGAGTTCATTGTTTGTGGCATAGGTTATATCCGCATTATATGCGGCTTTCTTCTCCTCGGGAGTCTGCCCGTGAGTGATAAGACCGACGGTGAGCCCCAGGAAGCGGTGAATCTTGCCCATCTGCTCGCTGTCGCGCTTTGCAAGGTATTCATTGACCGTTACCACATGAACACCCTTGCCGCCGAGCGCATTGAGATAGCACGGGAGCGTTGCGACAAGCGTTTTTCCTTCACCTGTTTTCATCTCGGCTATTCTGCCCTGATGCAGAATAATGCCGCCGATGAGCTGAACATCGAAGTGACGCATCTCAAGCACTCTCTTTGACGCCTCACGCACAACGGCAAATGCCTCGGGCAGCAGGTCATCGAGAGTCTCACCTTTTGCAAGCCTTGCTTTGAATTCATCTGTCTTTGCACGCAGCTGCGCGTCGCTCAGCGCCTCAATCTCCGGTTCGAGCGCATTTATTTTTTTCACCAATGGCATTACCCGTTTGATCTCTCTCGACGAGTAAGTGCCGAAAATTTTCTCTATAAAACTCATATTCTCATCCTTTCAAATGTCGCTATGTAGTTTTTGTGATCGGTGCTCAGGAAAAATTGTCCACAGCGACCCACTGTAACTATTATAACAAATTAAAAACAATTTAACAATAGTTTTATTAAAATTTCTTGGTTTGTTCACAGTTAATTTTCAGCAAAGAAAGATACTTTTCCAGCGAAAAAACGCAAAAATTGTGAAAAAATCGTGAAAAAATCGCGAAAAACCCGATTCCGCATGGGCGAAACCGGGCGTTATAATTCTATCAATACAATTCGGTAAGTATTCTCTTTATATCTTCAACGGTGGGCACAATCGGGTTTGTCGCCGTGCACGCATCCGCAAGGGCGTTCTTCGCCATCTCGTCAATCTCCGAAAAATACTTGTACTTATCCACACCGCATTTAGAGATGCTCTCGGGAATCTTCATCTCGGAAATCATGAAATTGAGCCAATTGATGAGTGCTCTGACCGAATACACGCTGTAAGGTGCGCTCAGACTGAGGGTGTTTGCAATGCGCGCATATCTGCTAATACACGGGTTGCACTCATCATGTTTTCTTGTTATGCCGGTAACTCCGCTGTTGAACTCCACAATCTTCGGCAGCAGCATGGCGTTTGCCTGACCGTGCGGAATGTGGAAATGCGCACCTATTGCATGGGCAATGCCGTGGTTTACGCCGAGCGACGCGCTGTTAAACGCAATGCCGGCAAGACATGACGCACTGTGCATTTTTTCCCTTGCAACGGTGTCGTTGTTGTCCGCATATGAACGAAGAAGATATTCGCCGCAAAGCTCAATTGCCTTCTCTGCCATCGCGTCTGAAAAATCATTGTGATTTGTGCTTACAAAGGCCTCTATGGCGTGAGTGAGCACATCCATGCCCGTGTTTGCCGTGATGTTTGCCGGAACGCTCTTTACAAGCTCGGCGTCAAGAATAGTCTCGACAGGCAGCATATCATCATTTATGAGCGGATATTTGCAGTTCGCCTCGGGGTCGCTGATAACTGCGAATGAGGTCACCTCGGAACCTGTTCCGCTGGTAGTCGGTATGGCAACCATGGGCACTGTCCCGGCATTGGCAATCTGCGAGTACACTTTGTTTATAGCCTTGGCGGAATCTATGGCAGAACCGCCGCCGACCGCAACGAGTGCATCCGGCTGATACTGCGACATGGCGCCCACGCCGAGAGATATTTTAGATATCGGCGGATCGGGCACAACCTCGGTGAAAAGCTCATACTTTATGGCGCCGGAATCAAGCCTGTCCGTGACAAGCTTTATCATGCCGCTCTTTGCCATGAACGGATCGGTTATGACAAGAACCTTTCTGTAAGGTATCTGTTCCAGTCGCTTGAGCGCATCCGAGCCGAAATTGATTCTGGTTTTAATCGTGAAGTTTTCCATAATCGATGCTTCCTTTATATGTAGTTAAATTATTATAATCACATCATACAACACAAGTATAACACACATTCAAAGAAAATGCAACATAAAAATACAAAAAACCAAACATTTGTGTGTTAAAGTCACATCAGTTTCTTTATGATGCCGCCAATTTCCCTTGCCATAGCGGCAAAACCGAGGTCATTCGGGTGAGTGTTGTCCACCGTGCCATCGTTACCGCAGAATTTTCGCATCATTTCTCCGCCGTCAATCATGTACACATTTTTGTCGCCGTTTTTAATTGCAAATTCATAAGTGTTCCTTATTATGTCGAGTCTCCTGCGCGTGTCGGGATATACCACCGCGCTCGGTCTTGACAGCATTATTATCGGCAGATCGGGCTTTGCGGCGCGTATCTCGTCAAACATGTGTTTGTGAGTCTTTTCAAGGTGCTCCGCCGTCGGGGCGTTGTGGTCGTAGTCATACACAAAAACGCTCATGTCAAGTTTTTTTATGTAATCGATCATCTCCTGCTCCGCCATTGCGCTTCCCGAAAATCCGAGGTTTACATAATCTCTGTTAATTTCACGCGAGATAATGTTCTGATAGCAATTGCCGGGGCGCGATGCGCAGCCGCCCTGGGTTATCGAACTGCCGTAATAGACAATGGGCAATCCCGGTTTGTATTCGGAGACGCTCTTTTTAAGGCTCGAACCCCTTTTTATGCCGACAAAGAGCTTTGAAACATCGTTATAGAGCGGCATATTTATTATGTAGTCCGTCTCGCAGTCTCTGTCGCCCGTGCCGCATACGGATGTGTATCCGTCACTCATCTCATACGGCGGGACAAACGAACTGAGATAAATCTGTTCGCCGCCGCTCACCCTGTATATGTCAAATCCCGATGTGCCGGTGAGCGGCATATGCGGAAAACGGCATACCGAGGGCATCTGCACCTTTATAGATATATACGGCGAATCCGTCCGAAAACGAATCCGACCGCCGGCGGTGTTTGAGTGCAGCATTTTCACACCTTCGTTCACGCGCTTTGCGATGTCGGTGGGCATTCTTCTGAATTTGTCCGAGTCGCCGGCAGGTTTCATGACGCCGAATATCCCGAACGGCTCTTTAGTCACATCATAATATACGGTGTCGTCGGCATTGTCGCTTTGCACCGCAAGGTTTTTGTCAATCTTAGTTATGTCGGGCATATCACAACTCTCCCACCTTTTTCACAGCCAAATCGAGTTCCAAAAAGTACTGAATACATTTTCCAAAGTTTATGAGTACATTGTACCATACAAATCCGATTTTTTCAACACATAAATTTCTACAGCAAGCTGCTGTTTCACAAAAAATCCGTCAAAAAATTTTTCCGAATTTTTTATTATTCTCAAAACAACAGTCCCTCATGCCTTTGCGGATTTTACACTGAAAATAACCTTTTTTTATGCATTGACATTTTCGATTTTGGTGATATAATTTAATATGTTCGGCATTTTAGGCAAGCGGGACCCGAACCCGTATTTTTTACTTTCTGCGGCACGATTTTTTTGTTACAAATTACTATAATCTCAAACCCACTCTGCCGTCTGCATTTCACAGCCGATTTTGAAAAAATCATCAAAATATTGTGTTTATGTGTTGACATTTCCACTATATATGGTATAATTAATATTGCGAACACAAAAAATATAAAAGCAACTTGTTTCGTTCATCGAATTCGTTTTTGCACCACATCGAATCGGGAGCGTATTTTTTGCCGCCCGGCGGCGCAAGATCTATATGGCAGGAGGAGAACAGTCGTGAAAATCATTAAAAGGAGCGGTACGGAGGCCACATTCGACATATCAAAAATAATAGTGGCGATTACAAAAGCAAACAACAGCGTTGCGCAAAATATGCGTCTGAGTACAGAGCAGATCCGCGAGATTGCGGACAGGGTGTCCGCAGAATGTCTCAGTGCCACAAGGGCACTCAGTGTCGAGGAGATACAAGACCTTGTGGAAAATGAAATAATGGACAGAAAGGCTTTTACCGTAGCAAGGGCATACATTACATACCGCTATACCCGTGCGCTCGTGCGCAAGACCAACACGACGGACGATCAGATTCTCACCCTCATAGAGTGCAACAACGAGGAAGTAAAACAGGAAAACTCCAACAAGAATCCGACCGTCAACAGCGTTCAGCGCGACTATATGGCAGGCGAGATAAGCAAGGACATCACAAAAAGACTCCTTTTGCCGCAAGATATAGTAAAGGCTCACGAGGAAGGACTTATACATTTTCACGATGCGGACTATTTTGCCCAGCATATGCACAACTGCGACCTGGTGAACCTTGAAGATATGCTGCAAAACGGAACGGTTATATCAGGCACGATGATAGAAAAGCCGCACAGTTTTTCCACGGCGTGCAACATTGCAACTCAGATAATCGCCCAGGTAGCGTCGTCACAGTACGGCGGTCAGAGTATATCGCTCACTCACCTGGCACCGTTCGTTGATGTGAGCCGCAAAAAAATCCGCCGCGATGTGGAAGTGGAGATAGCTGCCATAAACGCAGCGCCGAGCGAAGAAATCGTTGCGGAAATAGTCGAAAAAAGACTGCGTGCCGAAATAGAAAAAGGCTGCCAGATGATTCAGTACCAGGTTGTAACGCTGATGACAACAAACGGTCAGGCACCTTTTGTAACAGTGTTTATGTACCTCAACGAAGCAAAGGACGCGCAGACAAAGCACGACCTTGCAATGATAATAGAAGAAATGCTCCGTCAGCGCATAGTCGGCGTGAAGAACGAAGCCGGCGTATGGATTACCCCGGCGTTCCCAAAGCTGATATATGTGCTTGAGGAGGACAATATACACGAGGATTCCAAGTACTATTACCTGACGCGGCTTGCGGCTAAATGCACCGCAAAGCGCATGGTTCCGGACTATATATCAGAAAAAATGATGCTGCGCCTCAAGGTAGACAAAAACGGCGAAGGTCACTGCTACACCTGCATGGGCTGCCGTTCGTTCCTCACCCCGTATGTCGATCCGGAGACGAACAAACCCAAGTATTACGGCAGATTCAACCAGGGGGTTGTTACGATAAACCTCGTTGATGTGGCGCTCTCGTCCGGCGGAGACATGGAAAGATTCTGGAAAATATTCGATGAAAGACTCGACCTGTGCTACCGCGCGCTTATGTGCCGTCACAACAGACTCAAAGGCACTCTGAGCGATGCCGCGCCGATACTCTGGCAGTATGGCGCCCTGGCAAGGCTGAAAAAGGGAGAAAAGATAGACAAACTGCTCTACGGAGGATATTCCACAATATCCCTCGGGTATGCCGGACTTTACGAATGTGTGAAGTACATGACGGGCAAGTCACACACCGACCCGACCGCAACACCGTTTGCGTTGAGCGTGATGAAGTATCTCAACAAAGCTACAAAAGAGTGGAAGGCAAAGGAGAACATAGATTTCAGCATTTACGGCACTCCGCTGGAGTCGACCACATACAAATTTTCGAAGTGTCTGCAAAAGAGATTCGGCATAATCCCCGGAATCACGGACAAAAACTATATCACAAACAGCTATCATGTTCATGTGACGGAGAAGATAGACGCATTTGAAAAACTGGCATTTGAATCACAGTTTCAAGAGCTGTCTCCCGGCGGCGCAATAAGCTATGTGGAAGTGCCGAATATGCAAAACAACCTTGATGCGGTAATCGCCGTGATGAAATTCATCTACGACAACATCATGTATGCGGAGCTGAACACAAAATCCGACTACTGCCAGGTGTGCGGATTTGACGGCGAAATTCAGATTAAGACGGATAAGGACGGAAAACTTATATGGCAGTGCCCCAACTGCGGCAACACAGATCAGACAAAGATGAATGTGGCAAGACGCACCTGCGGCTACATAGGCACGCAATTCTGGAACCAGGGGCGCACCCAGGAGATAAAAGAAAGAGTCCTTCATCTGTAAAGAGGCAATTATGAACTACGGAGAGATAAAAAACTGCGACATAGCAAACGGCATCGGCGTGAGGGTATCATTGTTTGTATCCGGCTGCACCCACAGGTGCAAAAACTGCTTTAACGAGCAAACATGGGATTTCAATTTCGGCGAGCCGTTTACGGCGCAGACAGAGCAAAAAATAATAGACATGCTTGAGCCGTCGTATATCGACGGACTGACGGTTCTCGGCGGTGAACCTTTCGAGCCGGCCAACCAAAGGGCACTGCTGCCATTTATAAAGAGGGTGCGCAGCATCTATCCGCAAAAGAGCATCTGGTTCTACAGCGGATATCTGTTTGACAAAGAGCTGCTTGAAGAAAGCCGGGCGCGCTGCGAATGTACCGACGAGTTGCTGTCATATATCGATGTGCTTGTGGACGGCGAATATGTCGAGGAGAAAAGGAACATCTCCCTCAGTTTCCGCGGTTCGGAGAATCAGCGGATAATAGATGTGCCGGCAAGTCTCGGTGCAAACACCGTCGTTACAAAACAATACCGATAATCGGAATTTACAGGTTTAATTTCTGCAAGGATGCTTATAAGGATGAATGTGTATATTTTATTTTAACAAAGCGAGTTCAGCGCTACTGCACTGCTGTCCGAGCGACTTAAAATAAAATATATACATTCATCCGATGCAAATCAGATTTTGTAAGTCTGAATTCCATTTCAGGCACTGCGAAGTTACCCTATCACTTCGCAGTGTATTTTTTTATTTTAACAAAGCGAGTCCAGCGCTACTGCACTGCTGTCCGAGCGACTTAAAATAAAATATACACATTCGTCCGGCGCGAATTAGATTTTTCAGTCCAAATTCCATTTCAGGCACTGCGAAGTTACCCTATCACTTCGCAGTGTATTTTTTATATGTTTATAAGATTTGGCTAAAATTCAAGATAATATATTTACAATTCATTCATAATGTGGTAATATAGAAAACAAGCATAAACACAATATACGGAGGTATGGAATCTTGGAATTTCTGTTATCAAACATAGGTGATATTACCTGGCAAATGGTTGTCATGTGGGCAATCGGCGGAGTGCTCATTTACCTTGCCATAGCCAAGGACATGGAGCCGACACTGCTTTTGCCGATGGGATTCGGCGCAATACTGGTCAATCTGCCGAACTCGGGCGCCATAGGCGTTGACGGGGCGCTGCAGACGCTGTATGACGCCGGCATAGCAAACGAGCTTTTCCCGCTCATTTTGTTCATAGGCATCGGCGCAATGATAGACTTCGGTCCGCTGCTCTCCAACCCGAAACTTATGATTTTCGGCGCTGCGGCGCAGTTTGGCATATTCTTCACCCTGTGCACAGCGTCCATATTCTTTGATATAAACGACGCGGCGTCAATAGCCGTCATCGGTGCGGCAGACGGTCCCACATCAATCGTCGTTGCAAATATGCTCAACTCAAAATATCTCGGCGCAATAATGGTGGCGGCATACTCATACATGGCATTGGTACCGATAATTCAGCCGCCGGTCATAAAACTGCTCACCACAAAAAAAGAGCGCCTCATCCGCATGGAATATAAGGCACAGCAGGTGTCCAAAACCACAAAAATACTCTTTCCCATAATCATAACCGTGATTGCCGGTCTTGTGGCGCCCGACTCTGTGTCGCTCATAGGTTTCCTCATGTTCGGCAACCTGATAAGAGAGTGCGGTGTGCTTAACTCTCTTTCCGAGACGGCGCAGAAAGTTCTTGCAAACCTCATCACAATATTTTTGGGCATAACCATCGCAACCAAGATGCAGGCGGAACTGTTTTTACAGATTGATACTCTCATCATCCTGGGGCTCGGACTTGTGGCGTTCATATTCGACACCGCCGGCGGAGTGATTTTTGCAAAAATACTGAATATCTTCCTCAAAAAGAAGATTAACCCTATGATAGGCGCAGCGGGCATTTCGGCATTCCCCATGTCCGGCAGAACCGTTCATAAGATGGGTCTTGCCGAGGATAATCAGAATTTTCTGCTTATGCATTCAATCGGCGTCAATGTTTCCGGTCAGATTGCCTCTGTCATTGCCGGCGGTCTGATACTCAATTTCTTTATGTAAGGAGTGGCAGATATGAATATAAATCCAATGAATTTTATATATAACCTGAAGTACATGGGGTGGGGTATGCTCGGCATACTCGCCGTCATGGCGGTCATAATAATCGTGACAATGATACTGAACAAGATAACTCAAAAGTAAGTTTGGTTCGGGAGGACGCAAAGCGCATCCTCCCGATTTTTTTATCTCATTTCATCAAGCCTTACAACTCTGTCCTCAATCATGGCTTTCTCCGCAGCCTGACACATCACATGACTCTGAACCGAGTTAGATATCTCTGTGCCGTGGGTCACGCCGCCGAGCATACTGTCATAAAACGCTTTTGACATTCCGAAATCTCCGCCGCCGTGGTCGCCGCCCTCGCTGTCATTTCCGCAGCGGTATTCCTTCGTTTTGCGTGTAATCCCGTTGAATACGGATATTGTGCCGTTTGAAAACTCGGCGTAGATTCTGCCCTTTGTGCCGCCGATGTCGGTCACTCTGCCGTCCAGGAAGCCTGTCATGGTGAGGGTTGCCGTCACACCGCCGTCAAATCTCATGTTCACGGTCTGGTGATCGACAACATCGTTGTCGCAACGGTATACGCACCTCCCGTAAGGCCCTTTTTCAAGCGCGGTTTGTATGTCGTCAAATTCCCCCTGTTTCAGCGCAGCCTCTCTTATCCACTCCACCTCATCATAGAGTTTCAGGCAGTTGTAACGGCAGTCATCACGAACAGAGCAATCCATGCACCTGTCGGCGCTGCCCTTCGGCGCCATTTCGGTGCGAAACAGATATCTCCCCCCAAACGACGAAATTTCTATGCAATCTCTGCCGATGAGATAGAGCAACAAGTCGGTATCGTGACAGCATTTTGAAAAAATCATAGGGCTGCTTTCCTGCTTTTTTCTGAAAATGCCGCGGACAAAACTATGAGCCATGTTCACCGTGCCCACACCCTCAGTGTGGTTAATCACAACCGGGTCACCTATCTCGCCGGATGCGATTATGTCATGGATTTTGGTGTAAAACTCGGTATACCTCAGCACATGACACACCTGAATGTTTACACCATTCTCCCGTGACGCCTTTTCTATGGCAAAGCACTCATCAAGTGACGGCGAAATCGGTTTTTCAAGCAATATGTTTTTGTATCCCAGCTCTATTGCCGTCACGGTCGGTTCAAAATGCAGCTTGTCCGTGGTTCCGATTACTATTCCGTCTGCCGTGACGCCGTCGGAGAACATCTCGCTATAGCCGTCATATTGCTTTGGTATGCCGTACTTTGCGGCAATCTCCGCCCTCAGTTCCCGGTGCGGCTCCGCAACCGCGATTATCTCGCATCCGAGTTTTGTGAGATTTTCCGCATAAATTCTGCTCCTACCGCCGCAGCTGACAAGTGCAATCGTCTTTTTTTTCATATTCAAAACCTCCGTGAAATCAATTTATTAAATTGTATCACCGTGCACCAAAAAAATCTTTGCAAATATGAATATATCGCAAATTGCCGCCAAACTCGGGTACGACAGTATCCATTACTTTTCGAGGCAATTCAAGCTGCGAACGGGCATGACGCCGACGGAATATCAAAAATCTGTGATAGCCCTGTCCGACGCGGCAAAATCAATGAAAAGCGAACATAAAAAAGCAGTCGAAACCATCGTATAACCCGACGGTTTCAACTGCTTTTTTCGTTTGTCATTCAAGCATTAATATCCGACTTTCTCCCAACACTCAAAGGGTGCGGCGATCTCCTCGCTCACATAAACCTGAGTTTTCATAAGCTGCAGCATAGAACTCGGCACCAGAGGTGTTACGGGGCCGTGGAGAACCAGTCTTGAGGTCATTCGCTGCCACGATGAGAAAGTATTGTTTGTGAGCAGTGCATGCACCTCTATCCTCTCCCTCGCGTTCTTCACATCGGAGGGGCCTATGGTAGCGGCTTTCGGCGGAACATCCGCCACATATCCGCTCTGTCCGAATACGCCGTGGAGTGAATTCTGCGCAACGGTAAGCGGATGCAGCGTTACCACGCGCGCCTCCATGCTGAGCCACTCGTCAATATCATACTGCCCGTCCTTCATTGACGGCAAAAACTCGCTGACGGGGTCTATGAACGCCATGTGACCCGTCCATCCGGGAGATGAACTGCAGATATCGGCTCCGCCCTCGCCGCAGTCCGTAATCATCTTTGAGTAGTCCGCTATGTTCTTTGTTGTGGGGTAATGCACATTTTCAAGCGACATACGCAGCTTTTCGTCAATCTGATACACAAGGTACTTGAGCATGGAATGTGCAAATCCCGCCTTGTAGGTCTCGGGGGCGATGTTGCCCTGATCGTCCGCCCACTCGTCCATCGCGAATATGTGAACATTTCTGCAATCCACATTGAAATAATTGATAAGCTGAGCAAGCGGAATATATGTCTCCGGCTCGGGGTTGCCGAGGATGAGCGTTATCTTGCGGTTGTTCTCCGACGCCTCTTTGATTCTCGAAAACAGCGTCGCTATGAGTACCGGGTGCGGATTCATCATCACTTTGATGTTGAAATCGGGGTTGGGATGTTTCTCCAAATCCTTTCCGCTGATCTTACGCAGACGCTCGCAAATCTCTCTGTCCTTAAACGGCACATAATCGCCGGGGACAAATTTTAAGTCGGTTGAGGGTTCAAATTTAATCTCCATGATATTCTTCTCCTTTTATAATTGTTTTGAGTACACTAAATCTATGGTCAACGATGATTATGTCGGCATCGTTACCTTTTCTTACTGCGCCTTTTGTGTGCATATTGAGCAGCCGTGCGGGATTTTTTGATGCATACCCGAACACATCGCAAAGCGAACAACCTGTGTGCATCATCATGTTGGCGCAAGCTATGTCGAGCGTCATTCGCGAGCCGGCTATCTCTCCGCTGCGGTCAAAATTTATGTCAAAAGCCTCCTCACAGCCGGGTATCGGCGGTCCGTCGGCAACAAAAGCGTCAGATATGAGGATTATCCTGTCCTTGCCCTTAATCTTGACAATCAGCCTCTGCAGATACGGATGAACATGGATTCCGAGAAAATCGCAGATGATCTCGGCATATATCCCGTCGTTATACTGCACCGCCTCGTCCACGCACACACCGCGGCATTCCGGGAAATTCTCCAGAGTTCCCGTTGCATTTGTATGATGCGTACCGAGCCTGAGTCCGTAAGGCATGAGCCGTTCAATCTCGCCCGGTGTCGCCTCGCTGTGAGCCACGCTGAACACGGCTCCGTCATTTACAGACTTGGCATACGCCACAAATTCCTCAATATTCTCCCTCTCGGGCGCAACGCACCACACACGGGCGTTTTTTGCGGCACGGTCTGCGACGGGCACATAGTCCGCACGGTCTATCGCACCTTTCCACGGGTTCAGCTCTTTGTTGCAGCCGAATTTTGGGTTGAGATACGGTCCCTCCATGTAGTAACCGCCGAAATTGCGGAATTTTCCTCTCCCAACGGCGTCCTCTATCACATCCATGGCGGCTATGTATTCATCCGCAGTCAGGTTGAAGTAGAGCGCCGGAAGAACAGTCGTCACACCGTGGCGCAAAAGCGTATCCGACACGGTGTGCGGATCGTCATAAAAATATCTGTCGCCGTCTCCGTGGGTATGGATATCTATAAGTCCCGGTCCGGCGTAGTTTCCGCCGCCGTCAATAATCTCCGCCCCGAGCGGTATCTCAAGTTTTCTGCCGAAGTCGGTTATCTTTCCGTTCTCGGTCAGAATGACGCCGTCGGGAATCAGATGATCGGGCATGACAATCGTCACATTCTTTATCGCAAGCATTGTGTACCTCCGTTTTTATTGCAAATCACCAATAATCTCTATACACAATTCTATCACCGTGCATCAAAAAAATCTTTACAAAATAGGTCAAATAATTTGCAAAATCGGCTCAACTGTGATATCATATAAGTGTGTTAAGACTAGGCAAACGAGACTCGAACACGCATTGCCTGACGATGGATGTTTTTGCAATCTTTCAGCTTGTCGGATTTGACAGG